>JAJZEA010000049.1 GCA_021851335.1 Acidobacteriota bacterium | reverse complement strand
GCCTCACAGAGACGAAAAAGGCAAGCCGCACCCCGCACTTTTTGACAGAAATCCGCTTCACAATTAAGAATTTATCCGCGCTCACGCCTCCGCTACAAAATCACGAACCTGCGCAGAGGTTCCTTAGGGCCTGTTAACCCTACCCGGACGGTGGCGCCGGGAGCCAGTTTTTCTCCTATCAAGAAGAGAGGAGAGCGGAATACCGAGTGTATTCAAGCGACGAAGGACGAAGAGATGAGGAACATTGACCCCGGCCCTAGATGGCGCTCCGGCGCAAGATTCGCTGCCTCGCGGGAAGACATAACCCATCGCGCTCCACTCCGGGAACATTTCCGCGCGTTCGCGCGTATCGACGTTCATGAACAAACTTCCTGTTGCAGCCCTGGTGTTGTTCACCCTGCCGCTTGCCGCATTCTGTCAGACCGAAGGCGACTGCTCCACGGCTCTCAGCGCGCCCTTGCACTCCGGCGCAAGCCTGACCATCGACTCTGTTTCTCTCGGCATGCAGATTGTGCACGCCGACCCCGGGCAGGCACAGAACAGTGCCCCGGACATCCTCCGCGTAAGCTGCACCCGATCCGACCATTCCGGGCGCGTTTCCATCAAGCTCAGCGGCACCGCAGACCAGATGCGGCTGCACGTAACTGGAAGCACCGCGCGCAACTCAAACATCCAGCTTCGCGTCGAAGTGCCCCAGCATACAAATCTTCGTGTCCACATGATGGCCGGGCAGATCACCATCACCGAGATCGACGGCGACAAGGATTGCGACCTGTCCTTCGGACAAATCGAGATCACCAACAAACACAAGTGGGACTATCGCGCCGTCGGCGCATCCGTCGATATCGGCCAGGTCAATGCCTCACCCTACAACACCGAGATGGGCGGATTCTTTCGCCACTTCCGCGCCACTTTCCCCAGCGGTGACTACGCGCTGCATGCTCAGGTGGGAACCGGCCAGATCGACCTCAAAGGACCACGGCAACGCGGCAAACACGGCGCCACAGAGGATTGAGCACAGGCAGCCTTCGCAATGAAAAAATACCCGCACTGGCGAGCCTCGCGCGTCCCATCCGCATCCGCAGGCTGAGGCCCTCACGCAGCAAAGCCGCTCTATCGTCGGCCCTTGTTTTTCTTTTTGCGATTGCCTTTTTTCAGCGCGGCCTTCGGTGGTCGAAACTTCGGCGCTGTCGGCGCGGCGCGGCGCTTCGTTTCCGCCTTCTTTGCCTGCGTGCTCTTCCGTCGCTGCGTCGGTGCAGCATCTTCCAGAATCGCAAACTGAAGTTTTCGCTCAAATGCCAGCACCCGGTCCAGCACCACGCGCAGCGGATCTCCGGCCCGGAAGCATCGTCCCGTATGCGCGCCCACAATCTCCCGCGTGTTCTCGCGATAGGTATAGCGATCGCCCGGCAGCGTCTCGATTGGAATCAGTCCTTCGACAAACAACTCGTTCAGTTCGATAAAAAGTCCAAATTTTGCCGGATTCAGGATGATCGCGTCGAAGTCTTCCCCCACGCGATCCTGCATGAAGCGCACTTTCTTCCACTCCATCAGTTCGCGCTCTGCCTCCGCGGCTCTGCGCTCGGCCTGCGAAGATTCAACCGCAATCGCCGACAACTCCGCCTCCGGAATCAGCACCGGAACTCCCGTGCCTGCCGCCGCGCGAAGACGCACTCGCTCTTTCGCCGGGGTCTTCCACGGAGATTGCACCCGCACGTCGTCAAGCCTCTGCACGGAGCAAGCGCCCGCCCGCAGCGCAGCTTTGGCAATGCGATGCACAATCAGGTCGGGATAGCGCCGAATCGGAGAAGTGAAATGGGTATAGCTTGGCGCGGCCAGCGCAAAATGCCCTTCGTTGATCTCCGAGTAGCGCGCCTGCTTCAGCGATCGCAACATCAGATGATTCAGGATTCGCTCTTCCGGATGTCCACTGATGCGCGCCGCCAGTCGCTGATACATCTGGGGTGTTACGTCGATCTTCTCCGGCAACTCGATCACGCGGCTCTCACGCGAATTGTGGCCCCGTCGCTGCTGCTCGCGACGATCTCCGCGCGGCTGAAAACGACGCACCGGCAGCGCGCCGATGCCGAGCGAGTGACCAAATGCCGCTGCGGCCTCTTCAAAATCCACCACGCGCCGCGGTTCCGGCTGCTCATGAATCCGATACAGGCTGGGCAAGCCCAGGTCTTCCAGCCACGTCGCCACGCACTCATTCGCAGCCAGCATGAACTCCTCAATCAGGCGATTGGCCCATGTTCGCTCCGCGCGACGCACTCCCTGCATCTGCCCTTCCGCATCAAACTCGATCACCGGCTCCGGCAAATCAAAGTCAATGCTTCCGCGCTCCACGCGTCGCTGATTCATCGCTCCAGCCAGCTCGCGCATCGATTCAAACAACGGCACAAGCTCGGCAAACTCCGCTCGCGTCTCCGCATCCCCTTCCAGAATCTTATGCACCTGGGTATAGGTCATTCGCGCCGCCGAGCGGATCATGCCTTCAGCGATGCGAGCGCTGACCACGCGCGCTTCCGCATCCAGCCGAAGAATGCAGCTCAGCACAAACCGATCTTCACCCGGACGCAGCGAACAGATACCCGTCGAAAGCTCATGCGGCAGCATCGGAATCGCGCGATCCGGAAAGTAGACGCTGGTGCCGCGCAAACGCGCTTCCAGATCAAGGTCGGTTCCTGGCCGCACATAGTGGGAGACATCCGCGATGTGAACCTGCAACTCCCACGCCGCTTCCGCATCCTCACTCAGTCGCCTCACCAGAACCGCATCGTCAAAATCGCGCGCCGTCTCTCCGTCGATCGTCACAATCGGCAAGGATCGAAAATCCTCGCGACGAGCAGCCTCCTCGGCATCGGCACTCGGCAGATTCGGCTTGGCCACGGCACTGGCTTCGGCAAGTACCTGCTCCGGAAAGATGCGCGGAAGCTGATGCTTCCGCACCATGATCTCCACATCCACGCCAAAGTCGTCCGCATGGCCCAGCACTTCGATCACACGCCCGCGCGCCGGTCGCGTCGCCGTCGGCCACTCCGTAATCTCCACATCCACGATCAGCCCGTCCAGACGCTCATAGCGCGCCGCACGCAGCGCCACCTCATCCAGCACGCGATGCCGCGTATCCACCAAACTTTCTGGCAGACCATCCGGCAGCGCATCGGATAACGCTGCGTCCCCGACGATCAGGATCGGCTGCGCCATGCGCGAATCAAACGGCGCCACCCAGTTTCCGTGCGGCAAGTCCCTCGCATCCCCGCCGCGATGCCGCTTCCGCGCCTCGTGAAACGTCCCCACAACGGTGGGGTTGCGACGCTCCACCACACGCACCACACGCCCGGAAGGACGCGACGATGCACTGCGGCGATCCACCTCCACCAGCACCTGATCGCCCTGCATCGCGGAGTGAATCTCAGACGGTGGAATGAAAATATCTTCCACACTCTCACCCTGTCCCGCGGCACGGTTCGGCCGAACAAACGCAAATCCATCTCGATGCAGATCAATGCGCCCCGCAACCAGGTTGTCCCGCGTGGCAGCCTTCTGCCCCTGGTTCACCATCCACGCCCCATCCGTGGTCACGCTCAGCTCTCCGCTCGCCACCAGCGCCTGCAACCGCTCACGCAGCTCGCGACGCGCGCCTCCGCCGCCGATTCCGAGCGCTTGAATCAGTTGCCTGTAGCCGAGCCGGTGGCCCGGTGCGCGGTGAATCCGTTGCAGCAGCTCGCGATCATTCATGGTCTCTACCAAGGGTAACCCCTTGTCCAGATCGTTGCCCCAGATCATTGCCCCAGATCACTACCTTCAGATCATTGCCTGAGCGCATCGCCGACTCATGGCTGCTCGACCGCTTCACGTGGCACCGGACGCGAGAACAGCTTCAACGCCGCCTTCAGCGCGGCCTTGCGAGCCGGCATCTCGTTCAGCAGCAGCTCCACCGATTGCACAATCGGATTCGCATGAAACCACTCTTGCACCTGTCCATCCTGCAGCAGATTCAGAATCGCCAGCAGCGCCATCCCCTGATGATGCGCCATCCACTCGCGCACCGGTTCAGGATTCCGGCGCGAGTGCATGGAATCGATCGCTTCGTAGAGACCGTAGCGGCCACTCCATCCCGCGGCCTCCATCCGTTCCAGGTTTTTCATCGCTCCGCGCGGATCGACATTGAGCGCCAGAAATGTAGAGTACGGCGAGATCACCGGTCCTGCCTTTGCCTCCCACGCCAGCGCAATCTCTGGAATACCCCAGGCAAAGTACCCGTAGTGGCCAGAGTCGTTCCGCTCCGCAAAACCCGACTCCGAGATGCCCCACGGCACGCGATGCTTGCGTGCCCAGGCTTTCTGAATCTGCACACTGGCGTTCTGAGTTGAGGCCAGCAGCGTGTTGGGCCAGGTCCGCATCCACAGCGCAGGCATCAGATACTCAAACATCGTGCCCGTCCAGGAGATGAGCGCAAAACGGCCAAAGGCATACGCATGGTCCCGCGCCAGACGAAACCAGCTTTGCTGGGGCAAATCGCCGCGACCAATGGCCAGAAACGTGGCAATCCGCGCCTCCGAGGCCAGCATGTCATAACAGGACTCGTGAATCTTGCCCGCGTTCACATCCCATCCAATCGACAGCACCTTGCGATCCGGATGCACCAGAAACGCAAACTCTGTCGCCGTCGCAAGCGCATCCGCTTGCATCACAATCTTCCGAAGCTGCTCCACCAGCGCTGCCTGCGCTGCAAGCGCTTGCTTGGTCGATTCCAGACAACGATCGACTGCTGATTTCTCCGTCTTCGCCTCACGAGCAAGCTCTCGAAGCTGGCCCAGAATGCTCTCGGTTTCTTCCATCGCCTGGGCAAGCGAAGTCGTCAAAAGCCTCTGCACATCGCAGAGGCGCAAGGATGTGCGAAGCTCCGCATGCGCCTCGGCAATCCACGGCGTAAATTGGTCAATCACTTCCTTGATTGCCGCCATCCTCGCGCGCATATCCTGTGCCAGCGAGCTATTCGCCTCGTCGAGTGCATGAGCCGATGCGGCCAGCCACTTCAACCACGCTTCCGTGCTCGCCGCATTCACCGGAGTTGGATGTTCGCGAAAGAACGCATGAAGCTCGTCGTCCTTGGCTGCGAGTGAGCGATAGACCGCGAAGACTTCAAAGACCCGCGCGGGCAGCAACGGCGCATCCAGCAGAGATCGCGTGCCGGCAGCAAGCGTCAGCAAAGACGCCACAAAATTTCCGCTGTCAACCGTGGAGACAAACGGTGCGGCATCCAAAGGCTGACCGTTGCGCGTGTCATACCAGTTATAAAGATGTCCGCGAAACTTGACCAGTCGAGCAATCGTTGCCAGCGAATTCGCCGTGCGCTCGGCATACTCCGGCAAAGTGAGAAAACCAAACGCACACGCGGCCTGACGCGCATTCAGCAGCAGTCCGATATTGGTCGGCGACACGCGCGCGGCTTCACGATATCCCTCTTCTTCCACGTTGTCCGGAATCAGATGGCTGTGCGCAGCCGAGCCAAAGTGATCGAAGTAGCTCCAGATGCGCAACGCGTGGCCAAGCATCCGGTCCCGCTCCGCCAGAGTAAGCGTTCGCTTCTGCACGCCCGGTGTGCGATTGAGCCAGACAATCAGCACCTGCACCAGCAGCCAGCCCACCAGCAGCGGCGCCGCCACCCACAGTGCGTTGCGATGCTCCCGGTCCAGCCAGAGCGCGCCTCCAAGCAGCAACGCCACCACGGGAACCCACGCCATATAGCGGTCTACGGGAGTTCTGCGATTACGCGCCACTTCCGCTTCCGCCGCCGTCTCCCACTCCAGCAGTCGTTCTCCCGTGATCCAGCCCCTCACCAGTGAGCGAAGGATGGCATCGAATCCAAGCAGCGCCTGATGCGGCAGCAGCAGCAGGTTCAGCAGCGTAATCAGCAGATTCCGGCCTAACCCCGCGATGGCCTCGCCGATCGTCATGGTTTGTGATGTCGCCGTTGCCATGCGAACGAGGCCGACCGCAAACTGCAACAGGGACGGCGCAACCAGCAAAGCCAGCATCAACACAGTCCAGTAGACCGGCGAGCCAGGCAGCACCATCCACGCCGCAATGAAATATAGAAACAGAAACGGATCCACCAGCGAGCGCCGCAGATTGTCCAGAATCTTCCACCGCGACAGAAACGAGATCGGATTCGGAACCATGCGCCCAGACTCTTCCGGAACGCGCCCGAACATCCACTGCACAATCTGCCAATCCCCACGCACCCAGCGATGTTTTCGCCGGCTGTAAGCACTGTAATGCGATGGGTAATCGTCAATCAACTCCACATCCGTGACGAGTCCGGCGCGAGCATACGCGCCTTCAATCAGATCATGGCTCAGCAGCGCATTGCGCGGGAAGCGCCGATTCAAAACAGCATGTAGCGTCTCCAGCTCATAGATACCTTTACCCGTGAAGATTCCTTCCCCAAAAAGATCCTGATAGGTATCGGAAACCGCGCGCGTATAGATATCCAGCCCGGTCTGCCCAGAGAAGATGTTGGCCATGCGCGAGCGAATGGACGAGTACACGGTCACGCTGATGCGCGGCTGCAAGATTCCATATCCGGTCTTGACCACACGAGAAACAGGATCGATGATCGCCTGGTTCAGTGGATGAGCCATCGCGCCAATCAGCCGCGCTGCAGAGCCGCGCGGCAGTTGCGAATCCGAATCGAGCGTAAGCACATACCGAATGCCTTGCAGAGCCTTCAGATTGCCTGCCTTGATGGGAAACGCATCAAACTCGCCGGTCAGAAATTTATTCAGATCCAGCAGCTTTCCGCGCTTCCGCTCCCAACCCATCCATGTGCCTTGCCGGTGGTTAAAGATGCGGTGCCGATGCATCAGCAGAAAGCTCCCCCGGCCCGCGCCCGCATATCTCCGGTTCAGATCCTCCGTCAGCTCAATCGCCAGATCCACCAGCGGATGCGCATCCTTATCGTTTGGCTTGCTGATCGAATCCGGCAGGTCCGTCAGCAAGGCAAAATGGAGCTGCGGATCACGATTTGCCAGATACCGCACTTCCAGACTGTTGAAAAGATCGCGAACCTGCTCCGCATTCAGCAGCAGCGTGGGAACAGCAACCAGCGTGGCGCAGTCGGCAGCGATTCCTGCGTTGAAATCCAGGCGCGGCAGCGGAGCGGGATCAAAGCACGCGCTGATCACCGTGTTCACCAGCTCCACCGAGGCCTGCGAAGCCGGCAGCACCAGCAACAACAACGCCAGCAGCAGTTGCCCCCAGATATGGTCATAGGCGGCCAGCGGAAACAGCGGCAGCGCCGTCAGCAGGATGGTCAGAATTACGATCCCGCCAATGTAAAACTCATCTGCCGACGCGCGTACACTCTCGCGAATCCGCCAGATCAGCGGAGGATGAAATCCAATCCTCGCGCCCAGCGCCGCAAACCCCTCATCCAGCAGATAGTAGCCCACATGCTTGCGCCGCAGATTGGCGCGCGCGTGCAGCGTTGCATCTTCCTTCGCGCTTTTCGCCAGCTCCATCGCAGCCTGCGCCACGCGCAGCTCTCCATAGTCCGAGTGGCGCGCAAGAAATGCCACACGTCTGCGATACAGCTCACGACTTTCAAAATCCATCGCGGCATAGCAGCCGATCGGATCCTGAAGCAGAATCGCGTCAAACGCAATCCGCGATTCCAGAATCGTCGCCCAATCCACCAGCGCAATCTGCCGCAGACTGTCCACGCAATACATCGCGCGCTGCGCCAGCTCCTCGCAGTCCGAAGCATCCAGAAGCACCGGGGCATCCTTCAGCAGTTGCTCCAGCAACGCAAACTTCAGGTGCGTTCCCAATTGCCAGATTTCCTTGTAGAGAAGCAGTTCATGCTTCTGCAATTCATCCACAAAGAACAACAGACTTTCCACCTGGAACTGGTACTCCACCTTTTCCAGATAAAGGTGACACAGTCCGGAAAGTCGTGGTTCGTCCTCGGTGAATCCAGAGACGAGACGCGGCAACAACTCCGCTTCACGCGGATGATCGGCAAGTGCGGAGCGCAGCAGGCGAATGCCTTTCTCTACCTCCAGGAATGCGCTGCGACGAAGAGGCTGGTGCGTAGGAATATTGTCGGCAGGGAACCGCGCAAAATCCTTTTCCAGCTTCCGCAGCGTTGCACTCAACGCCTCGGCTCGATCCGAGAATTGCGAACGATTTCTGGGCCATGGCACCACCTCCCAGGCGGCTGCCACGCGTGCAGCCTCGCGCAGATATTCCATGAGAGCAGGGAACTGCTCTTCCGATGTCGAAGTTGTGGATGTCGGCTTGGTCATTTCTCCTCAGCGATAGCTTGCGGCCTGCATCTCAAACATGGATGCGTATCGTCCACCGGAAGCGATCAGTTGATTGTGCGTTCCTTCTTCCACCAGGCAACCACCTTCAAGCACAACAATGCGATCCGCCATGCGGACCGTAGAAAACCGATGCGAGATGAGCAGCGCCATCTTGTTCTGCGTCAGGTCCGCAAAGCGCTCAAAGACTTCCATCTCGCTGCGCGCATCAAGCGCCGCCGTTGGCTCATCCAGAATCAACAACTGCGCATTGCGCAGATACGCCCGCGCCAGCGCCAGTCGCTGCCACTCGCCTCCGGAGAGATCGACACCGCCTTCAAAGCGGCGACCCAGCATCTGGTCATAGCCTTGAGGCAGCTTGGCAATCACGCTCGCGGCAAGACTTTTTTCCGCAGCGTCCTCAATCTCTTGCGGCGTATGCGGCAGTTCCACGCGCCCCACGCCGATATTTTCTCGCGCTGTCATCTCATAGCGCATGAAGTCCTGAAAGATAACGCCAATCTCGGAGTGCAGATCGTCCAGATCATACTCGCGCAGATCCACTCCATCCAGCAGAATCTGGCCTTCCGTCGGATCGTAAAGACGCGTGATCAGTTTCACGACCGTCGTCTTCCCCTGACCATTCTCGCCAATCAGCGCGATCCGCTCACCGGGCGACAGCGTAAAGTTGAAATCACGCAACACACGCCGCGTCGTTCCAGGATACGCAAAGGAGACGTTGCGAAATTCAAAGCCGCGACGAATCGGCCTCGGCGCGCGCAGTCCATTCACACGCGACTCCACGCGCGGCTTCATCTCAAAAAACGCCAGCAGATCCGTCAGGAAAAGCGCCTGATCGGCAACACCGGAGGCCGTGGAAAAAACCATTTGGATATTGCTCATCGCCTGCAGAATCGCCGTGGTGATCAGCGTCAGATCACCCACCGTATATCGCCCCTCAATCGTGCGATAGATACTCAGACCATACGCGGCATAGTAGCCAAACTGCCCCAGAATCGCCAGCAATCCGCCCCAGAAAAGTCGCCGCCGGTTCAGGTCAACATTCTGGTGATAGATGTTCAGCGAAAGCGCACTGAAACGCTCCGTCAGATAGCCACTCAGGTTGAAAAGTTTCAGCTCCTTGGCTGCTTCCTTGCTTGCTCCCACCTGACGCAGATAATCCATCTGCCGCCGCAGCGGAGTCTGCCGCAGGTTCTTGGCATACGAAAGGAATGCAAAGTGGCTTTCCCCCAGAAACGCCGGCACAATTCCAATCACCAGCAACAGCAGCAAAAGTGGCGAATATCGCACCAGCACAGCGGAAAATGCAATCGCCGTCACGCTCTGCTGGATCAGCCGCCCCATCATCTGGATCATCGCCAGACGATCCGTCGCCTGCACCCGCGCGCGCTCCAGACGATCATAAAAAACCGGATCCTCGTAGACCGTCACATCCAGCGCCGCCGCCTTGCGCATCACCTCCACACTCACATGATGCGTATACCGATCCGCCAGCAGGCTGTCGAGATAGTCGACAAATCTCAGCAGAACCCCAATCGAAATCGCCAGAACCATCTCAGTCGCAACCAGCCACCAGAAGTGCTCCGGCAAAGGCTGATGCAGGCGGATGCGGTTCACGCCATCGATGATGTAGCGACCAATAATGCCCACGCCCACCGGCAGAAATGCCACCACAATGCGCAACGTAATATTCCAAAAAACCACCGATGGCCCGGACTGCCAAACAAATTGCAGCACAGGCGGAATGTTGCGCAAAGCGCGCACACGATCCGACCATGCCTGCCCGGAGGATTCCTCCCGATCCGGCTTTTCCGCTGCTGTTGAAACCGATTCCTTCATGCTGCCTGGCTTTCATCGTTCATGGCGTTGGATACAAGCGCAAATTGTCCCATCTCACAGCGAAAGTCCGAATCCCCGCGAGACGCTCCCGTAAACCGTCATTCTATCGTCATCATTCCGGCAAGTCAGCATGCTTCCTCTCGTCGCAACACTCGCAACACACTCTGGCCGCAATCGCCGTCCCGCAGCAAAAGTCGCCCACAAAGCGCATTACGACCATCTGTCGTAGGGATACGGCGGGTGCTTGTATGGCTGAAAACCGGCCTTCTGCATGCCTCGCTGCGCTTCCTCATTGCGCATAAACGTGCTCCAAACAAAACCCGTGCGAGCATTCTCCGCCATCAGCATGGTGATGCCCGTATCAATTCCAATCACATCCGTATCCACCCATCCCGTCAGCGGATTGAAGGCATCCACAAAGCCATACCGCGACCACGTCTGCGGATAATGATCGTGAATCGTACGCAGGACACGCATCGTCTCCTTCGGCAGAAACGGCAACGATCCGGCAGCCGCACAGGGAACAATCGTTCCATCGATCGGACCTGTTGCCGGCGGACCACCCCAGGCTGCATATCCATGCTCCGTATCGGAAGCCGTGATGCCCCACAGCGCATTCGTGTAATCCGGAAAGCGCGTATTCATATCCACGCAAAAGCGTCGATGCGCTTCGGTGGCAAGAATCGAGTTCTCAAAGTAATCCGCGAAGTGGTCCCTCTTGTTGCGAAAATCAAACCACGCCTGCGAGTACTGATTCACAAACAACGGCGCATACGAGCCAATATAGCGCAATCCATCGTATTCAAAAAGAGTTCGCTTCCATGCCAGCCATGCATCGCTGTGCAGCGGATGCGTCATCGACCCCATGCCCAGCAGATAAATCATCATCAGCTCACTGTAGTCATCCCACTTGCTGGCCAGAAAACCAAGCTCCGGCGTCCATCCCATCGCCAGCAGTGCCGTGTCTTCTGAGAGCCATGACCAATCCACGCGGTCATAGATTGCCTGCGCCAGTTTCCGAATATCCACGTCCTCAAAGTGCGCCTTGCACATCAGCACTCCGCACAGCAGAATCGCCGTGTCGACCGAAGACGCCTCCGCATCCCAGATGCGCTCGCCCGTCGCAATATTCGCATAGTGAAAATAAAATCCGCGATGCGTCGGCAGACGATGCCACAGCGAAGACAGCGTCTGCAACACGCGCAATCGCGCATCCGCGTGGCCGATGAATCCGCGCTTCTCGGCAATGCAGATTGCCGTCAGTCCAAAACCCGTGGAAGCAATGCTGGCCACAATGCTCGTGTCCTGCACGCGCGTGTTGCAACGATCCTTGATCAGTCCCGTCTGCGGATGTCCCTGTTCCCAGAAAAAGAGAAAATTGGCACGCTCAATCTGATCCAGAATCGCATCTTCCTCCGGGCTGAAAGCATAGGCCTGTTCGCTCGCGTCAACATGCGAATTTCTTGCGGCTGCATGCGACGACGCAGCCGCCAACAGCGACGGACCGCAAGCAGCCGCCCATGACGCTCCGCAAAGCTGCGCCATCCGTAGCAGCGCCTCCCTGCGCGTCATCCGTGGCATCCGGGGAAAAGCAGATGAGTCGTGAGTCGGCATACAGTTTCGCTGTCCGCATCTCCTTCAGGCGCTTCTCCAGACCGCTTGCGTGCAACGCTACAAGTGAAAAGAATACATCCTGGCGCACAGAGTTGCCTCGCCCAACTTCACACTCCGTCATCCCTGCCCGGATGCCCGGCAGAAGAGTATCCTGCTTCAGAGGATCTCTTTCATGGCGATCATCCATCGCAGACGCTGGCGTGTTGTCGTGATCGCAGGAATTGTCGTTCTGGTCTCGGCACTTCTGATGCTCATCCGTCGCGACTCCGGCCTCGGCGCTTTGATCGTGCAGGGCGTCCTGCTCCGACAGGACGAAGACGTGCGCCGCCAACAACCCGTCGCCCAGGCCCAGGTAACCCTGCAATCCGGACGCACCTCCGTGACCGCTGAAACCGATAGCCAGGGATACTTTCACATCCCGCTGCGCAAAGTCATCCTGCCCGGAGCAAAGCTGTACTTCCACTTCTCCCATGACCATTACCAATCTTTCACCGAGCAGGTTTCTGTCGGCTTACGCTCCGCCCGCAATCCGCTCTACGTCTTTCACATGCGCGAGTTGCCCACACAGCCCAGCGACGGAAACCCCGGAACACACATCACCAAAATCACAAACATCCGCATTCGCTACGTCGAGAACGCAACCTCAGAGAGCAACATCGGCAGCATCACTCAAATCTTTGAAGCGCGCAATGCAGGAAGTCTTCCCTGCAACGGCCACGAACCCTGCTCGCCAGACGGACGCTGGAAGACCGCAGTCGGCCAGGCTTCGCTGGATGCTGGCGTCGGCAACACCTTTCGCCAGGTGCGCGTCTCCTGCATCGCAGGCCCCTGTCCATTCACCCGTATCGATGACTCCGGATACAAAAACGGTGGCCAGAAAATCTCCGTCTCCGCGCTCGATTGGTCCGAGACTGCCACCTTTCTCATCGAGGCTGAGGTCTATCGCACCTCGCTCAACTCAAGCGTCCATCATCTGTTCCCTGTCTTCTTCGGACAAACGCTCAACTTCACCTTGCCCGCCAATGAAGAAGGCGTAAGCATTGAGGCGGAGTTGGACGGCACGCTGATGGTTTTTCCACTGGGGCCGGATATCAACACAAGCTGGACAAGCTGCACCCTCCGACAAAGTCAAACAACGGACCGCACGCGCGTCTACCATTGCGAATTGAAATCCGGCTTTGCCTTCTGATCCGCGCTTCCCCGCAAACAGGCGCTGTTCTCACACCCGCTGACCCAGGAATAGCCCATACCATCCATTCGCATCATGCCAGCTCTTCACCGGTGAAAATCCTGCCGCGCGCACCAGCGCGCGCGCTTCGTCCCGCGCAAACTTGCGGCTGTTTTCCGTATGAATCGACTCGCCCGCCTGAAAGTGAAACCATCTTTCCAGTTCACGCACAAACACACTCTGCGCCATCGTGCTCACCAGATGCATCTCCACGCAGCTTGTGCGGCTGTTCCATCGCGCCTCATGCTCAAATTGATCCACGCAAAACTCTGCTCCCAGCTCTCGGCCCATGCGCTTCAGCAGATTGCGATTGAACGCCGCCGTTACACCCGCCGCATCGTCATAGGCGCGCAACAGGTCGCTGATCTGTTTGTCCGTTTCACGGCCATTCGCTTCCGGCGCGCCATCCAGTCCCAGCAGCAGAAAATCCCCCTCACGCATCTCCGTGGAAGCATCCCGCAGAATGCGCACTGCGTCTTCCATCTCAAAGTTGCCTGCGCTCGAACCCAGCCAAAGCAGCATCCGCTGGTCCTCCGCATCGATCGGCAGCATCGGCCTCTCACACGTAAAGTCCGTCAAAACCGGCCGCAGCCGAAGCTGCGGAAAATCCCTGCCAAGCTGCTCCTCTGCCTCGCGTAGAGCGGTTGCGGAGATATCCATCGGCAGATACGAAATCCCGCAGCCCTCCGCATCCAACGCCCTCAGCAGCAACGCCGTCTTCTGCGCCGACCCAGCGCCCAACTCCACCACCGACAACGGGCGCAGTTCATCTCTTCCCGCCGCAATCTCTCTCGCATGTCGATGCAGCAGCTCCCGCTCCATCCGCGTCGGATAATACTCCGGCAATGCGGTAATTTTCTCGAAGAGCGCTGAACCTTGCTCATCATAAAAAAGCCACGGCGGCAGAGTCTTCGGACAAGCCAGAAGTCCCTCGCGCACAGCCTCGGCAACCGCTTCTCCGCTCACCGTCTCGCCGATCACGCGCAGCTCTCGCACAGTCGAATTCCCGAAAACTGCCAGCGCGTCTCCGGCACAAAGAAATTCCGATACGTCGCGCGAATATGGCTGCTCGCCGTACCAAATGATCCGCCTCGCAGCACCATCTTCCCGCTCATGAATTTTCCGTTGTACTCGCCCAGCGCCCCCGGCAGCGGCGAAAATCCCGGATACGGCAGATACGCGCTTGCCGTCCACTCCCACGCATCGCCAAAGAGTTGTCCCACGCCTTCCTCATTCGCGTTCGGAGCCGCCAGCATTCGCCCGCCTTCCAGCAAATTTCCCCTCACCCTCTGCCCGCTCGCCACGCACTCCCATTCCGCTTCCGTTGGCAGTCGCTTGCCCGCCCAGCGCGCATAGGCGTCGGCTTCGTAGTAGCTCACATGCATCACCGGCAGATGACTCGCACGACTCAGCGGCCACCGGCCTCGCAGCGTAAACATCTCCCATTCGCCGTCTTCCTTCGTCCAGTAGAGCGGCGCTTGCCACGCCTGACTCTGCACCTGCTGCCATCCATCCGAAAGCCACAGCTCGGGGCGCGCATACCCGCCGTCCGCCATAAACTCCGCATACTCCGCATTCGTAATCAGTCGACTGCCCATCGCAAAAGGCTCCAGCCACACGCGATGCGCCGGTCGCTCATTATCAAAGCTGAATCCCTCGGAAGCTCCCATCGCCTTCAGCCCGCCCGGCCACCGGGCAAAGGTCAGCGGCTGCGGCTCACCCGGCGCAATCTCAAGCGCTGGCAGATAGGACGGCTGCATCGGGTTGCTCGCCAGCGCGTGCAGCACATCGGTCAGAATCAGCTCCTGATGCTGCTGCTCATGATGCATCCCCAGCAACACACGATCCCGCACTTCCGGCACAGCTCCGTCACCATCCAGCAGCGACGCAACCGCCGCCTCCACATGCCGTCGATACGCCAGCACTTCCTCCAGCCCCGGTCGAGAAAACGACGCGCGCAGTTGCTTGTCCGGAAAGCGGGCAAAGCTTTGATAGTAGCTATTGAAAAGCCAGTGAAAATCCTTATCAAACGGCGTGTACCCGGCAGCAAACGGCCCCAGCACAAACGATTCAAAGAACCACGTCGTATGCGCCAGATGCCACTTCGCCGGCGAAGCCTCCGGCATCGACTGCACCATCATGTCTTCCGCGCTCAGCGGAGCCACCAGATCGCGCGTCTGATTTCTCACCGCCAGAAACGCCTCCGCCAGTTCCGCGTGTCGGGCCGTCTCCGGTGCTCGATCGTCCACCTTGGGCTGGGTCGCCGTCATGCCTGCCTTTTCTCCCCTGAGTCTAATGGATGATCGCCCGGCATCTCCGGAGACATTTCTTTCGTCTAAGGTGATAGACAGTGCCATCAGGAGGGTACGATGCGCTTCCAACTTCCGGTTCAGCCTCGCTTCAGCCTCGCTCTCGCAGCCGTCCTCGCCTTCGGCGCAGGATTCACAGCGCACCACGGCATTGCCTCGGCTCAGGCAACCGATCATCCTGCCGCGCCCGGCGCGCGTCTCGGTGCATGGCTTCCCGGCGCGCGCGGCATCCTTGGAACCGCCACCGCCATCGATGCCTCGACCCTCACGCTCAAGCTCGAAAACGGCTCGCTCTACACCGTCCACTTCAACGCCAACACACGCATCCTGCAACTTCCGCGCAGGCCAAAGCATCCCGCGCCCAACCACGCTCCACGACCGCGCATGAAATCCATCGCGCCCTCTGACCTCCACCCCGGCGATCTCCTGACCGCCATGGGAGACGTCAACGACACAGCCCGCTCCGTCGGCGCCGTCGCCATCGTCCGGCTCGATCCAGCACGTGTCGCTCAACTCAAGACCTTCGAAACCAGCTACGGCAAAACCTGGCTCGCCGGCAGCATCACCTCGATTCAAGGCACACGGATTACGGTCCTGGATCTGGTCAATCGCACGCCCTTCACCGTCACCACCGATCCGCAGACATCCATCCATCACCTGCGCGACTCCATCGCTCTCACAGACCTCAAGCCAGGCGACCTCATCCGCATCGCCGGCGCTGCGGATGGCACCACTTTCCACGCCACCCGGATCCGCGTCATGCCAGCCCGCCGCCGTCGAGATCTTCACCCATCCACGCAGCCAACCCCCACCGGAACCCCGGCTTGAGAGGCTCCGGCTGCCCGATCATCTGCCCGTAGCCCGAATCGAAGCGCAACTTCAGCCATGTGCGCTTGATCGAGTTCTTTGAGGCTTTGATCAAGCAAGCCGGGCGTAAGGTCTTTCGGATACTCGACAACCTGAGCGTACATCCTTGCAAGCCGGTCAAGAAGTGGCTGGCTGAACACATGGAGCAAATCGAAGTTTTCTATCTGCCCAGTGACTCGCCGGAGCTGAATCCCGATGAACGGCTTAATGGCGATTTGAAACTCGCCATTGAAACGCGCGTTCCTTGCAGGACAAAAGACAAGTTGCGCAACGCAGAAACGGAACACATGACGCAAATCGAAAACAATCCTGACAGTATCAACGACGTCTTCAAAAATCCCGTCGTCGCCTGCCGCATAACAGTATTGTCTTGCCGGATCGCCCGTTCTACCAATAGTGCGAGGCGACGACTTCGATTGAACTTGGGATACAGTGGACGAGTGATGCATGGAGGACGAGTTCCAGATTCTTTCGCTCCAAGACATCTCGAGGGATGGTTTGGAGTAGCGCTGAATCCGTGATGTAGTCACCGGCGGCATCGGTTCCGCAGGTTCTTGTCCCTGCGATGACCACCACCGGACTTCCGGTTTTTGAATCGAGAAGCCTGGAAATGATTGCGTAGTCTTCATTAACTGCGGTGTCTGCGGCGGTTGGATCAGACCAGAATCGATGCTGCCCGCCTCGCTCTCGGATTTTGCCGCTCCGATCGAAATAAAACCAGAGATTCCGAGTCAAATCCATTGTCCAGTAATTGTCATATGCGCCAATCAGAACGGTCGGTGTGCCTTGTAAATCGGCAAAGGGGAAATTGGCTCCTGAGCGCAAATTATATTTGCGATGCTTGCGCTCGATGAGGCCCACTACTTTGGCAGTTGCTGATAGGTCTCCGGGAGTCGTAAAGCCATCGGGAAGATTCTTAAAGTCTCTTCCGGTTAAAGCTTGTTCATCGTCCAACTTTGGTATTTCAACGTCCGATCCGGGCTGTTCCAACGCGGCATCCTGGGGGGGCAGAGCTGTTCTTTTCCAATAGCTATCTGAGAGCATGAATGCGGAAAAAGTTCCGTAATAGACAACGATCGGCTTATCGCTTGCCAAGATGGGGCCCCAGAAGAGTTCGAGCGCACTCTTTCGTAGATGTGTTATTCCCACCCATGTAGTCAAAGTTATCGCGCAAGTCACTCCGGCTACAATTGCCCATGGCCACCATCGAGCCACTCGCGCCGGTCTCGAGTCGTGGAGCACCGAAAGATCTGTCTGATTCGGTGCTGAATGCTCTTTAGCGTTGGGGGCGGTTTCGGTACTGCTTTCGGCAGGAACTTCGATGTTTGCATCGGATATCGTAGGACGAAGGACGAACGTCGGCCGATATGACCCATTCGGAATGATGATCTCAATCGGGGAGTTCTGAGCTTCCTTGCTCTGGTAAAAATGTGCGAGGCGCTTTCGTAGCAGCCCCATCCGGGACCTGACGATCGGATCGATAGACGTGTCATAGTCAGCTTGTCGGCTAAACACGCTCATTCCGATGACGCGCTCTTTGAGTGCGCCCTCTTGTCCCTCGAGGGACATCTCTACGACGTACTTGAGCAGACTCTGCAACTGCACGGCATCCTTAAATTCGGCGCTTCGCAAGATCAGTTGCAGCGACTCGAGGATGCTCGATGAGTTTGGATGCCCATCTATGTGGTTTGAACCCATCGCCATTCGACCTCCGACTAGCGTACGTCAGACATAGTACCCGTTGGCTTCTAGGCGTGTAAATATAAATATATATATACTTTACGCCTAGGCGACCCCAGTACACCCCCCACAGCACAACACTGGAAGAATACGTCCAAGCCTGGGGCACCACTCCTGCACCGTACCTGAGCTACCTATGCAGCGCTGGATGTTTAGTTTATCAATTACCATGATTCCTGTATGGAAAATATGTTTCAGCTGCAACTCCGCAGGAATTAAGGAGGCAATACTTTCAATGTCAACAACTCTCAAAACACCAGAAGTGACCTTGCCCTCAGAACGCGTCGCTCATAGTCGTACTGGTTTTGGACTTTCGTCTGATTGCGGTTGAGCCATCGCGGTCAGGCTGCGCGGGCTAGTGTTCGAGCCTTTGCTTGCAACTCGAACTGA
>JAJZEA010000048.1 GCA_021851335.1 Acidobacteriota bacterium | reverse complement strand
ACGTTCTGCGACTGCACGCCTTCGATATATCCCACCGCAATCTGGCTATCCAGAAACGGGTCTTCGCCAAAGTACTCGAAGTTGCGGCCATTCATCGGCGCGCGATAGATATTCACGCCCGGCCCCAACAGAAAGCTGGCTCCGCGCGAGCGCGCATCGCGGCCAAGCTGCACACCAATGCGCTGCGCCAGTTCAGTATCCCAGCTCGCCGCCAGCCCAATGCCCGCCGCAAACGCCGTGGACGGCGGCGGAATGTGCGCGCCCACCGGACCATCGCTCATCCGCAGCGCCGGAATGCCCAGCCGCGGAATCGGTGCCGACTCCATCATGCGCGAACCGGAGAGCAGCGTGATCTTCTCCTCCAGCGTCAGCTTCTGGATGGTCTGATCGATCCTTTGCCGGATCTGCGCCTGATTCTGCTCATCTGCGGTCATCTGATTCGCCGACTGCGCCGTGGCAAAGCTGCCGCCGACCAGCGCCAGAACCAAAGCAAGAACAAAAACAAATCCGCGTCGAATGTGTGTAATCCCTGAAATCGTTGGCACGGTGGCCTCCATGACTCTGAATTTCCATTCAGATTTTCATTCAGACAGATACGCCCCGAAATATATACTTCAACTCCGCGGGATCGCCTGCCATGAACCGGTAGCAAGCATACTGTGCAGAACCAACCTTTGCCTAGCTCCAGCCCCGGCGAAAAAGATGCCCCACTGTCAGCGGTAAAATCGGGTTGTGCCCAGTTCTTTTTCGCTCTCCCGCTATGCGCACGCCTGGCGCGCTCTGCGTCATCGCAATTTTCAGCTTTTCTTCTCCGGGCAAAGCATCTCGCTCATCGGCACATGGATGACGCGCGTCGCCACGGCCTGGCTTGTCTATCGGCTCACGCACTCGGCCATTCTGCTGGGCACCATCAGCTTTGCCGGGCAGATTCCCACCTTTCTGCTTGCGCCTTTTGCCGGAGTCGCCGTCGATCGCATGGATCGCCGCGTTGTCCTGATCGCCACTCAGGTTGCGTCCATGGTGCAATCTCTGCTGCTGGCCGCGCTCACTCTCACCCATCGCATCACCATCCATGAACTGCTCGCGCTCAGCGCCGTGCAGGGCATCGTCAACGCCTTTGACATGCCTGGGCGACAGTCTTTCATGGTCCAGATGGTGGACAATCGCGACGATCTCTCGAACGCTATCGCCATCAACTCCAGCATGGTCAACTTCGCACGTCTGCTCGGGCCGTCGCTGGCTGGCATCGTGATCGCCGCCACCGGCGAGGGCTGGTGTTTCCTGATCGACGGCGTCAGCTACATCGCCGTCGTCTACTCACTGCTGGCCATGCGCGTCGATCCTGCTCACCGCAAGGCCGCTTTGCTGCGCGCGCGAGAACCGATGCTCACCCAGCTTGCCGATGGCTGGAACTACGTCCGCAGCTTTGTGCCCATACGCACCATCCTGCTACTCTTTGCCATCGTCAGCCTCATGGGATGGCCGTTCACTGTGCTCATGCCCATCTTTGCCGCTCAGGTGCTGCATGGCGACGCTCACACGCTTGGCTTCCTCATGGGAGCCACCGGCGTCGGCGCGCTCGCTTCCGGGCTTTCTCTCGTCTTCCGCAAATCCGTCCGCGGCCTCGTCCGCATGATCCCGCTCGCCGCCGCCATCTTTGGCATCGGACTCATCGCCTTTGGACTGTCTCATCAGCTCTGGCTTTCGCTGCTGCTTCAGCTTGTCGTCGGCTTTGGCATGATGCAGGGCCTCACATCGAGCAACACCATCATCCAGACCATCGTCCCGGAGGACCGCCGCGGGCGCATCATGAGCTACTACACCATCGCTTTCGTCGGCATGGCGCCCTTTGGCAGTTTGATGGCCGGCACGCTCGCTCACCTCATCGGCGCGCAAGCTACCGTCGTCGTCAGTGGAGCTGCCTGTCTGGCCGGAGCCGCATGGTTCTGGTTGCAGATGCCCACCTTGCGGCGTCTCCTCAAGCCCATCTACCAGCAGCTCGGCATCCTGCCCGTGGTGCCGGAACTCATTGCCGAAGAAGACTCTGCCGCAGGCTGAGGCACACTCGCCGATCCATCCTCCACTCTCGATAGGCTATTCTGAACATGGAACCAGTTCCTCGCCGTCCTCCTCTCGAAAGCGAGTCCTATGCCCCGCGTTCTGCTTACGGAAAACTTTGACAAAACCGTTCGGCGCTGGCTCATGACCGTCCAGGACTACGCGCTCTTCTGTGCGCAGACCCTAGCCAACGTCTTCCGAGCGCCTCATTACTGGCCGGATATCTTTACCCAGTCCGACCTGATCGGCGTCGGCTCGGTACCCATCGTCGTGCTCACAGGATTCTTCACCGGTGGCGTGCTTGCATTGCAATCGGCGGCCTCGCTGGCACAGTTCGGAGCGCAGGCTTATACCGGCCGCTTTGTCTCGCTCTCCATGATTCGCGAACTCGCGCCCGTTCTCACCGGCCTGATGGTCTCTGGCCGCAACGCCTCCGGCATGGCCTCCGAGCTTGGCTCCATGGTTGTCACCGAACAGATCGACGCGATGCGCGCCCTCGGCACCGACCCGATGAAAAAGCTCGTCACCCCGCGTATGATCTCTACCGTCGTCGTGCTCTTCCTGCTCACGGTCGTCGCCGACACTCTGGGCACCGCTGGCGGCGCCTCTGTAGCAGTCTTCATCAGCCATCTCGACGGCGCGCAGTATTTCTCCTCTGCCTATCAGGCGCTCGTCTTCTCCGACATTATTCAGGGACTCACCAAGCCGCTCGTCTTCGGCTTCATCATCGCCACCATCGGCTGTTACAAAGGCATGCGCACCACGGGCGGCACACAGGGCGTCGGACGCTCCACCACGCAGGCCGTTGTCATCTCCTCGGTACTCATCATCTTTTCCGACTTCCTCATCAGCCGCGTCATGCTCTGGCTTTTTCCACCGCTGTAGCCATCTTCACCCCGACATTTTTCCGGGAAATTCCATGCTTGAAGCCACTGATCCCGCTCCGCTCACTGCCGCTGACGATCCGGCTGCATGCGTCTCCGATTCGCCGCTCTGCTTTCAGCGTGTCACCCTCGGCTTTGGCCCGCGCATCCTGCTCGACGCCATCTCCTTCACCCTCCGACCCGGCGAAACTCGCATCCTGCTTGGACTCGCCGGCATGGGCAAAAGCACCCTGCTCAAGCTCGCCAACGGCCTCATCCGCCCGGACTCCGGCGAAATCTTTCTCTTCGGACAGCCCATCGCATCCATGCCGGAACCCGCTTTGCTCGACCTCCGCCGACGCACCGGCATGGTCTTTCAGGAGAGCGCGCTCTTTGACTCGCTCACCGTCCGCGACAACGTCGGCTGGCAGCTCATCGAGCGCGGCGTCTCCAGCGAAACCATCGACCGCCGCGTCCACCGCGCGCTCTCCTTCGTCGATCTCGACAACGCCTTCAGCCTCTATCCGCCCAGCCTCTCCGGCGGCATGCGCCGACGCGTCTCCATCGCTCGCGCCATCATCGACAAGCCCGATCTGATCCTCTATGACTCGCCCACCGGCGGCCTCGATCCTGTGACCTCGCACACCATCAACGAACTGGTTGTCAAAGAGCGTGACGCTTACAAAACTCCGGCTATTCTCGTCACGCACCGGCTTCAGGACGCCTTCACGATGGTCACACACCGCTTTGACTCCCAGACCAACGCCATGGTTCCGCTTCCCAAGGGCAGCTTTGACCCACTCACCAGCTTCATGGTCCTGCATGAGGGCCACCTGCTCTTTGACGGCTCCACCGACGAACTGCTCTCCAGCAAAGACCCATTCCTCAAAGACTTCCTCGCATGAGCCACCCCGATCCCGCCCCGAACCCATCGCCCTCAAAACGTCTTTCGTTCAAGACCTGGCAATAAACTGACTGGACCCCGCCATCTCCCTCTGGACTCGCAACCGTAAGCATTACCCCATGCCTGAGCTACTCTTTTACTGACGCCAAACGCGACACTTCCCCCGCACGCGCTCCACCTGCTAGCGTTAGTCTTGCCGCCATCGTCGCATGCCGACTTTTGCGCGAAAGGACGCAGACACACCATCATGGGTTTTCCCTTCCACAACGTCGATCTCATCCGCTTCGATTCCCTGCTCTCCGAGGACGAAAAGCTTGTCCGCAACACCGCTCGCCAGTTCGTGGACGACAACCTCATCCCCATCATCGAAGACTGCTTCCGCGAGGGGCGTTTCCCGCGCGAACTCGTCCCCCAGATGGCCGAACTCGGCTTCTTCGGAGCCAACATCGAAGGCTACGGCTGCGCCGGCATGTCCAACGTCGAGTATGGACTCGTCATGCAGGAGCTGGAGCGTGGTGACTCCGGCTTTCGCAGCTTCGTCAGCGTCCAGTCCGCTCTCGTCATGTACCCCATCCACACCTTCGGCTCCGACGAGCAGAAGAACAAATGGCTGCCCGAACTCGCCGCCGGACGCAAGCTCGGCTGCTTCGGCCTCACCGAACCCGGCTTCGGCTCCAACCCCGGCGGCATGACCACCCGCGCCACCAAAGACGGCGACACCTACATCCTCACCGGCGAAAAGATGTGGATCACCTCCGGCACCATCGCCGATGTTGCCATCATCTGGGCCAAGGTCACCGACGAAGACGACCGCGTCCGCGGCTTCCTCGTCGAAACCGACCGCCCCGGCTTCCGCGCCGACGAGGTCCACGGCAAATGGTCCCTGCGCGCCTCCGTCACCGCCGGACTTTCGCTTCAGGAGGTGCGCGTGCCTGCCGCCAACCTGCTCCCCGGCTCGGGCGGACTCAAAAGCCCGCTCATGTGCCTCAATCAGGCACGCTACGGCATCAGTTGGGGAGCGATTGGCGCGGCCATGGCCTGCTATGACACGGCTCTCCAGTACGCGAAAATGCGCAAGCAGTTCCGCAACGAACCCATCGCCAGCCACCAGATCATCCAGGAAAGACTCGTCTGGATGATCTCGGAGATATCCAAGGCGCAGCTACTCTCACTCCACGCCGGTCGGCTCAAGGATCAGGGCCAGCTCGGCCACGAAGTCATCTCTCTGGCCAAGCGCAACAACGTCTGGATGGCCCTCGAAACTGCGCGCTCCGCCCGGCAGATCCTCGGCGCCAACGGCATCACCGAGGACTACCCCATCATGCGCCACATGATGAACCTGGAATCCGTCATCACCTACGAAGGCACACACGACGTACACGGCCTCATCCTCGGCCAGCACATCACCGGCATCCCCGCCTTCTAGCGTCTGTTCACACTACCCTGGCGGCAGACCCTTCACTTCGGGGTCTGCTCCCGGAAAACGTGGACGCATACAATCGTAGCTATGGGCAAACAGTTCCAGCGCATCGAGCAGGATCATCGCGAGTTCATCCAGCAGCAGCATATCTTCTTCAACGCCTCCGCAGCCTCGCACGGACGAGTTAACCTTTCCCCGCGCGATGTGGCTGCCCTGCGCATTCTCGACGACCGTACCGTCATCTATCTCGATCGCACAGGAAGCGGAAACGAAACGGCCGCTCATCTGCTGGCCGACGGTCGCCTGACGCTCATGTTCTGCGCCTTCGACGGCAGACCGCTGATTCTGCGCCTCTACGGGCGTGGGCGGATTGTGCCCCGTCACAGCGCGGAATACGGCAGCCTGCTGGCCACGCATTACGACGGCATCGAGGTTCCGGGCGCTCGTCAGATCGTGCTTCTCGATGTTGACCTGGTTCAGACATCCTGCGGCATGAACGTGCCACTCTATCAGTCCATCGGCGAACGTGACCAGCTCACACGCTGGGCCGAAGCCAAAGGCGAAGCGGCTCTGGAGCAGTATCGTCGCGAGAAGAACTCCACCAGCATCGACGGCCTTCCCACCGGCATGTTTGAGGACGTCAGCTCCTGAACCAGACCGAGAAACGGACGCTGCCGGTACCGATCATCCTCGCTGAGCCAATCACGCCATGCGTGCATTCCCGACCTACCCGTGCCACCCCCGCGACCATCGGGAGCGGCCACCGCGTGAACGCGCATCCGCTTCATGCTAATGACTCCATGCAATGGCAGGCAATTCTTTCGTTATCTGCAATACTGATTGCGGCCACAGTTCAGCCGCACGCCACGGCGACAAAACAAAGTCAGGTCTAGTTGCAACTCAGTTAACATTTCGCCATATTTTCGTTGGCAAGAAAAATAATATACCCCCCTGGGGGGGTGGTAATAGACGGGTTAACCTTAGAGTCAACACCGGATCGCGTCCGGATTGATTAGCTATTGTATTGATTAAAAAGCGTTTGCATCCAATTCGACAGGGGCTTTTTCGCTCTTCCCTGCTCTGATCGCGGCAAAAGAAAAGCGGGATTGCCTGCGCAATCCCGCCGAAGGAATTGTTTTTGACCCTTGTTTTCTGCCTTACCGCCGCGGCGTGCGCACGACCGGAACCTGAGGTCTCGGCGTCACGCGTTGCGTCGTAATCACCAGCTTGGCAGGCGTCAGTTCCACGCCATCCCAGCCATCCTTCACGGCTTCAATGCGAATCTCGCCCGGCATCTGTGTCGCCTGCACGATCACCTGCGCCAGCCCCATGAAGAGGCTGCGGCGTGGCTCCTTGTCGCTCTCCTGGCAGTTTGGATCGCCGTTGCCCACGCCGATCAAAGCTCCCGCGCCGCTGACGTTGAAGCCGATGTGGTTGTCGGCCGTCGGCACCGCGCGACCCTGCGCGTCCAAAACCTCCACCTTCAGCACGGCCACGTCTTCGCCATCCGCATTGATCGTCGTTCGATCCGCCGTCAGACGGATCGCCACCGGCGCACCCGTCGTTTCGCGCTTGTCGGTCAGCACCACTTTGCCGCCCTTTGATCCCCGCGCTTCAATCGTGCCCGGCGCATACTTCACGGACCACTGCACGTGTCCATTTACTGGAACTTTCTTGCTTCCCTGGCTTGCGCCATTCAGGAAAAGCTCCACTTCATCCAGATTCGAGTGAACCCACACATCGATCGGATCGCCTTCGCGACCCTCCCAGTTCCAGTGCGGAAACAGGTGCAGCACCGGCTGGTTGCCCCACCACGCCTTGTAATAAAAGAAATTGTCTTTCGGAAAACCGCACATGTCCACGATGCCAAACTGCGAGTTCACGCTCGGCCAGCCGTAGGGCGTCGGCTCACCGCGATAATCAAATCCCGTCCATGCAAACCCGCCAGGCAGCCAGTCGCGTGTCGCATAGAAGCTCCACCACTGCTCGGCCGTCTCGCTCCACGCCGTTACATTCACGTCGTATGCACTCACCCAGTTCCGCTTCGGGTCCGTGACATAGACGCCGCGCGTGGAAACCGTGCTCGCCGTCTCCGTTCCCACCGTTGGCTTGGTCGGATGGTCCGTGTGGAACTTGTCGATTGCACCCAGATTGTAGTTGAACCCTTCAACATCCAGCGCCGAAGCCGATCCTGTATCCATGATCTTGTCGGCAAACTTCCCGTTCACCGCCGCCGTGCACAGCCGTGTCGGGTCCAGCTCATGCGAGCGCTTGACCATCGTCTCCACAATCTGGTGTCCGTAGGTGTGTGTTTGCAGCGTCCATTCCTCGTTGCCCATCGACCACAGAATGATCGCCGGTGAATTCCGGTAGCGCTTGATCATCGCCTCCAGTTGCGCCAAACCCTCCGGGCTGGAATTCATCTGGCGCGTCTCGCAAAGCATCATCATGCCCATGCGATTGCACGCCTCCACCCACTCCGGCGTTGGCATGTTGTGCGAAGTTCGGACGGCGTTTCCACCCATCTCCTTCAGCACTGCCAGCCTGTACCACTGCAGGCGATCCGGCAGCGCCGCGCCTACTCCGGCATGATCCTGGTGGTTACACGTTCCCTTGATCTTCATGTTCTGCCCATTCAGCGAAAATCCCTTCGCCGCATCAAAGGCCACTGTGCGCACGCCAAATCCCACGCGCTCGCCATCGATGACCTTGCCGTCCGACTCGACCGTGACCTGCGCGGCATACATCGTCGGCGAATCGAGCGACCACAGCTTCGGATTCGCGATGGTTGCAGTTGCCGTGTAGGTCGCGCTTCCATCCGGAGCGATGGTTTGCTCCGCGGCTTGCGCGGTCGCCACCGTCGCGCCAGAAGCATCCACAATCTTCCACTTCACACTGGCCGTTCCGGATCTTTCGCCAGCATTCATCACCACTGTACCCAGGCTCAGCTTGGCCGCAGAACCACTCATCTCACTGCGCACATAGCTCTCCCACTGGCCCAGGTGCAGCGGATCGTATTTGGTCATCCACACATGCCGATAAAGGCCCGCACCCTCATAGAACCAGCCATCGCCAAAACTGGCATCCATGCGAACGACAATTGCGTTGTTATCGCCATAGAGCAGATAGTCCGTGATGTCAAAGGAGAACGGAGCATAGCCGTTGTCGTTGCGTCCGGCAAAGATGCCGTTCACAAAAACCAGAGCACTGCGAAACGCCCCGTCGAAGTCCACCACCACGCGCTTGCCGCGATCCGCCTCCGGAATGGCAAATACGCGCCGATACCAGCCCACGCTGGTCTCCGGATATCGCCGTCCCACCGGCTTGTACCCGTGGCCTTTCTGCTCTTCGTCCCACACAAACGGCAGGTCCACAGCCCAGTCGTGCGGCAGGTTCACCGTCTTCCATGCCGAGTCGTCAAAGGCCGCGGTCGCAAACTTGAAGTCGCCCGTCTTGGCAAAGTCGCCCTGGTTTTTGCCGAAGTCCAGATCCTTCGCCGGATCGCATCCGTTGCCCATCATAAACTTCCAGCCAAAGTCGAAGAGCAGATGCTCGCGCGGAGCCACTGCGGCATTGGTCTCCGGCGATGCTTCAAACTGCTCCAGCAGCGACGCGGCACGCGCCATCGCACTGCCACCCATCGCAGAACCCGCAGCCACCGCTGCCCCCGTCCACACTCCCGTGCGGATCACATCCCGACGCGTCCACTTGTTCATCCGACATTCCTCCATGTTCGTGTGGCTCGTCCGAACCAATCACGCCTCAATCCCTTTGCGACGCGCGGAAAGCAGAGTCGCGTGGCAAAGGAACTATACAGCACTCCGCGCGATCAAGTAAACGATTTCATCAAGCCCTCGAAAATCCCGCTCTTCCACCTCCTCTGGTAGACTTGAAAATAGTATTGCGCCTTTGCGGAGAGATGGCCGAGTGGCTGAAGGCGCACGCTTGGAAAGCGTGTTTAGGGGAAACTCTAACGTGGGTTCGAATCCCACTCTCTCCGCCAGTAATCTAGTCAAATGTCAGACTTTAATATAAATAGTTTATTGCAATAGTTTTACGTCGATTCTACAGATTCTCTGCTGTCTATGAGGTCGGTCGAATTCCTCGCTTTTCCCTCATCTTGCATGACAATGACACCCGCGCATGACAACGATGGCGGCTGTCGCAACGTCAGCCAATATCAGATTTCCACAGCACGCATGATTGGTCTGGTTGCTGAAGCGACAGAATTTTCCTGCTGGCTGGGTAACCAGGCTGTTTTTGCGGGCAAGGTTTTTTTTCGTGAGCTGTCTTTCAGCCAGCAATTCCTCCTGTGCGGTGGTCGGACTTGCCGACATACCCGGGATCGAATATCTCCAAATTCCGACAGCGGCGGATTGGCTTGTCTCCATCCATACGAAGATTTCCCCGGGCCAAACCTGGTTCGAGCCACTGGCGCGTGAGACGAGATCGGGAGAAAGTGGATGCCGATTCCTTGTCTCCTGACCGGCTCGCCATCTGTCGCAGAGCTATCAATGCCGGGAACGGATAATTGCCTTGACTCGATCTTCTGCCTACCACATGCAGAGGGAGGCATCTGGCGGAGACGTATGATACGTCCGCTCGGACGTGATGATTCTGGCCATCTCTTGCGACAACAATTCAGTGAGGTGGTTTGTGGGCAAAAATTACCCATCTTGTAAGCCAATGAAATGAATATAGATACACGCCACACATAGAGAAACATTTTCTCCTAAAACCTAGCGCAAAGTGTTGCTGGACATCCTGTCAAACCTGCGGCACACTGCGCGCATGGATCACCTCGCCCATCTCCGGCGGATCGACCAGCTAGTGGACGCGACTGCGCTGAGCAGGCTAACGGGCCTCTCAGCCAAGTACCTCTACGCCCTGGCATCCAGAGGAGAGATACCACACTACCGCATCGGCAGGGCAATCCGATTTGGTCCGGCGGAGGTCGCCGACTGGCTGATGCGACAGCGATGTGGGGGTGACCAATGAGGCGGCGTGTGTCAGCAGTGGAGCAGTTGTCGCTGGACTTCTCGGCGATCCCTGCAGAACCAGGCATTCAGCAAGCCCCTGCCGGGGTAATGCCATCTGATTTGATTTCGGCCGAGGCAGGCGTCAGGAACGGCGCTCCAAAGCGAAGCAGACAACAACTATCCGCAGACTACCCGGAGAGCCAGCATTGTGATCTTGCCGCAGCGATTGTAAATCAACAGCCCGTTCTTGTTGAGAGTGGTGAGCGAAAGTCTGTGTCGGAGATGGTTGCACCGGTTACCTCGGACGACGCAGAAAGAAATGTCGTCGATGATCCGTCTCCTGCGATGATGGCGGCTCGCCGCTGCTTTCCGTTGACGAGTGCATTTGACTGTCTCAATCCGGCTGAGGCTGTGATCTATCGCGCACTGCTGTCCATGGTTGTCAATGAGTGCGACAAATATCCTGTGTCGGCATTCGTCGTTGCCGGATATTCGGACTTGATATCGCCCGACGTGCCGGAAAAGATATCGGTAAAGCGCACCATCGGACGACTGTCTGGAAAAGGCTATATCGAGCGGGTCGGCGTCGATGCGCAAAGCCAGAAGACATGCTATCGAGTCCATGCACCGGATACCGTGCTGGCGAGGCTGTTCGAGCAGGGATACCGGAGTTGGCGTCAGGTGGGCGCGGGACGAAAGCCCGTCCAAGCGGCTCCTGCTGAGGTAGCGGATAGCTATCCCCACCCGAGCAGGCGTGGAACGAACCATCGCAGCAAAACCAGGGGCGTGAGATGAATCTGCCGAAGCCAGTTTGGACGCGCTTGCTCACGGTCGCAGAAGAGGACCGGCAGGATATTGCCGGGTTGCAGGAGATGCTTTGGCTGCTCAACATCCATCCGGATCTTCCAGGATTAGTCAGGATTTGCCGTCACGGATCTGAAATTACTGCGCTGAGTGGGTGGCTGAGCGAACAGGATGGTTACAGAACTTGTCTTCGTCGGTGGAACCCAATCTTCCAGTGGGTCAATGAGCATAGCGAGTCGTTGTCAGAGCGAATCTTTTCCGGCGAAGATCACGAATCTATGAGCAGACAAAAGCGATTTCTGCAGATACAGAAGCCCAGTCCAATCTACCGCAGCGGACTGAAGCAACATGGATTGCATGGAGCGCTTTGGAATGACCAAGACGATTCGTCTCTTCGGCAGCGCTACCGATGGTTGCAGGGTTACTTTCTCTATGCGCATATTCAACTGCTGCGTCGAATGTCGAGCGAAGCACACTGGATTGCGGGAACCGAGCCGTATACAGGGTTTCATGCTTCGATTTACACCGCGGCATGGGCGCTTCGCAGATTTGCCTCAGCTGATTCGGAGTGGTCATCTCCGTTACTCCAAATCAACTTTGAAGAAAGCGGCGCGGGATTATCCCAAACGCTGCGCAGAGTCGCTGACGGGCCGAAAGACCGCTCCGATGAAACGGTGATCGATGATCAAACCAGAGATGTTCCCCTTGCTGTGGATGTGCAGCATCTGCCTGGCTCTCTCGCAGTCAGATGTTTGCGAAGTCTTGCCTATTTTCTCGACTGGGGGAATGACAGACCAGACCTTCGCCGCCGGACGGGTTTCGGAGGCAAGGGAAATCCGCGCGGTGGAAGTCCGGGGTTGGACGGATCGAGAGGCGTAACCTCGGGGGAGCAACGGCATCGGCGGGAAAAGAAGAAAAGCGCCGCAACCATAGGCGACGAAATGGCTCTCGCAGATGCAATCGAGGGCGGTTTGTATCTGCCGTCGTTGTGGACGGGAAGTCGGACGCAAAGGCGAAGTGCATCCGATGCTGGCGACCATCCCGCCGAAGACTTTACCTCAAACACATTGCTCCTGGCCGACGAAGAGTCCGCAGCCGCCCTGGCGCATGCAGGGTCCGTTGAGATGGCGAATCAGTTGCTGCCGTTTGCTTTTGGCCTTCTTTCCGTCTGCGAAGTCGCTGACCTGCTATGCAGTGTGCGGGATAGGGAAAACTCCATGGAATGGCTGGAAGTCAGCGCATTGATGCATACCATGCTGTGGACGGGTGCGCCGCTGGAAGAGGCGATGCGGTTGGAGGTGCATACGGATCAATCTGCTCATTCGTCCGCTGGTCTGACGCTTGTGCCTGCGGGGAAACAGACAGACGGATCGTCAACTTTTCCCGAATGGCGTCGTCCCATCACAATGCCTTTGGGCATTCCCGTGAAAATGCCACTTCCGGGGCTTGCATATCCCCGGGCAGATTTCCTTTCTCTGCCGGATTCTTTTGGAGGAACATCTTCCGTACTGCGCTGGTGGAGATACCGGCACACATCAGGCCCGATGAATGAAGATGTGTTGCCCAAGAGAATACCAGGGTCAGCCGTCCGTCTCTTTGCACGCGAGATCGACTGGTATCGTGAGCGGCTCGATTCACTTCAATCCGACGACCGGGTTGAGAAAAGAATCTCGGCACGCAAAATGGATGGTGTACTTTTTCAGACCATCCTGGACCAGACGAATGGAGATATCGTTGCGGCAGCATGGATTACAGGAAAAGATCATCGACTCGCTTCGGTGCGACGATTCTACCGGGCCTCTGCAACACTTCAGTTGCAAAGGGTCTACGTGCGCGCCGCAATAGGCATCGCCGAAGAACTTGCGCAGAACGGTTACGCGCTTTCCATGCCAGGCGGCACGACGATTCCGGACAACGGCACTTATGTCGGAAGCTGGTATTGTCCGGGGCTGGAAGTAGTGCGCGAGGCCGTTCATCGTCTCAAGGATGACCTCCGAGATTCGATGCAGTTCGTCGGCGAAAGTCCGACCGAAGAAGAATTCGTACGACGGCACAATCTCTATACGCTGTACAGCATATGGAGCTTTGGTTTTGCGGTGGGTGCTCGGGGCGTGCATACGCCTTACCTTCATCCGTCCCAGATCGATGCATCAACAGGCATGGCACGGATGCGCGACAAAGGTCCAGAGAGTGGCTATCGAACTCGCGTTCTCTGGCTTCCTCCGAAAGTACGAGAGCAGGTTGCGTACTACAACGATTATCTGAGTGCTCTGCACATCCGTCATGCGCTGCCTACCCCGAAGCGTGCTGTTGCTTGCTATTTTCTGACCAGCGCGACAAAGGTGGTAGCCGTACAACCCCGAAGTTTAGCGCCGTGGATGGAGAAGTATCTTCCGTTTCCGGCGAATGTCGCGCGCCATTTCGCGGGAACACATCTTCGCGATCGCGGTTTGCCGCCGGAAATCGCCGATGCCTGGATGGGACACTGGTGGCGCGGCGAAGAACCGTGGGGACCGTTTTCCTCCTTTTCCTATCTTGAGTATCGGCGTCGGCTGGAACTTCTGCTCGTGCCCTTTCTGGAAGAGCTGGGTTTCGAGCCAATTGTGCTCGGCGCAGCGGCAGGAAGATCCCAATGAAACTCCAGGTAACCAAAGATCGAAATGTCTTCCACATCCCCAACGCGCTCGATCTGACATCCAGGCAAATGAATACGGTACTTCCGCGGCTGATCGACTTCCTCACCAGGCATCCGTCTCGCGTATCGCAGATTCTGACAGGAGCAGAGAACGCAGTATGGAGCGCAAAGGACATGCGCGCGCTCGAAGCACTGGTGCTCTCTGGGGCATCGACTGCTCGCGAAGCCAGCGATTATCTGCTCGTGCTGCGCAAGGCCTGTGCCTATTGGGTAACGCGTGAGAGGTTGTCACTGGCGCTTCCTCGGATTCCTGTTTTCTCACCAGAACCCATTCATCCGCTGCGCGGGAATCTTGCACGACAGCTTGAGCGTTACCAGGGTTGGAAACAAGTTCTCGCGCACTGGTTACGAAACAGCCACACCAGTTTCGAGAACAGAGACGATGCCGGCCATTTGGCAGAGATACTGATCGTTTCCGCCGTCATCTTCGGAGGCTTGCACAGTGTATCGAGCCTTCTGGCATTGATCCGTGCAATTCCAGAGTCAGAGCGACGAACGCAATGGCATGATGGCACGATGTACATCGAGTTGGATATCTCGTGGCGGGGCTCGCCGGGCCGGGAGATGCGCCGATGGCAACCCGATTCGATATCGGCAGCGCTTTGGGCGAGATTGCGCAGCGAGCCAGAAGAGAAGCTGCAATTCAGGGAGGAACCTTCTGAGACCAGAATCCATCTGAAAGATCGCGCACTCATGCAAAGAGTCGCAGAAGCATTACGCGCGTCCGTTATGCGAGATTTTCCGGCAAGTCAAGTCGGATGTGGAGACCTGAGCGGACTACTCCGGGCAGCACGCGCAACAGCAGCCATCGAACTCCCCTCAATTCTCGCAGCCTACGCCAGCAGGAGATTCCTCTCCCACTCGATCTCTCAAAACGCGTGGAAACGAATCGTCGATCCCGAGTCAAGAACGATGCAGCCAATCTCACCGAGAAAATCCGAACCGTTCGTCATGCCCGCAAGTTCAACGCGAGGTTCAAGCAAGTTGCCTCGAACAGACGACAGTGCGGAAGGTGTCGATGCACCATGGTTGCAGGAGTTGAGAGCGGCATTTCGAATCGAGAACCGATCCAGGATGCGTCAGCGACTAGAGGAGTTGAGCGATCAGTTCGATTCTCCGCTCGCTCGACGCATGGCTGATTTCAGCGCGTCGTTGCTGATCGTGCGCACCGCATCCGGGAAGATTCGCTCCCTCCGCGCGGTGCGGGATATGGCTCTCGACGTCGCTCGCAACATCGCGACATTTGTCGGCGCAGACGATCCTGCGGAACTGAATACGGAAGAACTAGAAACGCTGTACGCACAGTGCATGGAAAGCATCGGTCCACCAGCGTTTGGGGATGCCTTGCCGCATCGACGGTCGGGAATCCTGAAGAAGAGGCAGAGACTTGCTTATGCCCTTCGAGAATTTCATCGCTACCTGGTCGCTCGAGCAGGCAAACAACCCCTTGAGCATTCTGCCGAACTCAATTCCATCGCTGAATGTGCCGCAGTCGATGCCAATCTGATCACACTGGAAGACTATGCCGCCGCACTGGGGCAGACGGACGTCTACTGGTCGCAAAGACACGATATTACGCATCGCAGGGTCGCCCGACTTCTCCTAATTCTGGGCTTTCGCTGCGGCCTGCGTCGGATGGAAGCCATGTATCTTCGAATCGAAGACGTAAGACCCGGCCCCAGAGCAGAAATATGGATTCGACCTAATGGCATGCGTCGGCTGAAAAGTCGAAACGCTGTGCGAAGAATTCCAATCTTCGCTCTGATGGACGAGGAGGAAATCAATGAACTAATGCGATGGCGTGACGAGCGCCTTCGTCAGATCGCGCCATGCAGTGAGGGATATCTCTTCTGTGCGCCGCATCATGTGCTGGATCCTATGCCTCAGACCATATTGGAAGAGATCAACAAAATCTTGCAATGCGTTACCGGCGATCCATCTATGCACTATCACCAACTGCGCCATAGTTTCGCAAGCTGGACATGGTTGAATCTCATGCTTGCCGACATGGACCCCATGCCCAATCTGTTTCCAAAGCTGTTCTTGACGATGGACTGGCTCGCGGGGAGTTCTGCACTGCGCGATCACTTGTATTCGCATGCCGACCCGACGAGAAAGCATGCGTATCTCGTTGCACAGATGCTTGGGCACGGTAACCCCGCTACAAGCATGGAGCATTACATCCACTTTGCCGATCAATTGCTGGCCGCTTTCCTCGCGCGATCCCCGATTATGCAACCGGAGAAGGAACATATTCTGCTGGCTGGCAATCGTCCGAGATCGACCGTCCAGCGATGGCTCGAGCAAAGAGGGCCGATGGCTGTTGCAGAAACGCTTTGGAATAAGAAGACGTTGCTCCGGTCGGACAAAGTCGCGCGCTCGATGACGACTCCGTCTTCCGGAACGAATACAAAATGGGTACACCAAGTAGTTCAGGCGCTACTAGCAGACGTCGAGTCGCAAGACAGGATGGAGATGCACGCAGACTTGTTTCCGGGAGGCCGGCCTTTGGCTCAAATGTTCGAGCGAGCCAGGTATCTGGCTCAAATTCCATCCGGCAACAGGACCACGCGCCATCGCATGGAGTCAGATCGTACTCCATCGAGTGGTATCCCGAATCTGTCATCTCCGCCTGCAACTGTGCCGTGTCCTCAGCTTCCCACACACCGTACGGACAGGCAAATCGTAGTTCACTTCCAGGCAAGGCTCGCTTCGCTCTGGAGTGAGGATCCTCATCTGGTGCAGGCAGCGCTCGATAGCTACATTCATCGTGTCTGGCGCACGCGCAGCCTGGTCGTATGGCACGATCCTTTGGAGGCTGGAGAAACGAAGAAGTTCTTCGACTTCCTGCTTCAACTCGGACTGAATCGCAAGGATATTCAGTGGGTCTCATTTGACGACGCGATCCGCTCCCGTCCGCTCGCAGAATGGAAGCGAGAGTTGCATCTTTCGCATTACGACAGCATCGTCAAGGACAGCGCGCCCAATCGGAAGGTATCCACAACGGAGCGATGGCTCGCTATCGAACCGATGTTAGGTCGGTTTTGCAAACCCGGAACCCAAGCCAATCCAGGTGCCTACGGCTTTCGCTTCTTGCTGCTCATCGGATTCATCGCCTTCGGTCGAATCCCAGTAGCTACCTCACTTTCATCTCGAATCGGAAATTGAGTCTCATCTCAGGCGGACAATCCGCTCCGTGAATTCGCTGCGAATCTCTTTCGTTCTTCCGCAGACATACTCCATTACAACGTGTTTCATACATCGAGCATTGTCGGAAGCAACCCGGATCAGCTCCGCAATCGAAGCGGGGATGACGAGCCAACAAAGGCATAGTGGAAGCACGCAGCAGAACCTCGACACCGCGTCGTGTCAGCGTGCGCGTGAAGCAAGTGCTCAAGCGCGGCGCGGGCATGTCCTGCCAGGGCATATTAGCGCGAAAACGTCTTCCCCCGAAAATGCTCATCGATATAGGTCGATGGCCGCCGTCCTGACTTCCTTGCGTAGCGCTGTTGTAGGGTCGCGGCGGCAGTGCTATGCAGACCCACGGAGCATTCGGCTGCATTGATGATGCGCCAGATAGTCACGTTAGGTACCTCAGCAGGTGGCCCCATCACGCGCCGAAGGAGCCGATCACGCAGTCCTTGGCCGCTCTCAGCAGTTTCAAGAAATCCACGCACGACTACGACTGCGCCGAGCAGGATCCAGTGGGCGTAGGCCGAGTAGAGTTGCTGCCGCCACCGGCGGGTGGTCGCTCGCGTAACGAGCTGAGACTGCAGTTCATTCAGCGAATCCGCCAGCCTCGAATTATGCCGCCCAACCTGCGGCCATACTCCTGGCGCTGAGTCCATTACCTCACTGCTCTTGCGGAGTTGTTCAATTCCTTTTAGAAGCTGTTTTTGCGTTTTCCGGGCATCCCGATTAGCTGCAGCAAGCTGGTCAAAAGTCTGATCTGCGGCGGTACTGATGGCGCGCAACCTCACCCAGCAAAAAACTAGGGTCACGAGGCTGTATTTTCGCACTTTGCCCATCCTTTGAAGCAGGTCGATTTCTTGTTCGTCAAGGTTGTTCAAAATGTCAAGCCCATAACAGAAGTCAAAGAAACTGGTACTACTCGGCCTGTCAAGGTGAGTGAACGCCATGATCATGTCGTGCAGTCCCTGCACCACGAAGCAGTACGTGCGACTCGGCATCAAGGTGGCGGTCGTTGGTGTGCGATGAAAAGGTTGCGTCATTGGTCATCTCCTATGGCTGTTGCCACATTGTTACCGTAGCGCACACCCGCCGCACCGCAAAGAGCATAAGCGAAAAAGTCGGTTACTTTGCGCGGACACCTTCGTATGCAGCGAAACACATGATCTCCAGCGTGGTCTCCGCATCAGTTTAGGAGAGATTGTATCCATCCGAGCAAAGGCGCTCTTACTTGTGGCTGAAAGCGCGATGAAGTTCAGGCATGCGAGATGCGATATGGGGTAAAGACGTTGAACCGCGAAGCATTTTGTAGCGCGCACAGTATTGCGCTGCAGGATTCGCGACGTGATGGATAGCGAAAGCCGGCCGTGGAAGGAGCGGCGTAGGAATCATGATTCTCGTTTCGTGATGGTGTCGATTCGCCTCTTGAGTTCTCCGATGGGTCCGTGCAGGGAGCGCAGCTCGGAGTGAACCCTGTCCTGGCTGGTGCTCATTTCTCTCCGTAGGGAATCGAAGCGCGAATTCATTTCGGTGCACAGATCTCTGATGTCGGCGTGCAAATCTCGGATGCTGGCGCGCAATTCGCTCTTGTCGGAGTGATCCAGCAGCATGCTGAAGAGAAGAATTGCGAAGATAACGAAGCAGATTGTAAGTACGTCGGCC
>JAJZEA010000106.1 GCA_021851335.1 Acidobacteriota bacterium | reverse complement strand
GCATGCATCCGGTTCTCCGCCTGGTCAAAGACGATCGACTGCGGCCCATCCAGCACCGCGTCCGTCACCTCCGCTCCGCGCCGCGCCGGCAGGCAGTGCATGAACACCGCGCTGCTCTTCGCCCGCGCCATCATCGCCTCGTTCACCTGGAACGGTCGAAAGATCGGCGCGCGCTTCGTCGATTCATGTTCAAATCCCATGCTCACGCACACATCCGTATACACCGCATCGGCATCCTCGGCTCCTGCCAGCGCGTCCTGCGTCAGACGAATCTCGCAGCCATTCTCCGCCGCAATCTCCCGCGCACGCGTCACAATCTCGATATCCGGCGAATACCCGCGCGGCGTCGCCACCGTCACATGCGCGCCCAGTTGCGCGCCCACCAGCATCAGCGAATGGCACACATTGTTTCCATCGCCCACATACGTGAAGTTCAGCTTCTCCACCGTGCCAAAGTGTTCCTCCAGCGTCATGAAATCTGCCAGCGCCTGGCACGGATGTTCAAAGTCCGACAGCGCATTCACCACCGGAACCCGCGCATGTGCCGCCATCTCCGTAATCGTGTCGTGCGCATACGTTCGCAGCACAATCACGTCCACCCATCGCTCCACATTGCGCGCCACGTCGGCAATCGACTCCCGCTCGCCCAGCGGCGAATTCGTCTGGTCGAAGAACACCGCATTCCCGCCCAGCGTGTTGATCCCCGCCTCAAAGCTCAATCGCGTCCGCAAGCTCGCTTTCTCAAACATCAGCACCATCTGCTTCGCGTCCAGCGCATGCCGATACGCGCGCGGGTTCCGCTTCATCTCGTGGCCCAGTTTCAGAATCGCTCGCGTCTCCCCGCTTGTCAGGTCGCTGATCGAGCACAGGTCTTTCCCTGTCAGCCGCTTCATCGCCTCGGCAATATCCACATCGCCGCTCATGTCCACCTCCGGCGCCAGATCGCGCACCAGCATCCCGCTAGCCATTGCTCTTTCCTCCTGCCGTCTGCGCTGCATTCTCTGCAACTGCTTCGCTCAAAATCGCATCCAGCGCTTCCACCACTTCGTCCACATGCGCCTTCGTCACCACCAGCGGCGGCAGGAATCGCAGAACCGTCTCGCTGGTGCAGTTGATCAGAATCCGCCGCTCCAGCATCCGTTGCACCACCTGCTTGCCCAACTCCGCCGAGTCCAGCTCCGCCGCCACCATCAGGCCCATTCCGCGAACCTCCACAATCGACGGATGTCGCTTTTGCAGCCCGCGCAGCCGATCCTGAAAATATCCGCCCACCTCCGTTGCATGCGTCAGCAGGCCTTCCCGTTCTATGGCGTCAATCACCGCAATCGCCACCGCACACGCCAGCGGCCCGCCGCCAAAGGTCGTCCCATGCATCCCCGGATGAATCGCCCGCGCCACCTCGTCCGTGCACACAATCGCGCCCAGCGGAATCCCGCCCGCCAGCGGCTTGGCAATCGTCGTCATGTCCGGCACAATGCCCAGATGCTGATAGCCAAACCACCTGCCCGTCCGTCCCATGCCGACCTGAATCTCGTCCACCACCAGCAGCGCGCCCGTCGTTCGTGTCAGCTCGCGCGCCGCATGCGCAAACTCCGCCGAAAGCGGGCGAATCCCGCCTTCACCCTGGATCGACTCCACCAGCACCGCGCACACCTCGTCGCTGAACTTCGTCCGCAGGTCGCTCACGTCGTTGAAGCGCACAAACTCCACGCCCGGCATCACCGGCTCAAACGGTTCGCGATACTTCAACTTGTGCGTCGTGGCCACTGAGCCATATGTACGTCCGTGAAAGCTCTGCTCCATCGCCAGAAATTTCCTGCCGATCGGCTTGCCTTCGGCACGCAACATCCCAGCGTGTGCGCGCGCAAACTTCAGCGCGCCCTCCCACGCTTCCGTTCCTGTGTTCGCAAAAAAAACGCGATCCAGTCCCGTCCGCTCCACCAGGCGCAGCGCCAGCTCCGCCTGCCCGCGATGAAAATACAGATTCGATGTGTGAATCAGCTTCTGGCTCTGCTCGGCAATCGCCCGCTCAATCGCCGGATGCCCATACCCCAGCGCATTCACGCCAATCCCGCTCAGCAGGTCCAGATACCGCACGCCGTTTTCGTCCATCAGATGCACGCCTTCGCCGCGTTCAAACAACACCGCGTTGCGGTCATAGGTTGGCACCAGCAGCTTTGCCTCCGCCGCGCGCAACTCTTCCAGCCTCGACTTCCGTTCTTCGCTCATGCCACCATCACCTCGGTTCCTTCTTCAATCCGTGCCGAGCACAGCTCCGGCAACACCGCCGCCGCAGCGGCAGGCAAAATCCTCACCCGCTTCACTCCATGCAGCAGCGCCTCGCGGCAAGCCGCCAGCTTCGGCAGCATCCCGCCTGAAATCACCTGCGTGCGCACCATCTCCGCAATCTGGTCGATGCTCAACCACCGCATCACCTCTCCGCCTGCGCCGCGCACGCCGCGCACATCCGTCAGATACACCAGCGCATCCGCCTTCACGCTCATCGCGCACGCCGCCGCCATCTCATCCGCGTTCACGTTGTAGTACTCCCCGTCGAATCCCAGCGCCACCGACGCAAAAACCGGCACGCCGCGCAATTCCCAGATCGCTTCCATCCACCGCGGATCGCTCGCCGCAATCTCGCCCACAAATCCCAGGTCCGGCTCGGTGCGTTTCTTCCGCGCGCGAAACTGCATTCCGTCGCCGCCGCTCATCCCCACCGCGGCCTGGCCCACACCGGCAAACGCAGCCACCACGCGCTTGTTCACCGCTCCGGCAAAGACCATCAGCGCCACATCGCGCGTCGCCGCATCGGTCACGCGCAGCCCGTCGCGAAACTCGCTGCGCAGTCCCATCGCTTCCAGCGTCCGCGTCA
>JAJZEA010000005.1 GCA_021851335.1 Acidobacteriota bacterium | reverse complement strand
TGCTGATCCGGTTGGCGCGCGAGCGGAGGATGACGAGCGAGTATGCTCTGCCGCTGCTGATGGAGGGGTTGATGCTGGCCGGTTTCAGCGCGGCGGGGCATTGGGTGTTGGCGTGGAACCTGTTGGCCGCGATTGCGTTTCTGTGTTTTGCGATGGGGTTGCAGAATGCGGTGATTACGAAGCTCTCGAATGCGGTGATCCGCACGACGCATGTGACGGGGATGGTGACGGATGTGGGGATTCTGGTGGGGCGATGGATATTTGGCAGCGTGTTGCGCGGGCAGAGGATGAAGCGCGGCGATGTGCTGAGCCTGCGGCTGCTGTCTTCGCTGGTGGCGCTGTTTTTTGTGGGCGGAGTGCTGGGCGCGGTTGCGTTCAAGGTTGTGGGCTGGATGTTCCTTGCGCCGCTGGCGGCGGCGCTGTTTGCGTTGGCGGCGGTGCCGGTGGTGGATGATCTGCGGACGGCGCGGGAGCGCGAAACGCTCTGACCATTGCCTGGAGCGGCGGCGCCATTGCCTGGAGCGGCGGCGCGTTCGCGCGGTGGCGCTCCCTTGGGTCGCGGGGTGCGTAGGGGGTCGGACACGGACGAAAAGCAGAAGCGGATTCCCTGCGGGAATGACAACCAGAAAAGCAAAGGCAAGAGCAAGAGCAACAGCAAGGGCAAGGGCAAAGGCAAGAGCAAAGGCAAGAGCAAAGGCAAGAGCAAAGGCAAGAGCAGAAGCAAGGGCGAGGGATGGGGATGGGCGCGATGCGCCTATTTTTTTGTTTTTTGGAAAGAGGCGGCGATGAAGGTGACGATCAACAATGTGGATTATTCGGCGGCGTTGGATAGCTTGCATCCGCTGACGGTGGAGCGGAAGCTGAATGAGCCGACGGTGTGTTTGCTTTGGGTGACGCTGGGGCAGGGGAGCGCATTGCCGACGCCTGAGCGGAACCAGCCGGTGATGGTGGAGGGCGATGACGGGACGGTGTTTTTTACCGGGTATCTGGCCGTTGCGCCGTTGCCGGAGTTTGCCGGAGTGGGGACGACGGGACCGATCTATCGTTGGGCGTTGCAGGCGGTGAGCGATGAGCTGCTGCTGAATATGCAGCCGATGACGCCGACGGCGGGTGTGACGGGGTTGACGGCGGGCGAGACGATGCAGACGCTGACGGCTCATGCGGGCCAGACAGGTTCAGGCCAGACGGGGCTGGGCGCGGCGATTCCGATGGGAAGTGGTCTGGCGGGATTGGACGTGAGCGGTCTGAGCACTGCGGCGATGGCCTTGCCGGTGGGGAATTTTATGCCCGATCCGGGTTGGCGGTGGAGCGAGTCGGTGGGGCTGGTGGCGGCGCAGGCGCGGGCCAGCTATCGCGCGGTGGGTGGGCGTGTGACGGCGGCTCCGGTGGGCACGACGCTGCATACGCTGAATGAAGCCAACGGGACGCTGGTGCTGAGCAACCTGACGATGACGGCGAGTGTGGAGCGGGCGCTGGCCAACGATGTGACGGTGTGCGGGACAAGCGAGCCGTGGGCGTATGTGACGGAGTATCTGCTGGGCGATGGGGTGACGGTAACGTTTCCGCTGAATGAAGACCCGTTTTTTGAGACGACGCCGGAGGCGCGGATTATCAACAACGAGCTGTTCAACGAGCCGGTGATCGATACGCGGAACTGGATGTTTACGGGAGCGAGCGAGTATTTTTCGCTGACCGGGTTGGGGTTGACGATAAATGGCGGCACGGGCGCGGACGGGCAGACGGCGCTGGTGTGGCGCGATCCGGTGGAAGCGGGCGGTTCGCTGTTTCTGGAGTTGAACGGGGTGCAGCTTGCGCCGGGAAGCACGGGGATTGTGGGCGGGCTGTATGGGAGCGGGGTGAATCTGGCCGGGTGCGTGGCGGGTTTTCAGGTGACGTCGGCGCAGGGGACGGGTGCTGTGAGCGTGACGCCGGTGGTGAGCGGGGTGGTGGCCGGGCCGTCGTATGCGATCGATTCGACGCAGCAGTATACGCTGCGGGCGCGGGTGCATTGTCCGCTGACGGAGCGGGTGACACAGGTGTATCGGGTGGTGGGCGATGAGGGCGCGATGAGCTTTGGCGGAGCGGATCAACTGGCCGGGGCGCAGATGATGCTGGAGATTGTGGAGGTTGTGAACGGGATTGCGGGCACGCCGGTGGTGCTGTATGACGGGGCGATTGCGAATGCGCCGGTGAGCTATCAGGTGTGTGTGGCCAATAGCTGGAATCTGATTGGGTCGATCCGGAGCGTGTATATGACGAATCTGGGATCGGGCTGGGTGAGGAGCACGCCGCCGGGCGAGGGAACGCGGACGCGAAGGACGGGCACGATTGCCGAGGGCGGCGAGTGCCATCTGCTGCGGACGGGGACGATGACGTTTTACAAGGGGTATATTCCGGTGTTGGGCGAGCTGGTGGAGGCGCACTATCGGACGGTGGGAACGGCGGTGGGTCGGTGGGTGAATCCGGCGAGCCAGGCGGCGCTGGAGGCGGTGGGAATGCCGGCGACGGCGCAGTGGATCGGGAGCGTGACGAATCCCAAGGCGCGGTCGAGCGCGGATTGCCGGAATGCGGCGCAGGCGCTGGTGGCTGCGGCTTCAAGCGTGAGCGCGGCGTGGCAGGGGACGTACAAGGTGGCGAGCGCGAACTGGTCGACGGGGTTGACGAGCGATGTGTGGCCGGGGGATGCGCTGCTGTTGACGGCTCCCAGCGCGAATCTGAACGAGCAGGTGGCGGTGAGGATGGTGAAGCTGACGTATAAGCCGGGGACGCCGGATGTGGTCAATTATCAGATCAGCTTTGCCAATGACTGGGCGAACGACCTGGCGGTGAAGACATCGAAGACGGTGCCGGTGACGACGTGGCTGCCGGCGGCGATTGCGCCGACGTATCTGGTGGACCTGACGGGGCTGACGGTGACGGCGATTGGAGCCGCGACGCTGACGGTGAATGCGGGCATGACGCCGCCGACGGGGGGTGGATTTGAGGTGCGACGGAGGGACTTCAGTTTTCAGGCGGGAGTGGATGCGGATCTGGTGATCCGGTCGACGGTGGAGACGTTTGAGATTCCGCGGGCGACGGAATCGGATGCGTTTTACATACGGATGTATGACGGATCGACGCCGCCGAATTATTCCGAGCACTCGGTGGCGCTGTATGTGAATTTGCCGCTGGTGGCGCAGGCACTGTGAGGAAAAAGGAGTGGGCGAGATGCGAATGATGAATGAGTTTGAGGCGCAGGTGCTGAGCGACCTGAGCGTGCTGAAGGCGCAGATGGTGGGACTGGTGGGGGATGGGAGTTCGGGACGGATCTGCGAGCTGGAACGGAGGATGGAACGGCATGAGCAGAACTGGCAGCGGGCGCGAGGGTTTATGGCGGCGATGAGCGTGCTGACGGCGGTGGTGGAAGTGGCGTTTGAGCGGTGGCGGCATTGAGGGAGGCGCGTTTGCGCGGACTGGTTGGGGTGCCGGCAGAAGCAGATTCCCTGCGGGAATGACAACCCAAAAAAGGCAAGGGCAAGGGCAAAGGCAAGAGCAAAAGCAGATTCCCTGCGGGAATGACAACAAAAGGGCGGGTTAGGGTGTGTGCGGGTTGGGTTAGTAGACGCGGATGCGGAGGCCGGAGCTGATGCCGAAGGAGCTCATGTTGCCGAAGGTGAACTGGGGCCAGTCCTGATATTCGACGTCGGCGAGGCGGAAGGAGATGCGGCGGTTGAGGTGGTAATCGACGCCGCCGCCGGGTGCGACGACGAAGTAGCTGCCGTGGGCGTAGTTGTAGGGGAAGTTGAAGAGGCCGTCGCCGACGAGCACCTTGACGTAGGGCTGGAAGCGGTGGAAGTCGTGGAAGCCGTAACGGGGTCCGATGAGCCAGGTGGAGAGATGGACGTTGGCGGTTTGACGCCAGAGCAGGTTGCGATATTCGGCTTCGATGCCGGGGCGGCCTTTGGGTTCGGCGTCGACGAAGGCTCCGATGCCGACGAGCTGACGGGGGCCGTAGCCGACCGAGTAGTAGGAAGCTTCAGCGCCGACGGTGACGACGATGCCGCCGGCGTCGGCGGATTGAGCGACCTGGGCGTGAGCCGCGAGAGTGGCGAGAGTGGTGACGAAAAAGCCGAGCAGAAGTAAGGGCCGACGCATGTCCTCTCCGAGTGTATCTGTGTGACGAGACGGTGTCTGATTCTATTGGGTGATGGTCAGCGTGAGGTTGACGTAGTGGGTCTGGTTGCTTTGGGTGCCGATGCCGGTGACCTGAACGGTGTAGGTGCCGGGCGTGGCGGTGGTTTGGGAGAATCCGCCGCAGCCGGAGAGCGCGAGGCCGCCGAGGGAGACAGCGAGGAGCAGGACAAGCGCGAGCCAGCGCTGGGCGCGGCGGCGCGCGCGCCAGAGCAGCCAGCCGAGAAGCGCTGTGAGCGGCAGGCCGGCGGGTAGACCGGCAAGTGTGGGTGAGTTTGGCGAACGAGATCGGCGGAGGGCGACACTGGCTCCGCCGCTGAGTGGGTTGTTGGTGTCGAGGGTGAGCTGGGTGGTGACGGCTCCGCCGGCGACGAGCTTGAGGTCGTTGGTGGCGAAGTGGCAGTTGACGGCGGCGGGCAGATTGGCGCAGCCGAGGGTGATGGTGTCGGAGGCCTGGTTGACGGAGGCGATGTTGACGGTGAGGCTGCCGTTCTGGCCGGTTTTCAGCGTGAGGGAAGGCGGGTTGAGCGTGAGGCTGAAGGTGGATGGGGAAGTGGAGAGCGAAGCGGGTTGCGAGGTGGATGGGCTGTGGATGGCGTCTCCGCTGTATTCGCCGACGATGGAGTAGGAGCCGGTGGGAAGATTGGGCGCGAGCGTGGCGACGCCGGAGGAGTCGAGGGCGCTGGAGCCGATGACCGAGGAGCCGTTGAGGAACTGGACGGTGCCGGTGGGAGTGGGACCGCTGACGCCGACGACGGTGGCGACGAGGATGGACTGCTGATTGGCGGTGTTGGTTCCGGTGGTGGTGACGCCAAGCGAGGTGGCGGTGGGGATGGGCTGGATGACTTCGTTGAGCGGGGTGGAGTTGCTGGCGGCGTCGTTGGTGTCACCGGCATAGCTGGCGCTGATGGCGTGTGTGCCGACGGCGAGGGTGGAAAGCGGAAGCGTGGCGGCGCCGGTGGAGTCGAGGTTGGCGGTGGCGGTGGATTTGCCATCGACGATGAGGGTGACTGGGCCGGTGGGCGTGCCGCCGTTGCCGGTGACCTTGACGGTGAACAGGACCTGCGCGAGGACGAGAGCGGGATTGGGCGCGGCGGTGAGGGCGACCTGTGTTGTGGCCAGTTGGACGGTGAACGGAAGCGCGAGCGAGGTGCTGGAGCCGTCGTTGGCGCTGCCGGAGTATGCGGCGGTGATGGAGTGCTGTCCGGCGGCGAGGTTGACCTGCAAGGCTGCGGCGCCGGAGGTGTTGATGGTGGCGGTGCCGAGCGGTGTGGCTCCGTCGGTGAAGGTGACGGTGCCGGTGGGGATGGTGGATCCCTGAAGGACATGGATGGCGGCGGTGAGTGTGACGGGGCGGCCGGCGATGCCGGGATTGGGCGTGGGGCTGACGGTGGTGGTGGTTTGCACGGGCGAGACGGTGAGGCTGAAGGGCGCGGAGGTGCTGGCTCCGTTGCCGGAGCTGCCGAGATACTGTGCGGTGATGGAGTGCTGTCCGGCGGCGAGCGTGGAGGTGATGAACGAGGCGGTGGCGGGCGAGCCGCTGAGGGTGCCGCTGCCGATCTGCGCGCCGTTGTCGAGGAAGTTGACGGTGCCGGTGGGGGTGACGCTGCCGCTGGGCGTGACGGTGGCGGTGAAGGTGACGGCGACGCCGTAGCCGGAGGGATTGGGCGCGGCGACGACGGCGGTGGTGGTGGGCGCGGTGACGTTTTGCGTGAGGGCGGTGGAGGTGCTGCCGAGGATGTAGTTGGCGGTGTCACCGCCGTAGACGGCGGTGATGGAGTGCTGACCGTTGGCGAGCGTGGCGATGGTGAAGGTGGCGGTGCCGGCAGGGTTGAGCGTGGCGGTGCCGATCACGGTTCCGTTGTCGAGGAAGTTGACGGAGCCGTCGGGAACGAGGCCGCCGCCGTTGGGCGCGGTGACGGTGGCGGTGAAGGTGACGGCGGCGCCGACGCTGGAGGGATTGGCGCTGGTGGCGAGGTTGGTGGCGGTGGCTTCGTTGACCGTTTCCGAGGTGGGCGGCGTGGAGGTGCTGGCGAAGTGGCCGGTGTCTCCGCTGTAGCTGGCGGTGAGGGAGTGAAGGCCGACGGTGAGATTGTTGACGGGGTAACTGGCGGTGCCCGAGGAGCTGATGGGAAGGCCGGAGATGAGGGTCTTGCTGCCGTCGCTGAAGCTGACGGTGCCGGTGAGGGCGCCGGTGCCGGAGCCGGTGGTGACGGTGGCCTGGAGGGCGATGGATTGTCCGAAGCTGGCGGCGGGGCTGGGCGTGACGGCGAGCGTGGTGGTGGTGGAGTTGACGGCGGTGGCGTCGCCGGTGATCTGGATGAGGAGCGGGGAGTTGTCGGAGTTGGCGGCGGTGGTGATGGTGGCGGTGAGCGGGTTGCCGGCGGTGTTGGGGGCGAATTGAGCGCCGAGGACGCAGTCGTTGTTGAGAGCGAGCGGCGTGGTGGTGACGCAGGTGGTGACGGTGGGATCGAGGGCGGAGTTGGAGTCAGGCGTGATGGCGGTGAGGTCAAGGGCGGCGGTGCCGTCGTCTTCAAGCGTCTGCGGCTGTGTGGGGGATTTGCTGCCCTGGCGGACGGGATTTTTGAGGAGATTGAAGGTGGCGAGATTGACCTGAATGCGGCGGATGCGGTGGTCGAAGTAATCGGCGATGAGCAGGTTGCCCTGGGGATCGAGAGTGAGTCCGTAGGGGCCGTAGAGACCGGCGGCGTAGGCGCTGGCGTTGTCGCCGGAGTAGGAGCCGATGCCGTTGCCGGCGAGGGTGGCGATGTTGCCAGTGGCGGCGCTGACTTTGCGGACGCGGTTGTTCTGGGTATCGGCGATGTAGAGGTTGCCGGCGGGATCGAAGGCGATGCCGGAGGGTGAGTAAAGCTGGGCCTGTGCGGCTGGGCCGCCGTCGCCGGAGTAGCCAATCACGCCGGTGCCGACGAAGGTGGTGATGATCTGCGTGGAGGCGTTGACGACGCGGATGCGGTTGTTGGCCGAGTCGGGAATGTAGAAGTTTCCGGAGGCGTCGAAGGCGACGGCGTAGGGGTAGTTGAGTCCGGCGGCGATGGCGGGTCCGCCGTCGCCGCTGTAGCTGCCGGAGCCGTTGCCCTGTGTGGTGCCGTTGCCAGCGAGGGTGGCGATGGTGCCGGTGGAGTTGACTTCGCGGATTTTGTGGTTGTAGGTGTCGGCGATGTAGAGGTTGCCCGCGCTGTCGACGGAGACGCCGAGCGGGTTGTTGAGCGTGGCGGAGGTGGCCGGTCCGCCGTCGCCGCCGGAGCCTGCGGTGCCGTTGCCGGCGACGGTGGTGATGATGCCGGTCGCGAGAACAATGCGGCGGATGGCGTTGTTGCCGGAGTCGGCGATGTAGAGGTCTCCTGCGCCGTCGAGGGCGACGCTGGCGGGGGTGTTGAGGGTGGCGTTGAGGGCGAGTCCGCCGTCGCCGGTGTATGCGGGGTTGCCGTTGCCGGCGATGGTGGAGATGATGCCGGTGGAAGCGCTGACTTCGCGGATGCGGTGGTGGGCGCTGTCGGCGATGTAGAGATTGCCGGCGCCGTCGAGGACTTCGCCTTCGGGCAGGTCGAGATCGGCCTGTGTAGCGAGGTTGCCGTCGAGCACGGAGGTCCATGCGCCGGTGCCGGCGATGGTTTGCATGGTGCCGGGCAGGAAGACGCCGAGTCCGCCGGAGCCGATGCCGGTGAGGAAGGTGACGCCGATGCGGTTGCCGGAGCTGTCGAGCAGCAGGACGGCTCCTGGACGAAGGCCGGGCGCGGCGGGCGTGAAGGTGACGGGGACGGTGCAGGTGTTGCCGACGGAGAGATTGGCGCTGGCGCAGGTGCCGGTGGCGGAGGCTGCGTAGTCGAGTCTGGTCTGACCGAGCGTGAGGACGTCGACGGTGGCGACGGTGCCGGCGGTTTGCGCGGTGACGGTGACGTTCTGGCTGGCCGATGGGGTGCCGACGGCGATGGAGCCGAAGGTGGATTGCGCGAACAGGGGCGCGCCAAGACAGCAGGCTGCGGCTGTGAGAACGAACGCTCGGAGGGCGCGAGAACGTTTTGAGCGAGGCCGCGAATGGGGCCGCGAATGAGGCTGCGAAATCAGTTCGCATGAGGCGAGGCGCGAGACAGGATCACTCGCAACGGAAATCATTGAGGGGACAAGTGGCACGGTCATCCTAGGCTCTCCGGAAAGCTCTGCTGATGCACACGCACAACGGGAAAAAGGAAAGCAGCAATAAGGACAGCAGAAGAAACACAAAAGGAAACGTTCAACGGGTTATGAGCAAGGGGAACAACGAAAACGTAACACACCGGGCGGAGACTCGGCACGACTTGTGAATGACCTTCTCCGTGTCGGTATCCGGATTTGTACTGGCCGACAGAGGCGGGAAAGTGCGAATTGGAATGCGGCCTGGGGAATGCGGCCTGGGGAATGTGGCTTTGATACCGTAGGACTATGACTGCTGGTGCGCGTTTCACTCCTTCTGTTGTGTCTGGCTCCGAATCGTTGACGGCGAGTGCCGATGCACTCTCCACGCTGGCCGTGGACGTGGTGCGGCAGGCGTTGCGCGCGGGGGCGAGCGACGCGGCGGCGGGAGTTTCCGAAGGCGACGAGTTCAGCGTGACGGTGCGGATGGGCGAGGTGGAGACGCTGGAAGAGTCCGGCTCGCGGAGCGTGGGATTGCGTGTGTATGTGGGGCAGTCGTCGGCTTCGGCTTCGACGAGCGACCTGACGCGCGAAGGGCTGGCGGAGCTGGTGCGTGGAGCGATGGCGCTGGTGCGGATGACCGAGCCGGACCCTTGCGCCGGGCTGGCCGAAGCGGCGGAGATGGGCGTTTGCGAGGCGGAGCTGCCGCTGTGGTTTGAGGATGTGTATGCGCTGCCGGTCCCGGAGCGGATTGCGCTGGCGCGACGCGCGGAGGCGGCGGCGCTGGCGGCGGACGCGCGGATACGCAACTCGGGCGGAGGGTCGTTCAGCGCGGCGACGGCGCGGCGGATTCTGGCGAATTCGCGGGGTTTTTTGGGCGAGTATCGATCGAGCCATTGCGGGATATCGACGGTGCCGATTGCGATGGACGAGGCGGGCGCGATGCAGCGGGAGAGCTGGTGGACGAGCGCGCGAAGGCTGAAGGATCTGGAGACGCCGGAGGCAGTGGGTGAAGAGGCGGCGCGGCGGGCGCTGAGGATGCTGGGAGCGCGGCGCGTGGCGACGCAACAGGCGACGATTATCTTTGCGCCGGAGGCGGCGCGGACGCTGCTGGGGCATCTGTTGGAAGCGGCGAGCGGCGATGCGATCTGGCGGTCGGCGTCGTTTTTGAAGGGTCGCCTGGGCGAGGCGATTGCAGCGCCGGAGGTGACGATTGTGGATGACGGCGCGATGGTGCTGCCAAACGGAACGGCAGGATTTGGCTCGCGGCCATTTGACGGCGACGCGCTGCCGACGCGAGCGACGACGGTGGTGAAGGATGGCGTGCTGGAGACGTGGCTGCTGAATACCTATGCCGCGCGCAAGCTGGGGCTGCGCTCGACGGGCAACTCGGCGGGCGGCGGCGTGGGCGCGGGGAATCTGTATTTGCGCCCCGGCAAGGTTTCTCCGGAGACGATGGTGCGGTCGGTTTCGCGTGGGCTGTACGTGACGAGCCTGATGGGATTTGGCGTGAACCTGGTGACGGGGGATTATTCGCGCGGCGCCTCGGGGCTTTGGATTGAAGATGGCGAGCTGACGCATGCTGTGGAAGAGATCACGATTGCCGGCAGGCTGGGCGAGATGTTTCGCAATATTGTGGCGATTGGCGATGATCTGGAGTTTCGCGGATCGGTGGCTTCTCCGACGCTGCGCATCGACGGGATGACGATCGCGGGCGCGTGATGAGTGCTCTGCTGCCAGAGTCGGTTGCATTCACTTCGGCCGAGCCGGAGGCGCTGTTGCAGGCGTTGCCGGTGCGGCGGATGGCGGTGTTTGCGCTGCATGGCGAAGCGGGGACGCAGCCGTATGTGGGCGTGGCGGCGGACCTTCGCCGAAGGCTGGCGCGTCTGCTGGTGGCCGATCCGGCGCGTCCGCGACGATTGCAACTGGCGTCGCGTGTGCGATCGGTCGAGTGGCGGGTGGTGGGTTCGGCGCTGGAGGCGCAGGCGACACAGTTTCAACTACTGGTGGAGCTGTATGGCGAGCGAGCGCTGGAACGGATGCATCTGCGGATGCCCGCGTTTGTGCGTTTTCATGGGGCGAACGCGTATCCGCGGCTGAGCGTGACGACGCGTGTGCCGCGCGAGCAGGGCGAGTGGCTGTATGGGCCGTTTCCGTCGCGCGCGGCGGCCGAGCGCTATGGCGAAGAGGTGCTGAAGCTGTTTCTGCTGCGGCGGTGTGAGGAGAATCTGACGCCGGACCCGGCGCATCCGGGATGTGTGTACTCGGAGATGAAGAAGTGCCTGGCGCCGTGCTTTGGCGGCTGCTCGGATGAGCGCTATGGCGAAGAGGCCGCGGCGGTGCAGGCGTTTCTGGCGACGCGTGGCGAGAGTCGGTTGCGCGTGCTGAGCGCGGCGCGCGATGAGGCTTCGGCGCAACTTGCCTTTGAAGAGGCTGCGGCGCTTCATGCGCAGGCAAAACAGGTGGAATGGGTGAGCGGATTGGCCGCGGAGCTGGTGCGTCCGCTGACGAAGCTGCGCGTGTGCGTGGTGCTGCCGGCGGCGGAAGCGGATGCTGTGGCGCTGTATCTGTTTGCCGAGGGCGCGCTGCATGGGCCGGAGCTGTTTTCAACGCTGGGGATGCGGATTCAGAATGAAGGGTCGGGATCGAGTTCGTTGTATGCGCAGCCGGTTTTGCTGGAACCGGTGCCGCTGGAACCGGTGCCGCTGGAACCGGCAAGCGCGGGGCGCCAGACGCTGAGCGCGCGGCTGGAGGAGACGCTGCAACGGCTGGAGGCGCGAAGCGGAGCGGCGACCGATGGGCTGCGCCGCGAGGGCGATCTGGCGCTGCTGACGCGCTGGTACTATCGCCCGGCGCAGAAGCGCGTGGGCGAGATTTTTTTTGCGGATGGGCAGTGGCCGGGGAAGGCGATGCTGCGGGGGATTGGGCGCGTGGCCGCTCCTGTGGATCGCGGGGCGGCTTTGGGGTAGGTTGCTGGTGGGTTGAGGCACACGGATGGTGTGAGGACTCGAAGGGCAGAAGCAGATTCCCTGCGGGAATGACAGACAAAAGGCAAAAGCGGATTCCCTGCGGGAATGACAACCCAAAAGGGCAAAAGCAAAAGCAAGAGCAAAAGCAGAAGAGGGGAGTTGCCTTGGGGAGAATGGCGGGGTTGGCGCTTTAGATCAGGTTGGTGCGGCCTTCGGCGGCTAGTTCTTTGACGATTTTGCCGACGTCCTGAGATTGGGAGCGGCGGGCGACGAGGATGGCGTCGTCGGTTTCGACGATGACGAGGTCGCTGACGCCGACCAGCGCGACGTGTTTGCGCGGGCTGTAGACGTAGTTGTTTTCCGCATCGAGGGTCATGACGCCGGAGCTGTCGGAGACGTTGCCGTTTTCGTCGCCGCGGAGGCGCGTGTCGCGCTGGAATTCGTAGAGCGACTCCCAGGAGCCGAGATCGTTCCAGCCGAACTCCGAAGGCAGACAGAAGAGTCCGGAGAGATGCTGGCCTTTGGCGGAACGCGGTTCGAGGATGGCGTAATCGACGGAGATGTTTTCGCACTTCGGATAGAGTTCAGCGAAGACCTGAGCGAAGCGCGGCGTGCCCCAGGCGGCGGCGATCTCTTCAAGCAGCGGGGCCATCTCGGGGAGGTGTTCGCGGACGGCGTTGGCGAGGGTGCGGGCCGACCAGAGGAACATGCCGGAGTTCCAGAAATAGTTGCCGGAGGCGACGAACTCTTCGGCGCGATGAGGGCTTGGCTTCTCGGTGAATCGGCGGACGTGGAGCGCGTCTTCGGCGTCGTCGACGGGTTCGCCGGTTTCGATATAGCCGTAGCCGGTTTCTGCGCGCGAAGGCTGGATGCCCATGACGACGATGACGTCGCCGGAGGCTGCGAGACGGATGCCCTGCTCGATGCGCTTGAGGAATTGCGGCTCGTCGCCGATGACGTGATCGGAAGGAAAGACGCCAAGGATGGCGTGCGGGTTTTCGCGTTCGATGAGAAAAGCGGCGAGGCCACAGGCGGGCGCGGTGTTGCGCGCGGCAGGCTCTTCGACGATCTGGCGCATGGGAACGCCGTCGAGCTGGGACTGAATCTCGGCCGAGAGCAGCTCGTTGGTGATGACCCAGATGGACTGCGGCGTGGCAAGCTGGGCGAGGCGCTCGACGGTCTGCTGGAGCATGGAGCGTTCGCCGTCGAGGGCGAGCACCTGCTTGGCGTGGGCGCGACGAGAACGAGGCCAGAAGCGCGTACCGCTGCCTCCGGCCAGAATCACAGGGCGGAAATCGACTGTCTTCAGCATGGAAAACTCATCTTAGCCTGTGCGGCGCGTGGTTGCCTAGCCGCAACCACGCACTATGCGAGCGTGGCGAGAAAAGCCTTGATGCGGCGCACGCCCTCGTCGATGGTTTCGCGGGTGACGGGATAGGAGAAGCGCAGGTGATGAGGGGTGCCGAAGGCTTCACCGGGAACGGCGACGACGTGGCCCTCGTGAAGCAGGCGGGTGGCCAGTTCGGTGGCCGAACGGACGCCGCTGCGGCCGATGTAGTGGGAGAAGTTGGGGTAGACGTAGAAGGCTCCGCCGGGGGTGGTGCAGGTGACGTGGGGGATGGTGCGGACCTGAGCGAGGATGTAGTCGCGAAGCTCGAGGAACTCGGCGCGGAACTCGGCGACGCACTGCTGCGAGCCGGCGAGGGCGGCGATGGCGCCTTTCTGGACGAAGCTGGTGGCGTTGGAGGTGGACTGCGACTGGAGCTTGGAGAGATTGGCGATGACGGCTTTGGGGCCGAGCGCGTAACCGGCGCGCCAGCCAGTCATCGAGTAGGTTTTGGAGAGCGAGCCGAGGACGATGAGGTGATCCTTGGCGAAGGTGAAGCTGCCGCCGGAGACGGGCTGGCCTTCGTAGTTGAGATAGACGTAGCACTCGTCGAGAAGCAGGTAGATGCCGCGCTCGTGAGCGAGGCGCACGATGCGCTCGAGGTCGCTGGCGGAGACGACGGAGCCGGCGGGGTTGGAGGGCGAGTTGAGGATGATGGCCTTGGTGCGCGGGGTGATGGCGGCCTCGATGGCGTCGGCGGTGATGCGGAAACCTTCCGACTCCTCGGTCTGGAGGAAGACGACTTTGCCGCCCGCGTACTGGATGATGTCTTTGAAGCTGACCCAGTAGGGGACGGGCAGGATGACTTCATCGCCGTGATCGACGAGAACCTGAATGGCGTTGAAGAGGGCGAGCTTGCCGCCGGCGGTGAAGATGGCTTCGTCGATCGAATAGTCGGAGCCGAAGTCGGCGGCGTGGCGCTCGACGATGGCTTTGCGGACGTCGGCGATGCCGGGGACGACGGTGTAGCGCGTGAAGTTGGCCTGGATGGCCTGGATGGCTGCGTCCTTGATGTGCTGGGGCGTGGGGAAGTGCGGCTCGCCGGCGCCGAAGTCGATGAGACTGGCGCCCTGGGCGCGGAGTTTGGTGGCCTCGGCGGCGACGGCCATGGTGGCGGAAACTTCGATGCGTCCGATGCGATCGGCGAAAACCTGGGTGGTTGCGGTGGTGGACATGATGCTTCCAGTGTAACGATTTTCGGGATTCCGAGCCACCATTGCATGCAGCCACTGCGCGTTCGCGCGGGCATTGCATGCAGCAGATGCGCGTTCGCGCGGTGGCGCTCCCTTGGGTCGCGGGTGGGGTGGTGGGTTGCCAACAGCAGATTCCCTGCGGGAATGACAACCAAAAGGGCACGGGCAAAAGCAAAAGCAAACAGCCAACAGCAGATTCCCTGCGGGAATGACAACCAAAAGGGCAACAGCAACAGCAAAAGCAAAAGCAACAGCCAACAGCAGATTCGCTGTGGGAATGACAAGCAGGGGATTGAATGCCGGGATTGCGGGTCGGATGGGGTGGTGCGTGGGGGTGGGTTACACTGGTAGGCGGCAGGCGGACTATGCGGTCGCTGCCGGATGTGTGGGAGACTGCGCAGCCGGGAGAGGAAAGTCCGAACTCCACAGGACAGTGTGCCGGATAACGTCCGGGATGCGCGCTGGAAGGCGTGTAGACGGCAAGTGCCACAGAAAACAAACCGCCCCGGGAAACGGATTCGCCCCTTTGGGCGAGCCGCTACCCGTCGAGAACAGTATCGGCCTCGGGGTAAGGGTGAAACGGTGCGGTAAGAGCGCACCGCTCCGACTGTGAAGCCGGAGGCAGGGTAAACCCCACACGGAGCAAGACCAAATAGGGAGGGACGCGCCGGATGCCTGTGGAACCAGGCGGCGCGGCGTATCGGTCCGGTACGCGACAGGCGGTTCCAGCAAGTGCCGCAACCTCCGGGTAGGTCGCTGATGAGCGTTTGCAGCAATGCAGCGCCTAGAGGAATGATCGCACACGACAGAATTCGGCTTATCGGTTCGCCTGCCAGGGTTTTGAGCCGGAGTTTTGGGGTTGTGAGGCTGTGGCGCGGCCTGCGGCGTCTCGGCTATCATCTAACGGTTATGACGACCGTGAATGCTCAACTGACCGCTGCGCCGTTTGTGAATGAACCGTTTACCCACTTTGCCGAACCGCAGCAGGCGGAGGCGATGCGTGAGGCGCTGGCGCGCGTTCGCGAGCAACTGGGGCGGGAGTATGACCTGGTGATGGGCGGGGATCTAGTGCGGACGGCGGGCAAGATCCGGTCGATGAACCCGGCGCGCCCGGAGCAGGTGGTGGGTGTGCACCAGAAGGCGGGCGCGGAGCATGTGGAGTTGGCGATGGCGGCGGCGCTGAAGGCGTTTGCAGGCTGGAGCCGGACGACGGCGGACGAGCGCGCGGCGGTCCTGTTTCGCGCGGCGGAGCGGATTCGCAGCCGGAAACATGAGTTTTCCGCATGGCTGGTGTTTGAGGTGGGCAAGAACTGGGCCGAGGCGGATGCGGATACGGCGGAGACAATCGACTTTCTGGAGTTTTATGGGCGCGAGGCGCTGCGGCTGGATCAGGCGACAACGCCGATTCAGTTGCCGGGCGAGCGGAATCTGCTGCGGTATATTCCGCTGGGCGTGGGCGCTGTGATTCCGCCGTGGAATTTTCCGTTTGCGATTATGGCGGGGATGACGGCGGCGGCGGTGGTGACGGGCAACACGGTGATTCTGAAGCCATCGAGCGACTCGCCGACGATCGCGGCGCTGTATGTGGCGGTGCTGGAAGAAGCCGGGTTGCCGCCGGGGGTGGTGAACTTCTGCCCGGGTTCGGGAGCGAGCTTTGGGAATGCGGTGGTGGAGCATCCGAAGACGCGCTTCATTGCGTTTACCGGATCACGGTCGGTGGGGCTGGAGATTCACGAGCGAGCGGCGCGGACGCAGCCGGGGCAGATATGGATCAAGCGGACGGTGCTGGAGATGGGCGGGAAGGATTCGATTCTGGTGTGCGCGGATGCGGATCTGGACGCGGCGGCCGATGGCATTGTGGCGTCGGCGTTTGGATTCAGCGGGCAGAAGTGCTCGGCGTGCTCGAGGGCGATATTGGAAGCGCCGGTGTATGAGGCGATGGTGGAGAAGATTCGCGAGCGCGTGGCGCGGCTGACGGTGGGCGATCCTGCGGAGAACTACAACCTTGGTCCGGTCGTCAATCAGTCGGCGATGGAGAGCATTCTGGGCTATATGGAGATTGGCAAGAGGGAAGGCCGGCTGGTTGCGGGCGGCAAGGCGGTGACGACGCCGGAGGGTGGATATTTCCTGGAACCGACGGTCTTTGCCGACGTGGCTCCGGATGCGGTGCTGGCGCAGGAGGAGATCTTTGGCCCGGTGCTGGCGCTGATTCGCGTGGGGAGCTTTGAGGAAGGGTTGGCGGTGGCCAACAATACGGAATATGGCCTGACGGGAGCGATCTACTCGGCGAGCCGGGAACGACTGGAGCGCGCGAGCCAGGAGTTTCATGTGGGCAACCTGTATCTGAATCGGAAGTGCACGGGAGCGATGGTGGGCGCGCATCCGTTTGGCGGGTTCAATATGAGCGGGACGGACTCGAAGGCGGGCGGACCGGATTATCTGCTGCTGTTTACGCAAGCGAAGTCGATTGCCGAGCGACTGCTGTAAGCGGAGCGGCAGGCGCGGCAAACGGAGTAGGCGTGGACGCACTGCGGAGTGCGCGGGCACGGATTGCGTGCCGGGCTGCGGAGTGCGGTCTGATTCAGGCGCGTGCGCGGATGTCGTGTTCGAGCGTTGAATTGTGCGCGGTGTAGCGACGCTCGATGTAGACGACGCTGAGCGTGATGCCGACCATGAAAAGACCGAGCGCGGTGTACTCGACATCCGTGAGGGTGTGGTCTTCTTCGGTGGTCTGGAAGACGGTGACGCCGTGAATGTCACGCGGGACGATGCGCATGTTGGCCGGATCGGGGACGCGCGGAAGCGTGGCCGCGTAGTTGGTGGAGAGAATCGCGCTCACAATCAATCCAAAAACGCCGGGGACCAGGAAAAGCAATGCAAAAAACTGAAGCAAAGGCAAGTTGTGCCGAGTAGTGGACTGCATATTTTCGACTCCAGCCTGACTTGGTACGAGGCGTGTTCTGATGGAACAGAAACGAACGGGAAGCGCAGCGTACTCAAGGGCAGGGAACGGGTTCTTTGCGGGATAGCGCGAAGCGACCTGTATTTTTCAGCCCTGGGGGGTGTGACTGATTCCTGCACGACTTATTTGACTTTGCCGGGATTGGGAAAGTCAAGTCATTTCAATGAGTTTCTGCCAATTGTGGTAACCCGAAATATGGTTACTTTCGGGGATTACCTGGAGGGTTTGGAAGGGGAGTTCTGCGGGAAGCTATCCGGGAAGTTATCCGGGAAGTTATAGGGCGAGTTATTCGGGGTCGCGTTGCGGGGCGTCGGTGACGCGGCTGGCTTCAAAGCTGGCAATGGTCCAGTGGCCGTCGGGAGTGTGGACGTAGACGTGTGTGTAGCGATATCGACCGTCGAGTGAGGCGTGATCGCTGGTGCCGTGAAGCTCTGCGACGGAGGTGACGACGGCGGTCTGGCGGAAGATGCGCACCTTCTGGTCGGAGAGTGTGAGCTGGGTGATGTGAAGCGATCCGGACTGAAGGGCAGTGAGGGTGTCGTCGCGGGTTTGGAGCGCGCCGTTTGCATTGATGCCGACGTAGTCGGGGTTGAGCAGGGAACTGAGGGCTGTGACGTCCTGACGGAGAAGCGCGGCGCGCCACTGCTGCTCCAACGCGAGGATGGCGTGGCGAAGATGATGGCGCTGGACGCGCGGCATGGGCTGCACGGCGAAGAGCACAGGCATGGACAGTACGGGGATGGACAAGCCCGCAAGCAGCATGAGACTAAGACTGCCTGCAACGATTGCGCGGAGCGATGAGCCGGAAGCCGTGCGACGCATGGTACCGAGAATGCTAGCGCGCGAAGGGGATGCCGGTAAAGGCATTGCTGATGCAATGCCTTTTTCCACAGATTTGCATATACTGGAAGAATGCCGAAGTATTCCATCGTCGTACCCTTTCACAACGAAGAAGAAAACATCACACAGATGTACGCCCGCCTCAAGTCCGTCATGGAGCACGTCGGCGACCCATTTGAGCTGGTTCTCGTCGATGACGGTTCGAGCGACCGCAGCTACAAGCTGCTTGCCGAGATCGCCGCCGTGGACAGCCGCGTGCTCGTCGTCAAGCTGCGACGCAACTTCGGCCAGACGTCCGCGCTTGCCGCCGGCTTCGACAATGCTTCGGGCGACTTCATCCTCGCCATGGACGGCGACTTGCAGCACGACCCGGCCGAGATTCCCAACTTCCTCGCCAAGCTGGAAGAGGGCTACGACGTTGTCTCCGGCTGGCGCAAGGAGCGCATCGACAACTTCGTCATGCGCCGCATTCCTTCGCGTTGCGCCAACTGGCTCATGGCCAAGCTCTCCGGCGTCGATATCCACGACTTCGGCACCACCTTCAAGGCCTACCGCCGCGAAGTCATCCACAACATCCCGCTCTACGGCGAGATGCACCGCTTCATTCCCGCGCTTGCCGCCTGGTACGGCGCCAGCATCTGCGAGATTCCCATCAAGAACGTCCACCGCGAGCGCGGCAAAAGCCACTACGGCATCGGACGCACCTTCCGCGTCTTCTTTGACCTGCTCACCATCCGCTTCCTGCTCAAATACATGAGCCGCCCGCTACACTTCTTCGGGCCGGTCGGGGCGCTTGGCATTCTCGCCGGCGGCTTCACCTCGCTCGCGCTCTTCGTCCTCAAGCTGCTCAACTGGCACGCGAGCGTCATGGACCAGCACGGTCCGCTCTTCGTCATCGCCGGCGTGCTCATCCTGGCCGGCATCCAGATGCTGGCCATCGGGCTGCTCGGCGAACTCCAGGTACGCCACTACTACACCGGCTCCCAGCGCACCCCCTACGCCATCGACCGCATCCTGCGCCTGCGCAGCCCGGGCGAACCCAGCCTGCTCTCCGGCAACTAGGCTGGCAAGACAAGCGCGGTAAAACAGGCCACTCAGCAGACCCTCCCGCAGCAACGGCTCTCACGCTCTGGTGAGGGTCGTTGCCGTTTTGGCTGCCACCCAGACTGGCGCCCGCACGGTGAGCGCCCACGCCCCACGTCCTGATCCCGTTCCCCTGATCCCATTCCCCGAATCTCGTTCCCCTGATCTCGCTTTTCCCGCAGACGCAACAAGAGGCTGCCCTCGGGCAACCTCTTGTTGGAAACACCGGCGATGGTCCGGATCAGTCGCCCGCCACCAGTTCGTTCGAGGTTTCCGCCGCCGGCTTGGCCGGCGCAATCGCATCCAGCCGCACCAGTCCTTCCACCGGCTTTTCGCCCAGCACGTGCTCGCGATACAGCTTGGCCATCCGCGCATTTTCCGCATCCTGCTTCAGCTTCTCGTCCCGCGCGCGCATCTTTTCCTCACGCGCATTCTTGGCGATGCCCAGTTCGTCCAGCGTATGGTTTGCCTCTGCGTTCACATGCTGCATGTTCAGCTCCAGCTTGTGACCCAGTTGCGACATGCCCACGTTCTTGCCACCGGCAAAGATCTCATGCCGACCATGCTCCTCGTACCACTTGGTCAGCGTCGCCGTCATGTGCATCTTCTCGATGATGTTCCGCCAGCCGATGCCCGTGTTGTACGCGCAGAAGCTGATCTCGCCCTCCTGCGTCGCATACGGAATGATGCACTGCTCGGTCCTGCGGAAGTCATAGTTGAACAGATCCTGGAACCACATGCCGGCGATGAACAGGAAGTTCCAGCGATCCGCGCGGCGCTTCCTGATATCCTCGGCCGTCCGGTCGCCCGTCACCTTGCCGTAGTCCTTGCCCGTCGCGCCAAAGGTCTTGTCCATCTTGCGCAGCATATCGGTAATCTTGAAGTGCGTGGGCGCCTTGAACGGATCGTAGTTGCGAATCAGCGCCAGCGCGATGCCCGCGATCGACAGAAACTTCCCGCGCGCCGCGTCGTTCACCTTGGCCACGTCCTTGGCCAAGCGGTTCGCGTTGATAAACGCCGTCACCGGCACCGCTTCCTTCGTCTCCTTGTCGATCATCACCGCCATGCCAATGCCGCAATTCGGATGGCAGCCGCAGCTCAACTGGCCCCAGTCCGCATTCGGTCCGTGAACATGGTCGGCCCAGTCCGAAAACGTGCTCATGAAGCTGATCGGAAACCAGTCCCGCGACGGCTCGCCCATGCCCGTCTGCGTCTTTACATCGTGCGCCAGGTGGCTCAGCGTATACCGCTGCGCAAACCGCCGCTCATCGCTGATATCCTCATCGCGGCCCGTGAACGAGACCGGCTGGAAGCTGAGGAAGTTGATCGTCTTTGGGTTGTCCAGCGCAAACTCGATGATGCGGCCCACCTGCTCGTTGTTGATGCCGTTGATGATCGTCGTCACCGGCACAATATCCACGCCCGCTTCGTGCAGGTTGTGAATCGCCTGCAGCTTCACGTCAAACAGGTTGCCTACCTTGCGGTGCGAGTTGGCCGCGTTGCCGATTCCGTCAAACTGGAGATAGACATACCGCAGTCCCGCCTCGGCAGCCGCGCGGCAAAGCTCCTTGCTCTTGGCAAACTCAATGCCGTTCGAAGCCGCCTGCACGCTGTTGTAGCCCACCTTGCGCGCATAGGCGACGGCGTCCAGAAAGTACGGCGACAACGTCGGCTCACCGCCGGAGAACTGCACGCTCATCTGACGACGCGGCTTGATCGTAATCGCGTTGTCCAGCATCGTCTTGATCTCGTCCCACGTCAGCTCATGCACAAACCCCACCTGATTGGCGTCCATGAAACACGGATCGCACATCATGTTGCAGCGGTTCGTCAGGTCGATCGTCAACACCGACCCGCGCCCGTGCGTCACCGTGGAGGTGCCGTGGTTGTGCAGCTTTTCATCATTGTGCGCGCGAATATCCCGCCCCGGAAAACTCTCTTCCAGGTGCTTGAAAAACTCCGCGTCGATCGCCATCACGTCCTCGAAGTGGCCGTGCTTGGGGCAATCCTTCACCATCAGAATCTGCCCGTCGCGCTCGATGATCGTCGCCTTGATCTCGCCCACCTTCTCATTCAGCAGAACCTCGTGCGGCAGCTTCCCATCCAGAATCTGCTGTCGAATCTCCGGCACACACTTCGGGCACAGCGAATCCGTCGACCGCGGCCAGCCCAGCGGCGGCTTCTCTTTTTCCCAGCTCTTCAGCAGCGGCTTGTCGCTCCACTTCGGCGTAATCGACGGGTTCGGGCTGATCCGATTGATCCGCTCAAAGACGCTCCACATTCCTTTTGCTGCGTACACAACTGCCTGCTCTGCATATTTCGTTGCTTTGGCCATGGCCGCGTATCTCTCCTCGCGTCGGGGGTTGTTTGCTCAGGCGATTCCTGGAAGACCGAACTCTGAAATTCCAATTGCAAAAACTCAGATGTACGTCCCATCGAAAATGATTCTGAAACTCCATCTTCAAGACTACAGGGATCATGAGAAGAATCCAAAATCGCAACAGCGAACGGTCGCTCCGGCCTCTGAACGGAGCATTTCCGCCGGGGAACGGCGCACGGCGCGCCCGCTTCAGTTCGCCGGCGGAGCCGTGCGCGAAACCTGGTTGATAATGTCCTGCACCAGCACAATCTGCACATGGATATGCCGCGCGATATCCGGCAGAAACTCCGTAATGTAGTTGTCGATCGGGGCCGTCGCCAATCCCACAAAATACTCCGAAAGCGCCGCCGTCAGATGCGTCTGCTGCCCGGGAACATACAGGTTCCCAATCGCAATATCCACGCCGCTCCCCACCAGATTCGCATAGTTCAGCATCCCCTGCCCGTTGTCGCCCAGCGTCCAGAAGATCTGCATCGTCGCATGCACAAACCGCCGCTTCAGGCTCGCCCCTGGCATTCGATGATAGTGCGGGTCCTGATGCGCAATCGAAGGGATCAAAAACACATTGAAAAACTCGCTCGTAATGTCCTGCGAATAGCTCACGCCCACGTTCCGTTCAAAGCCCGGCATCCCCGGACCATAGGGCGAGTGCGCATTGAACCCCACATAGAATCCGGACTGCGCCAGAATCGTCAGCGCGTTAAACGGATCGATGATATTCCGCGCCGCCAGATGCGCCTTTTCCCGCGGCGTCAGCGGTTTGACCTGCGGCCCATCCATAAATCGCTTGTACCAGTCAATCGCCTCCGTCTTCAGCGGACACGGCTTCACCTCGCAATGCGGCTCCGCTTTGGCCGACGCAGCTTTTCCCGGCGTTGCCGTTGTCGGCGCGGGTGTCTTTGCGGGAGTCGCCGTTGTCTGTCCCTGTCCAGCCGTTGAACCTGCCGCCTGCCCAGCCTGCGCAGCCTGCTCAGATTGCGCAGCCTGCCCGGGCAAAAGCAAGGACTCCGCAGGTTCCGGCGCATCCGGCAACTCCGGCGCCAGGCTCCCGCCGCCCGCATCGGCGGAACTCGCCGTGCCCGCCGCCGTAGCGACTCCACCATCCACCGCGCCGCTCGCGCGCAGCCAGCCCCCATGCAGCAGCACGGCAACCAGCACCAGCCAGCGGCCGCTTCCGCGCAACTCACCCAGACCCCACGGCCCACGTTCTGCGGTACGAATCAGTTTCCACTCCTCTCATCACGCTCCGCCGCATCGCGCTTTCGCAATCCGGAGCCACGCTGAAAAAAGCCAGGAAGTATCCCACAAACCAGAGGCAATTCAAGTCCCGCAGTACTTCCATTGTGCACGATCCGGCGACTCGCCGCGGCGACACCCGCATTGACGGTTCTTGCTCATCGCAGACAAAAGCTCCTCGAAAATGATTGCCCGCGCACCCCTGAAAAAAGCAAACTCAAACCTATGGAGCACCTCAACGCTGCAATCTCGAAACCCGCTGATCGCTTGAGAAGACACTCGAAGGTTTTTGCGCCGGTCTTGGCTCACGGCTCGCGCCAGGCCCGCTCTCGCAGCCTGCTCGCCGCTTTGCTGGCCACCGCGCTGCTCACGCTGCTCAGCGCCTGCTCTCATCACCATCCCGCGCCGCATCCGATCACCGCTCCCGCGCTCACGGAATCGGCTCCGCCCGCCGACAGCGTCTCAGAGGCTGATCGACGCTTCGCCGCCGATCACGCGCCCATCGAAACGCTCCACGGCATGGCAAGCTGGTACGGCCCGCAGTACAACCATCATCGCGCCGCCAACGGGCAGGTCTACGACCAGAACGCCGTCACCGCCGCCCATCGCACCCTGCCGCTCAACACCCTGGTCCGCGTCACCAACGAAAAAACCGGCCAGTCCGCGCTCCTCTACATCACCGACCGCGGCCCCTTTGTTCCAGGACGCATCCTCGATCTCTCCCGCGCCGCAGCCCGAAAAACCGGCGTCTATCTTGCCGGCGTCGCGCCCGTCCGCATCGACGTCCTCCGCGCGCCCGAGTCGCTCACCGAGGGCGGTCGCTGGGCCGTCCAGATCGGAGCCTTCGCCAGCACCGGCAAAGCCCTGCGCCTCAAGCGAAATCTCCTCCAACACTACCCCGACGCGCAGGTCATCGACTTCGCCGGACCCACCGGCCACTGGGTGCGCATCCGTCCGGCGGGCGAAGGCCGCCAGGCGGCGGAGTCCATTCTGCGCCACACGCATCCCGCCGAGGGCGCAGCCTACCTCGTCCGACTCAACTGAAAGCTCGCACGGCCGATGAAAAACCGGCCGTGGCCCATCAACTCGTCAGTTCTTCCTCGGCCGTCTGCGCGATAGCCACCTGCGACGTCGGCTGCATCGCCGCATAGTGGCCTGCGGCCACCGCCGCCAGCCCCAGCGTCGTTGAAAGCGCCACATTCATCAGCGCGCGCCCCCAGTGTCCTGAGCGCATCAAGTCATATGTTTGCAGGCTGAACGAGGAAAATGTCGTAAAGCCTCCGCACAGACCCACCATCACAAACAGACGCAGATTTTCCGACGCCGGATGTCGTCCGCCCTGCAGTGTGAACGTGCCAAAGTAGCCGATGACAAACGAGCCAACGACATTGATGATCAGTGTCCCGGTCGGAAACCCGCCGCTCACCGGAGCCGTCCAGATTCCCACCAGATATCGCAGCAAACCGCCGATGGCGCTGCCAATCAAAACCCAGAGATACGCCATGATCTCCCTCACGGTGATTCCATTGGATTGTGGCAGAAGTCATCATCCCGTCAGCCTTTCTTCCGGCTCACTCAGGCGGTTTCGGGAGACTTCATTCCCGCTAGCGTTATCCTAACATCTGTCATGAAGCCGCCTCACCCCGGGTCTCTCGCCACCACCTGCCTCGCCGCGCTCACGCTCTGCTGCGCTCACACGGCCAGCGCTGCTCCGCTGTACTCGCTCGCTCCGCCTCAGGCTGCGCTAGCCCGTCGTCTTGCCCATCTTCAACTCGGCCTTCACGTCGGCGTCGAACTCGCCGCCCTCGCCCTGCTGATCCTCCTGCTGGAAAGCGGCCTCGCCCAGCGCGTGGCTCACGCGGTAGCCCAGTCTTCTTCGCGCGCCTGGCTTCAAACCATCCTTTTTGTCGCAGCCCTTCTGCTCCTGCTCAACGGCTGCATCCTGCTCCCCGCTGACGCCATCCGCCACAGCGCTCTGCTCCAAGCGGGCATCAGCGTTCAAAGCTGGCCCGCATGGCTGCGCGACCAGGCGCTCATCACCCTGCTCATGCTCGTCGTCGGCACACCCGTTCTCGTGCTGGCTCGCTGGCTGCTCACCCGTTCTCCGCGTCGCGCCTGGCTCTGGTTCTGGCTTGCTTCCATTCCCGTCATCCTTGCCGCTGCCTTTGTCCTGCCCCAGCTTGTCGAGCCGCTTTTTAACCACTTCGAACCGCTCGCCGACTCTCATCCACAACTCGTCAAGCAGTTCCAGCGCGTCGTGGCGCGAACTGGCACACCCATCCCGCCCCAGCGCATGTTTCTCATGCGCGCCAGCTCCAAGGTCAACGGCTTCAACGCCTACGTAAGCGGCCTCGGTCCCACCCAGCGCATCGTCGTCTGGGACACCACCGCCGACCGCATGCCAGCCGACGAAATCCTCTTCATCCTCGCTCACGAGTGCGGTCATTACGTCCTCCACCATCTCCTCTGGGGACTCACTCTCGGCATCCTCGGAACTCTGCTTCTCCTCTGGCTCACCTTTCTGCTGGCTCACCGCCTCCTGCGGCTTCGCGGCCATCGCTGGCGCATCCAGTCCCTGGACAGCCTCTCCGGCCTGGTCGTCGTCCTCCTCGCTCTCGTCCTGCTTGAAATCCTCAGCGAACCCATCGGAAACTCCATCAGCCGCGCCTTCGAACATCAGGCCGACGTCTACGCCCAGGAAGCACTCCACGGCATCGTCCCCGACCCGCAGACGACCGCCGTCGCAGCCTTCCAGCAGCTTGGCCAGGCATGGCTCGAAGACCCGAATCCGAATCCACTGGTCGTCTTCTGGACCTTTGACCACCCCTCCATCCAAAGCCGCGCCAACTTCGCCGCGCACTACAATCCCTGGATCGCCGGCGGCCATCCACGCTTCTTCTCCGCGCCTCAAGAGACGCCCGCAGCAGGCACCCGGAACCCGTTACACTGAAGCAGCCATGAACTGTCTCTTCTGCCGCATTCTTCAGGGCGAAATCCCCGCCAAGCCTGTCTTCTCCGATGAGCTTTGCTTCGCCTTCGCCGACATCCAGCCTCAGGCGCCCACACACATTCTCCTCATCCCGCGGCGCCACATCGACTCGCTCGTCCAGGCCACTGCCGAGGACGCCGACCTGCTCGGCCATCTCCTCGCCACCGCCGCCCAGATCGCCCGGCAACTCCAGCTCGACCACGGTGGCTATCGCGTCGTCCTCAACACCGGCGACGACGGTGGACAAACCGTCCACCATCTTCACCTCCACCTGCTCGGCGGGCGCAGTCTTGCCTGGCCTCCCGGCTAGCCCGGCGCGCAGCCCGGCGCCAGATACGCGCAGCCGAACGCCGTTACCAAGTCGCAGCCTGATTATCCAGTTGCAGACAAGGTTACCCGGAAAATTTCATGAAAAGTTGTCAGGAATCCTACAGCGCGCGAAGATTTTCCACGGCGCGTTCCCGCATCCGCTGATACAGCCCGCCAATCGCGTATCTCTGGAAGTGCTCCGAGGCGCGATGCGCCGCCAGCGCAGCTTCATCCGCATATTGCTCAAAGATGAGCACCGAATCCGGATCATCCTCCAGCGTCAGCGGAATATAGGAGACGCAGCCGGCCTCCGCGCGTGAAGCCTCGGTAATCAGCCGAAGATGCTCGGCAATCTCTTCGCGATCCTCAGCGGCAAACCGAAGCCGTACGATAAAGCTGACCATCGTCTCTCCCATTTCCTCTCGCCCGTCGCAGCGCTCGCGCGCCGCACAGGCCGTCCCGATTCAAACAGCCTTCGGTCCCGCCGCCATGCGCTTCAGTTCCTCGGCAAACTCCGGCAAGATCATCGTCTGGTCGCGCTCCGGACCCGTCGAAACCATCCCGATTCGAGCCTGGCTTTCGCGCTCCTGAAAGCGCAGATACTCCTGCGCGGCTTTGGGCAAGCGGTCAAAGTCGGCAATACCTTCCGTCGACTCGCGCCACCCTTTCAGCCTCGTGTACTGTGGCTCAATCGACTCCAGCCCGCGCACGTCCGCCGGAACCGAATCCGTCATCTTTCCGTCGATCTTGTACCCGATGCACACCGGAATTTCGTCCAGTTCATCCAGAACGTCCATCTTCGTCACCACCAGCCACTCCGTTCCGTTCACCTGGTTCGAGTAGCGCAGCATCGGAATATCCAGCCAACCGCATCGTCGCGGCCTTCCCGTCACCGCGCCAAATTCATTGCCGCGGCTCCGCAGCGACTCCGCCGACGCATCATGAATCTCCGTCGGAAACGGCCCCTCGCCCACGCGCGTCACATACGCCTTTGTCACGCCAATCACCGTGCCAATCGCCGTCGGTCCCACGCCCGTACCCGTCGCCGCTCCGCCTGCCGTCGCCGACGATGAGGTCACAAACGGATACGTCCCGTGATCGATATCGAGCATCGTTCCCTGCGCGCCTTCAAACATCACGCTTCCGCCGGCATCAATCAGCTCGTACAGCATCCGCCCCGTATCGGCCACCAGCGGCCTTACCCGCTCGGCCGCCGCCGCATACTCGTCAAACATCTTCGCCGGATCGATCGGCGCGCTGCCAAAAAGCGCATGCGCAATCGCATTCTTTTCCTGGCACGCGTTTTCAATATGCGTCTTCAGAATCTTCTCGTTCAGCAGATCGACCACGCGCAGTCCGCTCCGCGCCATCTTGTCTTCATACGCCGGTCCAATCCCGCGGCTGGTCGTGCCAATCTTCTGCCGTCCCGGCGCGCTCTCCGCCGCCAGTTCAATCATCCTGTGATACGGCAGGATCACCTGGGCGCGGTTCGAGACAAAAAGCTGTCCGTCCACCTCAATCCCCAGCGCCGCCAGCTTGTCCACTTCACGCAGAAACGCAATCGGGTCCAGCACCACGCCATTGCCGATAATCGCCTTGCAACCCGGCCGCAGCACCCCGCACGGAATCAGTTGCAACACAAATTTCTGGTCGCCGATAATCACCGTATGTCCCGCATTGTGGCCACCGGCATAACGCGCCACGGCTGAGAATCCGCCGCTCAATACATCGACAATCTTGCCTTTGCCTTCATCGCCCCACTGGGCACCCAGAATGACTGCTGTCTTCGCTCGCATCACTTCACACCCTGTTTTTTGAACCCCGTCGGTCGGTCACTCCGGGAAGATCGCGCACCCGCGCCAAACTCATCATATACTGCATCGCCTTTGGATCGCGCCCACGCATGGCCACACCCGCGCCCTACAATCAACCTGTGCCCGAATTGCCTGAAGTCGAAACCATTGCCCGCGGCGTTCACCAGCGCGTCCTGCACGCTCAAATCCTCAGCGCCTGGTTCAGCCGCTATCGCGAACCCATGAAAACCCCGCTGCGCCAGCAGCAAAACGCTCTCACCGGCGCCTGGTTCCTGTCCGTCCGCAGAGTCGGCAAACACATCGTCTGCGACCTCGCCACGCAGCCGCCCACACCGGACTCCGCCCCCACGCACCAGTGGATCGTCCACCTCGGCATGACCGGACGCCTCGTCGTCACCCACGCTGACCAGCCCATCGTTCCGCACACCCACGCCCGGCTCACCCTCCACGATGGCCGGGAGATTCGTTTTGTCGATGCCCGGCGATTCGGTCGCCTCGAACTCCTCGACCTGCGCAAACAGCCTGCCTTCCGCGGCCCAGGCAGCGAGCCGATGACCATCGACGCCCATGACTTCGCCGGCCTCTTCCAATCCCGCAAAGTCGCCATCAAAGCCGCGCTCCTCAACCAGACCCTGCTCCACGGCGTCGGCAACATCTACGCCGACGAAAGCCTCTTTCGCGCAGGCATCCGTCCCCGCCGCCTCGCCGCCTCGCTTACGCGCGCGCAGCTTGAACGCCTCCGCGTCTCGCTCCAGCAAGTCCTCACACACGCCATCGCCCTCGGCGGCTCCTCCGTCTCCGATTACGTCGATGCCAACGGCGTCCGAGGCTTTTTTCAGTTGGAGCATTGCGTCTACGCCCGCCAGGGAATGCCCTGTCGCATCTGCGGTCAACCCATCCAGCGCATCGTCCTCGCCGGACGCGGCACCCACTTCTGCCGCCAGTGCCAGCGATAGCGCCCCTTGAAAAAAATCCCGCCCCGCCGGTTGTCAGCCGCTGGGGTTCGCTGTACTATCGGAAGTGGCAGCGTTGCTGGCCGCTCCTCACATAATCAGTAGACTGAATCCAGACTGGATGTGCAGGATTGGCTTGGGCAGCAAATGGTCTTTGCGTCACAACGGCAAACTGCTCAGCGGGAACAAGCGTTGCGCAAAGGATTTTTAGAAATCTGCAACCTTGATCCAGGAATCCACACGCGCGCCAACCCCAATCCCACCCGGATGGATTGTGCGCATGAATGAGAACAAGCAAGAAGCGCCTCCTCGATGAGGCGGTGGATGCTCACTCTGGTTGAAGAGAAACGAACCTCGGGATGCCGTTCCACGCAGCGAAGCAGACGTCCATTGCATCGCGCTGATTGGATCTGCGGTACACCGCAAAGCAGGGGACCAAGGTCTGTCACGACTCTACCCATCTCAGATTCACCCGCACAGAGACCTGGAACCATTCAGGCGCGCAGCTCACGCTGACCGCCAGGCCGCGCCCGCCAATTTAAGAAAGCAACAGGAAGTGGATGCATGACAACCGAACCAACTCAGCCAACCTCAGCCTCCGTCCCAACTTCAGCCCCCGCTGTCGATTCGCCTGAATTCTCAGCCGGCGCAGCCTCCCAGGGACATCGGCGGCGACGGCGGCGGCGTAAGAACAAGTCCGCCAATCCCGTTCCGCTCGCCACCGGCGGAGACGCCTCGTTGCCCGAGTTTTCCTCCCAGCAGCCCATGGCCATCTCGGCTTCGCAGCCGCAGCAGCGTCCCGAAGGCGCGCCCTTCAAAAGCAGCCGTCGCAAAAAGCGCCGCAACAAGCAGCAGCAGAATGGCGGATTCAAGCCCGAGCCGGGCAACAGCATCCTGCCCGTCAGCGGTTTCAACGGCAAAAGAAAAGCCGCACGCCAGAAAGGTCCGCGCGAGTTCGTCGGACCCATGGATCACAGCTATCGCGTCGCCAACGGCAACGTCGCCGACGGCCCGCCGGCCACCATCTCCCAGGCGGGCAATGGCAATTTCTACGCCGATCCCGGCACCCGCAACCATCGAACGCCCGCAGTCGCCGCGCCTTCCCGCATCTTCTTTGTCATCGAAGATCTCTTCTTCACCGCGAAAATCAATGAAGTCAGCCGCAAGCTCGGCGTCAAAGTCGAGTTCGTCAAAGCCGACAAGGAAAAAAGCGACAAGGATATCGTCGCCCGTCTCGCCGAGACCGCCGACCCTGAGCACCCCTCGCTTGTCGTCTTTGACCTCAACAACGCAGCCGTCAAGTCCCTCACGCTCATCCCCAAGGTCAAAAGCAAACTCAAAAAATCCGTCTCCATCATCGGATTTCTCTCGCACATCCAGGGCGACCTCAAGATCAAGGCCATCGAAGCCGGCTGCGACACCGTCATGCCGCGCTCAGCCTTCTCGCAAAGCCTGCCCAATCTCCTCCGCCGATACGGCATCGACGACGACGACGAATACTACCCCCAGCCTGTGTAATCGCCGCTCCGCCACTGCGCTTCAAGGTTGCCGCTCCCGCTTGTGTATTTTCATTTTGCCGATGCTTCTCTTGTTGTCCTTCCCTGCGGGAATGACAAGCAAAAAGCAAAAGCGGCTTCCCTGCGGGAATGACAGCAAGAGAAGCAAAAGCGGCTTCCCTGCGGGAATGACAGCAAAAAAGCAAAAGCAGATGTGCGTGCGCCGGGTGGTGGTCGGGTTCTGGTGCGCTAGCGGTGGTTTTGGAGATGGGCTAGTGGGGGCGGTGGGCGGCGAGTTCCCAGGCGGAGCGGTCGGCGAGCAGGCGTCGAACGAGGGCGGTGTGCATGGCGTGTCCGGCGCGTTCGGCGACGACACGGCCTTCGATGCGGCGTCCTGCGAGGGCGAGGTCGCCGATGAGGTCGAGGACTTTGTGGCGGACAAATTCATTGGGAAAGCGGAGCGGGCCGTTTTCGATGCCGGTGGCGGTGACGAGGATGGCACATTCGGGTCCGGCGCCGCGGATTAGCCCCATGTCGCGGAGGCGCTGCTCGTCGGCTTTGTAGCCGAAGGTGCGCGCGGGGGCGATCTCGGCGCCGTAGGTTTCCGTGGCCAGGTCGAGGGTGAAGCGGTCGCGTCCGATGGGGGGCGGAAAGTCGATGGCGTAGTCGATGCTGTAGCCTTCGCCGGGGTAGACGCCGATGAATTTGTCGCCTTCGCGGACCTCGACGGGGTGGAGGATGCGAAGGTATTCGCGGCGTCGGCGCTGGGGTCGCAGTCCGACGGAGCGGATGGCGCAGACGTAGGGCAGGGCGCTGCCGTCGAGGATGGGTAGTTCGAGGTTGTCGACTTCAATGATGAGGTTGTCGATGGCGAGGCCGATGAGAGCCGAGAGCAGATGTTCTGTGGTGGAGATGAGCACGCCCTGACGCATGAGGCTGGTGGCGTAGCTGACGCGGGCGACGTTGCGACCGGTGGCTGGGATCTCGAAGTTGTCGAGGTCGGTGCGGCGGAAGACGATGCCGGAGCCTGCGGGAGCGGGGACGAGTCTCATGCGGACGGGAGCGCCGGAGTGGAGTCCGATGCCGGTGAACTCAAGCGGCTGCTCGATGGTCTGCTCGGTGTGGATGGTTTTGCCTCCGCGAGCAGGCGAGTGATGCGGCTGCTCGAAAGATTGAGTGACGCTAGATAGAGTAACGCCTGGGATGGGGGATGAGTGTGTCTATTTTGCCACAGGCGGCGTGTCCGAACGGATGGGTCGGCGCTGCAAAATGCGGGTGAAATGTGCGACATTGTTGGGATGAAGGCGAGAGTTGGAAGTGACGGAGTGGGGATGAGCGGAGTGCCGATGCGAGCGTGGCTGGCGGGTGCGCGCAGGCTGGAGCCGGAGTGGCTGGCGCTGACGCGGCGGCTGGTGGAGGCGGAGTCTCCGTCGGAGGACAAGGCGGCGGTGGATGGGTGTATGGCGCTGGCGGCGGAAGATGCGCGGACGATAGGCGGACGGGTGAAGGTGCATCGGCAGCGGGCGTATGGCGATGTGCTGGAGATTCGGTTTGGGCAGGCGCGAGCTGGTGGGCAGGCCGTAGCGCGGACGCTGGTGCTGGGTCATCTGGATACGGTGTGGCCGGTGGGGACGCTGCGGAGGATGCCGTGGCGTGTGGCGGAGGGTCGGCTGTATGGTCCGGGCGCGCTGGATATGAAGGCGGGCGTGGCGATGGCGCTGATGGCGGTGAGGATGATGCAGGAGGCGGAGGTGTTGACGCGGCGGTGTGGGCACGAGGTGGTGCTGCTGCTGGTGAGTGAAGAGGAGATTGGCAGCCCGGTGTCGCGAGCTGTGACGGAGGCGGTGGCGGCCGGGTGTGGCGCGGCGCTGGTGATGGAGCCGGCGCAGGGGCTGGCGCTGAAGACGGCACGCAAGGGGACGGGCAATTTTCGCCTGGAGGTTACGGGTCGCGCAGCGCACTCCGGGGTGGACTTTGCGGCGGGCCGGTCGGCGATTCGCGAGCTGGCGCGTCTGATTGAGCAGGTGAGCGGGTGGAGCGACGAAGCGCGGGGAACGACGGTGAATGTGGGGCAGATGGGCGGCGGGACGCGGACGAATATTGTGCCGGAGCAGGCCTGGGCCGAGGTGGACCTGAGGATTGCCCGGCGCGCGGATGGGCCGCGGATGGAGCGGCGCTTTCTGGCGCTGAAGCCGACGCGGCTGGGCGAGGGCTGCCGGGTGAGCGTGACGGGCGGGATCAATCGCCCGCCGATGGAAAGGACACGTGGGACGGTGCGGTTGCTGCGGCGAGCGCAGGCGTTGGGCGCGGAGCTGGGCTGGCGCGTTGAGGAAGCGGCGACGGGCGGCGCGTCGGATGGGAACTTTACCGCGGCGCTGGGCGTTCCGACGCTGGATGGGCTGGGTGCTGTGGGCGCGGGCGCACATGCGGCGCATGAACAGGTGGAGCTGGATTCGATAGCGCCACGGACGGCGCTGCTGGCCGGGCTGCTGGCGAGCCGGATTGCGAGCGGGATTACGAATCCGATGGGAGGGTAAGGGGCCAGATTTGGCGATCAGTCTGGGCCACTATGCCGGGCGTTGGGCGCGACGGCGGGGTCGGAATAGGTGGGGATGGAATGGGTGGGGATGGAATGGGTGGGGATGGAGGCAGGCGCTGGATGGAGCGCCTGCTCGCGGGTGTGGACGCTGGCCGATGTGAGTGGCGTCAGTGGCCTCAGTGTCGGATGTGGAAGTTGTAGGCGACGCCGAAAGAGACGATCGGGTAGGTGTGGAGCGGCTGGACGTCGTTCTGGTAGCTGGCGACCTGTGCGGCGAGGTTGGACTGCACGGTGGGGTCGGTGGCGACGTTGACGCAGTTCTGACCCTGCGCGTCGCAGACTTCGCCGGTGAGGTTGATGGCGACGGTGGGGTTCTGAATGAAGGCTACGCCGATGTCGAATGGGAAGGTCCAGTGGCGTCCGGAAGCGGGGAAGAGGTTGCCGACGCCTGCGGTGAGGGTGGGCGCGACCGAGCCATTGCCGAAGCCGAAGGTGCCGAAGCCGGTGACGGCGTTTGCACCGGAGGCCGAGTAGTAGGTGTAGTTGTTGAGCGAGAAGCTGGTGCCGGCGGCGGCGACAAAGACGGCGTTCGCCTTGTTCTGGTTATAGAAGAGCAGGCCGGGGCTGATGCGGAGCCAGTTGTGGAACGGATAGACGTCGATGGCGGCGCCGGCAGTGGCCAGATTTAACTGGGCGTTGACGTTGAAGCCGTTGGTGTTGATGTTGTTGATGGAGTAGTTGAGGAAGCTGCCGGTGCCGCGCAGGTCAAGGTAGCGGTTGAGGTTGACGGCGGCGAGAAAGCCGATGCCAAGCGGAGAGACGCCGACGCCAAGCGAGACGCGCGAGAGAGGCTTGGACTGGTTGCGCCGGAGTTTGGGCGTGTTGAGCTGCGATTGCGCCATCGACGGAGATTTTCCCTGGGATGGACGAGCCGCGTAAGGATTGGGGTTGGTCATGGTCTGGGCTGAGGCCGCGACTGGTGCGGCGAGGGCAAACAGAGCAAGAGCGAGCAGCAGGCGAGGCGTGAGCGGCTGGCAGCGACGCATGGAGCCAGTGTGTGCGAGACGAGCGTGAACCAAGGCAGTCCTCCGGGAAGGGTAGATTGTGATTGCATCGGCAGAGGCGAGAAACCAGAGTTGTTGCGAAGGCCTGAAGCTGTTGCAGGGGCCAAAGCGGATGTGAATGCCGAAGTTGTTGCGAATGCTTGAATAAACGTAGCATCGGTTGGAATGGAGTGTTCAAGGAATGTTGCAAAATAAGTCAGTGGAATCCGGAGAGGCACGGGGAGCGCGGGTTTGACCAGATTGGGAAGAGACGCGGCTGCGTTGCTGCTGCGGCGGCTGCGGTCGTGGTATGCGGATCATCGTCGCAGCTTGCCTTGGCGGGAGACGAGCGATCCGTATGCGATCTGGGTGTCGGAGATCCTGTTGCAGCAGACGCGTGTGGCGACGGTGATCGAGCGGTATAGGGAGTTTCTGGAACGATTTCCGACAGTGTGCGCGCTGGCCGAGGCGACCGAGGCCGAGGTGCTGACGGCGTGGAGCGGGCTGGGCTATTATCGGCGGGCGCGGATGCTGCATCAGGCTGCGCGGGAGGTTTGCGCCCGGCATGGGGGCGTGGTGCCGGGCAGCGCTGCGGAGCTGCGAGCGCTGCCGGGGATTGGGCGGTATACGGCGGCGGCGATTGCCAGCATTGCGTTTGGCGAAGCGGTGGCTGCGGTGGATGGGAATGTGGAGCGGGTGGTGCTGCGGCTGACCGGGGCTGGGCTGACCGGGGCTGGGCCAGGCACTGCTGTGGCGGCATCGGAAGAAGGCAGGCGAGTGCAGGCCGACGCGGATCGGCTGCTGGATCACGCGGCGCCTGGGGAGTGGAACCAGGCGATGATGGAGTTGGGCGCGACGGTGTGCCTGCCGCGCGGGCCACGCTGCGAGGTTTGTCCGTGGGTGGAGGTGTGCCGGACGCGCGGTGAGCATCCGGTGAGGAAGCGCGCGGCGATGCGCGCCGAGGCGCTGAGCTTTGAGTGGGTGGTGCGGCAAAGCTCGAAGCGGGAGCCGGTTGAGCGCGTGTGGCTGGTGCAAAGGGATGAGCGGCAAAGCGTGATGCCGTCGATGTGGGAGCTGCCGGCGGCGGATGGAGCGGATGGCGAGCCGGTGTTGGGGCTGCGACATGCGATTATGCAGGTGAACTATCAGGTGACGATCTATGCCGTGGAAGCGGCGACGGCAAGACGAAGCCGGCAGCGAGGCGGGCGGTGGGTGACGGCCGAGGAGGCAGGCCGGATGCCGCTGACAGGGCTGACGCGGAAGGTGATGCAGCGGATGGGCTGGTTGCCGGTGGGTGGCGCACGGCGAGCGAAGCCGGATGGCGTCTCACGATGAGCGAAAAGTTCTGGAATAATAAGAGAAAGAATCCCAGAGGAGCCAACGTGTCCGTAAAAGAGTTTTTGAAGCACCACTATCGTCACTTCAATGCGGCGTCGCTGATCGATGCGGCGGAGGGGTATGTGAAGTTGCTGGAGTCGGGCGGGAAGATGTTCCTGACGATGGGCGGAGCGATGAGTACGGCGGAGCTGGGGCTGTCGCTGGCGGAGATGATTCGGCAGGGCAAGGTGCATGCGATTACGTGCACGGGCGCGAATCTGGAAGAGGATGTCTTCAACCTGGTGGCGCATGACTTCTATGAGCGTGTGCCGAACTATCGCGATCTGACGCCGGACGATGAGCAGAAGCTGCTGGACCGGCACATGAATCGGGTGACGGATACGTGCATTCCGGAGATGGAAGCGATGCGGCGGATTGAGGCCGTGGTGCTGAAGGAGTGGATGCGCGCCGATGCCGCCGGTGAGCGGCTGTTTCCGCATCAGTTCATGTATCGGATTCTGTTGAGCGGGGAGTTGAAGGGTTCGTATCAGATTGACCCGAAGAATAGCTGGCTGCTGGCGGCGGCGGAGCGGAATCTGCCCATGTTTGTTCCGGGGTGGGAGGATTCGACGCTGGGGAACATGTATGCCGGGCACTGCATTGCCGGAGATGTGAAGAACGTGCATACGGTGCGGACGGGCATTGAGTACATGATGGAGCTGGCGGAGTTTTATACGAAGACGACGGCGGAGACGCCGCTTGGATTTTTCCAGATTGCGGGCGGGATTGCGGGAGATTTTCCGATCTGCGTGGTGCCGATGCTGCACCAGGATCTGCAGCGGGAGGATGTGCCGCTGTGGGCGTATTTCTGCCAGATATCGGACTCGACGACGAGCTATGGGTCGTACTCCGGCGCGGTGCCGAATGAGAAGATTACCTGGGGCAAGTTGGGCGTGGATACGCCGAAGTACATCATCGAGTCGGACGCGACGATTGTGGCGCCGCTGATCTTTGCGTGGGTTCTGGGCTGGTAAACCGGCGGGCGCGGCGGGCGAAAAAATCACCTTTGCGAAACGCCGGATTCGCTTTACAATCAAGTCAGCTTTCAGGCAGATTTTGACGGGCAAATGGCCGGATTATTGGCCATCAGGGTGAAATTCTCTGGATTTTCATCATCCTTTCCAGGGGGATATCTATCCTGAAACTAACCACATTCGCCGACTCAATTTTTCTGGCGGAAGACTCATTTTGACCCCAATCGAGCGCAGCCCATGCGCCTGTTCAGTATTTTTCCCGTTTTGGATTTGTAGTTCATGAGGAGACTATGACAGCAAAGTTCTGTTTGAGGATGAGGTGTGCCTTGATTGTCCTGCTTGCTCTGGTGGCAGGCATGGGAATGCGGGCAGTGGCGCAGACCACACTGGGCGCGATTAACGGCACGGTCGAGGACGCGAGCGGCGCGGTGGTTGGAGGAGCGACGATCACGGTGACGAACGTGGCGACGAGCGTGACGCGCACCGTGAAGAGCCAGAACAATGGCTACTATCAGATTTTGAACCTGCCGGTCGGCACCTATCAGATGACTGTAGAGCGCGATGGATTTGACAAGACGATCCAGGAGAGCGTGCGGGTGCAGGAGGCCAGCGCGACGACGGTGAATCCGGCGTTGAAGGTGGGCAAAGCAGTCGAGGTTGTGACGGTGACTGCGAATCCGATGCTGAACGCAACGGATGCGACGAACGGATATACGCTGGACAAGGCGCAGATTGCCGAGACGCCGCTGGCGACGGGCAGCTTTACGCAGCTTGCGATCTTGTCGCCGGGCGTGAATGCGGAGTTTCTGAGCGGCATCGGGGCGAATGCGGGATTGGGCAATCAGCCGATCTGGGCGAATGGTCAGCGCGATACGTCGAACACGTTTCAGGTGGACGGCGTGGATGTGACGAACCTGTTCAATGGCAAGAGTTCGAGCCAGGATGTTTCGCAGCGGTACAACTTCAACATCGGGCAAGGTTCGACGGTGGGTGGTGCGATCCAGAACGGAGCCTCGGTGTATGGCTCGAACGGCAACGGAATGCCGACGCCGCCGCCGGATTTCTTGCAGGAACTACGTGTGAATACGTCGCAGTACGATTCGCAGCAGGGAGCGACGAGCGGAGCGCAGATTGACGCCAATACGCAGTCGGGAACGAATGCGTATCACGGGGCGGCGTGGGGCACTCGCGCGACGAATGCGATGAATGCCGCGCCGTTTTTCTTCAAGCAGGCAAACTTGATTTCGCCGGCGTCGTTTCCGTCTTCGATTGTGAATCCGCAGTTGCACAAGGATTATGTGGGTGGGACGATAGGCGGACCGATCATTCGCAACCGGCTGTTTTTCTTTCTGGGGTATCAGCAGATGCATACGGCCGACCAGTCGACGGGATTGTCGCAGACGATTGTGCCGTATGGATTGACGGATGATCGCTCGAATGCAGGGTTGTTGAGCGCGTTGAATTCGTACTACACGGCGAGCGGACAGAACACGGTTTCGTCGGTGACGGTGGACCCGATTGTGGATGCGCTGTTCAATGCCAAGCTGCCGAATGGACAGTACCTGATTCCTTCGGCGCAGAATACGGATCCGAATCTGGTGGCGTCGTTTACGCCGAACGTGACGCTGATCGGCAGCACGCTGTTCAACTCCAAGCAGGCGACGGTGGCGATGGATTACAACGTCACGCCGAACGATCAGCTTTCGGCCAAGTACTACTATCAGCTTGATCCGTACCTTTCGCCGTATGGTGTTTCGACGGCGGGCGGATTTCCGCAGAAGGAAGACTCTGGCTCGCAGGTGGCAGCGCTTACGAATAGCATGACGATCGGGCCGCGGCTGAACTGGGTGCAGACGCTGGGCTTTGCGCGCATCAAGGTGTACAGCAATTTTAATCAGCAGGTGACGAGCGCAAACGGACCGACATTCGGGATTGGTTTTCCAAATGCTGTGGGTTTGCCGGGAATGACCTTCAGCAAGTTTGCGGTGAACAACAGTCAGTCTTCGATGACGGCGGGTCCGGCGAGCGCGTTTGTGGATGACGGGTATTTTCAGAATCGCCTGAACCCTTCGTCGAGTCTGATTTATACGATCGGTCGGCATACGCTGATCTTTGGCGGCGGCTACAGCTATACGCAGCTCAATATTCGCAATCTGCGCAGCGGCATCGGCGAGTTGACGACGAAGGATTTTCCCCATCTGCTGGCCGGTTCGGTGTCGAAGTCGAACTACTTTGACAGCATCAGCGCGCAGGGGCAGAACCTGGCGAACCGCTACTATCGGACGAACGAGGCGGACGGTTATGTGCAGGACAAGTTCCAGGCGACGGGCAATCTGAGCCTGACGGCGGGCGTGCGCTATGACTATCATGGCGCGTTCACGGAAAAGTATGGCAACATCTTCAACTTTGACCCGACACGCTATAACGTGAACGGCAGCTCGGTGACGGACGGCGCGAGCGCATCGGGCACGAGCACGGGCTTTACGGTGAACAACGCCGGATTCATTGTGGCGGGCAACAACAAGTACTTTCCGACCGCAGGCGTGAGCAACTCGACGCAGACCGGCCGACAGTGGGGCATTTCGCCCCGTGTGGGATTTGCGTGGTCGCCGAAGCGGGATGACGGCAAGGTGGTGATCTCGGGCGGCGCGGGCATCTACTATGATCGCGGCGAACTGTTCACTTATCTTTCGCAGCCCGCGGGTGGTTCGATTGGCGGACCGTTTGGCGTGACGGAAGCGCCGCCGCTTTCGAACTACTATACGGGAAGCGGCTCGTTTGAGAATCCATTGCAGGGTGTGGTGATTACGCCGCCGAATGCGAACCCGCAGTTTTTCAATACGCAGTTGCAGCAGATTCTGACTTCTAACCTGCAGAACTGCACGGCGCAGAACAACCAGGCGACGTTTGGCAGCGGGTGCGTTTCGCCATTCAGCTTTGGCGCCTATGCGCGGGACAACAAGCTGCCGTATACGACGAACTTTTCGCTGAAGTTCCAGTGGCAGGCATCGGCGGACTTTGCGTTCTCGATTGGCTACACGGGCAATCGCGGATTCCATGGCGTGGTTCCGATTCCGTTTAACCAGCCGACGATTGCGACGCAATCGAAGCCGGTCAACGGCGAGAAATACAGCTATGGCTATCAGGTGCTGAATGCGTCGGCACCGCCGGTGGATGCATACGGCGACCTGGCTCCAATCTCGACCGAGCCGTGGGATGGCTATGACGGCGGCAACGTCGATTTCCGCACGCCTTACGTGGGCTACAGCCCGAACGCAGCACTGTTCAAGGCGGCGGGAACTTCGGCATACGATGGTCTTGAGACGCACCTCGAAAAACGGCTCTCGCATCACTATCAGGCGGGGATCAGCTACACGTTCAGCCGTTCGCACGACGAGCAAAGCGATATCGGCTTGTTCTTTACGGGCAGCAATCCGAACAACCTGCGCAGCTCCTATGCGCTGTCGGATTTCGATCGTACGAACGTCTTTACGATGAACTTCCTGATCGAGTTGCCGAACCCGGTGAAGAGTCACTCGTGGCTCTCGTATGTGACGAACGACTGGAGGCTGTCGGGCATTACGACGCTGCAAAGCGGCGAGCCGTACAGCTTGTATGAGTTCTATGGCGCGGTGGCGAGCTTGTACTACGGCAACTTTCCGACGCTGCTGAACCCGGTGCTGGGCATCAAGAATCCTACGAATCCGCGCAGCGCGCTGACAGGCCACAGTGGCGCATTCCGTCAGGGAACGAACTATATTCCGGCGATTGATCCGAGCCAGATTGCGATCAACTATATTACTCCGGGACAAAAGGGTGTTCCGGGATGCACGAACAACGAGCCATGCGACTTCTACGAGACGGATTATGCGCCGGGCAACCAGCGCAACATCTTCCGGCAGGCATTCCAGAAGCGCGCCGACGTCTCGTTGCGGAAGGACTTCCACATCAAGCAGTCGATCATCGCGCAGTATGAGTTCAATGTGTACAACGTGACGAACACGACAAGCCTGGACATTCCGCAGGATCAGACGCAGATTGGTCAGGCATTTGTGGGCGGCACGGCCAACTATGGGCAGGTGACGGCGCCGATCAATACGAACTTCAACAGCCCGACGATTCAAAACGTGGTGAACCAGCTTTATGTTTCACCGGCTTTGAGCGCGACGGGCACAGGGCGCAACACGGTGGTCGCCGGCTCGCCCTTCGGGTCCGTGACGGGAACGATCGGCAGCGCGCGCATCATCGACATGGGATTGCATCTGAACTTCTGATTGCACTTCCGTGGGCAAGCGGGACTGGGCTGGCGACAGCCCCGTTTCTGTTTATGCAGCGGTCTGTCTCGACCGTCTTGGCGCGAGCCTGATAGTCTACTGAAAGCGCTGATCTTTGAACGAAAATCGGAGTTACCCGCCGGGTTTTTGCAAACGAAGCATGCGGCGCACCAGGGTCTCGCGCGGGGCGCGCTCCAGCCAGCGAGCATAGCTGGAATTTTCATTTGTACTTGGAAGGATTTTTGTGGATTCACAGACAAGACATGCACTGAAACAAGACAAGTTTGTAATGGCGACGCAGGAGAGCGTGGGCTGGGTGGCGAAGAATCGCGCAGCGTTACTGCGGTATTCGATACCTGTGATCATTCTGGTTGTGCTGGCTGTTGCCGCAGGAGTGATTTATCAGCAGCGATCGAGTGCGGCCGAGACGGCGCTGGGTCAGGCGATCGATGCCTATAGCGCGCCGCTGGCGCAGCCAGGTCTTCCGGCCGAGGCAGGAGTCTATGCCAATGCAGCGGATCGCGCTCGCGCGGCCAACAAGATGTTTGAGCAGATTGTGGACCAGTACAAGATGCTGCCGCAGGCTTCCAAGGCGCACTACTTTCTGGGCCTGACGGACGAAGCACTGGGCAACAATGCCGCGGCGGAGAGCGAGTTGAAGCAGGCTTCGAGCGCGTGGGATAGCAATCTGGCAAGCCTGGCAAACTTTGCTTTGGCTGGTCTGTATCACCAGACCGGTCGCGATGCGCAGGCGGTTGCGGTCTATCAGCAACTGGGCGCGGGGAAGGGAACGACGGCTGTGCCGGCGTTCAATGCCGAACTCGCGTTGGCGGATCTTTACAGCGCGGAGGGCAAGAAGGATCAGGCCAAGGCGCTGTGGGCCAAGGTGAAGGATGCCGACAAGGACGGAGCTGCCGGAGCGATTGCCGCGCAGAGGTTGCCGGCGCAGAACTGAAGGGACAAGGAAAACGGATCGAAGCCAGCCCGCGGATGAGCGGGCTGCGCTGTTTTTTGAGCGAAAAGCAGGCAGCTTGCGTCCAGTGTGTGATGAGCACTGTGACCGTAGCGATGCCGGGAATGCCGGATCGGATGAAGGGGACAAAGCGAGAGGCGAGAGCGGCTGCGGACGCGACGGTGGAAGAGCTGGTGATGGCTTACTCCGGCGCGATGTTTCGCGTGGCAAACTCTGTCCTGCGCAACGCGACCGAGGCTGAGGATGCGGTGCAGGAGGCGTTTCTGCGCGTGCTGAAGAAGCGCGAGCAACTGGCGGAGATTCGCGATGCGCGCGTGTGGCTGGTGCGGATTGTGTGGAATATCGTGCTGGACCGCAAACGGCGCATGAAGACGCGACCGGAGAACGAAGATATTGCGGATTTTGAGCGGATTCTGACGGCGCAAGGACTGAGCGCCGAAGAGCTGGCCGTCTCGGCGCAGCGACATGCAACGATGTTGCGCTGGATCGAGGAGTTGCCGACCAAGGAGCGAGAGGTGATGATGCTCTCTGCGCTGGAAGAGCTGAGCAGTGTGGAGATTGCCGAGGTGCTTCGGACGACGGAATCGGCGGTGCGCTCACGGTTGTTTCGCGCACGGGGGCTGATGGCGGAAAAGATGGGGCGAGGTTTGCGATGAACCATGAACAGAACAATTCGATCGAAGAAGGCTCTGGAGCCGGCGCAACGACGGCTGGATGCCCGGAGTGCGCGACGCTGAAGTTGTTGGCGCGTGAGGAACCGCCCGCGGGACTGGAGCAGCGGGTGCTGTCGCGCCTGAGGGCCGAGGCGACGATGCCGCGACAAACGTGGTGGCAGATGCGCGCGGTGTGGGTCGGCGGAGTGACGGTTGCGGTGGTGATGGCGACCGCATGGGTGGGTCTATTTCACACCGGCGCAGCGGTGAGCCGGGATGGATCGGGAAGTGTGCCGACAGCGCACGCTGCGCAGCCCACTGTGCCGGGGCCGCATGCGGCGGGCAGTTTCGGAACCGCGGGATCGATGCGAGTGCCGCCGACGGTGAAGCCGATGTATATTTCGCCCGCTCCAAGGCGAAGCGCAGGCAGCCCCGGGGCTGTGAAGCCAAAGGCGGCGCAGAAGAAGACGACGGGAGTTCACGCGGCGGAGGATTCTCCGCGTTAGGAGAGAGTTGAAACGGCTATAGCTGGCGTGTGCGTTGCGGGGCAGGATTTTTTCTCAGGGAAAAATGCTGCCCCGCATTTTTTGCGGGTACGTCTGGTCTGATTGGCCGCAGTTCCGGCTCACGTTTACGGCACATGTTTTCGGGGCATGTTTTCGGTTCCGGCTCCGGCGCAGGGTGAAGGCAAGCGGAGTTGGTGCCGCGTGGTCAGTCTGCTGTGAGCATGCGCAGCACGACCTGGAGCAGTGCGAAGACGGCGGCGCCCCAGAACGCTGCGCCGAAGCTGCGGAGGTGAAATCCGCGGACGAAGCTGGCGGCCATCTCGAGCAGGATGGCATTGACGACAAGCAGGAAGAGGCCAAGTGTGAGGATGGTGAGCGGGAGGGTGACCAGCTTGAGGACCAGGCCGAGCGTGGCGTTGAGCAGGCCGAAGACAAGCGCAACGACAAGCGCGGTGGAGATGGAGTCGATCTCAAAACCGCGCACCAGGCGCGAGACAACCAGCAGGGCCAGCGCGCTCAGGCACCAGTTGCCAAGCAGACGAAACATAGTCCAATCCTCAGAGTTATTGTAATGCCGGGCGGATGATAGTCTGACCGCAGAATGAGGGATGGATGGAACCGGATGAGAGATAGATGGAAAAGCGGCGCGGCGGTTCTGAGTGTGGTGCTGGTGAGCGTGGGGGTTGCCGGTGTGTGCTGGGGAGCGCAGGCGCGGCAGACGCCTGTGCCCAGGTCCTCTGCTGCAAAGACGGATGCGACGAAGGCGCTGGCGGATAAGCCGATTCCGGATCTGAAGACGCTGATGGAGCAGGTGGAGGCGCATCAGAAGGAACTGGAAGCGATTCGAGAGAACTACACGTATCGCGAAGAGACGGTGACGGAGACGCTGAATGCGCATGGAAAGGTGACAAAGACAGAGTCTGAGCTGGACGAGGTTTTCTTTGTAAACGGACATGAGATCGATCGGGTTGTGGAGAAAAACGGCAAGCCGCTGAGCGGCCGCGATGCGGACAAGGCACAGGCGCGCGTGACGAAAGAGGTAGAGAAAGCGCAGCAGACGCCGCCCGGGCAGTCGATGCAGAATCCAAACCAGACGATTACCGTGGGCAAGATGCTGGAAGTGATGGAGGTGTCGAATCCGCGGAGGGTGATGTATAACGGGCGGAGCACGCTGGAGTTTGACGTGGTGGGCAGGCGCGACGCGAAGACGCACGGGGTGGCGGAGGGCGCGCTGAAGAAGATTGCCGGGTCGATCTGGATCGATGAGCAGGACCGGCAGGTGGCTCATCTGAATGTTCGGTTTATGGATAACTTTCACGTGGGCGGCGGGCTGCTGGCTAATATAGCGAAAGGCTCGGAGTTTCGATTTGATCAGGGGCTGGTGAATGGGGAGATTTGGCTGCCCATGTCGTCGGAGGGTCATCTGGAGGGTCGCGCGCTGATGCTGATGGGATTCCGGCTGCACATCACGGTGCGGGACTGGGATTACAAGCGATTTCATGTGGATGCGGAGCAGGAAAAAGCGGCAGCGCAGCAGCCGGATCAAAAGCACTGAAGGGAGCCGGTTCTGCAAGCGCCGGATTGTCCTAAACTGAAGACATGTTTGCGCGAAAAATTTCCGTTCAGCGGCGGAACAGCGATGGCGAACAGCTTCCGTGCCCCATGCACTGGATCGATAATTTTGCCATGCGAAACTTTACCAACGATGCGATCTTCGACGACACGCTGCCTGTCGCCGATGGCTTGATGGAGGCGGGCCATCTGGTTCCGCTGGATCGATTGCAGGCGGCGATGGAGGATTGGTTTCGGCGCAAGGGATATCTGAAGCCGGGCGAGATGCTGGTGATCGAAGAGCGGTAGCGGCTGCGCGGGGCGCGCGCGGCCGCTTGCTGCTGAGCCGTTACTCGCTGTAATGGAGCAGGCTGAAGACATCGAGTCCGGAGAATCGCTCGCGTCCACGAAGGAAATCGAGTTCGACAGCAAAGCCAAGGCCGACCGGATCGCCACCGAGCCTGCGCACGAGCTTGAGTGTGGCTTCCATGGTGCCGCCAGTGGCGAGCAGATCATCGACAAGCAGAACGCGCTGGCCGGGCTGGATGGCGTCGAGGTGAATTTCGAGGGTGTCGGAGCCGTATTCGAGATCGTAGGCGACGCTGACCACGGGCGCGGGCAGCTTGCGCGGCTTGCGCACGGGGACAAAGCCGGCGTTGAGGCGGTAGGCGAGCGCAGGGCCGAAGATGAAGCCGCGCGCTTCAATGCCGAGAACGAGATCGATCTTGCGTTCCAGCCAGTGAGCGGCCATGGCGTCGGTGAGCGTGGCAAATCCAGTGGGGTCTTTGAGCAGGGTGGTGATGTCGTAAAAAAGTATGCCGGGCTTGGGGTAATCGGGCACGGTGCGGACGAGCGCTTTGAGTGCTTCGGTTTGATGGACTTCCTGGCTCATGGGTGAGACTGGCTCCTGGAATTGGGATAGACAGCTTGCGCAGAGTGTGAGATTACCAGGCGCCTTCGATCTGAAATGGCGTGAGCGAGGCAGCTTCCTTCTCTGCGAGTGGGTGTTCGATGACCTGATCGACGCGGCTGCCGCGCGGACCGCGTCCGATGGCGGCGCGAAGGTCGACGAGATCGTCTTCCGCGCCTGAGGCTACGATTTCGACTGCGCCTTCGTCGGTGTTGCGAACCCAGCCGCGCAGGCCGAGTTCGCTGGCTTCGCGATGGACGAACCAGCGAAAGCCAACGCCCTGAACACGCCCCAGCACAAGATAGTGACGGACCAACGGATGCAACTCCTGGGCTTATTTTAGAGCATGGTACGGCTCGATCGGGGCAGCGACTTGGTGAGTGGAGACCGGAAAAAATGACGGGAAGCGTGCCGGAGATGGTGGGCGGAGATACGGAATCGGGTGGAGCAACATTTGAGACACAAAAGCCTCCGACAGGGATTCGGTGGCGGAGGCATTTGTGCGCTGGAGGCTTATTTCGATGCTTTTAGCACCTGTTCCGCGACCCAGGCATAGGTCTTTTCCATCCCTGCCAGCAAGGGCAGAGTCGGCTGCCAGCCTAATTTTTCCTGAATGAGGCGATTGTCGGAGGTTCGTCCACGCACACCCTGCGGCCCCTTGATGTGGTTCTTTGTGAGGTTCTTGCCCGCAATCTGCATCGCCATCGCCGCCAGCCCGTTGATCGTCACCATCTCTTCGGAGCCAATGTTCACTGGCCCGGCGAAATCCGATTCCATCAGCCGACGCACGCCCTCGACGCACTCGTCGACGTAGAGGAAGGTACGCGTCTGTTCGCCGTCGCCCCAGATCTCCATCGCGGAGCCATCAATGGCCTCGGCGACCTTGCGGCAGATGGCTGCGGGAGCTTTTTCGCGACCACCGCGCCAGGTTCCCTCGGGACCGAAGATGTTGTGGAAGCGCGCGACATGCACCTCGATGCCGTAGTTGCGGGCGTAGGCAAAGTAGAGCCGCTCGCTGAAGAGCTTTTCCCAGCCATATTCGCTGTCTGGCGCTGCCGGATAGGCCGACTCTTCGCTGCAGATCGGATTATTCGGGTCCAACTGGTTTCGTTCCGGATAGATGCACGCCGACGAGGAATAGAAAAACTTCTTCACTCCCGCCAGTCGTCCCGCTTCGAGGATGTTCAGGTTGATGGTCGCCGAGTTGTGCAGCACGGCCGCATCGTGCTCCCCGGTAAAAATATATCCCGCACCGCCCATATCTGCGGCAAGCTGATAGACTTCGTCGATTCCGTCGACGACGCGCGCAGCCACGGACTGGTCGCGGAGGTCGCCAACCACAAAATCTTGACAAGCTGTCTGAGAAAACTCTGGCAGTTTCAGGTCCGCTCCGCGTACCCAATTGCCCTCTGCTGCCAGCCGTCGCGCAAGGTGTGAGCCAATAAAACCGCCCGCACCGGCTACCAAAACTCTTTTTTGTGTTGTCATACACCGAGTCTAGCAGCGGATTTTTACAAAACGAAGACAAACTTCCACACACGTCCGCGCCCGGTCATAACTTTTGTCTATGCTCTTTCGACTTTTGGTACCCTACACTCTTTGGAATTGGCCTAGTTGAGTCTGCATACGTTCATTCGAGATCGGGTTCGCCTGTTCTCGCCGCGCTGATCTCAGTTGACGACTGTTTGCTCGTCAGCCTAGACTCAAGTCGTTTGGCCTGGAGCAGCCGGTTCCCAGCCAGACCGCCCGGCGAAGTTTGCTCGTTCGCACTGCGGGCGCCGGCATTATTTCTGAACCGGATCGACCGTTCGTGCTGTGTCAACTCTCGTGCGCGTCTTTTTTTCGCCGATAGGCTGCACAGTAGCGGGCGTGCGCGGGCCGCGAGTCAACCTCCCGCCCGGCGCTGCATCTGGAGAATCTTTGTATGGCTTCGACCATCAGCCTGGAACAGGAAATCAATCCCTGGGAAGCACAATCGGCGCGCTTTGACTTTGCCGCGCGCAAGCTTAACCTTGACCCCGGCATCTGGAAAGTGCTCAACTCGCCTTCACGCGAGATCATTGTCCACTTTCCTGTGACCATGGATGACGGGCACATTGAATTGTTTACCGGCTATCGTGTGCAGCACTCGATTGCGCGCGGACCGGGCAAAGGCGGCATTCGCTATGCACCCGATGTGACGCTGGATGAGGTGCGCGCGCTGGCAAGCTGGATGACGTGGAAGTGCGCGGTGGTCAATATTCCGTTTGGCGGAGCGAAGGGCGGAGTGATCTGCGATCCGCGCAAGATGAGCCAGGGTGAGCTGGAGCGCCTGACGCGCCGCTATACGTCGGAGATCATCGAGTTCATTGGGCCGGAAAAGGATGTGCCCGCGCCCGACGTGAACACGAATGAGCAGACGATGGCCTGGATCATGGACACCTATTCGATGCACATGCGCCAGACGGTGACGAGCGTGGTGACGGGCAAACCGCTGAATATCGGCGGCTCACGCGGGAGACGCGAGGCGACCGGGCGCGGTGTGATGGTGATGTGCAACAAGAGCCTTGCGTACCTGAAGATGGGTGCGGAGAACTGTCGGGTGATTGTGCAGGGATTTGGGAACGTTGGCTCGAACTCCGCGCGGCTGCTGGCTTTGAAGGGGTACAAGATAATCGGGATCGCTGAATTTGACGGTGGCCTGTACAACCCGGCGGGCATCGACATTGGCAAGCTGCTGGAGCATCGCGAGCGCAATGGATCGATTCACGGATTCAAGGGCGCGGAAGCGATGGATTCGGCGACGCTGCTTGAAACCGAAACGGACATTCTGATTCCAGCGGCTACGGAGAATGTGATCACCAGCCGCAACGCCGAGCGGATTCGCACGCGCATTCTGATCGAGGGCGCGAACGGCCCGACGACGGCGGTGGCCGATGAGATTCTGGCGGAAAAAGGCGTCTTTGTGATTCCGGATATTCTGGCCAACTCCGGGGGCGTGACTGCAAGCTATTTTGAGTGGGTGCAGGATCGCATGGGCTACTTCTGGAACGAAGCGACCGTCATCGAGCGGCTGGAAGAGATTCTGAGCGAGAGCTTTGACGATGTGCTTCGCTATGCGGAAACGCACGGCGTCAACAACCGTATTGCTGCCTATATGCTGGCGATTGACCGGGTGGCGTTCACGATCAAGCAGCGCGGCATCTACGCCTGAGGGCTGCAAGACCCGCAACTGGCTCCGGCGCAGCGTAATGCGCCGGACCCAGTTGCCAGCCTCACGCCTCCGCGGTTTCCTCCGGCTCCTCTTTGGCAAACCCCGTGAGCAGCCACCGATAGACGCGCCCGGCCGGGGTGCGGTCCTGCAAAAAGATCAGCGCCGAGGTGAGCAGAATGCTGAAGAGCACCACCGCGTAAGTGGTGTTCTGGATGAAGTCTCCATGCGCCAGCTTTTGCTGTAGCGGCAGCGAGGCGAGCACGGCCGCCGCCAGTCCTTTGGGAGCCATTGCCGCCATGCGGCTTGCGTCCATCACGGTCGTCGTCCTCGTCACTCCGTAGCGCACGACCGGAATCCGCGCGACAAAGAGCAGCGCCGTCACGCCCAGCCCGAAGAGAATCGTGGAAAGATTCCGAAACTGGATCGACAGCCCGATGTAGACGAAGAAAAACGTCTTCAGCAGAAAGACGATCTCGGCAAAAAATCCCTTCTCTCGGCTGTTCAGCCCGACGGGGGCGAGCGACGGAAAACGTTTGGACAGAATGGCTCCGTGCCAGGCGACATTGCCCAGCCCCACGCCAAAGACCAGCGCGGCAATGGCCCCGCTGTAGCCGAGCAGTTCTGCCAGGCCGAAGATGAGAAACAGAAACGCGGCCGTGGTAAACATGCCGTTTTGCAGCGTCCTGACGCGGCTCAGCAGGTTGGACCAGAAGATCGCTCCCAGCGCGCCCAGCACTCCGGCGAGCAGAAACGATCCGAGGAGCGTGCCGATGATCTTGCCCACCTCCAGATTTCCGGCATGCAGACCGTCGAGCAGCGCGAGCGCGAGCACGATCGAGACGACATCGCTGATCGCCGACTCCAGAAAGAGGATCGCTCCGGAATGTTCCTTCATCTTTAACTGCGCGGCAATGGGAATGACGACCGCCGGTGAGGTGCCGCCGAGAATGGTGCCCAGCAGAATCGCTGTGCCCACGCCGAGATGCGCTACCTTCCACGCCGCCACCGCGACTACTGCCGTTGTCACCACAAAGTTCAGCACCGAAAGCAGAAACGACCCATGCAGCACCTTGCGGATCGTTCCCACCTGAAGCTCGGTTCCGCTTTCAAAGAGCAGAAACACGAGCGTCACGGTGGTGAAGACCGGCCCGACGCTGCCAAACTGCTCCGGCCTGACCAGATGTGTCACCGGCCCGAGCAGCAGTCCGATCACAATCAGCAGCAGGACATCCGGGACGCGCGTCTTCGCAAACAGCGCCACAAACAGATGCGCGCCAAAGACCAGCGCTCCGATAAAGGCAATTACCAGTGCCGGCATTCCACCTCCTGTAACTCTTCCATTGTGTCCTCCATGCTCGCCCCCGGGCTTTTCCCCTGCCACCAGCTTACCGTCATCGCGGCTGTTGGCGTATTCTGGCGCACTGGTCTGTGCATACCAGGAGCATCCATCGCGCAACACTCTCCCCGTTTCACTGTGAGACAAAGGCTTAGATGCGGTGTTCAGCGCTGGCGGGTGCGAAGGGCGGCGAGAGTCTTGTGGTCTTCGTCGGTGAGCGTGGCCGTTTCCAGCAGTTCCGGGCGGTTGCGCAGCGTAGTGGCCAGTTGCTGCTGGCGTCGCCAGCGCCGAACGGCTTTGTGGTCACCGCTGAGCAAGGCATCGGGAACGCGCATTCCGCGAAACTCCGCCGGGCGCGTGAAGTGGGGATAATCCAGCAAGCCGCCAGAGCCGTGCTGGCTGCGCGGCACACCGTCTTCGTCGGACTGGATGGCGCCATCTGCCATGCCAAAGCTTTCAAAGGCTGCGGAGGCTGCATTGCCGAGGACACCGGGCACCAGGCGCAGCGTGGCGTCGGCGACGACAGCGGCTGCGAGTTCGCCCCCGCTCAGCACGTAGTCGCCGATGGAGATCTCGCGGTCGCAGTAAAGCTGGCGGATGCGCTCGTCGATGCCTTCATAGCGCCCGCAGAGCATGACGACGCGCTCCTTGGCGGCCAGTTCCCGCGCGACGGCCTGGGTCAGCGGCCGTCCCTGGGCGGCGAGCAGGATGACCGTCTCGCGGCTCTTGCTGCCGCGCTCGGCCAGCGGGTGGACGCCGAGCGATTCCAGAGCCTCGGCAAGCGGTTCCGGCTTGAGGACCATGCCTTCGCCGCCGCCGAAGGGGCGGTCATCGACGGTGCGATGTGCGTCGTGCGTGAAGCGGCGCAGATCATGGACTCCGACATGGACGAGCTTGCGCTCGATGGCGCGCGCAACGACGCCGTGATGGAGAAAACCGTCGAAGAATGCGGGGAAGATGGTGAGAATGTCGATCTGCAACGGATGCGTGTGCTGCGAAGCGGGAGCCATCTCAGGCGGCAGGTCAGGAGGCAGTTCAGGCGTCATGGTTTGCCTCCGATGCGGCGGGCGCATTCAGATCGAGCAGTCCGGCGGGCAGAGCCATCACTATCTGTTTTCCCGCAAGGTCCACGCGGCGCAGATAGCTTTTGGCAAGCGGAATCAGATGCTCCTGATCGCGCTCGCCACGAACGATGAGCAGCGCAACTGGCCCGGCCTGGCGGTCGACGTCTTCAATCACACCGACGATGCGTGAGCCTTCCGCCTGCTGATCGATGAGGGTGCAGCCGATGAGGTCGCCAACATAGTAAGCGTCGGGGTCGAGTTGCGCGCGTTGCTCGCGGGGAATGGCCACGACATGATCGCGCATCGCCTCGGCTTCGGTGATGGTCGTTACACCATCAAAGTGCAGCACCACGGAGCCTTTGTGCAGCCAGAAATGCGCCAGGGTGACGGGGCGCGAGCGCTCCTGCGGAGTTCCTGCTTTTTCGAGCAGCCAAAGCTGGCGCCGGTCGGCAAATTTTTCCGGGAAGTCGGTGAGAATGGTCGCGAGGACTTCGCCTTTGCGGCCCTGTGAGCGGCGAATCTGCGCCAGCCAGACCCATGCCGAATGCTCAGTCATGGCAGGGAACCTGACGCCACAGGCTTGTCGCACAGGGCTGACAGTTTGACATGCAGAGTCGCAAAAGCTCGATCCTCGGGAGGCAGTGCGACCTCAGTCGTCGCCTTCTTCCAGAATGTCCAGCGTGTAGCGGTGATGGAGTTTCATGCTGACGGCACTGAGGATGGTGCGCATGGATCGCGCCGTCCGTCCCTGCTTGCCGATCACCTTGCCCACATCCGTTGGTGCCACACGCAGCCGGACCACTGTGCTCTCCTCGTGGTCCACACATTCCACTTCCACCGCGTCCGGCGCATCCACCAGTGCTCGAGCCATCTCAAGCACCAAATCCACGACTTCTGTTGTATCGATCTGGGTCATGCACGTGCCCCATTTATCAAGTCTTGCAGTCTCGCGGTTGCACGGCTCCGGTGCTGCTTTGCGATGCTAAGTTCCATTCGCTGGACGCGCCGTGAACCGGAGAGCAAATGCGCGTCCTACCCAGAGTCTCTTTAACCGTTCGCACGATAGTATCAATCGCAGCGAAGTTACGCCAGTGGTGGGGAATTCAGGAAATCAACTTCCTGTGCACACTCTTAGGCTGCGAAGTAGTTTTCGAGAAGCAATCAGGCAGCGATGGCAGCCGGGAACTTCGCGACCAGCTTCGCTACCCGATCCGACATCTGCGCGCCGACGCTGATCCAGTGCTGAACCCGGTCATGCTGGAGCTTGACGGAGGCAGGGTTGGTGCGGGGGTCATAGGTGCCGACGACTTCGATCGAGCGGCCATTGCGGGCGCGATCTTTCTCAATGACGACAATGCGGTAAAACGGCTTCTTGGTGGCGCCAACGCGCGCCAGACGGATCATAACCACGGGTCTCTTTTCCTTTCAATTCCGAGCGATGCCTGCATCTTGTGATTTGCCAAGACGATCTCCGCCAGACCGGCGAATTCGTCGTCATGCGCTCGTTACGGTGCTGTGGTCCTGCGACTTTGCCGGTTACCACTATGCACACTGTCTTTCAGTATCTCTGAAAACCACCTTTCAGAGCAACTCCGACGGCGCGGAGCATTGTTTTGAGTGGGATTGGCTCCTGCGGCGGATTAGAATCGCCGCATGGGGCAGGCTGAGGAGAATCCGCTGCGCGGAGTGCGCGTTCTGGATGGTGGGCTGGCCACGGAGCTGGAGTTTCTGGGCGCGGACCTCTCTGGTCCGCTGTGGTCGGCGCATGTGCTGGAGCAGCAGCCCAGGCTGGTGGCCGCGGTGCATGAGGCGTATCTGGCGGCGGGCGCGGAGTGCATTGCGACGGCGAGCTATCAGGTCTCTCGCCGCGGCTTTGCCGAGCTGGGCCTGCCGCCGGAGCGCGCCGACGCCGCGCTGCTTCGCGCAGTGGAACTGGCGGTTGGGGCGCGGGATGCTCACCTGCGTTCGGCCGCTGCAAGTCTGACAGCTTCCAGTCAGTCGGGCGCGAGCCTGCGTCCGCTGGTGGCTGCCTCGCTTGGCCCCTTTGGCGCGGCGCTGCACAACGGAGCCGAGTATCACGGCAACTACGACTGTTCCTGGGACGAGCTGGTGGAGTTTCATCGGGAACGCATCGCTGTGCTGGCGACGAGCAGCGGCGCGGATCGGGCGGACCTGATCGCATTTGAAACCGTTCCGTCGCTGGCTGAGGCGGAAGCGATTGTGGCCGCGCTGAGCGACTGGCCGGAGGTGCGCGCCTGGATCAGTTTCACGACCAGCCTGACCGCAAACAGCGCACGATGTGTGGCGCACGGCGAGCCGCTCGGCGACTGCGCGGAGGTCCTGGCCGCGCATCCGCAGGTCGTCGGCATTGGTCTCAACTGCCTTGCGCCGCGTCTTGTGCTTCCGCTCATCGGAGAGTTGCGCGCCGCCTGCGAGCTGCCCATTGTGGTCTACCCGAACTCCGGCGAAAACTGGGATGCCAGCGCGCGCTGCTGGACGGGAGCGAGCGATCCGCAGGCGTTTCATACACTCGCGCTGGAGTGGTTTGAGGCAGGCGCGCAGATGGTGGGCGGCTGCTGCCGGACGCGTCCGGAGCATATTCGCCAGATCGCCGCCGCTGCGCGTGGCCAGCGCGCGTGAAGGCTTAAATCACAATGGAATCGGCGAGCAGCTGGCGTGCGATGGTGGCAAGCTGCATGTTGGAAGTGCCTTCGTAGATCTTGCCGATCTTGGAGTCACGAAAGTATTTCTCCGCCGGATAGTCGCGTACAAATCCGTTGCCGCCGAAGATTTCGACGCATCGGCTGGCGACGCGCTCGGCGACCTGGGAGACGAAGTATTTGGTCATGGCGGCCTCGGTGACAAAGGGCAGTCCGGCGTCCTTGAGGCGGGCCGCGTTGTAGACCATGAGCCGCGCGGCCTCGATCTCGGTTGCCATCTCGGCGAGGTCAAACTGCACGGCCTGAAAATCCGCAATGGCGCGGCCAAACTGTTTGCGCTGCTGAGCGTAGCGCGCGGCATGTTTCCACGCTCCGGTGGCCAGACCGAGCAGTTGTGCGCCAATGCCGATGCGACCCTCGTTGAGCACTTCGATGGCGATGCGATAGCCTTTGCCTTCTTCCCCGAGCAGTGCGTCGGCGGGGATGTGACAGTCGTCGAGCACGACTTCGCAGGTGCTGCTGGCGCAGATGCCCAGCTTGTGCTCAATTCGCCCGACGGTCAGGCCAGGGGTTCCGGCGGGAACCAGAAAGGCCGAGATGCCGCGATAACCGGCAGCGGGATTGAGGTTGGCGAAGACGAGAAAGAGTCCGGCTTCTCGGGCGTTGCTGATCCAGAGCTTGCGGCCCTGGAGTCGAAAGCCATTGGAGGTGCGCTCGGCGCGCGTCTCCAAAGCGAAGGCATCGGAACCGGAACTGGCCTCGCTCAGCGCGTAGCTGCACAACATGCCGTCAGCAAGCTGCGGCAGCCAGCGCTGGTGCTGCGAAGGAGTGCCCCAGCGCAGCAGCGCATTGACGCTAAGCGTGTTCTGAATGTCCACGATGAGCGCGACGGATGGGTCGACCTCGGCCAGCGCTTCGACGGCGAGGATGGAATCGAAAAAGCTGCCGCCGGAGCCGCCAAAGTCTTCGGGAACTTCGATGGCGAGCAGGCCGAGTTCGGCCAGTTTCCGGATGAGTCCGGGAGCGTACTGCGCGGCCTCTTCCATGGGCCGCACGAGCGGGGCTACGGTCTCCGCAGCGAAGCGGCGCACGGTGCTTTGGAGGAGTTGTTCTTCTTCGCTGAGAACAGTGATCGGCTTGGGATGGGTCATCGAAAAGCAGCTCCAGAGGGAGATGAGTAACGAACCAGCGTAGCAGAGCGGAGGCGCAGAGAGGCGACTGCGCTTCGGTCGCGTTCAGCTCTTCAGCGCGACGCGCAGATGCAGTTCCTTCATCTGCTGCTCGCTCACGGTGGTCGGCGCATCGACCATGACGTCGATGGCGCGCGCCGTCTTTGGGAAGGCGATGACTTCGCGCAGGCTGGGGGCGCCGGCCAGCAGCATCGCGATACGGTCCAGGCCGAGCGCGATTCCGCCATGCGGCGGCGTGCCATACTCCAGCGCGTCGAGGAAGAATCCAAAGCGCATGCGGGCTTCTTCGGGCGTGATGCCGAGCGACTCGAAGATCTGCCGCTGCACGTCCTGCCGGTGAATACGAATCGACCCCGATCCAAGCTCCAGGCCGTTCATGGCGAGGTCATAGCAGCGCGCGCGCACGGTGGCCGGATCGGTGAAGAGCCGTTCGACATCGGCATCGTGCGGCGAGGTGAAAGGGTGATGCGCGGGCATCCATTTTCCCGTCTCCGCGTCGTGCTCGAACATGGGAAAATCGGTGACCCAGATGGGCTGAAATGCGGCTGCGCCGTCGATGAGTTTGCCGCTGACGGGGTCAGCGCCGGCCACCACGGTCTGCGTGACGGCAAAGGCTCCATGCCGCTCGGCGTACTTCTTGGCCAGTTCCACGCGAAACGCGCCGGCGGCGGAGTAGACGGCGATCTCGCGCTCGGAAAGACGACCGGGAATCTTAGTGTCGGAGGCTTTGATGGGATGGGCCGGGTCGCCGGCGACGATGACGACGAAGTCCTCGTCGGAGGCTCCGGTCTGCTGGCGCAAGGCTGCGACGATGTGGGGAAAACCTTTTTCCAACCGCTTGAGGTCGTCGATGAATTTGGCGCCTTTTTTTGCGTCGAAAAGCGGGTGGTTATCCTCGCGTTCCTTGCGGCTCAGCGCGCCGACGCGCGGAATCCGCAGCGCGATAATGGGAAGCTCGGGATCAAGCTGGAGCGCGGCGATATCAGCGTCGCTGAAGGCGGCGCGCAGGTCGGTCAAACCGGGCAGACGCATATCCGGCTTGTCCACGCCGAAGCGCCGCATCGACTCATCCCAGGTGATGCGCGGAAACGGCGCCGGCAGCAGGACGCCGGCAGCGGCAAAACCGGCGGAGAGAAATTGCTCGACGACGGCGAAGACATCCTCTTCGCGCGGGAAGCTCATCTCGAGGTCGATCTGGGTGAACTCAAGCTGGCGGTCGGCGCGGAGGTCCTCGTCGCGGAAGCAGCGGGCGATTTGAAAGTAGCGGTCGAAGCCGGAGATCATCAGAATCTGTTTGAAGATCTGAGGCGACTGCGGCAGCGCGTAGAATTCACCGGGATGGACACGGCTGGGCACGAGAAAATCGCGCGCGCCCTCGGGCGTGGACTTGGTGAGAATCGGGGTCTCGATCTCGAGAAAGCCAAGATCGGAGAGGCTTTGGCGAATGGCCAGCGTGATGCGATGGCGGAGCCAGAAGTTGCGCTGCATCTCGGCGCGGCGCAGATCGACGTAGCGATATTTGAGGCGTACTTCCTCGTTGGCGATGGCTTCTTCCGCGGGAGAAAACGGAGCCAGCTTCGCATCGTTCAAAACCAGAATCTGCGAGGCCACAATCTCGATCTCGCCGGTGGGCATCTTCGGGTTGATAGCCGCAGCATCGCGCAGACGGACTTTGCCGACAGCCGCGACGACATACTCCGGACGAATGGCCTCGCCTTTAGCGTGGCCATCGGGCGTCAGATCGCGGTCGAGCACAATCTGCGCGATTCCGCTGCGGTCGCGCAGGTCAAGGAAGATGAGGTTGCCGTGATCGCGCCGGCGATTGACCCATCCCATCAGCACAACATCTTCGCCCGCCTGGGCCGCGCGCAGTTCGCCACAGCGATGCGTTCGTTTCATCTCTCCGAGAAAATCCAGCACGTCGTTGTCCTCTTCTGTTTGGCTTCCTAAATTGTTGCGGAGCGCGCCGCCAGCAGGTGCGCGGCCAGATCAGCGCGGGGAATCTTTGTCTGCACGCCGGTGGAAAAATCCTTCACCGTCAGCAGGTCCGAGGCGAGTTCGTCCTCGCCCAGCAGCACGATCTGCCGAGCCAGCTTGTCGGCCAGCTCCATGGACTTGCGCACGCGAAAACTGCCGTCGCCCAGCTCGATGCGCAGCCCGGAGCGGCGCAGCTCCCGCGCCAGCCGCAGAGCAGCCGCGTTCTGGGCCTCGCCGACCGGCGCAATGCAGGCATCGGCGCGCTCGGCTGCTGTCTGCTGCTGTGCCTGGAGCGTGAGCACGAGCCGATCCTGCCCGATGGCAAATCCAATTCCCGGAGCCTTGGGTCCGCCGATGGCTTCGCTTAGCCCGTCGTAGCGGCCACCGCCGAGCAGCGCATTCTGCGCGCCCAGCCCGCCGTGCGTAAACTCAAAGGTCGTGCGCGTGTAGTAGTCCAGGCCGCGCACCAGCCGGTGGTCGAGTGCGTACACGACGCCAGCGGCATCGAGCGCCGCGCACACGGCGGCAAAGTGCTCGCGGCTGGCCGCGTCGAGCGAATCGGCGATGCGCGGCAGGCTTTCGATGATCGGCTGATCCTCCGGCACCTTGCAGTCGAGCACGCGCAGAGGGTTGGTCTCTGCGCGGCGCTGGCAGTCGGCGCACATCTGGCCGACAACGGGCGCGAGAGCTTCCCGCAGCCTGGCCAGATAAGCAGGACGGTCGGCTGCCGAGCCGACGGAATTCAGCTTCAGCGTCCAGCCCTCGATGCCCAGCGCATCCAGCAGCGAGGCCAGCATTTCGAGAACCTCGGCATCGCGGAGCGGCGACTCCGAACCGGCGTGAGTTGGCCCGATGACCTCTGCGCCGATCTGGAAAAACTGGCGATAGCGGCCCTTCTGCGGGCGCTCGCGCCGGAACTGCGGACCGATGTAAAACAGCTTCTGCAACTGACCGCTTTCACCCAGCTTGTGCTCGATGTAGGCGCGTACGACGCCAGCCGTATTCTCCGGCCGCAGGGTCAGGCTTTGGGTCTTTTCCGATTGCGCGCGCGCGCGATCCTCCCAGGTGTACATTTCCTTGGAGACGATGTCGGTTTCTTCGCCGACGCCGCGGGCAAAGAGCGCCGTCTCCTCGAAGATCGGAGTGCGAATTTCACCAAAGTTGTAGCGCGCAAAGACCTCACGCGCAGTAGCCTCAATGCGGCTCCAAAGCGCCGTCTCCGGCGGCAACAGGTCGCGCGTGCCGCGCACAGCTTTCACGGGGGTAGTCACCTATCCAGTCTAAACGTTCCCGCGCATTGCGTGCTTGCCCCGGCTGGCCGCCTGTGTTGCCTGCCGTTGGCGTTGCCTGGCCGTCGGCTTGCTTTCCTTGCAGCCTGTACGCAGTCTGATACCGTGAAGATCGAGATCGCTGGAGTCGCATTGCCACATCGGAAAAAATATCAGCGACGCAAACTCTGCGTTGTGGCCATGGCGCTTGCCTTTGCCGTCGCCATCACGGCTGCCCGTGCTCAGACGCTGCACACGCGCCCGGCACAGCCGCCGCCTGCTCCTGTGCGGCCGATCGCTGCTGCGCCTGTGCCGCCTGCGCCGCCCGCCGCACTGGCGCAGGGGACGTATCTGAGTGTTGCCTCCACGCGGGTCTTTCCGATGAAGCAGGGCGCGGCGATTGAAGCTCGCCTGCTCGCGCCAATCTACGTCAACAACCAGCTTGTGCTGCCCACGGGTACGCTGCTGCGCGGGCGCGTGGATGCCCTGACGCCGGATAAATCCGCGCGCCTCTGGGCCAGACTCAACGGAGACTTCACGCCGTTCCATCATCCGATGGTGCGCTTTGACGCGGTGGAGACCAGCGGCGGGCCGGTTCCGATCCAGGCTCCCGCCGCACAGGCCGGACTGCCGATGGTCAATCTCCAGGCCAGCTCCGACGGCAAGCGGCATCGCCTGATCGCGCAGGCATGGAATGGCATGAAACAGCGCGTCGCAGATACGAAAACCTTCTTCACTTCGCCGGGGCTGGGCAATCGGCTGAAGGTCGCACTCTATCAGCAGCTCCCGTACCACCCTGAGCAGATCAATGCAGGCTCGACGTGGAGCTTCCCGCTGAGCAACGCCTTGGCGGTGAGCGCGATCAGCGCTGCCGGGCAGCCCACGCTCTATGCGCCACCGCAGAAAAAGCACGCGAAACCTGCGCACGGCAAGCCGCCTGTTCGCGTTGCTAAAGCTGCCGCGGACGCAGGGCCCCGCTGGCTCATTCACGCCGAGTTGGAGACGCCGCTGAATTCACACTCTGCAAAGGCGGGCGACCCGATTCAGGCGCGTGTCGTCGAGCCGGTCTATGATGCGCAGCATCACCTCGTCATCCCACAGGGATCGATGCTCATCGGACGCGTGACGACGAGCAAGCCGGCTCGCTCCTTTGGCCGCAACGGGCATCTTCGCTTCAGCTTTCAACAGTTGAAGCTGCCCGCGGCACCGGTGCAACAAGTGCAAGGCTCCGTGACCGGAGCCATGGCCAGCGGCGGCAAAGCGATGGCGATGGATGCCGAGGGTAACGTCTCGGGCAAGAACAACGGCAGCGTGCTTGCGCCGATTGCACTGGGACTGCTTGCCGGCCACGCGCTGGATACGGATGGCAACATGACGGCGCAGACCGGTGTCGCCTCGAACGGCTTTGGAGCTATCGGGCGCATTGTCGGATTGACTGCCGGGTCGCGTTCGCTTGCCGCGGGCATCGGATTCTACGCGGTCGGTCTAACCATCACGCAAACCTGGCTTCGCGACGGCCACCAGATTATCTTTCCACAGGGCACACGGATCGACATCGACACAGCCCCGTTGACGGAACCGGTTCTGAAACCGCAAAGCCTGAAGCCGCAGCCCTGAAAGCTCCAGATCAGTTCGACTGCGGCGCACTTTCGATCACTGTGCGCACCGCCGTCACGACGCGCTGTTGATATTCGGCCCACGACAACGCGCGCGCCCGATCCAAAGCCGCATCGCTCATCGACTTCAGCAGGTCGCGATCCTCATGCAGCCGCAGCAGCCGCTCGGCAATGGCCTGCGGCGCGCGAATGGGCACCAGGAAGCTATCGATGCCATCGCGCAGAATATCTTCTCCGCCGGAGTTTGGTGTGGTAATGATGGGCAGCCCCTGGGAGATCGCTTCGCCCAGCACCAGCGCCAAGCCCTCAAACAGCGACGGAAAGACAAAAACATCGTGCGCACGCATCTCTTCGAGCACCTGCGGGTGCGGCAGCGAGGCAATCCAGCGATATCGGGCGCAAGCCGCATTGAGGGCCGCGCACTCTTCGGTCGATCTTCGCCCGATCACCGTCAGCGTCACCGCGTCGCCCAGCATCTCCACCGCCTCAAACAGATCGGCGATGCCTTTGCGCTCGGAGAGTCCACCGACAAAGAGCACGCGCAGCGGCTGCTCTCGCCTTGTGAGCGCGCGCGGGGTAGCCACGGTTGCCGGAACGCCGAACGGCGCTACTATCGTCTGCTTTGGCTCGCCAGGAAACTGCTCGAGCGTGCGGCGCACAAAGCTGCTGGGCACGAACACCATGTCGGCCATCGCAAGCTCCTCGTCCTTGCGTGCGCACTTGTCCGCGCTGTCGGTGAGCGCCTGCAGCGTAGCGGCCCACTGCGGACGGCGCTCGGCCTCTTCGATAGCCATCGCGCGGCTGGCTCGCCAGTAGCCGATTGGAAGATCGTAGATGCAGCGCAGCCCGCGCTGCCTGGCCGCGCGAAACTGCTCCAGCGCGCCATCCTCATAGGCATACACGGTGCGCGCTTCGGGAAACTCCCGCAGCCGCCGAGCTGCGAAGCGGTCCAAATCGCGATAGACCGCGTCGATCGAAAACGGCTGTGCTTCGCCAACAGTTAGCCCTTCAAAACCCATTCGCGGCAGCAGATGGCGCAACAACTCGCGCGTCGGGCGCGTCCTCACTTTTTCGGCAGGAATCTGCACGCGCGCACGGCGATCGAGAGTCCTGCGCAGCCCGCCGGGAACCAGTCGCGCAAGCGGAGCATCCGCTCTCCAGTGAATGCAGGTGTAGAAGGCGGAGAGCAACTGCTGCTCGTACAGCGCAGCAGCCACCGCAGCCACGTTGGCGTTGCCGGTGGGGTGGCTGAGGAGGACCATCGCTACTCCCACTCGATGGTGCCGGGTGGCTTCGAGGTGATGTCATAAACGACGCGGTTGATGCCGCGCACCTCGTTGACGATGCGGTTGGAGATGCGCTTCAGCAGTTCGTGCGGCAGGGGTGTCCAGTCCGCGGTCATGCCGTCTTCGGAGTGCACGGCGCGCACCGCGCAGGTGTAGGCGTAGGTGCGCTGGTCGCCCATGACGCCCACGCTGCGCACCGGCAGCAGGACCGCAAAACTTTGCCAAATCTGCGAATACAACCCCGCGGCTTTGATCTCTGCGACGACAATTTCGTCGGCATTCTGAAGGATCTCGACACGCTCGGCCGTCACTTCGCCGACGATGCGCACGGCGAGTCCGGGACCGGGGAATGGCTGGCGGCCGAGGATATCTTCCGGCATGCCCAGATCGCGGCCGATGCGGCGCACCTCATCCTTGAAGAGGTCGCGCAGCGGCTCGATCAGCTTCATCTTCATCCGCTCCGGCAGTCCGCCCACGTTGTGGTGACTTTTGATTGTCTGCGACGGTCCGCGCACGCTGGACGACTCGATAACGTCGGGATAGAGCGTGCCCTGGACGAGCCAGTCGATGGAGCCGGTCTGCGTGGCGATGCGCTCGGCCTCGGCGTCAAAGACGGCGATGAATTCGCGCCCGATGATCTTGCGCTTGGTTTCGGGATCGGTGACCGAGGCCAGTTCGCCGAGGAAGCGCGCAGAAGCATCGACGGGGACGAGATTCAGCCCCAGTTTCTCGCGCAGATTTTTCGTCACCTGCTCGAATTCGTTCTTCCGCAGCACGCCGTTATTCACAAAGACGCACGTAAGCTGCGCACCGATGGCGCGATGGACCAGCACCGCGGCCACTGACGAATCCACGCCGCCCGACAGCGCGCACAGGACATGTCCGCTGCCTACTTTTTCGCGAATGGAAGCGACGGTCGATTCGATGAATCGGGCCGGGGTCCAGTCGGCTTGCGCGCCGCAGACGCCAAAGACGAAGTTGCGCAGAAGCTGCCCGCCGAGAGGCGTGTGATGCACCTCTGGATGGAACTGCACGGCCCAGATGCGCCGCTGCTCATTGGCAATTCCGGCGAGGGCATTCGAAGTCTGCGCGATCAGATGAAAACCCTCCGGCAACTGCTGCGCTTCGTCGCCGTGGCTCATCCACGCTTCGATTGAGCCGGGCAATCCGGCAAAGATGGCCGCGTTGGCATTGAGAATCGAGACTTCCGCATGGCCATACTCCCGACGCGCCGCTGGAGCGACACGCCCGCCCAGGTGATGGACGATGAATTGCAGGCCGTAGCAGATGCCCAGGATCGGCACGCCCAGCTTGAGCATCGCCGCGTCGGCGGCAGGCGCGTCCGCGTCATAGACGGACGATGGCCCGCCGGAGAGGATCAGGCCGAGGGGCGCATGAGCGCGAATCTCCGCCAGCGAAGCCGTACATGGCAGGACGACGGAAAAGACGTTCTGCTCGCGAATGCGACGGGCAATCAGTTGGGTATACTGGGACCCGAAGTCGAGGATGACAATAGTTTGTGCGGACACACTTCCAGTGTGGCACGAAGCATGGGGCAGGGCGCAAGTGCGCTTCGGCAGCGTGCATCGTTCGGGAAATCCGCGTTGAAGGGGGAGGGGTTTCGGATGAGAGTTCGCGTGAGGATCTCTGGGGCGGTTCTGCTGGCGGGGCTGGGGATGGTGGGGTGGCTTGCCGCGGAGTCGTGCGCGGCAGGGCAGGCGGGGAAGGCCGTCGCCGAGCACGTCGAAGTGGGTACGATGGACCACGCCTCGTTTCGCATCGATATGCCGACGCAGTGGAACGGTACGCTGATTGTCTATTACCACGGATATTCGGAGACGCCGGTCACCTTCGACGCATCCCGACCGAACGAACTAGGCTCCGGATTTGCGCGGAAGGGATTTGCCGTCGCCCAGTCCGGCTATTCGGTGAACGGATTTGCCGTGGAGCAGGCGATGAGCGAAACCGAAGACCTGCGCCGGTACTTCATTGCACACTATGGCCAGCCGCGAGAGACCTACGTGACCGGCCACTCGATGGGCGGCGAACTCACGATGGCCACCATCGAAAGCTATCCTGGCCGCTACAACGGCGCGCTGGCACTCTGCGGCCTGCTGGAGCCAAGCACCTGGGCGATCGAGCACGGCGGAGCCATGCTTGCCGCCTTCGATTTCTACTATCCGGGACTGATGCCCGGGCCGGAACACATTCCTGCTTCGGTCGATCTTGGGCCGGCGCTGGTGAAGAAGATGTTGCCCCACTTGCATGACAACCCCACCGGGTATGCCGAGATGAAAGCGCTTGGCCACTTCAAGACCGATAAGGACATGGCGGGCGTGCTTGCGTTTCTGGCTTTCATCGAGCGCGACTTTGAGCAGAAGCTGGGCGCGCCGGTGCTGAACAATGCCAACTTCATCTACTTCGGCGGACCCGACGACAACGCCCTGAACGCGGGCGTGCATCGCTACACGGCCTCGAATGCGGCGCTCGATTACCTGAAAACCTGGTACACGCCGACCGGAGTGCTGGACCGCCCGATGCTCGCCGTCCACACGACCTACGATCCGATCATTCCGCCGGACACCGTGAGCCAGTATGCGGACCAGGTGCAACGCATGGGCAGCAGCCGATTCTTTGTGCAGCAGTTTGTCGAGGCTGACGGGCACTGCAACATCAACGGCAATCAGACGATGGACGCGTTGGATGAGCTGTTGACGTGGGTGCATACGGGACATCGACCTGCGCCGGGACTGGTGCCGGAGGCTTCAGCCAAGTAGTCCGAACGAAGATAGCGCGAAGCACGACGGCATGGAACCGAAGGGCATAGCCGCTTTGATTTTGCCCTGGCTTGAACTTACGCGTACGCCGGAGATCGCGGAGCCATTTGCGTGAAAGATGCGGAGACGCAGCAAGGGCGGGAGCCGGTGCGTGATCAGAAGTGGAAGCGGTAACGCAGCTCGCCGGAGATCATGCGTGGATCGTTGAAGTGAAATCCGCCGACGGTGATGGAGTTGTCGAGCAGGACGCGATGATTGGTGACATTGACGATGGTGGCAGAAGCTCGCCATTGTTCTCCGAAGCTTTTGCCGCCGGAGATGTCAAAGGTGGTGTGAGCCGGGAGATAGTTGGCGTTGTATGGGCCTTCGTTGGCTCCGGCCAGGCCGTTGTGGAGTCCTGAACCATAGTAGACATTGGACGAGAACCAGGAGTGACGCGGCAACTGAAGCGTGAAGCCGGTGTTGAGAGTGTCGCGCTGGTCGTGATCGACGGGCACGTAGGCAGGACCGATGTTGCAGGAGGGATCGGTGGGAATGGAGCAGACAAATCCGCCGATGATCGCTCCGCGCTCCTCGGCGATCTGGTTGGAGTAGGTGAGGTAAAACTGGCCGCGCCGGGCGACCTGAGGCGAGTGAAGCGACATCTCCCAGCCGCGAATGAGCGCGCCGTCGACGGCGATGGGAAAGTAGAGATTGGATTCGCCGACGTTGGAGTGGTCGAGAAAGTTGTTGACGCGCGTCTGGAAGTTGTCGATGTCGAGCAGCCATCCGTGCTCGGGAATCTGGATGCCGAACTGATGCTCCTCATCGCGCTCGGAAGGCAGCGGAACAAAGGTGTTCTCGCCGCTTTGATGCGTGACGTAGTCGAGTAGACCGGTCGATACCGTCTCGACGGGCGCGGGCTGAAAGTAGTGACCATAAAAGCCGCGGAGCACCCAGTTGAGGCGAGGAATCCGCGCGGTTGCGCCGATGCGCGGATAGTTTGCCTCTTCGTTGAGCTGACTGCGAAAGATGGAGAAGCGCATGCCGCCGAGTAGCGTGATCCACTGGTTCACGCGCCAGTGATCTTCCAGGTAAAACTCGACCAGCCCGGCAGTTGTGGCAGAGGTCTGATTGGGAACACTTGCGGAGGAACCATCGTTGATCTGCAAGCCGAAGAGATCGTTCTCAGCCTGATAGAAGCTATACATTCCGCCCGATAGACTGTTCTGCGGCAACTCGGCATGAACGTCGGTCTGCATGCCGACGTAGTTGGAGCGCTGATGCCATGTGGTGGCGACGGGCATGTCTGTAGGCAGGGAGTTGTAGTTGGCGGAGTTGAAGTGATAGAACGGCGCCACTTGCCAGGTGAGTTTTGGGCTTACGGTGTGAACCCAGTTGGAGATCAGAAAAGCATCCTGCTCCTTTTGCGCGTCCCTGAGTCCATAGGAGGTGTAGTAGCCGGAGGTCGTCTCGTAGTCTGTCGTGCTGGGATCGTATGGAATGTCGAAATAATCCTGCCGGTACTGGCCGACGAATCGTAGTTGATCCGCTTCTGTCTGATTGCGAATGACGGACGCGAAGAGGCTTTGGGAGTTGGTGCTGTCATGGTAGATGGCGGTCACAGGCGTTTGCAATCCGTAGTTGGCGCGAGAGCCGGTCAGGCTGGTGTACCAGGCGGTCTGGCGCGTGTGATTGCCCAGCGAGAGCTGCATCTCGCCTTCGCCAAGGTTGCCGCCGATCACGCGCAAATCTCCCTGGCGGTCCCGTTCAAATCCATTTCTGGGAAGGACGTCAAAGACGCCATAGGTTCGATCGCCGAGTCCGGCTGAGTAGCTGCCACGGTCCACTTCGAGTTGCTCGATATCGCCGGGATCAATCTGCGGCCCGACGTTCGATGCAATCTTGGTATTCGGGATCGCCACTCCATCCAGCATCCACGTGGTCTGGTGGCCGCCGCGGATGTGGAGCATGTCGTGCGCCATGAGCGCACCGGGCACATAGTCGGTAATCATGGCTACACCGAGTGTGCGGTCGGCACCGGGAGTCTCGGCAATCTGTTCGCGGTTGACGGTTGTTGTGGGGGTAACGGTGTCGGTCTGGGTCGGGGTGGCTGTGACGGTCTGCTGCACGGTGCCAAGGCTGAGAGGAAAGTGAAGCACGGCGCGCACACCGGCCTCGATGGTGACGGTAGTGTGGAGCAGCGCAAAACCGGGCGAGGCGATCGAAACACGATAGGTGCCGATCGGTACGCTGGCAAAATCGAATTCACCCAGATGATCGGTGATCGCATGAAAGCTCAACTCTGAGCTGACAGCGCTCATCTCGATCTGCGCTCCGGATACAGGAAAATGCTGAGGATCATGGACGACGCCGTGCACCGTGGCCAGATCAGTGGCCGAAGCTGCCGCAGCTCCGAGCATCCCCCAAAGACACACCATAGACAGCATCATCGCTACGCACCGCTTGTGCATTTTCATTCCTCTTCCTGCTGTTTTCACAGGTGTATTCGCGCTTCTGGACGCCCCCGTGGGCATGTTTGCTTTCTGTGTGGGAGCTTGTGATTGCGTCACAGCGCAGAGGCAAGCCGGGGAACGCGCTCATGCGAGGCGTGCCGATCCGGCATCGCTTGCTAAAGGGCCGACGGAGCAAGGCGCATGACGGCAGGCGATGCCGCAAAGGAATCCTGACCTGGAGGAAGGCTTGCGCGCAGCGACTTATGCTTGTGCGCGATTCTTGGGTGGACCGCGATCGCACCACAGCTTGTGCGAGGGAGATTTGACGTCGCGTCGAACGCTGTCGCTGAGTCCCACTTCGCGCCGAATGCGCGTCAGAAGCGGGGATTCATCGGGCATCCACGCGGTTCCCGATGTTGCTGCCTGGGGCGAATCCGACGGGCAGTCGCACACGGCATGGATGCCGGGATGGCGGGTATCTGCCGCCGTGAGCGCTCGTAGCTGTGAGCTGGCAGCGCTGTCCATCATCGGGCAGTGATGCGTGCCGTGTCGTCGGCAGCAGATCGGCAATTTTGAATCCGATGAAGCTCCGAAGCTACCAGCGGCTACAACGGCTCCCCATGCGGTGATATTGGTTCCGATAGCCAGCAGCAAAGCCAGTACGAGAGCGATTCCGGCCTGTTTCCATTTTCGCATCTCCTTGCAGTCTTACATCAAATGAGTAGCGCACACAACCGCTGTGTGGATACTCCGACAGTTTGTTTTCACTCGATGACGACTCGGGCGACCGGGCGATTTCCACGCGATTCTGCATGATGAGCGGATGCCGCGAAACTGTGCGGATTCCGCCTGCATTTATGATGGAAGGAATCAATTTTCGATAAGGAATATCCCAGTGGCCAAAGCAACGCCCGCTTCTTCTTCTCCGGTTTCACCTCTTCGAATCGGCCTGATCGGCTTCGGTACGGTCGGCAGCGCGGTGGCGCGGATTCTGTCCGAGTCTGCGCTGAGTGGACTGGAGTTGACGATGATCGCTAACCGGGACGTGGCTCGCAAGCGCGTGGAGTGGGTGTCATCTTCTGTTCATTGGACGGAAAATGTGGATGAACTGCTGGCGCCAGAGGCCCCCGCGGACCTGGTGGTGGAGCTGGTGGGAGGGTTGGAACCGGCCGGGGAATGGGTGAGACGTGCGTTGACAGCGGGCAAAAGCGTGGTGACGGCGAACAAAAAGCTGATCGCATTTCACGGGCCGGAACTGGAAGCACTGGCGCGGGAACATAGCTGTCAGTTGCTCTTTGGCGCTGCGGTGGCGGGTGGAATTCCGGTGATTCCAGGCATCGAGCATGGTCTGTCCGGCGACCGGATCACCCGGGTCGAGGGAATTTTGAATGGGACATGCAACTTTATTCTTTCGGCGATGGAGTCTGGCGCGGAGTATGCGACGGTGTTGGCCGACGCGCAGCGTCGCGGCTATGCCGAGGCCGATCCGTCAGAGGATGTTTGCGGATGGGATGCGCGGGCCAAGCTGGCGATTCTGATGCGGCTGGCGATGCGTATCCATGTGGCTCCGGAGACGATTGAGGCGCGGCCCATAACCGCAGTTTCCGCAGTGGATTTTGCCTATGCCGCTGAGCTGGATTGCACGATTCGGCAGATTGCGCGGGCCGAGCAGACCGGGGTGGGAGTGGCAGCCGTGGTGGGGCCGATGCTGGTGCCGCGCCGCTCGCCGCTGGCGTGGTCGACGGGAACGGAAAACATGGTGGTGACAACGGGCCAGTTTGGCGGAGAGGTGGTTTTTTCCGGGCATGGCGCGGGCGGGCATCCGACTGCGGTGGCTGTCGTCAGCGACCTGGTGAATCTGGCACATGGACTAGGTCGCGCTCCGGGCGCCTTCCGCGCAGAGCCGGTGAGTGTGGAGCCGGAGGTTCCGCACTATATCCGATTCCTGGTTCGGGATCGGCCGGGGATTGTGGCGGCGATTGCGCAGGCGCTGGCTGCCGAAGGGATCAACCTCAACGCGATTCTGCAGAAGCCGGGCTGCTGCGCGGAGAGCCTGCCTTTTGTGGTGACGGTGGAACCGTGTCGTGCCAGTGCGCTGCGCCGCGCGGTGGAGGCCATTGCGCAGATGGATTTTCTGTTGGAGCCTCCGCTGGAGATGCAGATTGTAGAGAAGTAGCTCCGAGGCATTCCAGGGAGCCGATGGCAGGCTTCTCCGCTCGACATCAGCATTTGGTTGCGCTTGGCCGAGTCGCGAGGGATTGGCCTGGGACGACCGGAAAGCAAAAGCCACCCTTCTGCGGGATTTACAGCGGGAGGCGCGAGATTTTCTGACAGGCAAAAAAGGTGGTCCGAGGTTACCCCCGGACCATCTTTTTTGCTGCGGAGCTTGCGGTTTTGGAAGTTACTTCGCGGTCGTGGCGAGAGCGGCTTTGGCTTGCTCGATGAGGCGAGTGAAGCCAGCGGCATCCTGAACGGCAATGTCGGCGAGCATCTTGCGATCCAGCTCGATGCCAGCCTTTTTGAGGCCGTTGATGAGCTGGGAGTAGCTGTAGCCGTTCTGTTTGGCGGCAGCGGAGATGCGGACGATCCAGAGGGAGCGGAACTGGCGCTTCTTCTGGCGGCGGCCGATGTAGGCGAACTTCAGTCCGCGCTCGACGGCTTCCTGAGCTGCCTGATACAGCTTGGATTTGGTGAGGAAGTAGCCGCTTGCTCGCTTGAGAATTTTTTTGCGGCGGTCGTGCCGCTTGGTACCGCGTTTGACGCGTGGCATAGTCGAAGCTCCTTTTCGTGTTTCGTTGTGCGGCTGGAGGCAGGATGCGCCTCTTCACTCGCTTGTGATGCTTGAACGGACGGGTTGCGGCACAGGTCAGCCGCAGAGCCGGTCAGGCGTAGGGAATCATACGCGCGACTTTTTCAAAGTCGGCGTCGGAGACCATGAGAGTCTTGCCCAGCTTGGCCTTGGTCTTGGGCAGCTTGGAGGTGAGGATGTGGCGCGTCTTGGTCTGGCGGCGCTTGATTTTGCCGCTGCCGGTCTTCGAGAAGCGCTTGGCCGCTCCAGTGTGTGTCTTGAGTTTCGGCATTTTGTTCTCTTGTCTCCGGTGGGTATTCGCTGCTCGATTTGTGTCGGCGACAGCGCGCCCGTCCGGGGGATTCCGCGGTGGAAACAGGGAATTCCCCGTTGTCAGGCGGACCGCTTCAGTATATCGCACCTTGGATTTCTGCGCCACAGGCGGGATTCGGCAGGCCTGTGGCGCAGTTGGGTGCTATTGGCTGAGATTTTGCTGGAGAAACTGGACGATGCGCTGGCGGGCTTGCCATCCGTGCCAGGGTTCCGGGGACGGATAGCCGAAGATGCCGCGCGCAAGCGGTCCGTGGTCTTCGCGCGGGAAGAGCATCATCTGGACGGGGACGTTCATCTGACGGAGGGCGCGGTACATCTCTTCGCTCTGGCCCATGGGGTCTGTGGTGTCGGACTGGCCCTGAAGGAGCAAAAATGGGGTGCGTGCGGCATCGACACGTGCAAGCGGACTCTGACGCCAGGCGTCGGTGAAGTGCTCCCAGGGTAGCCCGTAGTACCAGCGATCGTACCAGGAGCCGCCTTCGGTGCCGTATTCGCTGAACTGGTCGATGACCGGCGCGCCGGAGAGGATGGCGCGGAAGCGGTTGGTTTTGCCTTCGGCAAAGCCGGCCATCTCCCCGCCATAGCTGTAGCCCATGAGCGCGAGGCGCTCGCCGTTCAGCTCAGGATGGGTTTTGAGCACCGCATCGAGGCCGGCCATGATGTCGGCGAAGTCTTCTCCGCCGAGGTCGTTTTTGTTGGCGGCGGCAAAGCGCCAGCCGTAACCGCTGGAGCCACGCGGATTGGGCCGGAGAACGGCCCATCCTTGGCCGAGCAGAAAGCTGATCCAGGGATCGTACCGGTCTTCCCACGCACCGAGCGGTCCACCGTGAACCTCGACGATGAGCGGGACGGGGTTGTGCTCATCGGCCTGCGGAGGCACGCTGAGCAATCCCTGGATGGAGAGTCCGCCCTGTTGCCATTGGACGAGGGTGGAGCGGACGGTTTTGACGGGATGGAGGGATGGGGTCTGGAGCGCAGTGCAATCGCCGCCCAGGCGCGCGGCAAAGCAGAGAGTGGGTGGGTGGTCGCTGGATTCGGCGAACCAGACCCAGCCGGATTGGTTGTGGTTGGTGGCGAGGCCGGTGAGAACGGCGAGTGACTGAGGCACGGGCTGGGGCGCTTGTGCGGAGTCTGCGCGAAGGATGACGGCTCCGAGGCGAACACCCTGGGTGACGGCGACGAGGACGCGTCCGTCGGCGAGCGCGAGCGGCTCGCCGTAGCCGAGGCCACCGTCGAAGTCAGGCATCAGGCGCTGGGGTGCGGCCAGCGGTTCGGCGGCCATGGCATAGAGTTCTTCGACTCCTGGCGGTGCGTCTTCCGGGGTTTGAGCGGCGAAGAAGAGATGGCTGCCGTCGCGACTCCAGGCGATTGGGCCGCGCAGGGTAGCGGGAGCATGGACAAGCCGAACAGGTTTGGCGGCGCTGGTGGGAACGATCCAGGCTTCGCCGGAGGGTTTGAGATCGCTGGCGCCGTTGGGCGGCTGGACGACGGTGACAAGTTGACGGCTGTCGGGTGACCACGAGGCGGCGCGGACGTTTCCATCAAGGGCGACAGGAGTCAGTGGAGCGTCGGAGGCAAGGGCCCCGTCAGCCTTGAGATGGGCGAGATACAGCCGCGTTCGATGGGTCTGTTGATCGACCCGGATGGCGTCGGCCTTGTCGTCGTGGGCGATCTTTTCGCCGGGGGTTTGCGGGTCGAGCGCCCAGATGGCCAGCCATGTGCCGTCGGGTGAAAGGGAATAACCGCTGACGCTCAGGTCGAGCGGTTTGGCAGCCTCTGCACTGGCTTTGCGGGCTGCCGGGATGGCGTCAGGAAGTTTGGCGTCATCCACCGATGGAAGAGTTTTGAGCGCGTAGGGGATTGCTTCACCGCCGAGCAGGGAGAGACGAAAAAGCTGGGTCTGCTGGCCGCGATGCGCGAGAAAGAGAATGAATTTTCCGTCGGGCGACCAGGCGGCGCGGCTTTCGCCGGATTTTTCTTTTCCGGGCGTGAACGTGATCTGGCGGGGGGCGGTGCTAGAGTCCGTAGGGGTAAGCCAGAAGTGGCTAAGTCCGCCATCGGCTGTGGCGTCGGAGATGCTGAAAAGCACTGTGCGACCGTCCGGACTCAACTCGGCGGCACTCATGGTACGGAGATGCAGCAGGTCGTCGGTGGTGGGAAACTTCAGGGCGCTGGTGGTCACCGGATTGGTTTGGATGGGATGGGGCCGGGCTGCGGCGACCAGCGACGCAAGCAAGCACAGGCAGACAGCAGATTTTCTCATGCGGTCAGCATACACGCGAGCAGCAAAAATCCGAGCGATCTTTCCACGGTGATGGCGCAGAAAAACAGCTCGGATATTTGGTGATCACTGCCGCAGGGCGGGGAATCAGACGCTGGTGGTCTGATTGGCGTCCGCCGAAGCATTGACCGGAGTCGGAGTGGCCGCAGGTTTTGGCTTGGGCTGCTCGACTTTCTTTGACGGAGCAAGGATGGCGTGGAGTGTGGTTCCTTCCATGCGCGGCATGAACTCGACGATGCCAGCTTCGCCGATGTCGGTGATCAGGCGATTGATGATGTTGTAGCCAAGCTCGCGATGCGACATCTGGCGGCCACGGAAACGCAGGCTGGCCTTGACCTTGTCGCCTTCGTTGAGGAATCTCACGCACTGATTTTTCTTGGTCTGGTAGTCATGCTCATCCACGGTGACGGAGAACTTGACTTCCTTGACGACAATGACCTTCTGCTTTTTGCGCGCGGCGTTTTCGCTCTTGTCCTTCTCGTAGAGGAAGCGGCCGTAGTCCTGAATGCGGCAGACGGGCGGGACTGCGTTGGGAGAGACTTCAACCAGGTCCAGTCCGCGATCTCGGGCCATCTTGAGCGCCTCAAAGGGCGGGAGAATGCCGAGTTGCTCTCCATGTTCGTCAATTACGCGAATCTCGCGCGCCCGAATGCGCTCGTTGATCCGGATCATCTGTTTTGCAGAACGCTTATCGAATGCGATGGTGCTCCTCCAGAGTGTGCCCACGTTTGCGATGTGCCTGCGGTTGTCTCGCTCAGGTGCCGCAGGCTCGCACTACGAGTATACCATTCTGTCGAATTTGCGATTACATCTTGCCGAGCAGCCGCAGGAAGCGCGCCCAGGCGTCGTCGCGTGCTTTCCTGTTGGCGGGACTGGCATCGGGAGCCTCGCCTGCGCGCATGAATCCATGGCCGGCACCGGCATAGACGACGGGACGATAGACTTTGTCCGCGGCTTGCATGTCGGCGGTTGTGGAGGGAACGGTGGACGTGACGCGCGCATCATCGCCAGCGTAGAAGCCATAAACCGGAGCGGAGATGGCGGACATGGCTTCTTTGACGGGTGGCGTTCCGTAGAAGACAAAGGCTGCGTTGAGATGCTTGTGGAGCGTGGCGTATTCAAAGGCTTTGCCGCCGCCCCAGCAAAATCCTGCGACGGCGAGCTTGCCGTTGGCCGCGGGCTGCTTGAGAGCGTAGTCGGCCGTGGCGCTGAGGTCGGACATCACCTGACGAGGATCAAGCTGAAAGACTGCTTTCACGGTTGAATCCATGTCAGGAAAGTCGCTGCTGCCACCGCCGTGTGGGCCGTGTTCGCTGAGCAGGTCGGGAACGATGGCGATGTAGCCCTGCGCGGCAAGATCGTCGGCCATGCTGCGCGCCCAGTCCGAGAGGCCAAAGATTTCATGGACGATGAGGACGACGGGGGCTTTGTGGCTGATCTCCGGATAGACGATGTAGGCCTGAAGCTTGCGATGGTCGTAAGGGATGGTGACCCATTCCTGATGGCGAGGACTCTTATTGAGCTTGGCTTTGGCCCAGTCCTGAGCGTGGGCGGCGTGTGCGCCGAGAGACAGCATTGCAAACAGGATGGAGATATGGATGGCCAAAATCCTTGCCGTAGAAAGCTTTCGCCTGTGGTTCATGCCGGTGGTCCTCCTGAAGAATTACGGATGCATGGTGTGAATGAACTTGGTCCTGCGGGGAATTCTACGCATCGCGGAGCACTCCGCCAAGTGCGAGGCGAGCGGTGTGGGGCCAGACGGAGATCAAAGGTGGGTGAACCTCAGTCCCCAGACGGCTTCACCCGGCGTGAGACGGCTTCATCCGGGGTTTTGGGCGGCTCGGTGATCGATACCGGCTATTCTTGAACCTTGTCCTGGCTTACCATCATCCAAGTGGGTGCGCCGAGTTTTTCGTCGTACCAAAATCATCCATTCTGGCCACTGGTGGAGGAACACACAAGGAAAGCTGTTGCCGGGTGAGTTCCATTGCACAAAAGTGAAGTTAAGCGAACGATGGCGAGTCCCTCTCTGGTATGTGAAGAATGAAGCTGACCCCAGATGCGTCGGCGACTCTCTATGAAAATATTGTCATCCAATCCGCTTCCTGCCTGGCGCTATCAAACCGGCAGAGATTTCGTCTTATGGGATATCCGTTGTGTTGAGGATAACCAGCCTGTTCCCTTGAGTGGGGAACAGCTTTCGAGTGGTCATCTTTTTGTGGTCCGGAAATTTCCAAACGCACGCAACATGCAATGCTCGTTCACGGGGCTGAGGGCCTGCTGCTCATGACCATGTCTTATCTGAATCGCGTCGCCACGGCCGTACCCGAGCATGATGTGCATGATCTGTTTGTGGTCTTTGCGGAGGAGATGCTTGCCGACCTGAGGCTGCGCGCGGTGTTTCGCCGGATGGCGAGCCGCGCAGAAATCGATCATCGATATTCCTTTCTCAATACGCAGAAAGGCCGGGGTTCTTTTTCGTCACAGGATGCGACGGAGCTTTATCGGCTGGGCAGCTTTCCGAATACCTCGCGGCGCATGGAGCTGTTTGAGCAGTACGCTCCGGTGCTGATGCGAAAGGCGGTCGACAACCTCGCGCTCGATGAGCAGGAACGCGCTGGAATTACGCATGTTCTGGTGACCTGTTGCACGGGCCTGTACGCGCCGGGTCTGGATTTTGAGATTGTCGACCACCTTGGTCTTTCGTCAAGCGTGGAGCGCACGATGATTGGATTTATGGGATGCTATGCTGCGATCAATGCGCTGAAGGTGGCGCGGCATATTGTGCGTTCCGATCCGAAGGCTGGCGTACTGATGGTCAACCTGGAGCTGTGCACACTTCACTTTCAGGAGACGCAGGATCTGGAGCAGGTACTCTCCTTCCTGGTGTTTGCCGATGGCGCGGCAGCAAGCCTGATAACCGCTCGCGAGCAGGGTCTGGCGCTGGACAGTTTTCGAGCCGTGATGGTGCCAGGTACGAGAGAGTTGATTACGTGGAAGATCCGTGGACTGGGATTTGACATGCTGCTCTCCGGGCAGGTGCCGGCGGAGTTGAGCCGAACCTTGCATGACGACGAACTGATGCGTGAGCGAGACAGCATCGATCTATGGGCGGTGCATCCGGGCGGACGGTCGATCCTGGATGCGGTCGAACGAGGGTTGGAACTGCCGGTCAACGCGCTGACGGCATCGCGGGAGGTGCTGTCGCGCTTCGGCAATATGTCGTCGGCTACGGTGATGTTTGTGCTGCAACGGATGATGCAGCAGGCACAGTCAGGGCAGCACGGGTGTGCGATGTCGTTTGGCCCGGGACTGACAGCGGAGACGATGCGCTTCCATGTGGTCTAGTGCAGAGATCGATTTCAGTGAGCGGGTTTCTCCGCGCGAGTTGCCTGAGCTGATGGATGGCGAGTGCAGCTATGAGGATTTTCGTGAGTGCTTGCGCAGCCTGGAAGAGATCAACCGCTGGCTGTGGGGTTATCGGCCAACATTGGCCTGGTTGAATCGGATGCCACAGGATATGGATGGTCCGGTGCATGTTCTCGATGTGGGTTGCGGTGGTGGCGATCTGCTGCGGAAGATTGCCGACTGGGCAGGGAAGCGCGGTGTCGCTGTGCAACTGACAGGCATCGACTTGAATCCCTATGCAGCGAAAGTGGCAGCGGCGGCGACACCGAAAGATCTTGGAATTGAGTGGCTGACGGGAAACGCTTTGGAGTTTCGCCCGAAGACTCCCGTGGATATTGTCGTCAGCTCGCTGATGGCGCATCATCTGGAGGATGAAGAGATTATCGCGCTGCTCCGGTGGATGGAGGTGACTGCGCGAGTGGGTTGGTTTATCAATGATCTGGAGCGTTCCGAGAGGAACTGCCGACTCTTTCAGTGGGTGGAGAAGATGGCAGGCTGGCATCGGTTTGTGCGTCACGATGGTCCCGTGTCGTTTCGACGCGCCTTTGTGGATGAAGATTGGATGCGACTGCTGACTGCGGCAGATGTGCCGCGAATCGCAACAACGGTGGAGCGCTGGCGTCCGGGAAGACTGTGTGTGGGGCGATGGAAGTGAGGACCGCAATTTTGGCAGAGATGCATCGACAAGCAAAGATTGTTACCCCTGTCCGAGCACGGATGCAACGGATATCGTCTAACTACAAGGGAAACCGATAATGCCAACTTCCACACTGCTCTCGTCCAAATCTGCGGGTTCCAGATTCAAGATCATACTGTGGGCAAGCATTGGCCTTACGACGCTCTTCGTCTTCATCACTTCAGAAGTCCTTCTTATCACCGATTACCCGATGTATCACGCCTATCGCTTGCAGGTGATCGCTGACCGGCATCTGCTGATCCCGCATACGCTCGCTGGGATATTTGCGCTCTTGATCGGTCCTGTCAATTTCTCCTCGCGGATTCGCCAGCGTCATCTCACGCTACATCGCGCACTCGGTCGCATCTATGTGATTTCTGTTTTTGTCGGTTCGTTTACCGGCATCGCTCTCGCCTGGGGGCGTCCGGGACTTCCGGGGACATCCATGCAGGCTGCGGCGTGGATGGTCTGCACCATCGCTGCTTTCATCACTGCGCGCAACCGCCAAATCGCTGTGCACCAACAGTGGATGGCTCGCTCCTACGCGGTTACGTTTACCTTTGTCTCAAGCCGTGTATTTAATCTGGTGCCCGCCTACTGGAGCCATCTTGGCGATGTGCTGTCCGCAGTTGGCGTGATCGCATTCACTCTTGCATCTTTGCTGGTTGTTGATCTCGGCTTCAACTGGCACGAACTCACCACGCGTCGCAACTGATTTTTGATTCGTCGTATCAGAGCGGCCAATTTTTCGCACGATCACTCTGCACATAACCAACCATAGAAAGACCAGCACGCAGATGACGATTCATTCAGAATGATTTTCCAATTGGCTTTTTCAGAGTCTATTACAAATAAGAATTCGCACGATTCGCCGATTGTGCACACAATGGATTAGGAGCAATACTTTGCACGACGAAGTTCTGATGATTGGTGGTGGCGTGGCAGGCTGCGCAGCCTCAATAGCCCTGGCTCGCAAGGGGCGCAGCGTCACGATGATTGAACGCGAACCAGCGCCCCGCCATAAGGTTTGTGGAGAGTTTCTGAGCGGCGAGGCCCTGGAGGATCTGCATCTGCTTGGCATTGATGCCGCGTCTCTGGGAGCCGTGCCGATCGACTACGTTCGACTCGCCACGACAAGGCGCGCTGCGACGGCCCCGCTGCCGTTTCCGGCAAAGTCCCTAACGCGCAAGACTCTCGACACCGCGCTGATCGCCGAGGCGATCAGCGCGGGAGTCCGCGTTGAGTGCGGGCGCAGTGTCGAATCGCTGAGCCGGACAGCCGACAACCACTGGCAGGCTACGCTTGACGACGGGACAACGTACAAGGCTCCGACGGCATTTCTCGCCACAGGCAAACACGATCTGCGAGGTCACAGACGCCCCAAAGATCGTCATCAATGGGTCGGCTTCAAGATGTACTTCCGACTGTCTGCCGCTCAAACCGCAGATCTGGCGGACGCTTCGGAGCTAACGCTCTACGCTGGCGGCTATGGCGGCATCCAGCCCGTGGAAGACGGCATGGCGAATTTTTGCTGTGTGGTGCAACGGCGGTATTTTGCGCGCGCGGGTCTTCGGTGGGAGAGCCTTCTGGCAAAGATGAAACAGGACTGCCCTCACCTCGCAATGCGGCTGGAGGGTGCGCAACCGCTGCTTGACAAGCCCATCACCATTGCGCACATTCCCTACGGCTACATCCGCCGCGAAACCGAGGACGGACTCTACTGCATCGGGGATCAGGCTGCCGTAATTCCATCGTTTACGGGCGATGGCATCTCGATCGCGCTGCACACGGCTCGCCGTGCCGCCGCTGCCTATCTTGCCGGAGAATCAGCACCGATATTTCAGGCAAAGCTCCGCACCGCCATGCTGCCCCAGATGCGCATAGCGGAACTGGCTGCCAATGGCATGAACAATGCCCTCGCGCGCGCTGTGCTTCCTTTCTGCCTGCGGATATGGCCTGGGGCTATGCGCGTAACGGCAAAACTCACGCGAGTCACACAGCCCGCAGCACAGGCATTCGCAGGCTGAAAACAAGCCCCCAAAATTATTCCAGTTAGTCAACTTCTTGAATTTGGAGACGAAATGAAATCGTTCGCTGTGCTCGCGCTCGCCGCCGTCCTCGGCCCCGTCGCTCTTGCCCAATCTCAAACCTTTGCGGTCAATCCGAATGCCAGCGAAGTCAGGATGACTCTCAACACGACGCACGAGGTTGTCCACGGAATCTTTCATATTCAATCAGGATCGATTACCTTTGAGCGCAGTAACTCGAAGATGTCTGGTTCCGTGATCGTGCTGGCTGGAAGCGGAAAGACTGGTAATGAACTTCGAGATAAGAAGATGGATAAGGAGATTCTAAAGGTAGGGCGATATACGTCGATCTCCTTTGCTCCGCAAACTTATACCGGCACAATTGGGCTTGAAGGTGACTCAACCATCCAGGTGAGTGGAGTATTCACGCTGCTCGGCAATCCTCATAACTTGACGATACCGATGCAGATTCACATGGACGGATCGAAGGCAACGGCCAGCGCGCACTTCACTGTTCCCTATGTCCAGTGGGGCCTCAAAAATCCGAGCTTCATGTTCTGGAAGGCTGAGAACGATGTTGCGATCGATCTGAATCTTACAGGTCAAATCTCCAACTAACGCGTGTTCCCCCAACCGAGTGGAAGCCAGACGCGACCTGTTTCAGCCCCGCCGGACAAGCGGTGCTGACGCAATTTGTCGAGATCGCAAAAGCGGTCAAGAGTAGCATGGCTTGTGGCGAGCTGCGATAATGCGGCACCAGAAGCTGTTACGCCCGCGTGGTAACGGTGTCCGGAGGTCGAAGCGCTGAGCCATTGCAGCACTTTGCGCTCTTCGAGTACGATGATTCCGACTTGCTGTGTCCCGGAAGCTGCATGAAACTCAAGCTTGTTGCGCTCTTTCTGCTTACTCTGTTCGCCGGTCGCTCCTGGGCGTATTCCTCGCCCTGCTCCATTCCTCAGCCCAGGCTGCGCGTCCATCGCCCCGACATCTTTTCCGATCAGCAGGAGCAGTGGCTCGGTGATGCGCAGGCCGATATGGTTGAGCCGCGGTACATTCTGTTGCCAGGCGACCAGAGCCAGTATCTGGACGAACTCGGACAGCGCTTGATCCGGCAGCTTCCACCCACGCCTATCCACTACACCTTCCGTATCTTCGAGTCGCCCTATCTCCGTGCCTTTTCGCTGGCTGGCGGCCATGTTTACATCAGCCGCAAGCTGATCATGGACGCACAAAGCGAAGACGAACTGGCGGCCATGCTGGCGCAGGAGATCGGCAGAATCTACATTCATCACGCTGCCTCTGCGGTGACGCGCTTCATGGAAAGCACGATGGATGTGAAGCATCTGGGCGACCGCGCGGATGTGGAAAATAAATTCGAGCGCATGTTGAATATGCCCTCCGATGAGTTTGCGTATCTCTCATTCGATGAGCAGCGCGATGACGAGGTGCTGGCAGACCGGGTAGGCCTGTACGCGATGATTCAGGCTCACTTCAATCCCCAGGTCTTCTCGGAATTTCTGGATCGCATCAATGACAATGGCGGCTACACTGGAAACTTCCTGACAGACGTATTCGAGTTGACGCCGATTATCAGCGTGCGGGTGCGCATGGCCAGGAAAGTTGTCGCTTCGCTGCCAAAGGGCTGCTATCGGGATCATCCTTCTGACTCACGAGCTTTTCAGCGCTTCCAGCAGGCAATTGGAGAACAGCGAATCGATCCCTTTATTGCACCGACGCCGGGCCTTGAATCCGTCGCTTTGCAGCCGATTGCGCCGGTGCTGAAGCGTTTGATGCTTAGCCCGGATGGAAAATATGCGCTGGCTCAGGATGGCTTTCAGATTCATGTGCTTTTGACCAACCCAGCAAAGGTTTTGTTTTCCATCGACGCTTTCCAGGCCGAGAAAGCTCAGTTCACGCCGGACTCGCAGAGCGTGGTCTTCCACTACAACGATATGCACGTGGAGAAGTGGAAGATCGCTACCGGCGAGCCCACCAGCATTCAGGACTTTGTGGACTACGCAGGATGCACGCAGACAAGTCTGTCTCCAGACGGTACGGCGATGGCCTGCGTCAGCCCCTACTTTACGCTGACCGGGAAGACGGTCTGGTTGAAGCTGGCCGACATCGTTAACGGGAAGATGCTCTACCAGAAGCACGACTTCTTTGATAATTTTAAGAATACTCCGATTCAGGCCACCATGCGCTGGTCGCGCGACGGGCGGTATTTCGTCGCCACGTCTGGATTGGCTGCGATGAGCTATGATCTGACGCAAAAGCAGACTGTGCATCTGGATGGCGTGCTTGGCGATCTGCGACAGCAGCGCTTTGTCTTTGTCGGCTCGAAGATGCTCTCCACCTGTGACTGGTCATTCCGAACCGGAGCTTGGAATCAGCTATTCAAGATGTGTTATTCAACCTTCCCCGATGGGCAGAAGCTGAGCCAATTCCAGTTGCCTTACGGTGTGCTTCGCTCAGTGGCAGACAGCAATCATCTGCTCTTCGGGCCGCTTGCTCACTCCGCCGTCGCTCTCATCGATCCAGCCAGCGAAAAGATTCAGGATGAATTTCCTGACAGTGCAGTCGATCTGCTGGGCAGGGAGGTAGCGTATGAGCTGCCTGCGGGCGGGGTTGCCATCGGTTCCCTGAACGGGGAGATTCGGAAGGTAACTCTGCCGCACACTCCCCTGACCGCGGTCGAAACGAGCGTCTTCAGTCCGGACGGACATTACGTGACGGTTTCCAATCCTGCGCGCGCTGCCGTGTGGGACAGCAGCACCGGAGCGCGGCTTGCAACTCCGCAGCCGTTTTACACCGCGACCATCGATAGCAGCGGAGACCTCCATGCCAACACCACGGACCACGAGATCACCCGCACCACAAATCCGTTTTTGTATCCCATGCAGGTTGGAGATGTCTCCTTTTCCTTCATGCCAACCGATGTCTATCAGGATTATGGCCAGTACGTGCGCCTGGATGCGCAGGATGCGAAAACTCACGCGAAACTCTGGTCGAAGACCTATATTCAGGGCGCGCCGCAGTTTGTTGCCGTCGATAAAGACCACTCGCTGCTTGTTACCAGTTTCAACGGCTGGAGCGGCAACGGTAAATTGATCTACACCTCGGATCAGCGAAAGATGGCCCATATCTATCCATTCGGGACCGTCGTCGCCGTGATCTCCAACCGCACGGGAAAGATTGAGCATCAGATCTTCAGCCCGCAGCTCACTGCGCCGGACTGCCTGTGCGAATATCACTCCGCGGATCTCTTCGGAACCATGCTGGCGGTTTATGGCATCCACAACGAAACCACGGTCTATCAAGTGGCGACGGGAAAGCGCCAGTTTGCATTTTTTGGACGCGCGTTGGCCGGTGACAATTCGCTGGGCCTTATGGCTTCGACTGACCGGCTCCAGGAATTGAATATCTACGACGCGGCGAGTGGCCGTTGCGTGGCTCACTCTATGCTCGATCAGGCTGTCATCGCAGCCCATTTCGTTCCTGATCAGCAGGAACTGCTTGCCTTGACCGCCTCGCAACACCTCTATCGCATCAACCTCGCCAGCCTGCTTTCACGCCTGCCCACGGCGAGCGCAGGCAAAAAAATATCAGCATCACATTCGCGCTGAGCAACAGCGTGTTTCGCGGAGAGCGCGTTGCATCCAGAGTCTGTTTCGTCGAAGACTTTGCGTTTTCGACGGGATACGTCAGCGCTGCTTTTGAGGGGTGAGTGAAAACTCGCCGACTGTCTCGAAACGATGCAGAGATAAGAGCTGTGCGTCATTCTGTCGAAATGAAGAATGACGGATGAACTTGTCTTTGCCGGCATTCTCTTTGTGGAGGACATGGCAAGACACATCCGAATCGCGGCGCAGTGAGCGGCGGATGGAAGGCGGGAGACGATGCGCGTGGATTCATTTCGATTCCGACTTCGCTCTGTCCGCTCTTCGAGTTGCGTGAGACGCCTTTCACGGGGAGAGGCATTATGCGCCTGCTGATTACGATGGCAGCGCGTATGATGCGAACTCTTCTGCTTATGCTTTTTGCCGCGGTGGGAACCATTCTGCTAGTGCGTTTTGCTCCCGGATTCTTTTCCGATGCACGTGAGATGGATGCGCGATATGCGCAGGTGGCGCAGGCGAAGATGGAGATGGAAAGTGCTCGACAACAGCCGGTCAGCGTGATTGCAGCGAAGGCGCTGGAAGGATGGCTGCACGGCGACTTCGGCGCGTCCCGCCAATACCAGACGCCGGTTATCGATCTACTGACTGCTCGAATTCCTGTTTCGGCGCTGCTGCTGAGCAAGGGCATTGTCTGCGGCTGGCTGCTGGCGATTTGCGCTGCGCTGCCCATCAGCGGGCTGCGCGGGAAGAGGGTTTTGTGGGGTGTGCCGTTCACGGTATTGCTGGCGATTCCAGCTTCCGCGATGGCGACGGCCGGCATTGTCTCCGATGCGGGTGGTCCAGTGCTGGTGCTTTCTCTGCTGATTGCCGCCAGAGAGTTCAAGTTTCTTCAGAGTCTGCTGGAGAGCGCCTGGCGCTCACCGCATCTTTTGTTGGGTCGTGCGCAGGGAATGCGCGCGCGCGCGTTGTTGACGTTGCACATCCTTCCCAATCTTGCTCCGCAGTTGTGCGCGCTGGCGACGCTCTCGCTGGTGACGGCGCTGGGCGCACTGATTCCTGTCGAAGTGGTCTTCACGGTGCCAGGGGTGGGCGAGCTTGCGTGGTCGGCGGTGATGAACCGTGATCTTCCGGTGCTGGCTGCCATCAGCCTGCTGATGGCCTGCGCAGTGGGCCTGGCGGGGTTGATCGCGACGCGTCCGGCGATGCTGGAGGTGGCATGAAGAAGCTGCTCGCCGCCGTCTTTCTGCTGCTGCTTGTGCTGGCCGCTGTGCTTACGCTGTGCCGGTCGCGCTGGAGCTATGCGGAGCAGGATCGTGAGGCCATTCTGACGCCGGCGACGGCTGCGCATCTGGCTGGCACCGATGAGCTGGGTCGCGATCGTCTGGTGCGGACGGCAGGGGCGCTTCTGATTGGACTGACTGGGGCGACAGTAGCGGCGGCAATCAGCATTGTGGTTGCCGCAGGATTCGGCCTGCTTGCGGGATTCAGTCCGCGTTGGATTGCCGCGGCGCTGATGTTTTTCAGTGATGGATTCCTGTCATTGCCGTGGCTATTTTTTCTGATGATGGTCCGGTCGTTGCTGCCCCTGACGGCCACTCCGCTGACTACGGCTGTGACGACCTTTCTTGTTCTTGCGTTTCTGGGCTGGCCAGCGTTTGCGCGGGCAATCTATCGCGGAGCGCTGGAGATGCGTGGTTCGGAATGGATGATTCAGGGGCGCGCATCCGGCCTGACGACATGGCAACTGATGCGACTGCATGTGGTTCCTCAGCTTTGCCCGTTGATCTTGCCGCAGTTTCTGATCTGCGTGCCCGCGTTCATCATGGCGGAAGCGAACCTGGGCGCGCTGGGGCTGGGCGTGGGCGAGCCAATTCCGTCCTGGGGCGCGATGCTGATGGAGCTGGATAACACGGCGCTGCTGGTCAGTTCGCATTGGGTTTACCTGCCCATTGCGTTGCTGGTGGTGGTGCTGATGATTCTGGAATCCTTTGCCAGTGAGGTGAAGGTCTATGCGTAGCCGATTACGCTGCACATTTGCGTTTTTGCTGTTGTTTCTCGCTTTCTGCGCGACATGCCCAGCGGAGTCGCGGCAGCCGGGAGAGCTGGTGTGGGCGATTCACTACGATCCGGCAACCTTCGATCCGGCGAAGGTGGACGATCAGGCGTCGGAGCTGGTGCGCTACCTCACAGGCGGCGTGCTTCTGCGCGTGAATCGACTGACCGGAAAACCAGAACCGCAGCTTGCGGCAAGCTATCAGATATCGTCGGCGGGAAGATTGCTCGTTTTTCATCTGCGCAGCGGTTTGCGCTTCTCTGACGGTGCGGCGCTTACCTCGGCAGATGTTGCGTGGTCGCTGCGGCGTGTGCTGGCGCCGCAGACACAATCGGTGGTTGCCGAGGAGTTTCTGTCGCCCGCCGCGGTCACCCTCGATACTCCAGACAAGCTGACGGTGCGCGTGCATCTGCCCAGACGCATTCCGGGTGTCGAGAGAATCTTCGACGAGATTGCGATTGAGCCAGCCAATCGCCCAAGCCTGGGACGCGTGACTTCCGGGCCGTTTGCGGTGGTGGAAGTCAAAAGCGGGCAATATGTGGAACTGCGGCGGAATGCGTACTATTGGCGTCGCGACGCGAGGGGCGTGCAACTACCGTACGCAACGGGAATCCGTCTTGAAATCCTGAACAATCGCGAGCAGGAGACGGCGGATTTTCTGCGCGGAGAAGTGGACCTGATCGACGGATTATCTCCGGAATACTTTGCCGTGGTTGCGCGTCGAGAACCGCAGGCCGTTCGCGATCTGGGCGCTTCGCTGAATACCGAGCAGCTCTGGTTCAATCAGTCGCCGGCTGCTCCGCTGCCTGATTTTGAGAAGGCGTGGTTTCGCAATCGCGGCTTTCGCGTAGCCGTTTCGCAGGCGATTCATCGCGCGGATCTGGCGCGCATCGCCTACAACGGTCATGCGACGCCTGCCTTTGACTTTATCTCGCCGGCAAACCATCTTTGGCATGACGACGATCTGAAGTATCCGCGCGAAAATCTTGCTGATGCCGAGCGAATGCTGGCTGTGTCGGGATTTCATCGCAGCGGGAAGCAGCTTTATGACGCAGCCGGTCACCCGGTTCGATTCTCGATCCTCACCAATGCAGGCAACGGCGCACGACAGAAGATGGCTTCGCTGATCCAGCAGGATCTTGCTGCTGCCGGAATGGAGGTGACCGTGGTGGAGTTGGATTTTCCGGCGCTGATTGAACGGCTGATGCACAAGCAGGACTACGAAGCCTGTCTGCTGGGGGTGTCGAATGCGGAGCCTGATCCAAGCTCGATGATGAACATGTGGCTTAGCTCATCGCCGAATCATCAGTGGAATCCATCCCAAAAGGCCCCTGCAACGCAGTGGGAGGCGGAGATTGATCGCCAGATGCGATTGCAGGCATCGAGTGCGTCGCAGAGTGAGCGGAAGGTGGCGATCGACCACGTACAGCAGATTGTGGCGGACCAGCAGCCGTTCATTTATCTGGTGTATCCGAATGTGTTGCAGGCCATTTCGCCGCAGTTGAGTGGCGTGGACGGAGCTATTCTGTCGCCGGGTCCGGTCTGGAAGATTGATTTGATGCGGCGCCCGGATGGCCGCCCGCAGGCAGGTGGACGATGAGCTTGCCCGTGCTGCGGGTTTGCCTGACGGCGGAGTACGGCAGGCGAAGCGTGCTTCGGGATGTCTGCTTTGATCTCTGTGCCGGGGATGCTCTGGGCATGGTTGGCTCAAGCGGCGCGGGAAAGACCACGCTGGTGATGGCGCTGCTGGGGCTGCTCGCCTGGCGCGGCGGCAAAGCTTCGGGAGAGGTTCTCATTCACGGAAGAAATCTGCTGAGCATGACGGAGCGCGAAGTGCGGCGGCTTCGTGGCAAGTTCATCAGCCTGATCCCGCAAAGCCCGATGACGGCGCTGAACCCCGCGGTCACGTTGCGAGCGCATTTTGAAGCCGCGTGGCGCGCGCATGAGAGCCAGGGTCGCGAGGCGCTGGCCAGCCGCATGAAGGAAGTGCTGGAAGAGGTGCAGTTGCCCACTGGAGACGAGGGATTTCTGCGCCGCAAACCGGGACAGATCAGCGTGGGACAAGCGCAGCGAGTGTTGATTGCGCTGGCACTGCTGCATCGTCCTTCGATTCTGATCGCCGATGAGCCGACGAGCGCGCTTGATCCGGTGACGCAGGCGGAGATCGTGAAGCTGTTGCAGCAGCTGACTCGTCGCCACGGCGTGGCGCTGCTGTATATCTCGCATGACCTGGTTTCCGTTTTGCAGTTGTGCGACCGTCTGGCGGTGCTGCACGCAGGCACGATCGCGGAGTGCGTAACGGTCGCGCAGATCGAGCAGGCTCGACATCCTGCAACTCTGGCGCTGTTTGGTTCGCTGCCGGTGCCGGTGCGGGTGTTGCTGGCACACGCCGCATCGAGGGAGCTAGCAACGGAAGATCGATGTGATGAAGATCTTGTGTGTCTGTAGCAACGCTGCTGACGAGGTTGAATGGGGGGAAGAAGGGAGTCAACGCTGTGAAGGCACTGTCCGCAAATGGGTCATGCGTATACCACCTACGTGATGAGTAGATTCTAAATTTTGTCTGTTGGAAATGCGTTTCGCTCCGAAGAAGGGATTATTGGCAGCGCCTGCATTAGAAATTTCCAAGACTTCACGGCGGCGCGGAAAGAGCAAAACATGAAAGAACAAACAACAGGCGGTACGTTGCGGGGCAAAGCATTCGTGATCCTGTCTGCTTTACTTCTTTGCTCGAGTCTGGCTTTCGCAGGCTCGCGCAAGATATCGAAGGATCTGCAAGGAAGAGATCCCTCCAGCCAGGTGGACGTGATTGTGCAGTTCGATCAGGCGCCAACGGCGAAGTACCATCAAAAGATCATGGATCACGGCGGTAAGCTCAAGCGAGAACTTGGGCATTTCAAGGGTGCCGCATATTCGATGCCGGCTTCCGAGCTGGAAGATCTGGCGAAGGATCCAGCGGTCAAATACATCTCGCTGGATCGTCCGCTTCGCGGTTCCGCCACCACGAGCTGGGTGCTTGACTATCATAATGAGACCATCAACTCATCGAATGCCTGGTCACAGGGCCTGACGGGCGCGGGCATTGGCGTTGCCGTGATCGACAGTGGCATTGCCAGCGTCTCTGATCTCAATGCTACAAACGTCGTCTACAGTGAAGACTTCACGAACTCCGGAAGTCCGCTTGACCAGTATGGACATGGCACGCATGTGAGCGGAATCATTGCCGGAAACGGAAGCAATTCGACCGGGCCGAATGACAGTTACACGTTCAAGGGCATTGCTCAGGGTGTGAATCTGATCAACCTGCGCGTACTGGATCAGAATGGTGCTGGCACGGATAGCGAAGTGATTGCAGCCATCCAGACAGCAATTCAGTTGAAGAGCACGTATAACATCCGCGTCATCAACCTTTCTTTGGGAAGGCCGGTGCTGGAAAGCTACACAGCCGATCCTCTTTGCCAGGCTGCGGAAGAGGCGTGGAAGGCAGGCATCGTCGTTGTGGTCGCGGCGGGTAACTATGGGCGCGATAACGATGCCGGAACTTATGGCTACGGCACCATTACGGCACCCGGCAATGATCCGTATGTGATCACGGTGGGAGCGATGAACACCCTGGGAACGCCGGATCGCACCGACGATGTGCCGGCTTCCTACAGCTCAAAAGGGCCTTCGATTGTCGATCAGGTGGTGAAGCCGGATCTCGTTGCGCCGGGCAATCTGATCGTCTCTTTGTATACGCCACCGGATACGCTGAACGTGGAGAACCCGACCCACGATATTCCCACGTCGCTCTATCAAACGAATGGAACGAGCGCAGCGTCGCCCGCATACTTCATTTTGAGCGGAACGAGTATGGCGACCCCGATGGTGAGTGCAACGGCTGCTTTGATGTTGCAGCAGAACGCTGCTCTGACCCCGGATCAGATCAAGGCGCGGCTGATGGTGACTGCGTTCAAGGATCTCGTCCAGGCGGCGACCGTAACCGACCCAACCACAGGCCAGACATTTAACGAGCAGGCGGATATCTTTACCGTTGGCGCGGGTTATCTGGATATCCAGGCCGCGCTGGCAAGCACGGTCCTGGCTCCCCCGGCGGTGGGCAGCGCGATGTCTCCGACCGCGAGCATTTCGACATCTGGCAACGTGGTTCTGGTGAATGGCACTTCAGTTCTTGGTAGCGGTTCGACCACATGGAACGTGCCTTCAGTGTGGGGAAACTCGATCTTTGGCGGAACGGACGCACTGACCGGCGATGCGATTCTGTGGGGCACCAGCAATTTGACGGGAGATGCCATTTTATGGGGTACCGGGACTTTGACCGGTGATGCCATTCTGTGGGGAACGGACTCGCTCTCTGGCGAAGCCATTCTGTGGGGAACGGGATCGTCCGTAAGTGATCTTACTCAACTCTGGGGTCGTCCCAAGACGCAGGTGGATGCTAACAGCGTGTTATGGGGTACAAGAAGGTAAGTCAAATTGCCGAATACGCTCCAAGGGCTTTTGCCGGAATTGGATTTGTTTCCGGCAAAGGCCCCTCGGAGCAGTTAAGGCACTGTTCCTCTTGAAACGCAATCTCGCGGAGGTACTGAATTCCTGAATTTCTGGTTTGGAGGGCAACGATGAGCGACACTGTACCGATTCAAGCAAGAATATTTGTCGCCACAACTGCGATTGTGGGAGCGACCGTGCTTGGAATGTCTTTCCTGCACTGGCACTCCAGCAATCCGTTGAAGTTTGGATGCTATCTAGTTATCTCGATTCTTGCTTCCACGATGAAGGTCAGAATACCTGGCATCGAGAGCACGCATTCCGTAACGTTTCTCTTTGTGCTTCTTGGCGTCCTGGAGCTTTCACTTCCGGAGACATTGGTCATCGCCTGCTCCGCGGCGCTGGTGCAAAGCCTGTGGAAGACCAAGCAACGACCGGAAGCGCTGAAGGTACTCTTCAATGTTTTCAGTCTGAGTTGCAACGGCGTCTATCTCACCTATATGGCGTATCACGTCTCGGCGCAGTATCTCAAAGAGAGTATGCCGCTGTTGCTGCTGGCTGCCGGTTGCACCTACTATCTGAGCAACACGATGCCGTTGGCCATTGTGATTGCGCTGGCGGAGCGCCGACCACTGCGCGGGCTTTGGGAGGAAACCTACTTCTGGTCGCTTCCGTATAACCTGGCGGGCGCTGCGCTGGTGGGCGTGATGAGCTATTGCAATCGCTATGCGGGCTGGCAAAACTCTCTGCTGATTGTGCCGATCATGTATGTCATTTATCGCTCCTATCTGCTGTATCTGAGTCGGCTGGAGGAGCAGAAAAAGCGCGTCGAAGTCGAAGAGCAACAGGTGCTGGCGGAAAAGCTTCACGTGGAGCAGGTCTGCTCGCTTCACATGCGCACCATCGAAGGCCTGGCGCTGGCCATTGACGCCAAGGATCACACCACGCACGAGCATCTGCATCGTGTGCGCGTGTACGCGGCGGAAATCGCCAAAGAACTGAACTTGGATTCACTGGAGCAGGACGCGCTGAACGCTGCCGCGCTGTTGCACGACATCGGCAAGCTGGCGGTGCCGGATCACATCATCAACAAGCCGGGCCGACTGACTCCGGAAGAGTTTGAAAAGATGAAAATTCATCCAATCGTGGGAGCCGACATTCTGGAGCGAGTGTCGTTTCCGTATCCGGTTTCGCCAATCGTTCGGTCGCATCATGAAAAGTGGGATGGCAGCGGTTATCCGGATGGCTTGAAGGGCGAAGAGATTCCTATCGGCGCGCGCATTCTGGCAGCGGTGGATTGCCTGGACGCGGTGGCATCGGACCGTCAATATCGGAAAGCTCTGCCGTTGGATGAAGCGATCCAACTGGTTGTGGCTGAGTCCGGTAAATCGTATGATCCGAAGGTGGTCGCGATCCTTGCTCGTCGGTATCGTGAACTGGAGGCGGCTGCGATTCAAAGCCTGGAAACGACAGGAATGAGCCAGCACAGCGTCGGCTTCAAGGTGGAACGCGGAGAAAGACCAGCCGCCGGATTTGCCGTGGACAGCAATCCGTTCGCTCGTGGCCAGGTGGACTTCCTGTCTTCGATTGCATCCGCCCGTCAGGAGGCCCACACGCTTTTTGAGCTGAGCCAGGATCTGGGCGACTCGCTGAGCCTGGACGAAACGCTCTCACTCGTGGCCATGCGACTGCGCAAGCTGGTTCCGTACGATTCCATCGTGGTGTTCGTGAAGAAGGGGGATGTCCTCGAACCTGAATTTGTGAGCGGCGATTGCTTCCGGCTGCTCTCTTCGTTGGAGATTCCTGTGGGAACAGGGTTGTGCGGATGGGTCGCGGAAAATGCGCTGCCAATCGTGAACGGCAACCCGGATGTCGAGATGGGCTTTGTGCGAGATCGAAAGCCAACGACCGGGCTGCGATCCGGGCTGGCTGTGCCGTTGGAGGGTTTCTCCGGATTGGTGGGTGTGCTGGCGCTCTATCAGTCCGAGCCGGACGCCTTCACCAGCGACCACCTTCGCGTCCTGCAGGTGATCACATCGAAAGTGGCGCACTTTATCGAGAATGCGCTGAAGTATCGTCAGGCGGAAAAATCAGCAACCAACGACTTCCTGACAGGCATGCCCAATGCGCGCGCGTTGTCGATCCACCTGGAGCGCGAACTGGCGCGCTGCAAACGCGAAAGCTCGAGTCTGGCCGTGCTGGTATGCGATTTGAACGAGTTCAAGCAGATCAACGATCGTTATGGCCATCTGGCCGGCGATCAGGTGTTGCAGCGTTTCTCCGCAAGCCTTCGAGAGGTCTGCCGTGACTACGACTACGCCGCGCGGATGGGAGGCGACGAGTTTGTGATTGTAGCTCCGGGCATGACGCCGAACTCCGTGGAAGAGAGAGCGATCTTGCTGAGTTCTCTGGCGCAAAGGGCTGGCCGCGAGGTCTGCGGGGAAAACATTCTTTCGCTGAGCCTTGGAGCGGCGTTCTATCCGCAGGATGGACGCCAGCCGGAACATCTCCTCTCCGAAGCAGACAAGAAAATGTACGCGGCCAAACAGTTTCATTATCTCGACAATGAAAAAATGCCGCGCTACGCGTCCGCTCGTCACGTACTCATCACCGCTGGTGAGGTTATGTAACGCGGAAATGGCAGCCATTGTCGGACTGTCGTGAATTTCAGCCTGAAATGCGGAGAGACAGGGAAACATCGCGGTAGCTACCAAAGGTCATGACCTTACTGATCCGCTTTTATACGTGAGACGTTATAGGGGTCTGAAGCATGTTATGGGCATGGAGAAGTCCGAGTCGCATCATCTTCCGAGAATGGTGTTGAATGAGCGTCGTCTCGTGCCGTGGAGTTGCGTCTTGTGATTTCGACTGTGACCAACAAGGGCAGATGCGCTGGAAGGTCTTCTCGGGCGCGCTGAATGCGAAGATCCTGATCGGTTTCATGAAGCGGCTGTGGTTTGACGCGAGAAGCTAGTCTTTCTGATTCTGGACAACCTGCGGGTGTATTACTCGAAAGAAATGAAGAAGTGGCTGAAGGAAAATGAAGACAAGATTCAGATCTTTTGCTTGCCCGGTTGTTCACCGGAACTTAACCCGGACGAATGGCTCAACGCCGACCTGGAGCAGTGTGTGACCCGGGCTGCTCTGGACCAACCACAAATTTCTGACCATCGAAGACACTAGCGTCATCAACTTCACGCCGCAAGTTGGTTATGGACTGAACACCCATGTTCGATCTCATCAGACACTCGACTTCGGCCTAAGATTATCCACATCTCCAACACGGGCCTTGGCGACAACGATCCCGGCTATCAACTGAGCCTTCAGTTCTCTGCGGGCTACTCCTGGTGGAAGTAGCGACATGCGCGGATTGTGGATCTCTCGGGTAGGAGGAAGGATGTATAGCCTGCGCGGGCCGGGAAATAACATCAACTGAGGGAGCGTATTCGCGTTACACGCGACCATCGGGAGAGCCACAACCGCATCTGGTTCTGTACGCTGATTTCTTTCGTAGTAGTCGCCGCTGTTGTCTTGTTGTCATTCCCGAAGGGAATCTGCTTTTGAATTTCCCGTCCTGCTTTACCTCCGACCGCCACGGCCAACGGAAGCGCAACCAAGGCTCGTGGCGCGCAAGGCGCGCGGCTGCTGCATGTAATGCCGCCCGAGGCGAGGGGGAGGTTCGCTTCGGGCGGCTGATTCAGGTCCGGATCGGTGATTGTGCAGAAATGGGGAGGTCCGATCCGGACCCTGGAAAGCTGCATCCGATCAGTTACCGGAGGCAGCGCTTCCATTGGTTGTCGCATTCGAGCCAGTGCTGTTGGTCAGCATCTGCACGGTGACGCGACGATTCATGGCGCGGCCGGAGCGCGTGTGGTTGTCGCCAGGAGCCTTATCCTCGCCAATACCGATCAGGTAAAAGCGACGCGGCGAAATCTGGTACTTTGACGCAAGGTACTGCACCACGGCATCGGCTCGGCGCTGGCTCAACTGGTAGTTGTACATCGCGTTTCCGGTCGAATCCGTGCCACCTGTTACTTCCAGAATGTAGTCGGTTGCGCCATTCAGCTTCGAGGCAAAGCTATCGAGTTGTGCGCGATCGTTCGCGGTCAGCGTGGCCTTGTCAAAGCCAAAGGTCACGGTCACGTCGCCCACCTGCTTGTAGTTGTCCAGCCCGGCCACCACTCCAGCCAGCGAGTCGGCGCGATGGACAGCATCATTTGCCGCGCCGGTTGCGGTGGTTGCGGACTGCTGTGCCGCATTTGCGCTTTGTCCGGCCGTGTCGGCAGCCTGCTGAGCCTTGCTGATGCCGGCTTGTGCGCGGCTATCCACATCATGAATGGCGCGGTTGTTTTCCGCTGTTTTCTGGTCGAGTTGATCCGTCTGCTGGATAATGGGCGCGGTCTGGTTGCGCACGTATTTCTTGGTCGCGCATCCAGTGACGCTCAGCAAAGCGCAAGCGGAAACTGCAATGTGAATCGGTCGAATCCTCATGGTGTCCTCTTTTCTGCCAGGAGCCGACTCCCCGGTCCCCGGTATGCTTCTTCACGAACGCTTAATAGGAATGCAAGCTCACTGCCAAACCGAATATTCCGGAAAAGCCATTGGAATCAATCACATTCAAATTTTCACCGGCGCTACCGGGTCTGTGGTCGAGTAATTTTTACCGCATCGCGTAATTCTTGCCTGCCTCGCAAGCGCCTTGCTCTCTATCCTTGTCTCGTGTCGGCAAGCTCGAATGCAACTCCGCAGCCTCTCCGCGCATACACTGGAAATCGGGAGTAGCGCACGCGCAGCCCCATCTTCACAGAACTCGGTTTCTGCCATGGACCTCTACGAGAAAATCCGAACCTTGCCCACTGATCCCGGGGTTTATCTCTACAAGGATGCGGATGGCAAGGTCATCTATGTCGGCAAAGCTCGCAATCTGCGTGCACGTGTGCGCAGCTATCTGCTGGAGGCGAGCCAGGCGAATGCCAAAACCGGCACGCTGATGCGCGAGGCCGTCGATCTCGACTACATTCTGGTAGCCAACGAGCAGGAAGCGCTGGCTCTCGAAAATAACCTGATCAAGCAGCGCAAGCCGCGGTTCAACATTCTGCTGCGCGACGACAAAACCTACCCTTACGTCAAGCTGACGATGGGCGACCGATATCCAAAAGTCTTTGTGACGCGGCGCCTGCGCAAAGACGGTGGAGCCTACTTCGGCCCGTATTTTCCGGGCAGTCTTGCCTATCGCGTTGTCGATCTCATTCATCGCTGCTTTTTGATTCCCAGTTGCAAGGTGGATCTGAACCGGTACCATCCTCGCGCCTGTCTTCAGTACTACATTCATCGCTGCCTTGGCCCATGCGTGGAGGGAATGACGACACCGCCGGAGTATGCCGCCGCGGTGCGCGATGTGCAGCTTTTTCTGGAGGGTCGAAGCGACGAACTCGAGCGCCAGTTGACCGTACGCATGATGGAAGCCGCTGAGCAGGAGCACTTTGAACGGGCTGCCCGGCTGCGCGATCAGATCGCAACCATTCGCCAGTTGCATGAGAAGCAGCGCATCGCTTCAGCCTCCGATGAGGATCAGGATGTCTTTGGCTATCACGTCGAGGAGGGACTGCTGGCTGTGAATCTCTTCCACATCCGCAACGGCAAGATTGTGGACCGGCGTGAATTCTTCTGGGAAGAACTGCCGCAGTTTGAAGCGGCCGATGAGCAGCCTGCTGAGCCAGCCGAAAGCCGCGAGCAACAGTCGGATTCTCTGGATGCCGTTGGGTTCTTTGCGGCATTGGTCAAGCAGCTTTACATCGATCAGCGTTACGTGCCGCGCTCCATCCTGCTGCCCGTCAACTTTGCGGATCGTGAGACACTGGCTTCGCTGCTCAGGGAGCAATCGGGTCACAAGGTGGAGATTGCAGCGCCACAACGAGGCGAGAAGCGTTCGCTCATCGACCTTGCCTGCCAGAACGCGAAGCAGTCGTTTGTCCAGCGCTTCCGCGTGCTGGAGCCGTCTCGCCAGGCCATCCAGGAGACGCTGGCCGACCTACTGATGTTGCCGGAGCTGCCGCGCCGCATCGAGTGCTTCGACATCTCGCACATTCAGGGGGCGGAGACTGTGGCCTCGATGGTTGTGTGGGAAGATGGCGCGATGAAGAAAGCTGACTTTCGCAAATTCCAGATTCGTACCGTTAGTGGCGTCGATGATTTTGCGTCGATTCACGAGGTGGTTACCCGCCGCTACAGCCGACTGCAGGCCGAGTCATCTCCGATGCCGTCGCTGGTGCTGATTGATGGCGGTCTGGGCCAGCTTCACGCTGCGGCAGAGGCGCTGCAGACGCTGGGATTGGCCACGCAGCCGCTGGCTTCCATTGCCAAGCGAGAAGAAGTCCTCTATCTATACGGGCAGGAAGATGAGCCAATCGTGCTCGACCGCCGTTCCCCGGTACTGCATCTGATCCAGCGCATCCGCGATGAGAGCCATCGCTTCGCCATCGGCTATCATCGCAAGCGCCGCGAGATGCGCGACCGCGACTCTGAACTGCTAACGATTCCGGGCGTCGGCGCACGCACTCGCCAACGTCTGCTCACACACTTTGGCAGTTTGAAAGAGGTTCGTGAGGCCACTGTCGAATCACTTCAAGCGGTGGTGCCTGCGCCTACGGCTCTGGCCATCTATCAGCATTTCCACTCTGGAATCGCATCGGATTCCAGGCTGGTCGCGATTCAGCCCGGCTCGCTTTCATCTCCCTAAACCGAATTGCTGACTCAGGCACCATGCGCATCTGAAAACAGCGACAATAGAGAGTATCATGCGTACGAAAGCCGCGAAAAACCGTCTTCCGGTGAGGGCATCATCCATTCTAGTCGTTGGGGCACCCTCGGCCTCGGTGGAGAGGAAGATGCGTACGCTCCACGGGCACGGCTATGCGATTACACATGCCGAATCCATCTGCCATGCGGAGATGTATTCGGAAGCGCAGTACTTTGATGCAGCCGTCTATGATGAAACGCTGACGGAGGTCGAGCAGGTGTCATTGGCGCGCATTATGCGGGTGCGCTGGCCATGGATGCGGTTGATCCGCTGCGGCAGCTCGCCGATACAAATCACAAGCGACCCGCTTTTCGATGCGATGGAAGCATCCGAAGCGTCTCTGCCAGAGACGGTCGAGCGGTGTCTGTGATTCGTAATTTGAATCCGAGTCCGTGAACTCGCGAGGTGATATTTTCTCAAGAAAGAATGCAGGCTGGCATCGTATCCGCTGGGTGCAGCGGTTCTGATTTTGTTCTGGTCTCAGTGATTGACGCCAGAAGCTGCAATCAATCCGGAGTCGCTATCGACCGAAGGATCGGGCGTGGGTAGCTGGGCGGAGTGGGCGGTTTCATTTCCGTTCATCGAGGCTGAATGGTCCGGTCCCAGCCCCAGCTTGATGAGCGCCCTTGAGTCCGGTGCAAGCTTGGTCTGCCAGCCGTTGTCGGCCTGGAACTTCACCATTGCAGCCTGTGTTGCTGCATCCCACTGTCCGCTTGGGTCACCTGTCAGGTAGTGTTCCCGGATGAGCGCCTGCTGAATCTGTGTCGCTCGCTCAGGTGCAATCGCCTGCTGTCCGTGCATTCGGTGAGAGCGCGTTGTAACGCGATGGACGTGCTTCGATTTTGCGTGGTGGTGCGCCGTGGGAGAGTGGTGAATCTTGGCTCCGGAGGCCATTGCGGACAAGCACATGCATTCAAGCGAGAAGATCATCATCCCAATGTGCATGAAACGAATCTTCATCCGCGCGGATACCTCATGGAAACTGTCGTGGCGGATCTCTCGCCTCGTTCATCCTAGTTTAGGTCATTCCCGGCGGATGCGACAAGTAATTATTCCCTCTTTGTACTCGCGAGCTTTCGGATGGATGGGAATCTGAGTTGCGACAAACAAAAAAGGGACGGCATGCAATCTGCATACCGTCCCTGGATTCCTGCCCGGTTTGCGCTTACGGCAGCGTTCCGCCCAGGACGTTGATGCCGTCTTCCGGATGCTTTGGATCCATCACCTCAAAGACCACATCCTGGCCGGAGTGCAGGCCCGCGACGACGCTGTCAAACTGTGACCGCGTTGCGACAGGCTGCTTGTTGATGCGCGTAATGGCCAGTCCCGGGGCCAGTCCCTGCTGGTCGGCAAAGCTGCCGGGCCGAACGGTGAGAACCAGCATGCCGCCCGTTCCCATCTTGTCGGCCATTTGCGGGCTGACCTCGCGCACCGTGATGCCGAGCTTGGTCTCTGAGCTGACCCCGTTATCGCTGGGAGACTGGTTGCTTTCGCCCAGTTGATCGGCAAAAATCTTGTCGCGATCTCCCACGACAACCGTCGCAGTCATTTGCTTGCCGTCGCGGACATAGCCCAGCCGAATGGTTGTTCCCGGACGTCTGCTGGCAATGTCTGCCACCAGATCATCGCCGTTTTTGATCTCGCGTCCGTCGATGCTCACGATGATGTCACGCGGCTGGATGCCGGCCTTGTCGGCTGGTCCACCCTGTCGCACTTCCTGCACCAGAACACCGTGATTGAAACCGTAAACGCGACCCACCGCCGCCGAAAGTCCTTCGCGGAAGCTGATGCCGATCGATCCGCGAACTACCTTGTGACTCGGTGAGATCAGGTCGTTGTAGACCTGCGCAACCGTGTTGGACGGCATCGCGAATCCGATGCCCTGATAGCCGGACGACTGGGTGAAGATCGCCGTATTGACGCCGATCACCTCGCCATTCATGTTCACCAGCGGCCCGCCGGAGTTGCCCGGATTGATGGCCGCGTCGGTCTGGATGAAGTGCTGGAACTGCCCGCTCGCGCCCGGCTCAATCGTACGGTCCTTGGCCGAGATGATGCCCGCAGTCACCGTCTTGGACAAAGCAAAGGGGCTGCCAATGGCAATGACCCATTCGCCCACTTGAGCGTTGTCGCTGTTGCCCAGCTTGACTGTGGGCAGTAGCTTGTCCGTATCGATCTTGATCACCGCAAGATCGGTGGCTTTATCCACGCCAATGACGCGGGCTTTGCGCCCGGGATCGGTGGTGTCGGGGTCAGTCGAAAGCTTTACATAAATCTCGTCGGCGCCGTCCACCACGTGGTTATTCGTGATGATGTATCCCTTGGAGTCCACAATGAAGCCGGAACCCAGCGCATCCCGCTCCTGAGCCTGATTGCCTTGTCCACCTGGACCGCCCGGTACTTGACCGCCAAAGAAGCGATTGAAGAAATCCTGAAAGTTCTGGTCCGGGCCCTGTCCATCGCCACCGTCGCCCTGGTCGCCATCATCGGGGTTGTTGGGTTGCATTCGACCGTGAGGATTCATCGCGCCGCGTTGCGTCTGCTTGGGCAGTGTGCGCGTGTTGATGTTGACCACCGCCGGCCCAACCTCTTTGGCGATCTTCACAAAGTTGTTCGGTGCCACCGTAGTGTCGGGAACTTTCAACGGAGTGGCGTCGGAGCTATCGTTTTTCTTGCTTTGGCCATGCACGCCATAGGTTGCATAAGATGCCATCAGCACCACCGCTGAAACCGCAGCCAGCGCCGCGAAAGTGAAAGAAAGGCGACGCTTGCGAAGTCGCACAAAAAAAGCTGACATAGATCGTTCTACCTCGGATTCCGGGTTAGACCCCTGTTGTGTTCCGCTTTTGCGCAACCATAGCGCAATCCTTGTTTGGATGCAGATTTCAGGGCGGCGCTCACGCAGCAACCCTCCGCATCACCAGTATAGTCAGCGCGCACAGGCGCGTCTCTCCTCTATCAGACGCTTCTGGTCCCCAATAGGATGGAAAGTGAGCGACTTTTGTTCGGGTTTTTACCGCATCAATACCCGGATGCCTCATGCGCACCTGCAGCCGGTACTACGGTTACCAGTTCCGTCAGCGCAATTCCGCCCAGAATCAGCGCCGCTCCGCCCAGTGCGCGCAGGTTCAACCGCTCGCCATAGAAGAGGATCGCCGTCAACACGGCAAAGACCGGCTCAAGCGTGAGGATGAGTGCGGTGTGCGTGGCGGGCAGCACAGACTGCACCCAGCTTTGAACAGAAAAGGCTGCCGCCGTGGCCAGCAGCGCCGCCACCAGCAGGGCAATACCTAGCCGTGCTGTCCAATGCAGGAAAGGATGCTCCAGCAATGGTGTGGAAGCGGCCATGAAAGCTGCGCAAAAGCCAATCTGCAAAAGCGCCAGTTGCTGAAAGTCAAATTTGGGCGACAGATGGCCCAGCGCCAGGCAGTGGAAAGCAAATCCGATTGCGCAACCAAAACTGAGCACGTCGCCGAGATTCACGCTGCTGAAATCGAATCGTACACCGCTCGCAGCCGCTGGCACTGTGAGCAGCAGAATTCCTGCAAAGGCCAGCACGGCCCCTGCGAAGGCATTCCACCCCGGCACGCGCGCGCCGCGTGGCCGCAGAGCCTTGACTGCGGAAAATACAGGCACCAGCACGACCACCATTCCGGTAATCAGCGCAGACTTTGAGGGCGTCGTCCGGGCCAGCCCGGCGGTCTGGAACTGGTAGCCCATCGCCAGAAAAAATCCGATCCCAGCGCCCGCTGCTAACTCCCGCCTGCCAATCCGCCGCCAGTGCCGGTGATAGGCCACGGCGAGCACGGCAAAGGCAAGCGTCATGCGCGCCAGATTGAAGGCGAGCGGCGATGCGTCGGCCAACGCATCCTTGACCACCACAAAGGTCGCGCCCCACACTGCAACCACGCCCAGCATCAGCAGATAGGCACGCATCCTCATGTCGCTTTGTAACCTCTCATTGCGGGCTGCCCGCCGCATAAGACGCGGCATAGACGGTTTTACCGGCCACCACCGTCTCCAGCACGCGCGTGCCCAGAATCGCCTTGGGCGGAATGGTCGTCAGGTCGCGATCCAGCAATATGTAATCCGCCTCGAAGCCCGGCTCCAACCGGCCCTTGCGTTTCTCGGCAAACTCCGCATAAGCGGACCCCTGCGTATAGGCATAGAGAGCCTGTGCTCGCGTCAGCCGGTCTTGCGGATACCAGCTCTTCGTTCCTGCTTCATTCTCTCGCGTCACCGCGCAGTAGATGCCGCGAAACGGCGTTATCGGCTCGACTGGATAGTCTGTGCCAAAAGCAACAGGTACGCCCGCATCCAGAAAAGTCTTCCACCCATACGAAGTGGCCGCGCGCTGTGGCCCGAGCCGTGCCATCGCCCAGTTCATATCCGTCAGCAGATGATTGGGCTGCATGGAGGCAATGACGCCGAGTGCTTTGAACCGTGCTACATCTGCCGGATCGACCACCTGTGCATGTTCCACTCGATCCCGCATGCCTGTGGCCACCAGCTTTCCGCCGCCAATCGGCTGGCTGAAGGCCGTCAGCGCCATGGCCGTTGCCCGGTCACCGATTGCATGGAACCCAATACGAAATCCTGCTCGCGTCCGCTCTATCGCCATCGCGTTCAGTTTCTGCTGTGTAAATCGCGCCAAGCCCCGATTGCCTGGATCATCGCTATACGGCTGCTCGAGTGCCGCTGTTCGCGAGCCAAGCGAACCGTCCATGAACCCCTTTAACATGGCCGTGTGCAGCATCGGATCGTTCGCATCGTGATAGGCGCGATGCGCAATCAATACGGGAAGAGGATCGACAAAGGGCAGCCACTCGCTGATGCGCACACGCAGCCTGCCCTCGCGCTCCAGTTGCTCATAGTTCAGAAAATCCTGCCATGAGGAGAAATCCTGGACGCTGGTCAAACCGTGGCTTACGGCGTCGTCAATCGCCAGTTCGTCGCCTTTCATGCTGAAGGCTGCCGTCGACGGCGGAATGACTTTTTCCACCAGGTCCACGGCCGTATCTCGAATGATTCCTGTCGGCTCGCCGCGGCTGTCCAAATCGATGGCCCCTCCGCGTGGTGCCTTGGTTGCGCCCGTGATTCCAGCCGCCTTCAGCGCAGCGCTGTTGGCGACAGCGATGTGGCCATCCACACGATAGAGAAACGTCGGATGTCCAGCGCTGACCGCATCCAGTTCGGTGCGTGTCGGCAGGGAACTGTCCTTCCAAAGCGTATGATCCCAGCCGCCGCCGAGCAGCCACTGACCCGGCTCTGCGGTCTTCTCATATGCGGCTACACGGGCAAGCATCTCCTGCAGGGACTGCGCCCCGGTGACGTCTACGCTGAGCTTCTGTCGTCCGGCGTCTCCCATGTGCGTATGCGCGTCGTTCAATCCGGGCATGACAAAGATATGCGTATGCACGCTGTCAAGATTGCGCTTGACAGTTTGCGGGCTGGCCAGCTCGAGGATCGCGCTGTCTGAGCCTACGGCAATCACCTTGCCCCCGCCAATAGCCATCGCACTCACAAACTCCGGACGCCCGGCGGCCAGTCCGGCGCCCGTCAAAATGCGTCCGTTGTAGAGAATCAACTCTGGCGCAGGCAGTGAAGCGGGCGCGGCTGCCTGCGCCGCGACCACACAGGCAGTTAGAGCGGCTACAGATAGAATTTTCCGAGGGAAAGCAAACATGGGCGGAGTGTACCACGCTCCCGTCGCTGTAAGTCGCTCTTTTGTCGGATTCAAACCCGGACAATCATCACTTCAGTTGATTTCATCAGCGCCGCGGCTGTTTGCCCTTTGCGCAACTGCATTTCGCGTACCGCATCCGCGGTAATAATCGAGGTCACTCGCTGTTCGCCAATGGCCAGCACCACCTTGGCCAACAGACCGCTGATGCGCACCTCGACAATCGTTCCGATCAACTGATTTCTGCCGCTCACCGCACGAAATCGCTCGCGGGAGTCGGTGGAAACCTCACGCGAAAGCAGGAGCGGCTGGAGCGCGCTCTCGTGAATCCGGTGATGTCCGCCCGGAGTCTGAACCGTTTTCACCTTTCCACTCAGAATCCACTGCTTCAGCGTGGCATAACTTACGCCAAGCGCGGCTGCGGCTTCGCGCGGTTTCAGCAGCGGGTCGCCGGATCTTGGCCTGGGGCCGCGATTCGGAGATGCTGTGGGCTGGTTCGACTGTCTCATGATGGTCGCAGTATAGCGTGTCGCTGGGAAGGTGTCGCGAGTTACCATTATCGCACTCTTGACATTTCTCAAAAAACGATAAAAACGATATACAAAATCGTATAGAATCAAACAATGAAGCCCACTTCCGCGCTGACTCTGGCTCTGCTGTCTTCTTTGCTTCTTCTTGGATCCATCCCAGCCGCAGGCGCAAATCCTTTGGCCCATGATGTGGCTCATGATGCTGCGCCAGACGGTGCGCAAACCGCTCCCCAATCGTCATCTGGTTCCTGGATCGCTCGCTATCAGGCAAGAGTGACCGCCACACAGAATCAGCAGCCGCACTGGATCACTCCGCTGGTTACCATCACACCGCGACTCGAACAAGAGCTTCGGACAGACTTTGTGCATGGTTATACGCCACAGGGCTATGCGCTTTGGAACTATGACAATGGCAAGGGGCTGGAAGTGATTCCGTTCCGCCGCATTGAGTTGCTCTTCAACACTCCGCCATTTTTCAATCATCTTGCGCCGCACACCAACGACGGCTTCGGCGATGTCTCGTTCCTGAGTAAATTTCGTATCTACTCCCGCAACGAGAAAAGCGGCAATGCCATTGTGACGGCGTTCTTTGGCGGCTCCATTCCTACCGGCAAAAATGGCAACGGAAGCTGCTGCGCTATCGTTTCGCCGACACTTGCGATGGGGAAAGGCTGGGGGCTTTTTGATCTGACCACCACCGCCTCCGGCACGCTCCCCGTGACCAATGCCAAGGGTCTTGGCCACACGGTTATCTGGAATTCCGTTGCGCAGTACGAGCTTGCTCATACGGGCTGGCGGCGACTGTTCTGGCCGGAGATCGAGACTAACGCCAACTTCTTTCTGGGTGGCGCGAACGACGGCAAAGTGACCACCTACATGACACCGGGCGTCCTGATCGGACGCGTGCCACTCACGCATCCTTCCAGCGGCGCGCCAGGGCGATTTGGGTTGACCTTTGGGGCGGGAGAGCAGATCGCCGTCACCAGCTTTCATGCTCTGAATCACAACCTGATCCTGACCGCGCGTCTACCGTTTTAAGCAGGGAATTCAGGCAAGCAAAATTCCAGATGCCTACGCTCACTCCAGAACAGAAATCAGTTTGGGCGCAAGCTGTCCAGCGGCGTCCACATCCAGCCACGCGCAGCTCACCGGCAAACGAAACCGTCGCGGCCCGCAAGAGCCGGGGTTCAGGAACAGTACGCCACGTCTCCACTCAACCAGCGGCTTGTGCGTATGGCCGCTGAGCACGGCGGCAAATCCTGCGGCCTCGGGCAACAGGTCCAGTTGCTGTCTGTCGTGCAGGAGATACAGCAGGACTCCGCACGCGGTCACGATCTCTGTCTCCGGCAGTTGTGCGCAGCCTCCAGTACGGTCGACATTGCCGCGAACTGCCGTCACCGGAGCCATTGCGGCCAGCGCATCCAGAATTTCGTCGTCGCCCACATCGCCCAGATGCAGGATGCGATCGCAGTCGGCCAGCAGCGGCAAAACCTCTGGCCGCAGCAGTCCGTGCGTATCGGAGATAACTCCAAAGCGCATCGACTTCACATCCCCAGTTCCATGCGCGTCCGCGGGTCCAGCACATCGCGCAGTGCATCGCCCACAAAGTTGAAGCTCAGCACGGTGAGCGCAATGGCGACAGCAGGGAAGACGACCAGGTGTGGAGAGTCAAAGAGATGGGCGCGGGCGTCGTTGAGCATGGACCCCCAGCTTGGCGCCGGCGCAGGAATTCCAAGGCCCAGAAACGAAAGCGTCGCTTCAGCCAGAATCACTCCTCCCATACTGATCGTCGCCTGCACCATGATTGGTTGGAGGATATTGGGCAGGATGTGGCGAAAGAACATTCGCCACCCACTGGCACCCAAAGCACGCGTAGCATCGATGTACTCCCGTCCGCGCACCGCCAGCACCTGCGCGCGCACCAGTCGCGCATAGCCTGCCCATCCACCGATCGCCAGCGCCAGGATCAGGTTTTGCAGGCCTGATCCCAGAAATGCAGCAAAGGCAATCGCCAGCAAGATGCCGGGCAGCGCCAGAAACGTATTCATCGCGGCCATCGTCAAAAGCGTGTCTACCCATCCGCCGAAATATCCGGCCACGCCACCGACGGCAACACCCAGCGTCAGGGAAATGCTGACCACCGAAACCGAAACCACCAGCGATAATCGAGCACCCCATAGCAGACGACTCAGCGTATCCCGGCCCAACTCGTCCGTGCCGCACCAGTGAGCCATCGATGGCCCCTGCAAGCGGTGCAGCAGGTGGATGGCGACAGGGCTGGACGGTGCCATCCAGGGAGCAAGCACGCCGCAGACAACGAAGACCGCCAGCATCGCCAGACCCAGTGCGCCAAGCGGCTGGCGGCGCACACGCTTCAGCAGCCAGCCCAATCCCGCTTCTCTCATTTGCTCCTGCACTGCCATCTGTTTCAGAATAGCCGCTAAGCGGAATCTGTTCGATTCAATCTTTTGGAAAAGCAGGTGCACTGTGAATTTGACGATCCAACTCCGACAGGCCAGGTGCTGGTTTACGGCGATCAGCGTTGCGCTTTTGCTTTGCGTTTCAGCCACCTGCACGGCCAGCCAGCCCTCGTTGGATGCGGATGCCCACGAACTTGCCACGCTGGCCAATCAATCGCGCGCGCAGGCTGGGCTTGCGCCGCTCCAGTGGGATCCCGATCTGGCCGCTGCCGCGCAAGCGCACGCCGTTCGAATGGCCGCCGAGGGTCCCATCGCTCATCGTTACGGCGGCGAGCTATCGCTGGCCGAACGCGCCTCTGCTTCCGGTGCGCACTTTCAGCTTGTTGAGGAGAACATCGCCGTCGGTAATTCGCCTCAGCAGATTCATACCCTCTGGATGCACTCCACCGAACATCGAGAAAACCTGCTGAATCCGCGTATCAATCACGTAGGCGTGGCACTGGTTTCCGCGCGTGGCGTGCTCTATGCTGTTGCTGACTATTCCCAGGCCGTCTTGCAACTCAGCTTCGATGACCAGGAAGGGGAAGTGGCGCGGCAGATTGTTTCTCTGGGCCTTCCCTTGCAGGCCGGTAGTTCGGCACGCGAACAGGCGCGCGCCGCCTGTTCGTCCTCTTCCGGCATCCCATCCAGCCCCCAGCTTCAACCGCTTTTTGTCATGCGCTGGCAAAGCGGATCACTGGGGCAGATACCTTCCGCGCTGGTGGAGAAGGTCCGATCAGGCACCTATCACCAGGCTGCCGTCGGAGCCTGCAAACCCCACGTCTCCAGCAATCAGGAACAGGCTTCGTTCACCGCCTATCGTATTGCTGTTCTGCTTTATTGATCCGCCGCAAAGGGTTTTCATCCTCCTGTCAGGTTCTCTGAAATTTCTCTGTCGAGTGGTGCTGATTCCGGGGTAGAATTTCGCCAAGCTATCCCCGGGTTCAACTTGTGTCGGCTGAATTTCAGCCGTTTCGTAACTTTTGCATTTTGCCAGAAAGGTGACGTCTGCTCCTTATGCTCTTGCGCAACCTTACTCGTCTTGCCTGTCTGCTTATTGTCATTCCAACCAGCAACGTACTTTTGGCTCAAGCGACATCCTCGCCAGCCGCTCCGACCACGCCGCAAAGTGCTCCCCAGATCCGAGAGAAGATCGACGATGCGCAGCGCACCACCCTCGTCGGTAACGTTCATCCCGCGGCGACTCAGGCCAATGATCGTGGTGTTGTTGATCCGAGCCTACCCATGACGGATCTCATCCTTGTGCTGCGACGCTCGCCCCAGCAACAGGCCGCCTTTGATGCTTTCGTCGCCAGTCAGTACGACCCCACTTCGTCCGAGTTTCACCACTGGCTCGTGCCGGATGAGGTCGGTCAGCGCTTCGGTCCTGCTCAGGCCGATATTGCCACCGTGTCAAACTGGCTTTCCAGCCGAGGTCTTCGCGTCGATAGCGTCTCCAAAGATCGAATGACGCTTCGCTTCAGCGGCACTGCGGCTCAAGTCGATTCCGCTTTTCACACCAGCATTCACCGGCTCTCGGTTAACGGCATGGCTCACATCGCCAATATGAGAGATCCCAGCATACCGACTGCTCTCGCGCCTGTCGTTGTCGGCGTCAAATCGTTGCATGACTTCTTCCCGCGTCCGCAGCATCGTCTCGGCGGCAAGGCGGTTTTCAATCCGCATACCGGCCATTGGATGCACCAGACGCCAACGCTGGTCTCAGCGGCTCAGCCGGATGTTCAGGCTTCGCCGCAGTTTGGCATCAGCGTTGGTTCCGGATCCAGTAGCTTTCAAATTGAAGATGTAGCTCCCTATGATTTCGCGACCATCTACAACGTGCTCCCGCTGTGGAACAACAACATCGATGGCACCGGACAGACTATCGCCATCGCTGGCACCAGCGATATCAATCCGACGGACGTAGCCACCTTTCGCAGTGTCTTTGGCCTGCCTGCCGGGACTCCGCCCAAAACCATCGTTGCCAATGGCGTCGACCCAGGAGCCTGCACCGGCAACACGGGTAACTGCACGATCAGCGACCAGATCGAAAACTCGCTCGATGTCGAGTGGTCCGGAGCCGTCGCCAAAGGCGCAAAGGTTGTGCTCGTCGTCGCCGGTCAGCAGTCGCAAACTACGGATACGCTCTTTACAGCGATCCAGTACATCGTCGATAACGTTACGGCTCCGGTCATGAATGTCAGTTACGGCGCCTGCGAATTGGATCTGGGCACAGCAGGCAACGCAGCGCTGAACTCCGAGTGGCAGACCGCGGCCACCGAAGGCATTTCGGTCTTTGTCGCTGCCGGTGATTCAGGCTCAGCCAGTTGCGATCAGGGCCTGGCCAGCAGCGTTCCCTATGGCGCGCTCCTCGGCACCACGGTCAGCGGTTTTGCCTCCACCCCGTACAACACCGCCGTCGGCGGCACCGATCTCAACTGGGGCACGACGGCTTCACCGTACTGGAGTGCGAGCAACAACGCCACTACCGGCGCCAGCGCGCTGAACTACATGCCGGAGGTGCCCTGGAATGACACCTGCACCAATCCAGTCATTCTCAGCGTGCTTCAAAGCTACGCGACTCAGCTTCAAAAAGCGGGCAACACCGTCACTAGCCCCACGGACGCCGAATCTGCCTGCAACTTCGTCAATCAGTGGTACAACTCCATTTATAAGCTCACTGGAAATCAGGTGAATCTTTCTTTCCTGGTGGATACTGTTGGCGGCAGCGGCGGAGCCAGCGGCTGCACCACCAGCAACGGACAGACAGAAACCACCTGCACAGGCGGTTACGCCAAGCCTTCCTGGCAGGCCGGCGTCACCGGCATTCCCTCCGACGGCAAGCGCGACCTGCCCGACGTTTCGTTCTTCGCCTCCAACGGATTCCTCGGCAGCGCGTATCTCATCTGCGTCTCCGCCAACGGCACCTGCGTCAGTTCGACTTCGCAGTCCACGGAGCCGGTGGGTGAAGAGGTCGGCGGAACCTCGGT
>JAJZEA010000047.1 GCA_021851335.1 Acidobacteriota bacterium | reverse complement strand
CTGTGCGACGCATAGAAGCTGATGATCCAGTTGTCCGCGGTCACCAGTGAGACCCCTACCATCAGCGGCACCGAAAGCCGCACCCACTCGCGAAATCCCGGATCGTCAAAGTCCAGCTCCGGCCTGTACCGCGCGCCCACCCGCCACGCTCCCGCCGCATTCAGCAGGAACGGACCAAGAGCCGCGCCAACCAGAGTGCCCCATGCCAGGGACTCGACCCCGAAGCGGCTTGCAAGCAACAGGCCACCGACGATCGTTCCCATGCTGTAAATCAGGGGCGCGACCGCCTGCACTGCAAACTGCCGCCGCACCAGCAGAACGGCCCCGTAGACCCCGCCCGAGAAAAAAAATAACTGCGCCGGCAGCAGAATCCGCGTCAGCTTGACGCAGAGCGCCGCCTTGACCGGGTCAAACCCTGGGAAAAGCCAGTGTACACACCACGGAGCCGCCCACTCCGTCAATAGAATGGCTCCGCCGAGCACCGCCGCCATCGTCGTGAGGATGACGCTCAGCGAACGCATTCCTTCCGCCTCGCGACCCGTATCCCGATATTGGGTCAAGATCGTCACAAAGGTGATCGACGCTGCGCCGCCCACCAGAAAATAGGCGATCATATCCGGCAACTGAAACGCGGCGATGAACGCATCGGCCTGCATCCCGCGACCAAAAACCATGGCGATATACTTGACCCGCACCAATCCAATGAACCGCGAAACAATCGCCGTCGCCATCAGCAGGACAGTGGCTGAAAACGCCGTATGGCGATGCGAAGGGTGCAGAAGTCGAAGCGCACGACGCAAGCGTCCTCCGCTGGCCGCAACTTCGTCGCCCACCCTCGCTTCGCTGTCTGAATGTAGTTCGCGGCGGTCCACTTACAAATCCTCTTGCGGCATTGGCTTCCTCGTCAGGGGGCGAGCCACGTCGGCCTGGCTGTCATGCTTGTTGGTCGCTGTTTTCCTGCGATTTTACCAATCGCTCCATCTTTGCGTTGCGTCCATCGCCCGGACGGACCGTCACAGGCTCATTGGCAGGTAGTTTGCAATCCAACTCGACCTCCAGAAAATTTTCGGTAAGCGCCAGCGTACGGCCCTCCGCCCTCAGCTTCTCTGGAGTATTCAACGTCAGCGCTGACAGTCGCCGCCCGCGCATCTGCGCGCGAAACGCTGCTCGTTTTTCACGGTCGACCGTCTGCATTTGCGCCATACGCTCTTTCACGACCGCGTCCGCCACCGGCTGCTCGCGGTGCATCGCCCAGCCTGCCGTTCCGGGCCGCGGAGAAAACGGGAAAAGGTGCAGATAGGCAAGCGGCAGGGATCTTACAAATTGCAGGCTTTCCTCAAACTCCACCTCGGTTTCGCCGGGAAATCCCACCATCACATCTGCCCCCAGCGCCAGTTCATCGCCGCAGGCTGTCCGCAGGGCATTGACCTTTTCGGCGTAGTGCCACGGTCGATAGCGACGGTGCATGCGCCGCAGCACCCCATCTGCGCCCGACTGAAGCGGCAGATGCGCATGAGACGCCACTCGTCTGTTGTCTGCCATCGTTGCGATCAGCTCCGAAGTCCAATCCATCGGCTCGACGGAACTGAGCCGCAGCCGCTCCAGGCGCGTCTGATCCAGAATCTGTTGCACCAGCCAGAACAATCCGCCTCGTCGTGACTGCGCATCGTCCAGATCGCGCCCCCATCGACCCAGATTGATGCCTGACAGCACCAGCTCTCGGCCACCCGTCGCGACAAATTCCTCCACGCGTTGCAGCACACGCTCGGCGGCCATGCTCCGCGAAGCTCCGCGTGTCATCGGGATCACACAGAATGAGCAGCGATTGCCACAGCCCTCCTGAATCTTGAGATTCGGTCTTGTCTGTGTGCCGGCTCCCGCCTCCAGCCGCGCGCCTTCGATCCAGGAATGAGCAAACGCATCGTCGGCCCAGACCTCTGCTGCGCCGATCAGCCGCGCCGCGGAGATCAGCCCGCTTGTCTGCGCATGGTCCGACTCGGCGACAATCGCCGCCAACCACTCCTTGTGGCTGTTGCCCACCACAGCGCTCACGCCCTCCAGCGCCGCAACCTCTTCCGGTGCGCGCTGCGCATAGCAACCCGTGACGACCACTCGCGCTGCGGGATTCCGCCTCCGCACACGGCGTACAAAAGCTCGCGCTTCGCGGTCTGCCTCCGCCGTCACGCTGCACGTATTCACCACCACTACCGCTGCCTCATCCGCCGTTCGCTCCAGCAGCCCACGCGCACGCAAATCTGCCGACGCTGCTTCGCCATCCGCTCGTGCTGCCCTGCACCCGAAGTTTTCCACTGCAAACGAACTCACTTCGCCTCACACCGTCTCTTTCCAGCATGGCATGTTTTCACTCGATTCGGATCAGACAACGGCTTGACCGGAGTGCGAAAACTCTCTGCCAGGGAACGTATAATCGGCCCATGAACCAACGGCCTGTCCACGAGGCAACCTCAGCCGACCATCCAAACAGCCCCCGGTCCGCCAGCGCCCGGTCCACCGATACTCGCAGCCCGCTCATTGGAGTCGTCATGGGCAGCCGCAGCGACTGGGAAACCATGTCCGCAGCCGTTGAAATTCTGCGTTCCCTCGACATTCCCCACGAAGCTCGCGTCGTCAGCGCGCATCGCACTCCCGACTGGCTCTTTGAATACGCGGAAACCGCCTCGCAACGTGGTCTTCGCGCCATCATCGCCGGCGCCGGCGGAGCCGCACATCTGCCGGGCATGCTGGCCGCCAAAACTTTGGTCCCCATCCTGGGCGTTCCCGTTGTGGCGACCGTTCTCAACGGCATGGACGCGCTGCTGTCCATCGTCCAGATGCCCAAAGGCGTTCCCGTCGCCACCTTTGCCGTCGGCAAATCCGGTGCTGCCAACGCCGCCCTCTTTGCCGCGCAAATGCTCGCATCCGAGGACCCGGCTCTTCACCAACGCCTGACTGAATGGCGCGCCGCTCGACGCGACGAAGCGCTGGCCGGGGAGTTGCCGCTGTGACCCATTCATCTGACTCCCAAATCGCCACCACTCCGTCCGTCCTGCCTGGCGAATGGCTCGGTATCCTCGGCGGCGGACAGCTCGGGCGCATGACCGCCATCGCCGCACGCACACTTGGCATCCACGTGCGCGTCATGGACCCGGACCCACGTTGCCCGGCCAGCTTTGTCGCCGACGAAGTGGTCGTCGGAGCCTGGACCGACGCCGAAGCAGCGATCCGACTTGCAACCGGTGTGGGCGCCGTTACGCTTGAGATCGAACAGATCGGCGTGCCGGCTCTTAACTCCGTTGCTCGACTTGCTCCGCTGCGTCCCGGCGTTGAACCGGTACGCATCATTCAGGACAAGGCGCTCCAGAAAACATGGCTCGCCGAACACGGCTTTCCCGTCGGAGCTTTTCGCGTTGCCCGCTCGGCCGAAGAACTGGTGGAAGCCGTTCACTCCCTCGGTGGACGTGTCTTCGCCAAGGTCGCGCGAGGTGGCTACGATGGCCGCGGACAGGCTCGGCTCGGACTCGACAATCCAGCCAGCGAAACAGAGGTCCGAGATGCGTGGGAGGGTCTGGGCGCCGCAGCCGTTGTCGCCGAGGCCGCGCTTGACCTCGCCCTCGAAATCAGCGTCATGGCGGCGCGCAGTCCATCGGGCGAGGTTCGCAGCTACCCGGCCGCGCGCAACCATCATGAACGCCAGATTCTGGCGTGGAGCGTACTGCCCGCCGATATCGATCCCGCGCTGGAAGCCAAAGCTCAAAGCGTCGCTTGCAAGATCGCCGAATCCCTCGATCTGGAAGGCCTTGTGTGTGTCGAAATGTTCGTTACACGCGACGGTCAGCTCCTTGTGAACGAACTGGCTCCACGCCCACACAACAGCTATCACCAAAGCGAGCGCGCCTGCGCCACCAGCCAGTTCGAGCAGCTTGTGCGCGCCGCCTGCAACCTGCCCCTGGGCGAGACCGCGATGGAACGCCCTGCGGCCATCGCCAACCTGCTTGGCGATCTATGGCTCGACTCACCCACCGGCTCGCCTGACTTCGTTCGCGCCCTTCGCGTACCTTCGGTACGACTCCATCTCTACGAAAAACACGAGCCGCGTCCGGGTCGCAAGATGGGCCATCTCTCCGCTACCGGAGCCACCGGCGGCGAAGCGCTCGAACGCGTTCTTCTGGCCTTTCAGCAGCTCCAGTCGTAGTGAAAAGCCAGAAATTTCCTCATGAAAAAGCGGAGTGAGATATTCCACTCACTCCGCCGTTGACTTGAGAGTACACGGTTGCGGTTATCGCGCCGATGCCAGCGACCTCAGCACGTATTGCAGGATTCCACCATGCTGGAAGTAGGCAATCTCCTGCGGCGTGTCAATGCGCACCAGCGTCTCGATCTCCCGCTTCGTTCCTTCCTTAGAGGTCACGGTCACGCGCAGCTTTTTGCCGTTGGCAAATCCGCTCTCCAGCATCGCCTTCACGCCGGCAAAGCTGTATAGCTCCTCACCCGTCAGTCCCAGCGAATCGACCGACTCTCCCGACGCAAACTGCAACGGCAGAATCCCCATGCCCACCAGGTTGGAGCGATGAATTCGCTCAAAGCTCTCTGCCAGCACGACCCTCACGCCCAGCAGTTTCGGACCCTTGGCCGCCCAGTCGCGGCTGCTGCCGGAGCCATACTCTTTCCCTGCCAGGATCACCAGCGGCACACCGCGCTCGGCATAGACCACGCTTGCGTCATAGATCGTGGTCTCCATACCCTCCGGCAGCAGACGGGTAAATCCACCTTCGGTCCCAGGAGCCAGTCGGTTGCGCAGCCGCACATTGGCAAACGTGCCGCGAACCATCACCTCATGGTTGCCGCGCCGCGAGCCATAGCTGTTGAACTCAGCCTGCGCCACTCCATGCTCGGCCAGGTAGCGACCTGCCGGGCTGGAAGCCTTGATATTGCCTGCCGGTGAGATGTGATCGGTCGTCACGCTGTCGCCCAGCACCGCGAGCACCCGGGCATTCACAATCTCCTCCACAGGAGGCGGCGTCAGCGTCATGCCGTCAAAGTATGGAGCCTGCCGGATATAGGTGGATTCCGGCTCCCAGGCGTAGGTGTCGCCTGTCGGGAAGCGCAATCCCTGCCAGTTCGCGTCGCCAGCCGTCACCGTCGCATACTCGCTCGTGAATCCTTCGCGCGTAACCGCATGATCCATCGCCTCGAAGACTTCCTGCTGGCTTGGCCAGATATCCCGCAGATATACCGCTTTGCCGGAGCCATCAGCGCCCAGAGGCTGCGATTCAAAATCATGATCGATGCGCCCCGCGATGGCGTAGGCAATGACCAGCGGCGGCGACATCAGGTAGTTCGCACGAACATCGACATTCACGCGCCCTTCAAAGTTTCGATTTCCGCTGAGCACGCTCACCGCTACCAGCCCATGCTCATTGATCGACGCTGAAACATCCGTCGGCAGCGGTCCGGAGTTGCCAATGCAGGTGGTGCATCCGTAACCCACCACGTTGAAGCGCAGCTTTTCCAGATATGGCAGCAGCCCGGCACGCTCATAGTAATCCGTGACTACACGCGACCCTGGAGCCAGAGAAGTCTTGACCCACGGTGGCACCGCAAGACCCTTTTCCACCGCTTTCTTTGCCAACAGGCCTGCGGCAATCATCACAGAGGGATTCGATGTATTGGTGCAGCTTGTGATGGCCGCAATTACTACCGAACCATGATCCAGATAGCGATCTGGCCGCACCCCGAATCGGTCTTCCACCGTTGTCGTTACGTGGACCGCGGTTGAGGTTTCCAAAGCATGGTCGGCGACAGCCGTCTGCTTGCTCCAGCTCTCCGCCGTGCGCTCATCCAGCGGCTTGGCCGTGGGGGCAAGCAGGCCCGGAAGCTGCTTCCGAAAGCTGGCTCCGGTCTCTGCGAGCCGAACACGATCCTGCGGGCGCTTTGGCCCCGCCACGGAAGGCTCGACCGTCGCCAGGTCCAGTTCCAGTGTCTCGGTATATTCGGCCTCGGGCGAGTCGGCAGTATGAAAGAGACCCTGCTCTTTGTAATAGGCTTCCACCAGCGCAATCTGCTCTTCGCTTCGCCCGGTCAGGCGCAGATAGCGCAGTGTCTCGGCGTCCACGGGAAAGATTCCGCAGGTCGCCCCATACTCCGGAGCCATGTTGCTGATCGTCGCCCGGTCGGCCAGCGGCAGCTCGGCAATTCCCGGCCCGAAAAACTCCACAAACTTGCCCACCACGCCCAGTTTCCGCAACGCCTCGGTCACTGTCAGCACCAGATCGGTCGCCGTCGCGCCCTCGCGCAGATGGCCTTTGAGCCGATAGCCCACCACCTGCGGAATCAGCATCGAAACCGGCTGGCCCAGCATTGCAGCCTCGGCTTCGATTCCGCCCACGCCCCAGCCCAGCACACCCAGCCCGTTAATCATCGTCGTGTGCGAGTCGGTGCCCACCAGCGTGTCAGGATAGGCAACCATCTCCCCGCCCTGCTCGGCCGTAAAGACCACACGCGCCAGATACTCCAGGTTCACCTGGTGACAGATGCCCATCCCGGGCGGCACCGCTGAAAAATTCCGAAACGCCGTCTGGCCCCACTTCAAAAACGCATACCGCTCGCGGTTCCGCTGAAACTCCAGCATCGCGTTCGCGTCATAGGAGCGCGGCGTGCCAAACTCATCCACCTGCACACTGTGGTCAATGACCAGCTCCGCCGGTTGCAGCGGGTTAATGCGCTCCGGATCGCCCCCCAGACGCTTCATCGCATCCCGCATCGCGGCCAGATCCACCACCGCGGGCACACCGGTAAAATCCTGCATCAGCACGCGCGCCGGCATATATGCAATCTCCCGCGAAGGCTCCGCTTTTGCCTGCCACCGAGCCAGAAATGCAATCTCGTCTGCGCTGACATTCACGCCATCTTCGCGACGCAGCAGATTCTCCAGCAGGATGCGCAGACTGAACGGCAGACGACCCAGCACGAAACCCTGTGACTCCAGCGCCGGCAAGCGAAAATAGGTATACGATCTCCCGCCGACCTTCAGCGTCGCGCGGCTTTGAAATGTATTCATCGGGATGACCTTTCTGTGCGTCGGAGCAATCGCCAGGCATTGTCTAATCGCCCCGGCTCCGCGAAAAACCTCTCCAGTGCAGCAAAACGGCACCACTCCGGACGAGGCTATTTTACGGCCTTACCTCCACCCTGCGAAAGCAGGCGGCCCTGGTCTTCTTACGCACACACGTCAAACGCTCATCCAGTCTCTGCACACATCATCTGCGGATGCATCGTTTCATCTTGCATTCAGCTTGCGTTCATCTTGGAGATTGTCTTTGCTCTTGTGCATTTGCCGGTGCATTTCTCTGCCATTCCCGGCTTCAGTCTCGCACTGGAATCGGCATCCATTTTGCCTGTTGAGCATGACCATCGACGCTCCATCCTTCAGTATCTTGCCGCATGGCTCCCATGCAGGACGGATAGTGCTCATATCCGTCACACATGCCAATGCCTCGGCGTGATACACGTAAACTGATCCGCTCACTGCGGCTACGGATGGTGCTCTTGAACACGCTTCGTTTGCAGAAATTTCTGTCGTTTCCCTCTGCGCTTGTGCTTTTGCTCACACTTGCTGCCTTGGCAGCAGCGCAGCCCGCGCCCAACCGAGAAAACGCCACCGCTGCCTGCTATGTGCGTGCGGACGGAACACTTCAGGTGATTCCTCTCGGCTTTGGCGCCGGATACACGACGGCCCCGCGCGTCACGCTTCAAAAGATTCCGACCGGAGCCTCAGCCACCATCGTTCCCGATCCTCCCATCGACGGAGAAATTCGCTCCTACCGCGTAACGGCCAGCGCTCACTGGCCCCAGACCATCGCCTTCGGCCAACTGTGTCCATCCACTCTCGTCGTCGATCCACCTTCATCTGAAAACCCTCTTGCCAGCAGCGCCACGCCCGTCCGCGCCATGGCCATGCCCGCTACCATTCCGGTTCATGCCGCTTCGTTAACCCTCCGCGTCGATGACTTTGGTGCTCGTGGAGACGGCGTTACCGATGATCGTCGCGCTGTGCAGGCAGCCATGGACGCCGCCGAGGCTCTCACCTTCAGCTCGCCCGGATCCAATCCTGTCGTCTCCTTTACCTCTGGAAAAAACTACTTCATCGGCTCGATCGGCGGCTATTACTCCGGAGCCTTCGACGACGGCTCTGTGCCGGTTGCGGCGGAGCTGCGTTGCCATGCCAGCGCTGGCAACGTCACCGGATGCTCCATCGTGAGCCACGGATATGGATTGATTCCCGGCCACACACCCATCGTCGTTCCGCCTTCGGTCTCAGGGCGTGGCATACAGATCCAGACTCACTTCGCAGACTGCTCCACATCGAACTGCCCGCAACCCACAGGTTCACGTATCGATTCCATCTCTGCAACTGGCGGTAGCGGTTATCCCGGCGAATTTTCTGTTTACGTCGGACCGACTTGCTCCGGCGTGCCGTGCCACTACCTACAACCGGAGACGCCTGCTCAAATTGGCTATGGAGTCCGCCTACCCAACAACATCACCATCGAGGGGAATGGAGCGGTCATCACAGGTGCATTCACTCCCGCTGCGGCCGCCGAGCCGACCTACTCCAATGGTTTCCCTTACATTGCCACCTTCGCCAACTTCCGTGGTGGCGACAACATTATCCGTAATCTCACCTTGAACAACGTCTTTATCGGCATCGGCAATCTTGGTGCGTTCATGGACATCGAGAATATCGGCGTCAGCGGGGCGATCGCCATACAGGGTCAGCAGTCGCAGTACGACACTGTTCGTAACCTTAACGCAAACTGCCGCAATTGCTCGCTCGAATCCGGCATTGTCGTCGGTGGCCAGTGGGGCACTCGTTCGCCCATGTACAGCCAGGAGGGCGACTACATAGCCAACTCCATGGACATCGGCGACGCGCTCACTGTCCACAATTTCACATTCTTCCAGCGAGACTCCATGCCGACTCCGCGCAAAGCCCTTGACTGCTGGTTTGATCGAAACTTCTTTCATGTGGAAGATCAGGGCATTCAAAACTCACTGGCCTGTTACACTCCACCCGGTGGCGTCACCCGGATGACCGATCAGGATCTCGCCGGTCAGCAGGAGCCGGACGACCTGTGGCGTGGCATCTTTGGCATTCCTGTTGCCATCTATACCCGCTATGGCCGCCCCACGAACGGAATCACCATGGACGGAATTGATGGCAAGGCCAATCTTAACTACCTCGTCGTCGCCGGGCCACATATCAACTTCGGTCATTTCAGCAATCTGGGCATCGAAGGCAGCGGTTACTGCCAAAATCACGCCATCTACGGCTCGGACGCCTGCCCGAACCCTTACGAACCCTTCACCGCCAAACCCCTTGGACTCATCCTCACTGACTCCAACATCACTGTCGATGGCATCGCGATCATCCCACCGTATCAGTCGGCAATCACATATCCCTGGCAAATTCCGCCACCGCTCGACTCTAGCATCTCGCATGTCTCCCAAAATACCAGCGTAGGTCATCTGGAGGAACCGGAAGCAGCGCCGGGCAATAGTGGTCAGCAGTTTCGTCCTCAATATGTCTGGATCAGCCACGGCAACGCCCTCAATGCCGACTCCGAATCGGCGGAGTTCCTAGGAACTCGCTACACCTTTCAAAATCAGCTTGATACCTGGCAGATGCGCGTTCACGACATCTTCCAGCCTGCCAACTATCCCGCGCTGATGGAGATACGATCCGTCCAAGGCGGCGACATCTACGGTCGCGCCTATCTGAAAACCAACGGCCTTGCCATCGATCCCCTCGAGGTCCAAAACGGCCAGGTCACTGCGCTTGTTCTTACCAACCCAGGCTCCGGTTACCCTGCCAACGCGCATGTCGGCTGCCAGATATCTCCATCCACCAATCCAGCGGTGACAATCCAGCCCTCCGGCGCACCGTATCAGGCGACCTGTTATGGCGTGACCAACGCCGCGGGTCAACTTTTCCGACTCGATCTCGGCCAGCCTGGCCTTGGATACGCCGCTCCACCGACGGTGACACTCGATCCGCCATCACCGGGCGGCATGGCTGCCACGGCACAAGCGACCATTGCGCATATGCAAAGCTTTCTCCCGGTCGGCCATATGGTCATTGACAGCTTCTATCTGCCTGCTCCCGGCGTCGTCGCCCCTGGCACAAGCGTTACCCTCAGCCATTTGCCTTGCCCGGACGCGAACGGCGTGGCAAGTTCCGCTCCAGCCATGCAGGATCAGGTCTCCGTGATCTCGATGGGAAGCCAAAGCTGGGCCGTTCCCGGTGTCGTAGCCAGTGCGCTTGCTACTGGATTCGGTCAGTGCAGCGTCACTCTCGACAATCGCTCCGCGACGCCACTCCACTACGGTTCTGGCACAGCGCGTCAGCCCTGGGAACTGCTCATCGTCGGCCCGGCGAGCGGCTCCGAACAGGCTGCCGGATACGGCCCACAGGGCATTCTTGCCTCCGCCGTCACGCTTCAGACCATGCGCGGCGATGCGTATTCTCAAGCGGCCAATCCCGCATCGAATTCCCTGGCCGCTACCACCGGTGTCCTTACCGCGCGACTCGCAGCAGGATGCACCTCCGTTGGCCAGCTTCATCTTCCCGGGGTCAACACTTCCATGGCCTGCGTGATGAGCGGCGCGGGCGGCAATCCTGCTGGCGTCATTCCGCAGTGCTCCGTCGCTGCGCCGGATACGGTCCAGATCCAGCTTTGTGCTCCGCTGCCCGTCTCCGCGCGTCCTCAGCGCTACAACGTGCGCGTGCTGCCGTAGCCTGTGGACCTTGCCCGCACTTCTGTGCTCCCGGTAGGGTCATGGAGCCGGTCGGCAGCTTCGCAATGGTTCGACCCAACTCAAAGCTGGCTTATTTGGAAAAACCTTCCGGTGCCTTTTCAAAAAAAGCCGTCGGGGGACTCACCTGCCGAGCGTAGCCGCTTTGATTCCGCGCTATCGGCCTGAGCTTCCAAACCCTTGTTCGGCGCGCGTGGAATCGCTGAGCGACTCCACAGCAATCACCGCGCCTGTCAGCACCGGCAGCGGAATCATCTGCGCAATCTTGTCTCCTGCAGCGATGGCAAACGGCTCTGTGCCCAGATTCGTCAAAAGGATCAAAATCTCTCCACGATATCCTGCGTCAATCACCCCGCCGGTTACCGCGATGGATCGTGATGCCATCGACGAGCGGTCGCGCACCAGCAGTCCGAGGGGTTCGCCTGTCGTTGGGTGCTGCGCTTCCACAGCGATCCCGGTGCGGAGACGCGCCGATCCGCCTGGATCAATGATCTTTGGTTCCAGGGCAAAGATGTCATAGCCCAGGTCTTCGCCCGGATGGGCAACCTGTGGCAACCGCGCAGCGTGGTCAAGTCGAAGCACATGTAGCATATTGCGATTGTAGAGGCTGAATCTGCCCGGCGGAGAGGTCCAGGGTCTTATCGACTGATCACCCACACGACCACGCCAAAAATCGCCGCCACCAGCACAACCACTCCGACAATCATCAGCCCGATGACGCGTGTAGCATTGCTTTTCTCGGAGGCGTCAGGGCGCGTGATGCCAAACGTATCAATAAATCCGGCCACTAAAGAATCCAGCAGTTTCATGGCGAGCGCTCCTGTCAGAAGCTTATCGCAGTCAGGTTCAGTCCCGCGAACATTCTCAGATCCGGAACAGCTCCCGCAGCCGCCGGGTCTGCGCTCGGCTCACGGGAATCTCGGTTCGCGCACGATCATTCATTCTGAGCTGATAGCTGGATTTGAACCACGGCACGACCTCACGTATATGGTTGATATTCACCACATACCCTCGATGGGCACGCCAGAATATCTGGCTATCCAGCAGTTCCAGCAGATCCTCGAGCGTGCGGCACTTCGACTCCCCCTCGATCGTTGGGGTCACGACGCGGATCGTGCCGTCGTCGATCGAGGCGAAACAAATCTCCGCCTGATCCACAAGCAGAAGACGGCTTTGCACCTGCACAATCAGCTTGCTGGTCTTCTGCTGTGCTGAGGATCGGTGCCGCTCCAGTATCTCCAGCAAGGCGGTTATCTCGGCTTCGCGCGGTCGATCCTGACCCGCTTGATCCTGCCCGGCTCGATCCGGACTGGCGCGATCTTCGCCACGCTGCTCCGCAAGCCGCGCTCGCGTCCTGTCAATTGCCTGTGCAATGCGCTGCGGATCAAACGGCTTCAGCAGGTAGTCCACCGCATTCACATCGAAGGCGCGAACCGCATAGTGGTCAAAGGCAGTCGCAAAGATGATCTGCGGCAACGGTGCCGTCTGCTCGTGTTCCATCAGGTGTCGGATCAGCGCAAACCCGTCCAGCCCCGGCATCTGAACGTCGAGAAAGATCACATCCGGCTTGTGTCGTTGAATCTTTTCCAGCGCCTCAATGCCGTTTGTCGCCTCATCCAGCACCTGAACGTTCCCGGCGGATTCGAGCAGATAGCGCAACTCCTCACGCGCGAGCTGTTCATCGTCAATCACCAGCGCACGCAGCGGCAGCGATGCTACCTTGGGTTCTGCCATCGAGCCGTTCTGAGCAGTGGCCATACCTATCAGATTCGTAGACTCGGTTCCGGTTACAGGAAATTCATCTTCCAGCAGCGACTCTGATCTTGTTGCGCATAGCGACCGAACCGGGCGCTCAGGCTCCAAATGGGTCAATCGCCCATCATGCGCAGGCGAGCCGGCATGTGGTCCCTCGCCAGTTCGTGGCCGCAGCGCGTACAGAATTGATCCGTAGCCAGCACCGTCCGATAACAGTTACCGCAGCTTGCCGTCACCTGCCACGCGCACTGCGGACAAAAATGAAAATCGCTTTGAATATGTGCGCTGCAAGCCGGGCATTTTGAAGTCAGCGGCAACCGCAGCAGGAAGTAGATCACTGCGCCAATCCCGCCGGGCAGCACCAGACACACCAACATCCAGAAGCGCGCACTCATCGACCGCCGTGGAGCATCTTCGCTGACATAGCCCACCATCAGGCAGTAGACCGCAGCCAGCAGGCCCCACGAAAGGTTGAAGTACGTGCGCAGGGCGATCGGAGGGCCGGGATGATGACGATGTGCCGGCAGGACAAACCAGAAATAGTGCTCCACCAGCAGAAACGCCACGCCGGCCGTAATCATCGACCAAAGCGGAATCAGCTTCGCTTCATCTTCAAACGGCATGGATGGGGCATTACGCATTGCTTTCATCTCCAGCGACAGCCTTCTATCGCCGATGCTGAAGGATACCGCGAAAAGGAGCATCCTTCCATCCCTTCAGACGAATTTTTCCGGAGATAAGTTGCAGCGCAAACGATCTTTATCTCCGATTTCGCCACCACCCGGCAACCAGCATGGCGCCAAAGATCGTGGAACCCACCAGCAGGCCAAGCAGGCTCAGTTCGCTCGCCGTATCCGTCAGATGCTGGTCACCCGTCAGGCTGTCCACCGTTGACCAGATCAGCGGCGTAATCAGCAGCAGAACCAGCACGGCTCCGGCAATCGCCAGATTCCTGCTCCGTCCACTCACTTCACGCCGTTCTCTCAGATTTCCAGCCGAACCGGTCACCACGCGTCGGGTTCGTTCCGCCGCATGCTGCGCCTGGCCTGCATCGAGGCCCGTCAGAGCCGACATCAGGTCGCCGTCTTCCTGCGCAGCGCGCTGCGAAGAAACTCCTGATCGATCCTCATCCCGGCGCATTGTGGTCACAACTTTGTACCCCGCCGAATCTGCCCGACGCTTCTTGCCGACATGACGTTCCGCTTTGTCTCAGCACTCCAAATAGCTGCCACTCGCTGGAACACCGACTTCAGCCGCATTTGCTTCCCTCAGGCTGGCGCATTTGCCAAACCCATTGAGCCTGTATCAGGCTGAAGCGCTGGGATGACCTGCGGCCTATGCTCGTATGACGGCTGGCTTCAGACTGGATTCCATTACCGGTTTCAACAGTCCCAGACCGCGATACAGACGCGATTTTATCGTGGAAAGCGGCGCTTGTGTCACTTTTGCAATCTCTTCCAGCGAAAGTTCTTCGTGGAAGCGCAGGACAAGCACCTCGCGATAGATTGGCTCCAGCGTCATTAACGCTTCCGCCAGACGTCGGCGATCTTCCATGCCAACGCACTCCTCAAACGGCGACTGGCCTTCGGCGACCAGCTCAAACTCGGCTGAATTCTCGTCCTCATGCGCCTTGGCGATCATCTCATCCAGACTCGCCACCGAGCGCTTGCGCCGCTGGTCAATTACCAGATTTCGCGCAATCGTGAGGAGCCAGGTGTCAAAGCGCGCCTTCGCATCATACTGTCCGCCGCGCACCAATACCCGCATCCAGACTTCCTGAAACAGGTCTTCAGACTCTTCGCGGTTCCCTGTCAGATAGAGCAGGTATCGCATCAGACGATGCTGATAGCGCACAATCAACTGGTCCAGCAAGCCCGGATCTTGCCGTCGCAGCCCCGCCGCAATCGCCATATTTTCCTGGCGAACCAACTCACGCTCTGCTGCCTGAGCAGCAGAGCCGGGGTGCGCGGCGATCATCGAGGCGAACATACCCATATAAAACGATTAGACGCAGCTTCCGGTTCCCAGGACGTATTTTTTACGCGTCTTTCTCACATTTCGCAGATTCCTACCTCCTGATCCGCGATTTCCACAGTTGCCCGTCCTCACACGCACGCTCCTTCGCATGGTTAGCAAGGCAAGTACGGCTGTGTCTGATAATTCGGGCATTCTATTGCTTCATGCGATTCCTTCAAGTCCGATAAGCAACCCTTTACACTGGAATCTATGCAAATTCTCTACGGCATCCATCCCGTTGAAGAGGCTCTGAAAGCCGGACGCCGCCGCTTCGAACACGTCCTTGTCGCGCGCGAGCGCCGCGACGAGCGTCTGGAGGCAATCGTCAATCTATGTCGCGCCCTCAAGATTCGTGTCCGCACCGAACCACGCGAATCCCTCAACGATATTGCGCGCACGCCGGCCCATCAGGGTGTTGTGGCCATCGTTCGCGCCCAGGAGTTTCTCGCCATTGAGGATATCGTCGCGCCTACAGGCTCTGCTCGACTTGTGCTTGCGCTCGATGGCGTTGAGGATCCACAGAATCTGGGAGCCTTGCTTCGCTCTGCCGACGGAGCCGGTGCGGATGCCGTCGTCATGACGGAGCGTCGAGCCGCTCCGCTCAGCGCCGTTGCCGCCAAGGCCGCCGCCGGTGCTCAGGAGCATCTTCGAATTGCCCGCGTCGTCAATCTTGTCCGCGCTCTGGAAGAACTCAAGCGCAACAATCTCTGGGTCATCGGTCTCGATGAACGCGGCACCACAGACTATGACCGCTTCGACTTCACCGGCGACTGCGTGCTCGTGATGGGCAGCGAAGGCGACGGCCTGCACGATCTGGTCCGGCGCACCTGCGACCACCTGCTGCGCATTCCCATGGCTGGCGGCGTCAGCTCGCTCAACGTCTCCGCAGCCGCCTCGGTGGTGCTGTTTGAAGCCGCTCGTCAGCGCCGCGCCGCGCATGCCAGCCACCATCAATCGTCTGAAAAAACTTCTGGCCCAGGTAGACCCAAAAAGCAGAAGGGCCTGGGATCATGAAGCTCCGTCTGCTTTCCGTGATCGCGCTTGCCTTGGCTGCTGCCTGCTCGATTGCCTTAACCTCCAATGTTTCCGCTTTGCCGCTGGCCCAGTCCGCCTCCGCTCCGTCTGTGTCGCCTCCGTCTCAGTCGGCCCAGCCCAGCGGCAAAGTGCTCTTTTCCCGCACCCTGCGCGATGACGGCCAAACCGTGACCACCGGTTCTGGCGCCGCTCTGCCCGCAACGCGCTCAGCCACGGCCCTGCCGCCGGTCGCCACGGATGCCGAGCGCCGATCGGTTGCCTACACCGCTTTTGATCTCGACGTTCACCTTCGTCCTGCGCAGCATTATCTTGCCGTCCGCGCCCTGATTACCGTGCGCAATGCCGGCACCTCCCCACTTGTTCATCTGCCGCTTCAGCTTTCTTCCACGCTCGCATGGCAACAGATGCGCATCGACGGTCGTGACGTTGCCTTCACGCAGTCCCTGGTCAACTCCGACACGGACCACACCGGTCAACTCAACGAAGCCACCGTCACGCTGGCTCACCCGCTCGCCCCTGGCGCAGAGCTTCCTCTTGACGTCACCTACGCCGGGCACATTGAGCAGTCCGCACGACGCCTGCTCGCCATCGGAACTCCTGACAACGTCGCGCTCTCCTCTGACTGGGATCGCATCGCCACCGGCTTCACGGGCCTGCGCGGTTTTGGCAACGTCATCTGGTATCCGGTCACCTCGGTCCCTGCCATTCTTGGGGACGGTGCGCGCGTTTTTGAAGAGATTGGACGCCACAAACTCGGTCTCTCCGGCGCGCATCTCCGCCTGGCCGTTTCGATTGAAACGACTGCCGCAGAGGCTGCTGCCGGAGAGTCGCCAAATATCGCCCTCGTCGATGGACAGCCCATCTCCCTTTCCATCACACAGTCCACCGATCCCACCATTCCCAGCCTGGCCATCGGACGGCTCGACAACGCAACGCTCGGCTTTGAAGCGCTGAGCCTCTTTGTGGCCAACCGCACCGCCCACAAGCTGCCCGAGACCACGCTTTGGAGCCTGCCCGCATCTGAGCCGCACGTCGAAGCATGGTCTGAAGCCGCCGCAGCCGTACTGCCCTTTCTTCAGGGATGGCTTGGCAAGACCCCTCATGCGCAGCTCACCATCCTCGAACTGCCCGAAAGCACGGATATTCCCTTTGAAACCGGCGCTCTTCTCGCTACGCCCGTCCGAGCCGCTTCCGCCGAGGTATTGAATAACGCTCTGGCACACGCCCTCACGCACGCCTGGGTGATGTCGCGCCGCGCCTGGCTCTCTGAAGGCGTCGCTCACTTTATGGGTACGCTTTGGATGGAAAAGCAGCACGGCCGCGAACAGGCACTCGCCATGCTCGCTGACTCTCGTCAGGCGCTGGCGCTGGCTGAGCCGGCCAGCCCCGGCGAAGGCGATGGACAGCCGCTGCTCACTGCCACTTCGCCGGTCTACTACCGCACCAAAGCTGCCTACGTGCTCTGGATGCTGCGCTCACTGGTCACCGACGAGACACTTTCTGCCGCCCTTCGAGCCTACAATCCCGACGCCGATACAACGCCCGAATATTTCGAACATCTGCTGGAAGACGCCGGTCAACGCCGCAACCTGCAATGGTTCTTCAACGACTGGGTTTACCGCGACCGCGGATTGCCCGACTTCGCCATCGACAACGTCTTCACCACACCGACCGCTCTCAGCGGCAGTTATCTGGTCGCCATCAGCCTCTCCAACAACGGCTATGCCGGAGCAGAAGTGCCGGTGCAGGTGATCAGCGACCTGGCATCGGTGACGCAACGGATCGTGGTAGCGGGACGCGCGAAGGCGACGGTGCGAATTCTTCTCCAGGGCCAGCCGACAGAGGTGCGCGTGAACGACGGGACGATTCCGGAAACCGACGCTTCCATCCACACCAAACAACTCACCACCGTGCCCGGGCCAGAGGCGAAGTAGAATCGGATTCAATGGTCAGATTGATTCCTGGAGTGCAGAGCTTCAATCGCTTGCATTGCGCGATTAAGACTTCGCGATTTTTCTCGTGCTCGACTTGGACTCCATATTTTTTCTACGAATGGACAAAGAGCGCCGTTGTAGTTGGGGCCCTGTTTCGCCGTGCTTCCAGGCATTGGGGCAATATCCTCGCGGATAGAACGGTTTCTTGACCTTCTGGCAAGCTGAACCAATGTAGCCTTCGGATCGCCCAGAGCATCGGGGTTATCGGGAATAGGCGATCCAGTTACTTTGAGAAAAGTAGTCAGGTGATCGCGGTCCGCCAGCAGCCACGACTCAACTTCGCGAACTGCGACTCGAAGCAACAGATTGGGATGCCGGCTGTGTGGCCTCAGCCAGTCCACAATCAAGTCGGATGCGCACGGGGTTTGGTCGAGATCGGTGAGCACAATGAATGGCACCCCTTTGGCGGCTTGATTCCAGGCTTGGATATTCCTGCGCAGATAACCGAAACCGCCGCGACGAAGCGAACGGCTGACCATGAGCAGCGGCAAGTCGCGCAGGATGCGCCGCAACACCACTTCGCTTAACTCGTCTTCCGTTGCGATGTAAACGGGAATCATCGTCATAGCGCGAGATCAAGCTGCAAAGATGGCGAAATCGTATCCGCGATGCTCATTCCCGCCTGCAACAGCGGAGTCACTTTCGAGTTGGCTGACAGCGCCTGAACTTTCGTCCCTTCCGCGCTCGGTGTCAGCTCGATCACCTCGCCAGGGTCAATTCCCTTGTCCTCCAGCATCTCTCTGCTGTGGGTGGTTACGAATATCTGTCGTTTGTTGCGCCGCTGCAATTTGTGAAAGAGCGCCGGAAGCTTTTTTACAATTTCAGTATTGAGCGAAATCTCCGGCTCTTCGAGTAACAAGGGCGCATCGCCATCCAGCAGTGACCAGAAGAGGCCGAGCAGACGCAGAGTGCCATCGGAAAACTGATCCTCCTGCTGTTTTGCTCCCTGTGCCCGCCAGTGTTCATAAATTGCCTGCAGGTGAGGCACGCCGCTTTCATCTTTTGTAAAGGTGAACTCCTTCAACTGAGGGACAGCCTGACGCAGAGCTTCCTCAATTTTTTTGAGGCGCGCATTGCGTGTCTTTTCCGTGGTACGCGCCAGTGCGTCGAGAAAGTTGAGCCCATGCACATCCTCTCGCTGACCGGAGTTCCGCTCTGGCCCGCGATAGGCTGCCGGGTTGCGGACAAGCTGCGGCACAAGGTGGAGGTAGCGGATGGACGCCAGAAATCGCGCTACGTCACGAAATGCTTGATTCGCGTTGATTTGTTCGAGATAGGTCTGGGTCAGCCGCTCATCATCCTCTTTGTCAGAATCCTCCGGACGATTGACGATACAGTTGCCGTCGCACGTCACTTTTTCATAGGAAAGCAGAGGCAGGCGTCGGCCAGCATTCTGTTGCCTGATTCCGATTTCATATACCCAGGTCTTCTGATCGTCTTCCTGCAACGTAACTTTGATTTCAACCAAAGGGTATCGACGCGCAGCAAGCGAGCGAATCTTGGTAAGTCCGCCACGCTGTCGAATCGCTTCCTGAAGACCGCCGCCCGACCGCGCAATATCGCGCAAAAAAAGCAGCGCGTCGAGGAGATTGGATTTGCCTGCTGCGTTGGGGCCAATGACAAACATACGCTGAGCAACATCGACCTCTGCAACGGGAAAATTCTTCCAGTTATGCAGTTCCAGTTTGACGATCTTCATGGAGAAGATTGTATGCCAGCAATGCTGTATGCGCTATGCGCGAAAGATATGCTCAAAAGAATGGTTTTTCGGATGGCCTCAGTCGCCGACGGCGGGAGCAAGGGAGCGTGTGCGCCAGCGCAGCGTAAGCCAGTAGAAGACCGGCCCGAGCAGCGCCACGGCAAGCGCAAAGCCAAGTGCGGAGAAGCCACCGAGACGCTCA
>JAJZEA010000004.1 GCA_021851335.1 Acidobacteriota bacterium | reverse complement strand
AGAACGAATCGCCGAACGAGTCACGCGTCAGGTCGCGAATCGGGAAGTTTCGGTTTCTGTTGCCGCAGCGCATCGCCGCCGGGTTGCTGCTGCTTTTTCTGGCGCAGGGGCTTTGGCTCACCTCGCGGCAGACGCTGAGCGAGCGCGACTACCAGTATGCCCGATGCGGGCGCGAGATGTGGGAACACGCGCCGCCGCTCGCCGGATACTTCACAAGCTGCGGGAATATTCACGACGGGGTGCTGGCGTATCGGCTTGCCGGGCTGCCGCTGACGCTCTATGTGGACTGGGAGCGGGTGGCGGATCACTTCCGCAAACCCGAGGATCGCGTGATGGCGACCAGCGACGCGCCGGTTTCGGCCTGGGAGCTGCGGCACCAGATGACGCACGTGATGCTGCTGTTGCGGTTGCCGTTCATGGCGGCCGGCGTGCTGCTGGGCGGGGTGTTGTGGTGGGTGACGCGACGGCTCTTTGGCGATGCCGGCGGGTATGTGGCGCTCACGCTCTACTGCTTTTCGCCGCCGGTGCTGCGGCTGACGGTGATGCCGAATCCGGAGATTCTGACGGCGCTGGGACTCTTTGCGGCGATCTACACGGCGATTGGCGTGGCACACGCGATGCAAGGCCCGCGACGCAAGTGGAGACCGCGGATTGTGCTGCTGACGCTGACGCTGGGGGTGGTGGCGGCCTCGCACATTGCGGCGCTGCCGGTGGCGCTGGGGCTGAGCCTGGTGCTGATGCTCTGGATCGCCGAAGGCCGCCGGAGCTTGCTGCTGCCGGTGTTGCTGGCCTCGGGAGCAGGCGCAATCGTGGTGCTGCTTGCCTGCTACAACTTTTCACCGGATGCCTTCAGCTATGTCTTCCGCTCCGACGCCGGTCAGCTTGGGATTTCGCTGGATCTTGCGCGGCGGTTCTACGCTTCCATGGGAAACGCCGGGCTGACGATTGCCGTGGTCGCTGCGTTCTGGCTCTATGGCGCGCTGAAGCGGACGATCTACTTTGGCAATACAACGCCACTGCTGGTGGCTGTGGTCTTTAGCGTCGCAGTCACCCGGGGTGTGCCGGGCGCGCCGCAGGTGTGGGCGCTGCCGTTTGTCTGCGCGTTTGTGGCCGGGGTCTTCGCCGATACGTTTGAGATGCCGAAAGGGCGCATTGCCATGGCGGCAGCAGGCGCGATTTGCGGGTTGCAGGCGGTCTTTTGTCTGCTCAGCCTGCCGGGGCTTTTGTGAGGCTGGGGAGCTATTTCCGAGCGAAGCCATAAATAATTGAAAAACATGGATTTATTTGCGAGTTTTACGCTTGCCCGAAGGCTCTGCCAGCGCCTAAAATAGAAGGGAAAGCCGTCGAAGCCCAGGCTCAGCTTTTTTCCCCTCAGGGATGGCCCCTTCCCCGGCAGATATCTCTATGGCAGACGAACAGAACCCCAATCTCCCTCTTGATCCTGGCGGCGCGCCGCCGAATTCGAACATTCAGCCCATCAACATCGAAGAGGAGATGCGGCGGTCGTATCTCGACTATTCGATGTCGGTGATTATTGGCCGCGCCCTGCCGGATGTTCGGGATGGCCTGAAGCCGGTGCATCGCCGCGTGCTGTATGCGATGAGCGAGATGGGCCTGGAGCACAACAAGAAGTACACCAAGTGCGCCAAAGTCGTCGGCCAGACGATGGGTGTCTATCACCCGCACGGCGACTCGGCGATCTATGACACGATGGTGCGCATGGCGCAGCCGTTTTCGTTGCGCTACCCCATGATCGACGGCCAGGGCAACTTTGGCTCGGTCGATGGCGACCCGCCGGCGGCGATGCGTTATACGGAGTGCCGCCTGACGCGGATTGCCGGCGAGATGCTGGCCGACATCGAGATGGAGACGGTGGATTTTGTCCCCAACTACGATGAATCGACCTCCGAGCCGGCGGTATTGCCCACGCGCATTCCCAACCTGATCGTGAATGGCTCAAACGGCATCGCCGTCGGCATGGCGACCAACATTCCGCCCCACAACCTGACGGAAGTGGTCAACGCCGCAATCGAGCTGGTGAACAATCCGCAGGCTGGTCTGCTCGAAGTGCTGCGCCACATCCAGGGACCGGATTTCCCCACCGGCGGATTCATCTTCGGCAAGAGCGGGATCTCCCAGGCCTATACCAACGGACGCGGGCGCTTCCTGATGCGCGCGCGCACCGAAATCGAGCAGATCACCCGGGAAAAGACCGCGATCATCGTCACCGAGATTCCCTATCAGGTGAACAAGTCCAAGCTCATCGAGCGCATCGCCGAGCTGGTGAACGAAAAGATCGTGGACGAAATCTCCGACGTGCGCGACGAAAGCGACCGCGACGGCATGCGCATCGTCATCGAACTGAAGCGCGGCTCGCAGCCGGAGATTGTGCTGAACCAGCTTTTCAAGCACACCCAGATGCAGGAAAGCTTCTCCATGATCTTCCTCGCTGTGGTCAACGGGCAGCCGCGCGAGTTGGGCATCGTGGATGCGCTGCGCTGCTTCATCGATCACCGCATCGAGGTAGTGCGGCGCAGGACGGTCTTCCTGCTGCGCAAGGCACGCGAGCGGGAACATGTGCTCGAAGGCTACAAGATCGCGCTGGACAATCTGGATACCGTGATCCGCATCATTCGCGGATCTGGTTCACGCGCCGAAGCGCGCGAGAACCTCTACACCTGGGGCAAGGGAACGGAGATCGTGATCCGGCTGGATCGCGAGCGGCTGCACGGCGAAGAGACCGGCCTCACCCTGCGCCAGATCGACGCCATCCTCGAACTGCAACTCTATCGCCTCACACAGCTTTCCATCGACGAGCTGATGAAGGAGCTGGCCGAGGTACGGCTGCGCATTGCGGAGTACGAATCGATTCTCGCCTCGGAGACGAAGCTGCGCGCGGTCATTGTGAAGGAACTGACCGAGGTTCGGGATAAATATGGCGATGCGCGCCGCACGATGATCGTGGACGAAACCGCCGAGTTGCAGATGGAAGACCTGATCGCCGACGAGCAGGTCGCCGTCACCGTGAGCCATCAGGGATATCTGAAGCGGACGCCGATCTCCATCTATCGCCAGCAGCGCCGCGGCGGCACCGGCCGCATGGGCATGAAGACGCGCGAGGAAGACATCGTCGCGCAGTTGATCGTGGACTCCACGCACGCCTATCTGCTCTGCTTCACCAATACCGGTCGCGTCTACTGGCTGAAGGTCTACGAGGTGCCCGACGTCAGCGCGGCGGGCAAGGGCAAGTCGATGCAGAGCCTGCTGAATCTGCAACCGGGCGAGACGGTGCGCACCATCCTGCCTGTCCGCAATCTGGAACAGGACGGCATGTTCATCTTCTTCTGCACGCAGCGCGGCAGGGTGAAGAAGACTCCGCTCAAGGACTTCAGCAACGTCATGGCGCGCGGCATCATCGCTATCGGCATCGAGAAGGACGACGAACTGGTGGCCGCACGCATCACCGACGGCAACCAGATCGTCTTCCTGGCCACGCACCTGGGCATGGCGATCCGCTTTGACGAAGCCGATGTGCGGTCGATGGGCCGTCCGGCGGCTGGCGTGCGCGGGATTGATCTGGGCCGCAACGACTACGTGGTCGGCTCGGCGGTGACGCCGAAGGAGCACGAGCCGGGCGCCTGCCTCATCCTTTCGGTGACGGAAAATGGCTTTGGCAAGCGCACCGCAGTTGATGAATATCGCCTCCAGACCCGCGGCGGCAAAGGCGTCATCAACGTGAAGACCACGGCCAAGAATGGTCGCGTGAACTGCATCCAGCTTGTGGACGAACACTCTGAGCTGATGATCATTAGCCGCGCCGGAAAGATGATCCGGATTGATACCAAGACGATCCGCGCAGCAGGGCGCTCGACCCAGGGCGTGAAACTGCTGAATCTGGAGCCGGAGGACAAGGTGGCGGCGGCTGTGGTTGTCGCTCCCGAAGACGCCAAGGAAGATGATCTGACGGTTCAGTAGACCTTGCTGGAGCGGTGAAAGGACGAGGCGGGCCGGAATCTTTCCAGCCCGCTTTGTCCTTTTCCGCAAGCCGGGGCGGGCCTGAAGATGCCTGCCCCGGCAACTCAAACCTGGGGCCTGTGCCCTACCCTGCCCTAGCCAAAACGGGAAATTATCAGACGCAGAGGCATCCGCATTGCTAACGCAAACCGCCTCTCGACACGATAGACTGGATTAGCTCGGATTTCTTTCCACGGATACCTCGGATGCTTCGCGCCACTCGTTACGCATGGATTTTTTTTCTCGCATTGAGCATGACCGCGACGGCAAACACGGTTGCGCCTCGTCGGCTGCATCATCATGCCCATCGGCTGAGCAGGACGATGCACAGCCGTGGTATGGCTGCGACGTCCGGGCGCGCTGGCAAAGCACCCTCTGCGCATCCAACCGTGAGTCAAGACACCCGGCGACATTCGGCTCATGGAGTTGCAGCCACGAGTGCAGCGTCGCGGCGAGGCAGCAGCACAACAAGCTATGCCCACAGGCGCGCCCATGCGCAGACGGTTCGGATGAGCCGACGCTATCCATCCGCAAGGCGGCGCGCTACCTTGCAGGCAGTCTCGCTTCGCTGGGCATCGCCGCTGGCCGGCTCGCGCGAGTCGCTGATCCACCAGAATGTGATGGCCGATGCGGAGGGTCTGGGACGCATTCAGGACGATGCCGACCTGGATCATCACATCTCCGAGGGCGCGCTGGTTCCAGTACCTGTCAACGAGTCGTTGCGCATCAATGAGGATCTGCCGGAAAACCGTCGCTATTGCCGACCGTGGACTGCGGATTTTTTGCGCACTCTGGCCGAGGCGCATGCAGCGGAGTTTCCTCGTTCTCCTCTGGAAGTGACATCGGCCGTGCGTACGGTCGAGTATCAGCGCAGGCTGCGCCGCATCAACGGCAATGCTGCGGCGGTGGATGGCGATCTGGCTTCGCCGCACCTGACCGGCGGAACGATCGATCTGGCGAAAAAAGGCATGAGCCGAAGAGAGATTGCCTGGATGCGCAACTGGCTGCTGCCGCTGCAACAGGCCGGGAAGATTGACGTTGAAGAAGAGTTCCGGCAGGCATGCTTTCATATCTCGGTCTACAAGAACTTTGATGGCGACCAGCCCGATACTCCTGCATCAACCGTGGCCGACGGCCTGCTTGACTCGCCCGGTCGCTAAAGCATTTTCCGGAAAGCTATAGACCAAATCCATTCTGCGGATTGGATTTTTTCTCAGGAAAAATCCACCCCCACGAACTTCGGAAAGTTCGCAGTATTCCGGAAAATGCCTCCGGGCCTGTTTGGCCTCTACAACTGTCGTCCCTGGAGAGGCATTTTCCGCGGACAAGGTCAGAGCCACCGCAGCCCCCGGCAAACAGGCACCCCCGACGCCGTTCTCTTTACGCCTCGCCCAGAAGCTCCGTTCTGTACTTTGGCGCCATCGCCTTCGTCTTCTCCTGAAATTCGCTCATCTGCTGCGCATCCATCCTGGGCGGCGGCGTTGTGCGCGTTGCCACGGGCACGCCGACTTCAAGGAAGAACTTGTCGATCCCCGCTGGAGAGCAGATACAGATCATGCGAACCGCCTCGGAAGAGGCGTTATGGAACCGATGCGGCGCGTTGGACGGAAGGTTGATCGTGTCGTCTGCAAGCGCAGTCAACTTCTCCCCTCGAAACGTAAATTCCATTGCGCCTTCCAGAACGATAAGGGTCTCCTCATAGTCATGGCGATGCGGTCCGGGGCCGCCGCCCGGAGGCACGTGCATGTCGATCACACAGAAGCGACCATGGGTATCCTCGCCTGCGACCGTGATGGTATACGTGTCTCCGACAAGACCGATATACCTTTCATTTGTCGCATCCGCACGGGTGAATCGCAAAGTGCGACGGAGATCGTCCGGTGGCAGCGGAGCGTATTCGGAAGTCTGTTGCAGCATAAGATTTCTCCTTGAGCGCGTTTCATCCATCAACACAAGCCGGAAGACGCCCGCAGCAGACCCGCGATCAAAGCGGGGCTGATGATCCGCGACGAAGCCACCGAGGTATCTATGAAACACGCTCTTGATCCATGAGTTGTTCTTTCGTGAAGCGGCTTATGCCTTCCATGACGCGGCGGTTTCGGCGGCAAACTCCTCATAACTGCGGGGAGCGTGACCAAGAAGCTTCATCAGGCGCGCAACCTCCGTTTCGGTCGACGCAAAACCGCGGTCGTAGTACCCCTGAAACATCATGCGGAGATCGAAAGCACTCCAACTCGGCATCCGCGTGCGCATCCCTTGCTCCCATTGGTCAAAGTTGTGTCCGGTATAGAGAACTTCCTTGCCCAGTAACTGGCCCCACAACGCGGCGTTCCCAGGACCGCTGATCATGGCTGGCGCCACAATGTCGTATGTCTGCCCATCATGGCCATCCTCAGCGAGTGAGATTGCAGCCGCTTCCGCGATGTCGCGTACGTCCGCGGCTGCAATTCCCGCCGTCCCGATCGGCATGGGATAGACCCCAGGGCCAGTCAGGGCATCCTTCAGATTCGCGTCATTTTGGATGTAATAGCCGGGCCGCAGGATCGTATACGGAACGCCGAACTCACGCAGCGCATTCTCCACTGCCAGCTTCGATGCAAAGTGCGGCACATCCCGGAACTGATCCACCTTGAACACCGAAAGGTACGTCACATGCTTGATCCCGACGCGCTTCGCGATGCCGTAAGCGATCAAGGCCTGCGTCAACTCATCGGTCACCACTGCGTTGAGCAGGAAAAGTTTGTCGACTCCCCGCATCGCTTGTTCCACGGAGACGGGATCCAGCAGATCGCCAATCGCGACTTCCACTCCGGCTGGGAGTTTGCCCGGCTCCGGCTGCTTGCGGGCCAGCACTCGAACTTCCGCACCCCGTTGGAGCAGTTCACTCACCACCGCTCCGCCTACGTTGCCTGTTCCGCCTGTTACAAGAATTTTCATGATCTCTCCTCTTCTTTGCCGCACGCTCTCCTGCTGCTTTGCTGCCCGTAGCGCACACTGTAGAAGACGCTTCCACCGGTCCCAACGAAGCGCTTATCTACGCAATATAGATTTGCACCCATGCAATACTGGATTATGCTGAAGATCGCCTCGGTCAACGAGGCGGCCTATCCACACGATCAAAGACGCAAGGCAACTCATGGAAATTCCCGATCTCAACGATGTTCGCACCTTCGTCGCAATCGCCCAGGAAGGCACGCTGACCGCAGCGGCCAGAGAGCTGAGGGTTCCTGCCTCGACACTCAGCCGCTCCTTGACCCGCCTCGAAAAGCATCTGGACGTTCTGCTTGTGCAGCGAAGTCCGCGCGGGCTTGTCATGACCGACTTCGGCAGGGAGTATCTCCAGACTTGCCGCAGAGCGCTGCGAACGCTGAGGGATGGAAGTGAGCTGCTGGAAAGCCATCGTCAGCGGCCAGAGGGACTCATCAAGATCGCTTGTCCCATCACAATGGTCCGCTCCATCTTTGCGCCATTGCTCAAAGAGTTTCTCAAGCGCTACCCGGACCTTCGTCTCGATATTGAACCGTATGCCTCGGGGTGGGACCAGGAACCGCGCGAAGATGTGGACGTCTTCTTCAAAGTGCGCGCGCCCAGGGATTCCATACGACGGATCCGGCCTTATCCAGGCACTAAACGTGGTCTCTTCGCAAGCCCGGATTACATCGCGGCGCGTGGCGCTCCGGCCACTCCCGATGAGCTTGTTGCCCACACCTGCATTGGCTCGGGAACCTGGAGATTGAGCCGGGGATCGAAGACAGCAGCTCCGAATATCCTCTTCCGCGTGGTTGCCGCCGATCCTGCTCTCCATCTGGAACTCGCCGTGAACGGTCTGGGAATCGCCGTCCTGCCGCTTTGGATGGCAAAGGATGCGGATCTTCGGAATCGGCTGACACCTGTGCTGCCACTCTGGATCCCTGAGCCAATCACTCTCTGCGCTCTCTTCTCCGGCCCGGCCCGGCTCACTCCCAAAGTTCAGGTGCTGCTGGATTTTTTAGCGGAATACATCGGCACCGATCGAGACCCGCGCCTTCACAAGATGCGGGCAAAGGGACTTTTTACTGACCCTAAAGCATTTTCCGGAAAGGTGTAGACCAAAACCATTCTGCGGATTGGATTTTCCTCAAGCGAAATCCACCCTCACGAGCTTCGGAAAGTTGATCGTATTCCGGAAAATGCCTTAAGGTTCATCTATCCAGAAAATCCCGAGCGAATCACCCGCAATCCATGCCCGTCTCAGCCCATTCTGCTGAGACGCCTGGGTCTGCTTGCAACAGGCTCAGACTACCCTGCCGCAGGAAGCGCAGTGCCGACGGACGGCACGGCCACAAACTCCGTTTGCCATACATAGACGGCCAGATGGCGCGAGTAGTAGAGCAAAGGCGGCTCATCCGGCAAAGTGAGTCCAGCGGCGGCAACCAGATCGTTGCAGGTGATCTCGGCCTCGGCCTGTTCCAGGGTCCACGGAATATGACGAATGCTCGAGCGTAGCAGGCGCCCCAGCATATCCTGCGTGAAAAGGCAGTAGCGTTCCGTCAGGAAGTATTCGATGGAACCGGGACGACTCTCCGAGAGTTGGCGTGTTGGGCCAAGACCACGATAGCGCGCCGCAAAGTGGATGGGGCGGCGGCTGAGCAGTCGGCGGCTGGTGAAGGAAAATTCGCGTTCTGCAAGGGTGGTCATGCGCATGCGCGCCCAGTAGTATGGCAACTGGAAAAAGCTGCGCGCGACGAAGACGGCAAAGGGATTGGTTGCATCCAGAGAAAAAAAGTAAACGCCCGGAGTTCCGGTGAGCGCATCGCGGACGTAGGTGCGCAGATTCAACTCTGGAAATCGGCGAAAACCGGGCACACTGGGCAGGCCGCGTAACTGGATCCGATCCATGCGAAACGGAACGACGCCAAGCCAGGCCGATCCACAGCAGGTATCCACATCCAGACCCGCAGGAAGCGCGGCGGCGACCATGTCGGGCGAAACGGGCCAATGCGCAAAGAGCAGATCGTCCCACTGCTGGGTCATCACCCAGTCATGTGCTGGTTGTGCGTGCCCGGAGTTCCATGCACCTGTTTCAGACATCCATGACTCCCCAGTTTCATGCTAGTTCAACCTGGCGCACTATGGACTCATCCCCGCACAGGTATTCCACAGAGAATCGACCTCGCCCATGCCGCCGGAGGGTGACAATGCCGTATTCTGAACGGCAGGGATGACCACAGAGGATCAAACGCAGCCGGGCCGTGAGTTGCTTGCCGCGCAGGAGACGGATGTCTTTGCCGTGCATGGCGCAGACCCCGAAGTGCTGGCCTACGCCATGGCCAAGTATTCCCGTTCGTCGCTGTCGATGCGCCAGTCTTTGGCCGAGATCAGCGCGCAGCGGGCGGAACAGTTTCTGAACACGTTTTACTTCCAGTATGGGCATCGCTCGATTGCCGATCTGGCTCACATCGCGTTTGCCATCGAGCGGCTGTCGCTGCTTGCAGCTATCGTTCTGGTTGACGAACAGCGGTGGGATGGGCAGGAGCGCTCGACCCGCTATCAGAGCTTCCAGAAATCCGGCTGGCATACGCCAGAGTTTGGTTCGAGCGCTGCTGCCTTGCAGGCGCAGGCGCTGTACAACTCTACCGTCGAGCAGCTTTTTGCCGGGTATCAATCGATTTCAGCCCGCATCCTGGAAGCGCTGAAGCAACGCATCGCCCCGCCGGAGTCGATGACCGCGGAGGCCTATACGCGGACGCTCAAGGCTCGGGCCTTTGATGTGGCTCGCTATCTGCTGCCGCTGGCTACAAATACTTCTCTGGGCCAGATTGTGAATGCGCGCACACTGGAGACTCAAGTGGCGCGGCTGCTGACAAGCGAGTTCGCGGAGGTGCGCGCGCTGGGCACAAAGCTGCGCGACGCCGCTACAGGACCGGCCTGGAATGTGCAGGCGGCAGCCGGAGACAGCCTCTGCGCTCGCATCGCCGCGCTGGACCCGAGCCTGGGCGCAGAAGCGGAGACGATCCTGAATCGCACGGTCCATGCCGCTCCGACGCTGGTCAAGTATGCACAGCCCAATGCGTATGAGGCGGAGACGCGTGCAGAACTGCGGCTGGCGGCAAGGGAGTTGTTGGGCAAGGTCGCCAAGGCAGAGGCGCCTGTGGTCGATCTGGTGGAGCGGACGGAGTCCTTGGAAGTCGAGTTGGCGGCAACGCTGCTCTACTCGGTGAGCCAGCACAGCTACCGGCAGATTCGCGACCTGGTGGCGGAGCTGCCTGCAACGCGCGTGCAGGAATACATTGCCCTTGGCCTCTGCCATCGCAGTCGACATGATGAACCACTGCGCGCCTTCCACGCGGGGCAGGCGCTGCGCTTCGACATTCTGATGGACATTGGCGGATTTCGCGATATGCATCGGCACCGCCGCTGCACACAGATTGTGCAGGAGTTCACCGCAGCGCACGGGTGGGAGACTCCGGATGCAGGCGACCTGGGCGCGGATGTGCTGCTGCTGACGGAAGCCGGCGCACTTGCCGAATACCAGGCAACAATGCGCGCGGCATTGGAGGCAAGCACCACGCTTGCGGCGATGGACATTCCTGAAGCAAAGCAGTCGGCGCTGTATCTGCTGCCTCTGGGGACGCGGATACGCGCGCTCTTCAAGATGGATTTTGCCGAAGCGCAGTACATCAGCGAGCTACGCAGCGGCGCGGCTGGTCACTTCAGCTATCGGAGCGTGGCGTGGGAGATGTATTGCGCATTTGCGAGACAGCATCCTGAGCTGGCGCGACACTGGCGCGTGACCGACTATACGCAGCCGATCGACCTGCTGAAACGATAGCGGGCACTGCGAATTCTCGCGATCCAGATCTCGCCGGTCCAGATCTCGCCGGCCCAGATCTCGCCGGTCCAGCTCGTCGCGCGTCAATCACGATGAGCGGCGCGAGCCATCAGCGTGGCGGAGTATGCCGCGCCAAATCCGTTGTCGATATTGACCACCGTCACATTCGGCGAGCACGAATTCAGCATGCCCAGCAGCGCCGTCGCTCCGCCGAAGCTGGCTCCGTAGCCGACCGAAGTCGGCACGGCAATGACCGGCACGCCGACCAGACCACCCACCACCGATGGCAGCGCGCCTTCCATGCCCGCGCAGACGATGACTACATGCGCGGCGGCAAGCTGCTCCCGAACCGCAAGCAGGCGATGCACTCCGGCAACGCCCACATCGAAGTGGCGCGTCACCTGCGCGCCAAAAAGCTCCGCCGTGACGGCTGCTTCCTCGGCAACGGGTAGATCGCTGGTGCCCGCGCAAAGGATGGCGATGTGGCCGCGTGGCGCGGCAGGCGGCGATTGGCGCAGCGTCAATGCGCGGGCCGTGGCATGATGTTGCGCGGCGGGAACCAACGCGAGCACCGCCTCTACCGTTGGCTCGGTGACACGCGTGGCCAGCACATCGGCGCCCGCGGCGGCCATGTGCAGGAAGATATCAGCGGTTTGCGCAGGAGTTTTTCCGGCGGCGAAGATGACCTCGGGCAGCCCATGACGCAGCTTGCGATGATGGTCAATCCGCGCGTGGCCAATGTCTTCAAACGGTGATTGTGCAAGTAGACGGGAAACCTCCTCGGAGAGCTTTCCCGCAGCCTCCTCAGCAGAGACGGAGCCGCTCTCAACCGAAGCAAGAAGTTTCAGCAGCGCAGGGTGGTTCACTGTACGTCTCCAGCATTTGCCTGCATCTCGTTCCATGCGGCGATCGCAGCCTGATAGACCTCTTTGACGGGGCGATTTTGTGCGTCCGCGGCGGCGCGGCAATCCTCAAACTCCGGCGCGGCATTCAACACTTGGCCGCGCAGCAGACCAAGCTTGATGCGAATTGGCCCGTACGCTGTGGCGACAGTCGCGTGTTGACGATCGAGCGTGCGACGCATCTCCCGATGAATGCGCAAGCCCAGGGTGCTGGTTTCGCGAAAGATCAGCGATTCCATCCGCGCTGCATCCTCGGGCCGCGCGAGCAGGGTGAGCAGCGTTCCAGGACGGCCCTTCTTCATCTGCACCGGTGTCAGCATCACGTCGAGCGCTCCGTGAGCAAGCAGAGTCTGCGCCGCGTGTGCGGTGATCTGCGGATTGAGATCGTCGAGCGCAGTCTCGAGCACCATTACTTCCTCGCCATCGCTTGCGGTCTGCTGCACCGTCTCGCCGAGTGAGAGGCGCAGGACATTGGGAAATCCCCGGGGGTTGCGACTGCCTGCACCGTAGCCGATGGAGCGGACAACTGCCGGCGACGGAGTGGCCGTTTGCGGGGACAACGATTGGAGAATGGCAGCGCCGGTTGGCGTCGCGAGTTCCTTTTGCAGATGAGCGGAGTAGGTGGGCAGACCGCGCAGCAGCTCTGCCGTGGCCGGAGCTGGAACAGGAAAAGTTCCATGCGCGCACTCCACCATTCCTGCGCCAACGTTGATCGCTGAAACATACCATTGCAAAGGCCCGTTGCGCTCCAGAAACTCAATTGCCGCACTCGCTGCGACGATATCCACGATGGCATCGACCGAGCCAACTTCGTGGAAGTGGATGGAGTCCACGGGAACGTTGTGAATCTTCGCTTCGGCAGCGCCCAGCAATTCAAAGATGTGCGTGGCTCGGCGCTGAATGGTGGGGTCGATGGGCGCCGCGGCGATCAGTTTGCGAATCTGCGCCAGCGAGCGCCCGTGCTCATGAGGATGCTCATGCTTGTGGCTGTGGGCAGACGGATGCGAATGGGGGTGTTCGTGTGCGTGCTCGTGGCTGTGCTCATGCGCATGCTCGTGGCCGTGCGCATGCTCGTGGCCGTGCTCCGCTGCTTCGGCGGGCTGGCCCGCGACCATCACCAGAAATCGCGTGGCTGAAATTCCGCTGCGATCGACTGTTTCGCAGCGCAACGTTACACCGAGTTGCAGCGCGCCCACGGCTTGTTCCATTACGGCAAAGGGAACGCCAGCATCGAGAGCCGCCGCCACAAACATATCTCCTGCGATGCCGGCAAAACACTCAAGAAAAGCACTGTGCATGATTAAGCAATCTCCGTGGATGCCGCGCGGATTGCATCGGCGGGAAGGACAACATTCATCGATCCGGAGCGATAGCCCTCGGTATCGAGCGTGACAAAAGCGAAGCCGCAGTTGCGGACCTCACGCGTGATCTGGTCAAGCGTCGCAAGCGTAAGCGCACGGGGCATCTCTTCGCGAGCAATCTCTATGCGCGCCAGCGAGCCGTGATGACGCACGCGGACACGCGCGAAACCAAGCTGATGCAGCGCTGCCTCGGCCCGCTCGACCTGCGCCAGCGCGTCGGCCGTTACGGGACGCCCGTATTCGATGCGCGAGGCCAGACAGGCCGCAGCAGGCTTGTTCCAGAGGCTCAGCCCTGCCTCGCGAGCCAGCGCGCGAATCTCGGCCTTGGTGAGTCCTGCCTCAGCCAGAGGCGCGCGTGCTCGATGGAGCGAAGCAGCCTGCTGGCCGGGACGAAACTCGCCGCGGTCGTCCAGATTCATGCCATAAGCCAGGTGCGGATACCCCATCTCCAAACGCAGAATTTCCATCTGCGTGAAGAGTTCCTCCTTGCAGTGGAAGCAGCGCTGAGCATCGTTGCGCGCATACTCCGGATTGGAGAGTTCGTTGGTGCTGATGACGCGAACCGGAATCCCATGCTCGCGGACAAAATCGAGAGCCGCAGCCAGTTCCGCGCGAGGCAGCGAGGAGGAATCGGCAAGGACGGCCATCATGCGGTTCCCGAGCGCCTGGTGCGCGGCCCAGGCAAGAAACGCCGAATCCGCTCCGCCGGAGTAGGCCACGAGCAGTCCATCCAGCTCAGCCAGAATCTGCATGAGCGCGTCGCGTTTGGTCTCCAGTTCCACATATTCATCGTACTGCACGGTTGGCTGTGGCCTGGGGTATGCGTGAGGGATCGGCGATCCCGGCGCAAGGGTGGAAAAATCTGGTCAAGCGCTGTCGCAAACGCTTACAATGATCCCGCAAAATAGCTGGCAATCTTTCCTGTTGCGAGCTGAAAGATGAGGTCGATCCCATGCCACGTCTCTTTCGACGCTGCCGTGTTCGCTCCCTGGCTTCCGTCCTGTTGCCGCTTGCAAGCCTGTTGTCCGTGGGCTGCTTCGCCACGCTTGCGCAAAGTGCAGCCAACGTTCCGGCACCGCGCATCCTTCATCATAATGGGCACTACGCCCTGCTGGTCGATGGCAAGCCCTTTCTGGTGCTCGGCGGCCAGATCAACAACTCCAGCGCATGGCCCTCGACGATGCCGGATGTGTGGCCATTGATGGCTGCGATCCACGCCAATACGGTGGAAGCGCCGATCTACTGGGAGCAGATGGAACCCAAGCCCGGCGTCTTCGACTTCAGCAGCGTCGATATGCTGGTGAATCAGGCGCGCGCACATCAGATGCATCTGGTGCTGCTGTGGTTTGGCACCTGGAAGAACGGAGAAGACCACTACGTGCCGGAGTGGGTGAAGACCGATCCGCAGAAGTATCCCCGCGTCATCGATGAGCGAGGCGAGCCGGTGCAGGTGCTCACAGCCAACTCCGCAACCAATCTGAATGCGGATCGCACCGCGTTTGTGGCGCTGATGCATCACCTGGCGCAGATGGACAGTGCGGAGCACACGGTGTTGATGATGCAGGTGGAAAATGAATCCGGCTCAATCGGCGCGGTGCGTGACCACTCGCCGGAGGCCGAGAAAGAGTTTGACGGGCCTGTGCCGCAGGTAGTGCTGGACGCCATGCACAAATCACCCGGCTCCTGGCGCGAGGTCTTTGGCTTTGACGCTGACCAGTACTTTCAGGCGTACTCCGTTGCGCGCTATATCAACGCCATCGCCGCGGCAGGCAAGAAGGAATTCGATATTCCCTACTACTGCAATGTATGGCTTCAGTACCCGCGCGGTTACCAGATTCGCGGTCATCTGCTGCCCGGATACGACTTTCCCAGCGGGGGTCCGGTGCAGTCGAATATCGCGATCTGGAAAGCTGTCGCCAGCTCGATCGACGTGCTTGGGCCTGATCTTTACAGCGCGGATCGCGGCTTTGAGCGCGAGGTGATGGACACCTACCGCCGCGCGGACAACCCGCTATGGATTCCGGAGACAGGCACGGGAGACAACTTCAGTGCGGAGTTCTTTGATGCCCTTGACCGCGGGGCGATTGGCTTTTCACCTTTCGGCACCGATCAGACCGGATGGACCTTCAAGGCGGGCGATTATCCTCATGCTCTGGCCGACAACTACGCGCTCATCGGACCGATTGATCGCGTCGTCGCGCAACTCAATCTGGAGGGCAAAGTGCAAACCGCTGTCGAAGAGCCGGGCACAACCGAAGAGACGCTGCACTTTGGCAAGTGGACCGCGTTCGTCGGCTTTGGCGCGCGGCAGCCTGACGGCGAAGCGCATGCTCCCGGAACCCCGCATCATGACGCGCACGCGCTCGTCGCCCAGATCGGTGCAAATGATTTTCTCGTCACCGGCATCAACTGCCGCGTCACCTTCACCCTCGCAGCGGGACAAACCGGACACATGCAGATCCTCCGCGCCGAACAAGGCAGCTATGAGGGCACGGACTGGAAGCCACAGCGCATCCTGAACGGCGACCAGACCGATCGCGGAGTCAACTTCCGCGCCGAAGCGCAGTACGTGCAGGTGCACCTGGGCACTTACTGAAGCCAACTTCTCAGGACGGTCGTCTCTGGGCGGGCGTGGCGCGCGATCCATCCGCATCACGCAGCGTGTCGATCAGCGCTGTGAGCGCGGCTGGCTGATTGCGACGGCTCGGATAGTAGAGAAAATATCCGGGAAACACCGGGCACCAGTCTTTCAACACCTGTACAAGTCGGCCGCTCGCAATCGGTCGAGCTAAAGCTTTTTCCATGGATGAGCCGATCCCCAGGCCAGCTTCCACCGCCTGAATGACCAGCTCGGGATCATCAAACGATGCGTGGCCCTGCGGGCTTACCGTCACTGTTTTGTTCCCTTTTTCAAACTCCCACCGGTAAAGCCCGCCGCCAAATCGGAAGCCGATGCAGGAGTGATGCTTCAGGTCCTGCGGGTGCCGCGGGATGGGATGGGATTGGAAATACGTCGCCGAGCCGACGATGGCAAGACGCATCTCCTGCGTCACGCGGACCGCGATCATATCCCGCTGAATGAACTCGCCAAGCTGGATGCCGGCGTCGAATTCACCGGCCACCAGATCGACGGGGTCGTTCGAGGTGGTCACTTCCAGAACGATCTCCGGATACTTCCGTGCAAACGCGGCCAACTTCGGCACAATCACCATTTGAGCCACCAGCCGCGGAGTGAGGAGCCGAATTCTCCCAGCCGGTTTCCGCAGATTGCGCGTTTCCGCAACCGATCGCTCGATCCTTTCCAGGGCCGGTGCAAGCTCCTGCAAGAGCGCGGCGCCCGCGGCTGTTGGCGAGACGCTGCGCGTGGTTCGGGCAAGAAGCTGGACCCCGAGTCGCGTTTCCAGAGTGCGCATCGAGTGGCTCAGGGCCGATTGCGACATTCCAAGCCGAGCCGCAGCGCGCGTGAAACTGCGCTCCTGTGCAACGGTGGCAAAAGCGGAAAGTTCAGACAAAGCGTCGCGAATCATTCATGCATTTTACTCATAAGTCTTTTCCATTGAACAGGAGTTTTTGCATGAGAAAAAGTCTATCTTTTGAGGAGCGGGTATTCCTTCCGTGAAGACCGCAGAACTTCCAGCGTTACAGGAGAAACGATGCATCCCAAATATGACTTTTCAGGACAGGCTGCGCTTGTCACCGGTGCAGCTTCCGGCCTGGGCCGCGCAACAGCAAAAGCCTTTGCAGAGTCCGGCGCGGCGCTGGTGCTGGTGGATCGCGAGGAGCAGAAGCTCGCCGCGCTGCAAAAGGAAATTACAGGCGCAAGCGGCAGAGCCATCACGCTCGCGGGCGATGTTTCGGACGAGCAGTTGGCCAGGACAGCCGTTGAACGCGCCGTCAGTGAATTCGGCAGCCTGGACATGGCCTATAACAATGCGGGCATCCTCGGGCCAATGTGTCCCATGATGGAAGAGACAAGCGCCGGCTACGACGAAGTGAATGCCGTGAATCTTCGCGGGGTATGGACATTCATGAAGCACGAGCTGATTCAGATGAAAAAGCAGGGCAACGGCGCGATCGTGAATTGCTCCTCTCTCGGTGGTCTGGTTGGTTTGCCTGGCCGCGCGGCCTACCACGCCACCAAGCATGGCGTCATTGGCCTCACCAAAAGCGCCGCGCTCGACGTGGCTGCGCTGGGCATCCGCGTGAATGCCATCTGCCCCGGCTGCATCCAGACGCCCATGGGCGACGGCATCGACCCTGCGGCGATGCAGGAATTTCTGAAGCAGCAGCCGATCGGTCGTCTCGGCAGGCCTGAAGAGATTGCAGCCACTGTGCTATGGTTGTGCAGCCCCGCGGCTTCCTTCGTCCTGGGTGTCGCGCTTCCAGTCGACGGCGGCTTCGTCGCGCACTAAAGCATTTTCCGGAAAAGGTGTAAACCAGAACCATTCTGCGGATTGGATTTTTCCTCAGGAAAAATCCACCCTCACGAACTTCAGAAAATTTATAGTATTCCGGAAAATGCCTTCAAAAAGGAGGATCCTTGAACATTCAAACCGCAGGCTCTCAACCGTCCGCCAAAGGCCCGGAGGATTGGTTCACCGGAACGGTGAGAATCGATCCGCTCTTTGACCGGGCCGAACCGGCCCGCGTGAGTGGCGCAAGTGTCACCTTCGAGCCTGGCGCGCGAACTGCCTGGCACACGCACCCACTGGGGCAAACGCTGATCGTGACATCCGGTCTTGGCTGGGTGCAAAAGGAAGGGGAAGCGGTGCAGGAAGTTCGTCCTGGGGATGTCATCTGGTTCGCCCCGGGGGAAAGACATTGGCATGGCGCCAGCGCCATCACCGCAATGACCCACATCGCCATTCAGGAAAAACTCGATGGCAAGGTGGTCGATTGGATGGAGAAGGTCAGCGAAGAACAATACAGGAGATGATGCACGAAGCAGGGCGTTGAGCGTGTTTCATTCATCCACGAAAGCCTGAAGCCACACGTATCCGACCTGCGATCAACGCTGCGATCAGCGCGGGGCTGACGCACTGCGACGAAGCCACCGAGGGAGAGATGAAACACGCTCTTGCATCCATCAAGCACATCGCCTCGGCTAACCAGCTTCTCGCGTTCAGACTCGATGGAACAACCTGCTGAAACTTCACGCCTGGCCGCTCAAGGACACTTGCGCCCCACGCCTCTCAGCCCACGCCTGTCGCCCCACGCTCTTTACCCGAGCTGCGCCAGCATCTGGCTCATGGTCATGGGCGCGCCGGCGACCGTATTGCGCGGGATCGCCGGACCGATCAGCACCGCCTGACGATGCACCTCGCTCCAGGCCAGAAACGCGCTCGTCTCCGCGCCCGTCAACCTCTGCTGGTCGATCCACGCATAAAATGCGCCCATATCGGCGTCCACCAGCGAACCGGCGGGATCGGGCGCGTTGCCCTGGGTCTTGCCCGAGAGCATCTCGTTCATATTCAGACTGTGCTGGCGCGGCGCAAAGCGCATGACCAGCGTCAGCGGCTGCGCTCGCCGCAGCGCTTCCCGCGCAGCCCATTGCACAAACGTTGTGCTGAAGATCTGCGTGCCTGAGCCTTCCGTGAGCACGTCAAGCTGGTAGCGACGGAAAGCCTCGTCGCCGGAGGTCGCAGGCCAGCGCAGCGACTGCGGCGTGATCTCGGCCATGGCGGTGCGCAACTGCTCCGGACCGCTGTTGGCACCGGTAAGCATCGCGCTGATCCGTTGCAGCAGTTGCTCGCGGACCGAAGCAAGTCCGGCATACGAGGTGGTGGCCAGATGAGTCGCCAGCGAAGAGTCCGCCTCGCCGCCATCGATGTAGATATGGCTCGCGGCCGCGGGATGGCTTTGAGCGCGCTTTTGCGCGAGAGCCGCCAACGTGGCCCAGCCATCGTCTCCACGGACCTGCGGAACAAAGACGCCATGCGAACGCAGCTTGCGAAACAGCGGATATCCGTCCAGTTTGAGATCGGCTCCCAACACCACAACGGTGAGTCGCTGCATCGTCGGCTGCGGCTCTGGACGCGCCTTGCGCCACGCGCTGGCGTAGGACTTTGCGCTTTGTCGAAAGCCGTCAATCTGGTGAGTCGACCAGAGTGCCGCGGTCAGCGCATCCAGAAACTGCTGCGGCTGCGCCACCCAGCGGATGCGCTGGGCTGACTCCGGCAGTCGCACATTTGCGAAGCCTCGCAGCAGATTTTCCCGCTCCGGCAGCGTAAGCGATGACAAAAAGGAAAACTGATCTTCGATGGCCAGCCGCTCGGGTGGAAATCGCCAGTCGTAGTCACGCGTCTCACGCAGCAGAAGAGCCGCAAAAACGAGCGGAAGCGTGCGCAGTAGAGGGATCTGGCTGACTGCAAGCGAACGCGCCTGGGCAGGGTAGCTGGCAAAGTCTTCCGGCCTGAGCTGCGCAGGGGTCATCCGAGCACCTCTGTCAGCGCACGCCCGCGAGCCAGCGGTGTCGCAAAGCCCATGAGCGCTCCGATTGTCGGCACCAGATCGGTTGACTGCACAGGACGATCAATCATCGCTCCCTGACGAATGCCGGGGCCAAGCGCCATCATCCACGTCGTTCGCGAAAGCGCATCGCCGGTGCGATGATGCTGAAATCCGTTGCCGCCGGAGTCAAAGTCGGAGTCGCGGCCAAAATCCGGCAGCACCAGCATCGTCGTTCGACCGGCATACTCCGGTTCAGCCTGAATCATCTTCCAAATCTCCGCACACAGGCGGTCGGAGCGGCGAATGCCATCCACATACAGCGAATATGCGCCCGAATGCGCCACGTCCATATCGTGCAGCGTGATCCAGAGCAGGCTCGGGGAAAGCTGGCGCATAAGCTGATGCGCTACGTAAACAGAGAGCTCGTCGGCGCTGCTGAGGCTGAGCGCGTGGCCGGTGAATTCGTTCACGGAAAGCTTGAGGATCGAATCAAGCTGGCTCAGCTCAAACTCGCCGCCGTGCAAATCCGGCGTGTAATAGGGATCCTCGTAGTTGTCCCGCAGCAGATGTGTGAAGTCGCTTTGCCGGTGCTGCGGCATGGCCGCTGCGAGCAGATGTTTGGGCAGGATGACTCCAGCGCCAAGACCTGGCCCATAGCCGCGCGCATCGCTTTCACCGATGCGGTTGAATCCGTTGCTGGGAGCAACGACCCAGGCATCGGTGGCGGGTCGATGGAGCGCTTTGCGGTAGTACTCGAAGACGGTTGGATTTGCCGGCGGAGTGGCAGCAAAGTTGTCAAAGGTTTCATAGACTCCTGTGGCAAGACTGGCCGTCGCCACATAGTGCCCCAGAATGCCACGGTTGACCACCTGACTGTAGAACGCAGCCTGAGGCAACAATGTCTGAATCAGATTCGGGATGTTCTCCTGGCCATCGGGCGCAAAGGTTTCTTCATCGCGCGCGCCTCCGCCAAAGGTGACGACCACCACCTTGCGCCCGCGCGGAAGGGTTGCGGCGCGCAGGGGTCCAAAACTGAGCAGCGGCGCGCTGGCTCCCATCAGCCCGGCGGCGCGCAAAAAATCCCGGCGATGGAATGCAACCTGTTGCGCCGCGGCGCGAAAACCTGCGCGTTGCATGCCTGGACTCATTGCATCTTCACCAGAAATGTGGTCACCGAGCGCAGGCGGCTTTCCACCTCCGCGCGATCCGCCTTGGTATACTTCAGCTCCAGCGCAATCTCCTGCTGCGCCTGCTGCTTGTCGCCGTTGTGATTGTAGGCAAGAGCCAGCCGATAATGTGCGGTCGCATAATCCGGTTTCAACTGAATGGCCGTCTCCAGCGGTGAAATGCTTTCTTTCCACTGATTCTCCAACTGCAGCAGCAACCCCATCGCAAACTGAGCCTGCGCCATGCGCGGATTGGCATGCAACGCATTCATCAGCAGTGCGCGAGCCGTCTCCAACTGCTGTTGCCCTTGCGGCTGATGCAGAATGCTGGTCGCGGCGTAGGTCGCAATCACGGCGTTATCCGGATGACGCTCTGCAAAGCTCACCAGGGAGGCACACTCCGGTCGTATCCCTTCCGTCAACACGGTGCAATCGCGACCCAGTAACTCGGCATAGAGTGAGTTATCCGGCGATTTTTGCAGCAGGTCGGCAAAGATGGGAATCGCTTTGTCATAGTAACTGCCGCCATAGTACGCAACACCCAGACCCACCTGCATCCGCGTGCTTTGCGGAAAGCTTTTGACTCCGGCTTCAAACTCCTTGATCGCCGGGTCGAACGTCCAGTGGCGCAAAAACTCGACCCCCAGCAGGAAGACATTGGCTTCGCTTGGGTCCAGTCGCGCAGCATTGGCATAGTGCCTGGCTGCATCTTCATACTTCGCCAGTGACTCGTCTACATCGCCAAAGAGCGATTGCGCTTCGGCAGAATCCTCCGCTCCCGGCATCCGCGCCAACAATGGCTCCGCTGCTGCTGCATCGCCTGCCTGAAACTCCGCGAGAGCCGTGTTATACAGCAGACCTGGATCGTCGGCGTTCTGCTTGAGCGCCGCACGGAATGGCGCGACCGCTGCTTTTGGCTGCTTCGTCAGCATCAACGCTTGCCCCAGAGCAGCTTGCGTCGAAGCGTTGGAAGGATCAAGCTGCACGCTTGTCTCCAGAGCCTTCACAGCGGCTTCATTCTGCTGCATCTTCAGATAGGCCGTTCCCAGATTCGCCTGGGCGACGGCCGATCCTGGATCGTCCTCGGTAGCCGCTCGCAAGTAGGCCAGTGCCGATTTCAGATCACCCTGCTGCGCACAAGCCAGACCGAGGGATTCATCGATGGGAAAGTCATGAGGATGGCGAGCGCGCAGTTGCGTGAGCAGGCTGCGCGCTTCCGCCAGACTGCCGTTTTGCAACGCCGTGGTTGCCTGCTGAAAGAGGCGATCATCCTTCGCCGACGCATCGGCCGCAGAACGAGCGGCTAATGCCGTGGAAGACTGCGCGGAAAGAAAACTTGCCCCGCAGACAAAAACACTCAGCGCAAACAGCGCTGAGCGTACAAGCGAGATACTCCGAAATTCCATCCCAATCGCTCCCAATGAGGAGCGGCGTGCACCGCTCCTCACCGTGAAGTCTAAATCAGAACTGATACTTCATTGCGAACTGGAAGAAGCGCGCATCGGGAGTAAAGTTCTGGAAGAAGCGGGGAGACGAAATCTCGCCGCCGTTGGAGTTGATGTTGGTGACGCTGGGAGTGCCATACGCCGGAGTGTTGAGCACGTTGAAGATGTCGGCTCGGAACTCCAGATACTGCGTCCGGAATGTCGGGAACTGCTTGAAGATGGACATGTTGACCCGCTCGTAACCTGGGCCGTAGATCTGGTTGCGTCGGCCACCCAGCAGTTGCAGCACCTGATCTTTGGCCGTGACCTGAGCCGGATACAGATAGCCAGGCTGTGGCGTCGTATAGCTTCCGTTGTACGGGCCAGGGCTGATCTCCGTGCCCGAGACCGGGTTGGCAAAGGCGCAGGGGTTAAACCAGTTTTGCAGCGTCCTCACCTTTGCCGGGCAACTTACGTTTGGATTGGTAGGATTCGGTGTGCCACCGCCCTTGTATGGATCACCCACCAGAATCGCGCGCGTGCCGCCACCCGAAGGGCCGGTGTTGTTCGGATACACCGTGAAGGGATTGCCCGTCTGCGCAAAGAAGGTCAGGTTCGAGGACCATCCTCCCGCAATGGCGTTCAGGATGCCGCCACGATTCATGAACGTGCGTCCCTTGCCAAACGGCAGATCGTAGTAGGTGTTGAACGTGATGCGCTGACGCACATCAAAGGGCGAGTTGCTGTAGTCATTCACGATAGGCAGCAAATTGGTGTTCCGATAACCACCATCGCCCGTGCTTCCAAGCGGCGTGGGAGCATCGTCGAGCGAATGCGCCCAGGTATAGCTGGCCAGGAAGTTCAGCCCATGCGACATGCGCTTCTGCAACTTCGCCTGTAGCGAATTGTAGTTGCTCATGCCGGCGTAATTGGTGTATGCCGTTCCGCCAAAGTCCGGGAACGGGCGATAGATTTGCGAGTTCACCGAAGGATTGGTCAGCGCAAATGGGTTATTCGGATCCGGGAAGACCTGCAGATGGCGTGAAACATCGCCAACATAGGAGAGCGTCATCGCCAGGTTCGCATTGAACTGGTGCTGGTACGAGAGGTTGTAGTCCTCGGTGTATGGCGTCTTCGTATTCTGGTCCGACCCGCGAAGCGCCGGAGTGGAGATAAAGTTGGCCAATCCCTGCGCAAGCTGCGTCGTGAAGCCGTTTTCCAGTGATATTCCGCCGTAGGTCGGGTCACTGATGCTGGGGCAGTTGTTCGCCACGCAGTTTGGCGCCGGGAAGGTATCCGTGAACTGGAAGGGATAGTTTTCACCCAGGTTTGGATAATATCCAGTGCTTTCCAGACCGCCGTAGAAGATTCCATATCCGCCGCGGATGACGTCGTTATCATCCATCGCAAACGAGAACCCAAAGCGCGGCGCAAAGTTCGTCTTTTGCGCGTTGATTAAGGCTGGATTGTTTACGTACTGGAGGGTGATGTTATCTTTCGCCAGCAGGTTTGTGAACAGCGAATTGATCGGGTAGTTTCGCTGTTGCGAAGGAATCTCAAAGGTCGCCTGTCCAAAGCCAGGCCCCACGGCTCCCGTGATGTAGTAGCTGGCCTGGTATCCACCGACGTCTTTGTACGGCTGATAGTAGTCGTAGCGCAGACCCAGATTGAGCGTGAGCTTGTTGTTCACGCGCCAGTCATCCTCGGCATAGCCGGAGCGATACCAGTGCGCATCGCCGTTCTTGAATTCATTGGAAATCTGCGCATTGTTGTTCTGGTCAGCCAGAAAATCGGCAACGCCGTAGCCAGTGAAGTTGGCATTCAGGTTGCTGGTATATTCTCCGGTGAAACCATAGGTGCCGCGAGGATAGGGCGGCTGCAATGTGGAGAATCGAATGCTCTGGAAGTCCACGCCCAGACGCAGCGTGTGATTCCCAATGACCTTGGTCACGTTGTCCAGAACCTGAAACACGTTCTCGTGCTCGTCGGTGACATAGAACGTCGTGCTGCCAAAGCTGGAGATGCCGCCGATCGAGACATTCGGCAGACCGCCATTCTGGGGGAAATCCGGTCCGAACGGAATGCCGCCCATGCCTAGAGTTGCAGCGATGTTCGTATCTGCATTGGGCTGCACGTATCCATCATGCAGATAGTTGTAGCCGAAGCGAAATTCGTTGGAGAGTGTCGGCGTGAAGACGTGCGTCTCGCTCAGAACAAAGTTCTCACCCAGGTTCAGGATGCTTCCATCGTTGCCAAAGCTGCCACCGTCCAGAATCGGACCCAAAGGTGGCAGATAGTTACCCGGCTCATGGTAATAGCTGAAACGCGCGAACATCTGGTCGTTGTTGGTCGCGTTGTAATCCATGCGGGTATCCCACTGGAAGGTGTTATCCGAGTCGTTGGTGTTGACGATGTAGTTGTTGTACGTTTTGCCGCCATTGGCATTCGGCATCGGATACAGATTGAGAATGTTCTGCGCTACCTTGCTGATCTGGCTTTGGCAGAAGACGTTCTGCTGCCCATTGCATTGCAGCAGCGTGCCGTTTTGCTGGTTGGGTTGATAGAGGTAAATGGGCTGAGCGGAGCCAGTGAGCGAGGTGCTTAACAACTCGCTGAAGTTACCCTGCCGCATCAAAGCCGTAGGCACCGTGAGGGTCTGCGTGTTGCCAAAGATGATGCGGTTGGCCTGTGTATCGCCAAAGAAGAAGAGCTTGTTCTTGATGATGGGAAAGCCCAGCGTCGCGCCAAACTGATTCTCGTGGTAATTCGGCACCGTCAGGGCATTGAAGTTTTTCGAGTCCAGCACGGTATTGCGGAAATACTCCCACAAATCACCATGAATCTCATTGGTGCCGGATTTGATCGTCGCATTCACGACCGCGCCGGCAGAGTGGCCAAACTCGGCGCTATAGTCGCCTGTCTGCACCTTGAACTCGGAGAGCGCGTCCGGCGGCGGCTGCACGACATAGCTTGCGCCGTTGGCAAAATCCACCACGTTCACGTTGTTGTCCACGCCGTCGAGGATGAAGTTGTTTTGCTCTGCGCGCTGGCCGTTGGCTTCAAAATCGCCCTTGCCACCGCCGCGTGATCCCTCTGCCGGAGCCGTTCCCGTGGAAAGCTGCGCGATGTAGACCCAGTTGCGACCATTCAGCGGCACATGGTTGATGGTCTGTGCGGTCATGACCTGGCCGACTGATCCGCTTTGCGTTTGCAGCAAGGGAGGAGCCGTGGTCACAGTGACCGTTTCTGTCACCTCGCCTGGCTTCAGCGCAAGATTCACGCTCAGCCGCTCCTGCACCTGAACGACGACGTTTTCCTGCTTCGTGGTCTCGAAGCTGGGAGCGCTCACCGTAATCGAGTAGGAGCCGATACGAATCGGAGAAAAGGTGTAAATGCCGGCGGAATCGCTTTTGGTGGTGTTGACAAAGCCGGTTTCGGTGTTGGTCAGCGTGACGGTTGCACCGGGCACAATTGCGCCGGAAGTATCGGTGACTACGCCGGTGATTGCGCCAGTATCAAGCTGGGCAAAAGCACCGAGTGGGAGGATGAGTAGTCCGATCATGACCAAGAATCGGATACCTAGCCGGGAGAGTCTCATGGAAGCCTCCAGAAAAACGTTTTCTTTTTGCGCCTCCGTATTCACATGCGGATTGTTCTTAGAAGGACGTCTGTACCGACGCTTCCAGTGAATGCGTTTACATTCAAAGGTTCCTTGACAACCAGCAGTACCGCGAATTCGAGCGCTCAACATATTTACGAAACTCGATTGGCTCTTGTCAAGAGCATTTCGGGGGACTGAGGACAATAATTCCTGCCGCTTCGGTCCCCGCAGCTCCAGGGCATCCCTGCTGCATTCAGGAATCTCATACTAAGTCGATTTATCCATTCCCGGCCCATCGGTTGCGCGTTCTGGTGCGCAACGGCCCGGAATCAGGTCGCAATCTCCTCAGTTTGACTTCCATTGGGTCGATTCGCCACTCTGTTGCCTGACGCCATGCTCACTCTTCCCGAATTCTCTGAGCCATTCCGAACCAGGATGTCCACCGCCGCTGATCCCTTGTTATCTCGCCGCGATCTGCTGCACGCAGGCGTTGCGACCGTCGGCATGGCCCTCGCAGGATCACCCGAAAGCAGCGCAAGCCCGATTCACGCGAACTCTCACAGCCGCATTCATCAGTCCGCCTGCCGCTGGTGCTACCCCAAAATCTCCCTCGACGATCTCTGCGTGGCAGGAGCCGGCATGGGACTTGTCGGCATTGACCTGCTACAGCCGGATGAATATGAAATTCCGCGGCGATACGGCCTGGTCTGCACCATGGGATATGCCGAGGCCGGGGAGATCTCCCGCGGACTCAATCGACTGGAAAATCACGCCTCCATCGAGGCCGGACTGCGGAAAAATCTCCCGCTTGCCCGGCGTGCCGGCGTCAAGCGCGTCATCACCTTCTCCGGCCTTCGCGATGGTCTTTCCGACGACGAAGGGATGCGCAACACCATTACCGGGTTGAAGCGCATGAAGCCCATCGTCGAGGACTCCGGCGTCATGCTCTGCATGGAACTGCTGAACAGCAAGGTGAATCATCCCGGATACATGGCCGACCACACTGCCTGGGGTGTCGAGGTCATCCAAGAGGTGGATTCGCCATTCATCCGATTGCTCTACGATGTCTACCACATGCAGATCATGGAGGGAGACCTGATCACGACCATCCAGCAGAACATCGCATCCATTGGCCACTTCCACACCGGAGGAGTGCCGGGTCGCCATGAGCTGAACAACCAGCAGGAAGTGCAGTGGGACGGAGTGATGCGCGCAATCGCAGCCACTTCGTTTGAAGGAGTTGTCGCACACGAGTTCCTTCCGCTCGGCGATCCGCTCACCAGCCTGCGACAAGCCGTAACGCTTTGCGCAGTTTGATCCGCATTCTTTGAACCGAGCCGCAAAAGCCGCAGAAGACATTCCGTGGAAAGGTTATCGCGCATGCACCGTCGAAATTTTCTGAAGTCTGTAGCCGCCCTGGGTACGCTGGCCAGCGCTGAGCCGCGGATGAGAGCACTCGCTGCGGGTTTTGCTTCGCAAAGCGCATCTTCTCCCACGACCCCGGCGGAGATTCCTTCCATTGCCGGAAAGTTCGCCGATGTCACGAAGGCGCGCGGAGTTTCCTTTGTCGGCAAGGCCTCGCATACCTCCCAGAAATATCTGCCGGAGACGATGGGTTCCGGTGTCGCGCTCTTCGACTACGACAACGACGGCAGGCTCGACATCTTCTTTGTCAACGGCGCGCCACTCGCCGATCCCACTCGACCCGGCACGATTCCGAAAAAGACCGGTCCCGAATATTGGAATCGCCTCTATCATCAGCGAGCCGATGGCAGCTTTGAAGATGTGACGGAGAAAGCCGGACTGCAAGGCATCGGCTATGACATGGGCGTGGCCATTGGGGACTATGACAACGACGGCTTTCAGGATATCTACGTCACAGGCTACGGCGGCAATCGCCTCTACCACAACAACGGCGACGGAACCTTCACCGACGTCACCGAAGCCAGCGGCACAGGCGGAAGCGGTTGGAGCACAAGCGCAATCTGGGTCGATCTCGACAACGACGGACGACTCGATCTTGTCGTGCTTCGCTACATGCAGTGGGACTTTCCGGACATCTGGTGCGGCGAGCATCGCGAAGGCTACCGCAGTTACTGCCATCCCGATCTCTTCCCGACCGCAACTCCACTGGTCTTTCACAACGAGGGCAACGGTCGCTTCACTGAAGTCTCCGCTAAGACCGGCATCGCGCTTCCCGGCAAAGGGCTTGGCATCTCCACTGCCGATTACGACGGCGACGGACACATGGATCTGTTCATCGCCAATGACTCCATGACCGAGTTTCTTTATCACAACAAAGGCGACGGAACCTTCGAAGATACGGGACTGCTGGCTGAGGTGGCTGTCGATGGCATGGGAAACACCTACGCCGGTATGGGAACGGATTTTCAGGACTATGACAACGATGGACGCCCTGACCTGATAGTTACCAATCTGGCTAACCAGAAATATGCGCTCTACCAGAACAACGGCGATGGTACTTTCAGCTATGCCAGTTATCTTTCAGGCGTAGGTGGCGACACCCTGCTTCACTCCGGGTGGGGTGTGCGATTTATGGACTTTGACAACGACGGATGGAAGGACATTCTCATCACGCAGGGTCATGTCATCGATAACATCGAACTTACCTTTCCGCAGTTGCGCTATCGTGAATCGATGATGCTACTGCGCAATCTTGGCAATGGCAAGTTTGTCGATATCTCCAAAGACTCCGGCGATGTTTTTCATCAGCTTTGGGTGGGTCGCGGCTTGGCGCTTGGCGACTTTGACAACGATGGTCGTCTGGACGCTGTGGTAACGACCAACGATGGCCCCGCCTATCTGCTGCGCAACGAAACCGAGACGACCCATCACTGGATCAGGCTGTATCTCGTCGGGCACAAAAGCAACCGCGACGCCATTGGCGCGGTCATCAAGCTGACTACTGCGGCAGGATCGCAATGGTGGACTGTTTCCACCGCAGGCAGCTATTGCTCCTCCAGCGATAAACGCGCACACTTTGGACTCGGCGCAGAGACGGTAGCGCAGACTATCGAGATTCGCTGGCCCAGCGGCATTCGCCAGACACTGAGCCACGTCGAGGGCGATCGCGAAGTTCGCATCGAAGAACCGTCCGCATGAGGAATCGTCCACATAAGCGTGGGGTTCTGCGCCTGGGCGGTGACCATTTCAGCGGACAATCAGGCTTGTCGAACGATCTGCCAGCGAGCTGTCGCCCACAAAGATTTTGTACGTCGTCGGCTCGACGACCTGCTTGCTTTGAGCATTCCAGAAGCTGAGTTCATCGAAGCCGAGTGGCAGCGTCACCGTCTTGCTTTCGCCTGGCTGCAAGGTGACACGCGCAAATCCTTTCAACTCGCGCACCGGCTGCTCGACGGACGCCGCCGTGTTGCGAATGTAAAGCTGGGCAATCTCGGTGCCTGCGCGAGAGCCCGTGTTGGTTACGGTGAAACTGACATTCACTTTTGCAGCATCGCCCGGCTTGAATGAAGAGAGGCTGATCTCCGGATGGCTCAGCGTGGGATCACTAAATCGGAAACTCGTGTAACTCAATCCCCAGCCAAACGGAAACTGCGCCGAGTTATTCACGTCCAGGTAACGCGACATATATTTCTCTTCGCTGTTTGCGGGAAAGTGATTCAGATTGCCATGCGCCGGTCGCCCTGTGGGAAGCTGCGCATAGTAAAGCGGCTCTTGTCCCACAGCCCGTGGAAAGCTCGTGGTGAGCTTTGCGCTTGGATTGACATCGCCAAAGAGCACATCGGCAACCGCGTCTCCAGCCTCGATGCCGGGGAACCACGCCTGCACAATGGCCGGAATATGCTCCGCAGCCCACGGAATTTCACTGGGGCGGCCGGTGAACATCACCAGCACCACCGGCTTGCCGGTCGCAGCCACAGCCTCCAGCAACTGTTCCTGGTCTCCCGGCAGGCTCAGGTGCGCGCGGCTGCTGGCCTCGCCGGTCATCGCGACTGCGCTTTCGCCCAACGCCATCACCACCACATCCGCCTTTTTCGCAGTCGCCACGGCTGAGGCGATTCCGTTGGCATTGTCCCACGCCGGAGAGGTCGGCTGACCCAGAAATTTCTCGAGGTATGTCTCGTTGCTGCCCTTCAGAATCGTCACGCCCCGGGCATAAAGCAGCCGGTTGCCCAGCCGCTTGCTCAACGCCTGTCGCAGCGTCACGGCATCCTTTGGATTGCCCAATGCGCCCCAGGAACCAAGCATGTCCTGCTGCGAATCTGCCAGCGGCCCAATCAGCGCCACCGTATTCACAGACTTCTTCAGCGGGAGCACGTTGCCCACTCCCTCGACGCCATCGTTTTTCAGGAGCACGATCGTCTCATCGGCGGCCTTGCGTGCCGCAGCGCGTTTTTCCGGCGTCGCCACATAGGCGGGCGTCGTCGCAATGTACGGATGATCGAAGAGACCCAGCGCAAACTTGACTCGCAGAATCCGCCGCGTCGCCTCATCGATCACCGACTCCGGAATTGTGCCCGCGCGCACCTGCGCCGCCAGTGTCGTCCCGTACAGTCCGCCCTCCATGTCCATGTCCACGCCGGCTTCAATGGCCTTGCGCGCTACCGTGCTGCCATCGGCTCCGATGGAGTGATTCAACAGCTCAGAAACCGCGCCCCAGTCCGAAACCACAAATCCGTCGAAGCCCCATTCGCGCCGCAGAATCTGCGTCAGCGTGTAAGGATTCGCGCTCGCCGGCACTCCGTTGATCGAGTTGAATGAACTCATCACCGTAGCCGCTCCAGCGGCCACCGCAGCGTGATACGGCGGCAGATACACCTGCCGCAGCATCCCGTCCGACATATCCGTCGCGTTGTAATCGCGACCTGCAATCGCCGCGCCATACGCCGCAAAGTGCTTCACGCTCACCGCTACCGAATCCGGTTTGCTTAGATCACCCTGCTGATATCCCTCCACATAGGCTCGCGCCAGCACCGAACCCAGATACGGATCCTCGCCCGCCGACTCGACAATGCGCCCCCAGCGCGGATCGCGTGCAATATCCACCATCGGCGAAAAGACCCAAGGCACTCCCTCCGCGCGCGACTCCACTGCCGCCGTGTGCGCCACGCTGTGAATCAGTTCCGGATCCCAGGCGCTGGCCAGCGCAATCGGCACAGGAAATGTAGTGTGCATGCCGTGAATCACATCCAGCCCAAAGAGCAGTGGGATGTGTAGCTGCGACTTCTCCATCGCGATGTGCTGCAACCGATTCACCTCATCGGAGCCGTGGATATTCAACAGCGAGCCAATTTGTCCGCGCGCAATCAAATCCTCATAGCTCAAATGCGATGCATCCGGCCCGGTTGCCGAACCATAGGAATACTGCACAAGCTGGCCAATCTTATCCTCAAGCGACATCTTCTTCATCAGCGCATCCACGCGATCATTGATGGCTCGACTGGCAAGCTGCGCGTTTGATGGCGTGGTCTGGGCATGGGACGCGCTGCAAAAACAAGCGAGAATCACGATCAGGCTGAAAGGGAAAAGTTGGCAAAGCGCTTTGTTTTTCATAGCGCTGCAATTGTACCCCCGCAGGGCGGCAGGCGACCAATGCAAAGCGATTGCTTACTCGACTTCAACTGCTGCGTTGCAGTTACGACTGGATTTGCGCCAGGGCGCGGGCCGCGCTCTGGCCCAGACGGATGCAGTCGGAGATTCCGATGCCATCATAGGCATTGCCCGCCAGATGAAGGTTGCGCAACGTATTGGCCTGTTCGCGGATTCGACGAACGCGCGCGGCGTGACCCACACTGTACTGCGCCATGGATCGTGGCCACCGCCGCACCTCGGCCACGAGCGGCTCGGAGGTGATTCCGAGAATCTGCCGAAGCTCCTCGCGCAGCACTCTTGCAATCTCTGCATCGCTTTCCGCCAACATTTGTTCGCCGCGCATTCCACCGGCGAAGCAGCGCAGAACTGCTCGACCCGGCGCAGTCCGGCCCTGAAATTTTCGATGGACAAACGTACACGCCAGCATCGAGCGCCGCTCCAGCGTCGGAACCAGAAAACCAAAGCCAGGTGGCAGGGTCGGCAACGTGGCCTCATCCAGGACGAAATTGGCCGTGATGGAAGAGCTGTAGGGAATCGAGGCCAGTTCATCGCTGAGCGGACCATGCACGCCGCGCACCAGTCGAGCGGCCACCCATGCCGGAGTGGCCAGAATCACCGCGTCAAAGCGCTCGGTCGCGCGAGCGGCAAAGCGAACGCGCCAGCCCAGTGCGTCCACCTCCAACGACTGGACTGCGGCATTCATGTGCAGAGACTGCGGCTCGAGTTCGGCAATTAGCGCGTCGATCAACTGCTGCAACCCGCCGCGCAGCGTGGTGAAAATTGTTCTCTTCACGGCGGATGGCTGCGCCTTGCGCGCTGCTTCGCGTTGCTTCCTGCGCGCCGCCAGCATTCCGCGCGTCAGCGACCCATACTCCATCTCCAACCGAACCATCGCAGGCAGCACCGACTGCACGCTCAAATGCTCCGCATCGCCGCCATAGATGCCCGAAAGCAACGGGTCGGCTAATCGATCGACCACAGCCTGACCGTAGTGTCGGCGCACAAAATTCGCCACCGACTCATCCTCTTGCCCGGTGCGCGCGCGGTGAAACCATTCCAACCCCATCCGCAATTTGGTCACTGGATTGAAGAGCGGTGTCAGCACCGTCGGCATCAGTTGCGTCGGCACCAGAAACATCAGCCCATCCGGCAGCGCCACCAACCGGTCACGCACCAGGATGAACGTCTTCCGATTGCTGTCGTCAGAGCCGATCAACGAATCGCCCAGACCCAGTTCGCGGCAAAGCGCAATCGCCGCTGGCTTCTCGGTCAGAAACGAATCCGGGCCATGCTCCAACACGGTGCCGTCGTCCATGCGAGAGGAGATCACTCCACCCAGGCGCGGCGAAGCCTCCAACAGCGCATACTCGACTCCGGCACCGGCGCGGCGCGCTTTTTCCAGCTCAAAAGCCGCCGCCAGCCCGGCAACACCGCCTCCAACAATCGCAACCCGCATCCTCTTCGGCACCTTTATTCCAGTCTATGCGGTCCGCGCGCAGCCGGAGGTTTGCCAGCCAGCTCGACACACCCGAGCCGGGTACAAGGCGCGCCCTGATTCGCGCCTAATTCGCGCGAGCAGCGGGAGCTTTTTCCGTTCGTACCGGTGTTCCACCCAGGCTGCGCTGCGTGGCTCCCAGCGGACGCAGGCCCATCGTGGGCTGTGCCACGGCAAGCTGCACCATCGTCACAATCAGCGCCACCGCAGGCTGCTTGCCGCTGCACACATACGCGTGCGGCGTACTGGCGTCGAAATAGACCGCGTCTCCCTGCTCCAGAAGGGATATCTGGTCGCCATGTCGAATCTCCAGCTCGCCCTTCAAAATGTAAAGAAACTCATATCCCGCATGGACGTGCGGACGTGCTTCCTGGCCCTTCTTCAGCGGAATGAACTCCGCGAAATACGGGTCCATCTGACGGTCCGGCACCATGTAGCCGAGGCTCTCAAAGTAGTACGTTGGATCGTCTGTCCCGCTTTGCGGCAGCCGCACGCGCTCCTTTTGCCGGTGGATGCGAAAGAGAGAATGAGGTTCCGTCTCAAAAAAATACGAGAGGTCTTTCGAAAAGACCATCGCGATCCGCGCCAGATTTCGCAATGTCGGCACGACTCGTCCGGTCTCCAGTTGCGAAAGAAAACTGGCAGAAAGCCCGGTGTGTTTCCCCAACTCCACCAAGCCCATCGACTTCTTCAGGCGCAGGCGTTTAATCCGCTCGCCAATATGCTTTTGCGCAATAAAATGCTCAGCGGTTTCGGTGTCAATCTGTGCTGGATTCAGCTCATCTGTCGGACTTGCGGTGGCTTTTGCCATACGAAAATTTCCTCTGGCTTAAAGATGCAGCGAGTTGGCGATTTGTTGCGGTAATCAATAATTATTTTTGCGGAGTGGAAGCGAATTGCAGATGGCCATGCGAAAGTGAAGGCAGAGGTTCGATCGACCGGAGCCTTCCGACGGCGAGCATGATGAGTGATAAGGCAATTACAATGAACGATCTGGGCTGTACTATCCCATCCGGTCCTGTCCTGATGAGTGGAGCCTCTGGCATGATGGGGGACAGAATTCGCGAGGCTCTCGCTGCAGGGGGATGCTCCGTCCTTCAACTGGTTCGGCGTGCCGCGGCTCAATCGAACGAAATCCAATGGAATCCAACTCTCGCTGACGGCGGGGATCGTGACCTGAGACCGTCCTGCATCGAGCACGCTGAGCGCCTCGAAGGATTGGCTGCCGCCGTGCATCTCTCCGGCGCAAACATCGCCGCCCAGCGTTGGACGACCGCATGGAAGCAGGCGATGTGGACCAGCCGGGTTGACTCCACACGCGTGCTTTGTGAGGCACTCGCCCAACTGCGCCGCCCCCCTGCGGTCCTGGTCTGTGCTTCGGCTATCGGTTGGTACGGCGACCGCGGCGACGAACTTCTGAACGAGGACGCCGCTCCCGGAAGCGGTTTCTTCCCTGAACTTTGCCGTGCTTGGGAGTCAGCCGCGCGCCCGGCCGTCGAAGTCGGCATTCGGGTCGTCCACCTCCGACTGGGCATCGTGCTCAGCCGCGACGGTGGCGCGCTGGGGCGCATGGTGCCGCTTTTCCGACTTGGCCTCGGCGGTCGCCTGGGCAGTGGAGACCAGTGGATGAGCTGGATCAGCGAGCAGGACGCAGTGCGCGCCTTTCAATTTGCCATCCAGACAGCCACGCTCCGCGGCGCGGTTAACGCCGTGGCTCCTCAGCCGGTGACCAATCGCGAGTTCACCCGCGAGTTGGCCCATCGGCTGCATCGACCGGCTCTGGCACCCGCGCCTGCGTGGGCGCTTCGACTGGCCTTTGGCGAGATGGCCGACGAGGCACTGCTGGCCAGCGCGCGCGCCGTCCCCGCCCGATTGCTCGCCACCGGATTCCACTTCGAACACGTCCCATTGCAGGCCGCCTTACGGGCCGCTTTACCGGCCTGAGCGAGATCGCTCCTGTTCGTCGTCGGCGGGTGCAGTTGAGTAGACTGAAAGCCAATGACGCACGGGACTGAGATCGCACGATGCGGCTGGATCATACGATGTGGCTGGATCGCACGATGTAGCTGGATCGCACGATGCGCTGGCCTGGCCGCTTGCGCCTCGCTTCTGGCGCTCACCGGATGCGGCACTCCCGGCGCGCCGCTGCCACCTTCGCTGCGGCTGCCTGATCCCATCACAAACCTTATCGCCACGCGGGCTGGGGAGATCGTCACACTGAGCTGGACCAATCCGACCAAAACCACGGATAAGCAGTCGATCACTGCTTTTCAGCAGGAGATGGAAGCCGATCTCTGCCGCTCCGAATCCACTCCGTCCACCACGGCCAAACCCGGACTCGACAGCGCCAACTGTCTCCCGCTGCTCCAGCAAACCGTGAAGCCCGGAACAGTAACCACGCTCACCGATGCGCTGCCTGCCTCACTCACCATCGGCTCGCCTCGTCCGCTCCTATATTGGGTCACACTGCGGAATCGCAAAGGACACACCGCAGGCCCCTCCAATATCGCCGTCTCCGCTGCCGGCGCCTCGCCATCGGCCGTAGTTGGATTCGTCGCCACCGCAAGCGCCGACGGGGTGATCCTGCGCTGGCAATCCGACGGCACAGCAACTCCCATCCGTCTCCATCGCCACGTCCTGCGCGCCGCAAAGCCTGCCTCGCGCGCAGCCAATCCTCCAGCACAAACCTCGATTGCCGGCCTTCCGCCCGAGCCGGTCGACGAAGACCTCATCGTCGATGCGCCTGCGCGCACTGGCTCCGCTGGAGCTGTAGATCGCCAGGCCCGCTTCGACGAGGAGTACAGCTACACCGCGCAGCGGTTTGTTGCCCTGCCGGCGCTCGCTGCTCAGATTGCACCGACGAAATTGGCTGCAAGCGAAGCGACCCACAACTCAACCCTTGAGCTGGCGGGGCCGGCCAGCGCCCCGGTGGCTGTCGATACAACCGATGTCTTTGCTCCTTCAGTACCCGGCGGTCTGGGCATCGTCTTTACTGTGGCTACGCACACGATGGACCTGTCCTGGATGCCCGACACCGAGCCGGATCTTGCCGGATATCTTGTGGATCGAAGCCAGGACGATGGCCCATGGCAGCAGATTTCCCCTGCCGATCCCATCAGCGTTCCTGCATACTCTGACACCACCGCTCAGCCTGGGCACAGATATCGTTATGCTGTGCGCGCGGTGGACACGCACGGCAACCGAAGCGAGCGGTCGGCTCCGGCTGAGGCTTTCGCGACACCATGAAAGATCATCCCAACACAACCCGCAAGCGTGAGGAATCCCAATGAAGTATTGTCGAATGGAAGTGGATGGACGACCCGAGTGGGGCCTGGTCGAGGAGCGCGCCGGTGCTCTCTGGATCACCTCTCGACTCTCATCTCCCTGGGAAACAGGCTCGGCCGAGCCGCTCGGTGAGCCGTTGCTGCTCAGCCAGGCTCGACTGCTTGCTCCCGTCACCCCGTCGAAAATCCTGTGCGTGGGCAGAAACTACCGCGACCACGCCAAAGAGCTGGGCAACGAAGTCCCAGCCGAGCCGCTGCTTTTCTTCAAGCCGCCCTCGTCGCTGCTCGGAGACGGCGGCGTCGTGCGCATGCCCCGGGTCTCTGAACGCATCGATTACGAAGGGGAGCTGGCTGTCGTCATCGGGCGAAGACTGCGAAACTTCACCGCGGATCAGGATGTCTCCACCTGCATTCACGGCCTCACCGTCGCCAACGATGTCACCGCGCGCGATCTACAGAAAAAGGATGGCCAGTGGACACGAGCCAAAGGCTTTGACACCTTCTGTCCGGTCGGCCCCGTGGTCGACACCAGCGTCACGGCCGACGCCATTGCTGCCGGGTTGCTCGTTGAAACGCGCCTCAACAGCGAACTGCGCCAGCATGGCTCCACGGCCGATTTCATCTTTTCCCTGCCGCAATTGCTCGCCTACATTACAGCCGCCATCACCCTTGAGCCGGGAGATCTGCTGTTGACCGGCACACCGGCAGGCGTTGGTCCCGTCTCCGCAGGCGATATCGTCGAAGTTACCGTCGCCGGTGTCGGAACGCTGCGCAACACCTTCACCGCTGAAGAGAATTGAATACAAAACCGGCATGCAAACGCCGCCAGTCGATTTCGGGCCAGATGCAGACTCTTTTGACCCCAAGATCACTTTTCTGCATCCAATTCGGAGTAGACTTTGAGGCTAAGGTCTTGTTTCCGGCGCAACCTTCGTCTGCGCAATCTTGCAGTCCATCGACTGCATGCGAAAAATTCAACCCCTGGAGGGAATTGTGTCAAAGAATCTTCTGGAACAGTTGCGAACCATGACGGTGGTTGTGGCCGATACCGGCGACATTGCGGCGATGGAAAAGTTTCGTCCGCAGGATGCAACCACAAATCCTTCTCTCATCACAGCCGCGGCGCAATTGCCGCAGTATCAGTCGATTGTGGATGGCGTGCTTCTGGATGCGCGCAAAGAACTCGGTGACGCCGCCGAAGAATCCAAGGTCGCCAACCTGGCCTTCCGGCGTCTGGCCATCGCGTTTGGTAAAAAAATCCTTGCCATCGTTCCCGGCCGTGTCTCCACAGAAGTGGACGCGCGACTCTCCTTCAACACCGAAGCTACGATCCAGCAGGCCCACGAAATCATCGCCGAGTATGACCACGCAGGCATTGGGCGCGACCGCGTGCTGATCAAGATTGCCTCCACCTGGGAAGGCATCCGCGCTGCGGAAGTGCTGGAAAAAGAGGGCATTCACTGCAACCTCACGCTGCTTTTCGGATTGCATCAGGCCATCGCCTGCGCCGAGGCCAAAGTGACCCTGGTCTCGCCGTTCGTCGGACGCATTCTTGACTGGTACAAGAAGGACACCGGCAAGGACTACGTCGGCGCCGATGATCCCGGCGTCCACTCCGTCACAGCCGTCTACAACTACTACAAGAAGTTCGGCTACAAGACTCAGGTGATGGGCGCAAGCTTCCGCAACATCAGCGAAATCTGCGAGCTTGCGGGTTGCGACCTGTTGACGATCTCGCCGCAGTTGCTCGCCGAGCTGGAGTCCACAACCGCTGAGCTTCCGCGCAAACTCGATCCGGCCAAGGCAAGCGGCATGGCGATTGAAAAGATCACCGTGGACCGCGCCACCTTTGATCGCATGCACGCGGCCGATCGCATGGCCACCGACAAGCTGAAGGAAGGCATTGAAGGATTCAGCGCCGCGCTGGAAAAGCTGGAAACGCTGCTGGCCAAGCGGCTCGCCGAGCTGGAATCCGTAGCAGCCAAGTAGCTCGCAATCAAAGCCTGTTTACCCCACAAGCAAGCGGGCCGCGCTCTTCGCGCGGCCCGCTTGCTTGTGGCTCCTATCATTTCCATTTTCGATACTTTGAGCACAGCGAATTTCCGCCATACACTCCGGGAGCGAAGACGCTCGCTCGGCCCGTCAGTCCGAGGCCAGACTCAGCGCATGGCGCACATCTGCGCCGCGAATCCAGAAGATCACGTCCGTCGCAATGTTGGTCGCGTGGTCGGCAATTCGCTCCAGATTGCGCGAGATCAGAAGCGCGTGCAGCGCCTGCGGTGTTACCTCCGGCTTTTGCTGGATCAACGCCAGCAGCTCCGCCTGCGCCAGCCGATTCATGCGGTCGATCTCATCGTCCATCTCACGCACAGACTCGGCCACCTGCGCATCGCCATCCAGCAACGCTTGCAGCGCTGTGCGGATCATCCGGCTGGCATACTCGCCCATCGCTTCAAAATCCACCGGAAGCTCGACCTCAGCCATCCCAATCATGTCCCGCGCTCGAATCGCCACGCTCATCGACTGGTCGCCAATCCGCTCCAGATCGGCATTCATCTTGATCACCGCCAGGATGAATCGCAGGTCGATGGCCATCGGCTGCTCTTTGGCCAGCAGCTCATAGGCCATCTCGTCCAGCTCGCGCTGCGCGGTATTGATCGCCGTCTCGTTCTCTCTCACATAGGCGCACAGTGCCTCATCGCGCTGCAGATACGCTTCCACCGCGCTTTGCACTGCCTGCTGCGCCAGTGCGGCCATCGCCAGGATCTTGTCCTTCAGTTCGGCCAGTTGCTGTTGAAAGTGAATGCGCGGCACCGGGGGACTCCTTATCTCACTATTGTGCCTGAATCTCTATTACCGCTGTGCAAATATCCTCACCTGTCGTTCGATTGTTCGCACCAAAGCAGTCATCGCACCAGGATTTGTTCCGACATGGCAGGATTTGTCCCGACATGGCATCTTTTGTCGAGCAATGAACGGCTACGCAGCCGGCCTGACCGCAGCTAGCCTGACCGCAGCTAGCCTGACCGCAGCTAGCCTGACCGCAGGGCCAGACGCGCCGACCAGACGCGCCTGACCGCATCGCACCCGCGACCCCGGACAATTTATCCTGCTGGCATGACGACCGCATCGACGAACTCTTCTCAGCCCGGCTCTTCGCACCTCTCGCTTGATCCCGCACAACTTCAGGTTCTGGAATGCTACAAGCTCATGACCGGGCTGATCGTCCCGCGCCCTGTAGCGCTTGTCTCCACGGTCGATGCCGCTGGCGTGCGCAACGTCGCGCCCTTCAGTTTTTTCAGCGGCGTCGGCTCCAATCCGCCCACGGTGCTCTTCTGCCCATCGCTCACCGCCGCTCCCGCTTCGCCCACTCCGGACCAGCCCGACGACCGCAAGGATACCCTGCGCAACGTCGAGCAGACTGGCGAATTCGTCATCAACATCGTCTCGGAAGCCATTGCCCACGCCGCCAACCTCACTGCGGCCACCGTCCCGCCCTCCGTCGATGAATTTGAGCTGGCCGGCCTCACCGCCATTCCCAGCGAAGTCGTCCGCGCTCCGCGCGTGGCCGAAGCGCCCGCTCAGCTTGAGTGCAAACTGCTGCAAATCCTCTTCACCGGACAGGGCCATGCTGCTGGCGTCGTCGTGCTCGGCCAGATCGTGCGCTTCCACATCCGCCCGGACCTGATCGACAACTTCCGCATCGACCCTGTGCTTCTCGACGCCGTCGGCCGCATGGCTGGCAACACCTGGTCCACCACACGCGACCGCTTCGACCTGACCCGCCCCAAATAGTTTCTTCCGCGGCATTGCTTCCACGGGCAATTTGCCTTTGCCCCTGCTTGTGGCATCGCCTGTGGATTTACCGAAGCTTTTCCTGTTGGCGTTCCCCTCAAGGCAATCCGCTTGCTGGCAGCCTGCACACTCGCGCAACCACCATTTGTGCCCACCGGCGACCAGAGGGAGCGCCACCGTGCGAAGGCGCCGCTGGACCATGTATGCATGGTCCATGCATGATGCATCATGCATGATGCTCGATGCAATGGCCTGCAATGCCTACTCGGCGCCGATCTCGGCGCCGCGCGTCTCGCGTCCCAGCCACGTCACGAGCGCCAGCGCCAGTCCGGCCACCACCACCGTTCCGGCCAGCACCGGACGATAGCTGCCCATCCGCTCCGCCAGTCGTGTCTGGATCACCAGATTCCGTGAAGTGAGCAGGTTGCCAAGCTGATACGCCACCCCAGGCAGGATCGCCCGCACCGCGCCCGGAGCCAGTTCTGACAGATATGCCGGCACCACGCCCCACGCGCCCTGCACCATGAACTGCATCAGGAACGCGCCCACGCCGAGCGCCGTCGCAGTCCGCCCGTAGGCAAAGAGCGGCACAATCGGAATCGCCAGCAACGCCGCGGCGATAATCGCGCGCCTGCGGCCCCAGCGCTCGCTCAGACTGCCAAAGACCAGCCCGCCAGCCAGCGATCCGACGTTGTAAATCACCCCGATCAGCCCCACCATCCCCGCCGTAAATCCCGCGCCCTTCAGCAGAAATGTCGGATAGATATCCTGCGTCCCATGCGAAAATCCGGTAAAAGCCGTCATCAGCACAATCAGAAAGACGAGTACCGGCAGATGCCGTCGCAGCGCCTGGATGCGCACCGGCCACGCTCGTTTTGCCGCCTTCCTTGTCCGCATCTCCAGCCACACCGGCGACTCGCTCACCCCGCGCAGCACAAACGGCACCAGCAGCACCGGCACAGCGCCCAAGGCAAACAATCCCCGCCAGCCCAGCCAACGAAAGCCCAGCCCAAAGGCGCCCGCCGCCAGGAGATAGCCGATGGCATAGCCCTCCTGCAAGACGCCGGAGAAGAATCCGCGACCCTCGTTGGGCAGCGTCTCAAAGGTCAGCGCCGCGCCCACGCCCCACACGCCGCCCATCGCCACGCCAAACACCGCTCGCAGCACCAGCAGCACGCGCAGCGACGGCGCAAACGCACAAGCCAGCTCCGCCGCCGAATAGCACAGAATGTTCACCACCAGGGTTGGCTTGCGTCCCCATCGATCCGCCGCCGCGCCAAAGAGCAGAGCGCCGACCGGACGCAGCGCCAGCGTCAGAAAGACCGCTTCGGCCACCTGCTCCACACGGGCATGAAAGCCACCGGCAATCGCCGGAATGCAGAAGATCAGCAGAAAAAAATCCAGCGCATCCAGCGTCCAGCTCAGCATCGAAGCCAGAAACGCATTCCGCTGCTCACGCTTCAGCGCACTCCATCTCGTCCATCCGCCAGGCATAGCCCGGAGCATACCAGAGCAACCCCGCATCGACGCAGACAGCGAACCCGCGAGCGCCGAGACGCAAGATCCCGACAACAGCCAGACTTGAACTTGATTTCGACCTGGCTCCAACTACGCGCCGAGATGCCCCATCCACAATCCGATACCATACGTAACGGCTCCCTCCACCGCGCCGACGACGGTCATCTCCAATCCGCTGGACCACCAGGAGCGGACGGTGATCAGGCTTTTGGCCGCGCCGACGGCGAAGTGAGCGATGAGCGAGATGATGGCGGCGGCGACGACGGCCGGAACACCGCTCATGAAGAAGAAAGGGATGATGGGAATGGTGGCGCCGATGGCGGTGGAAATGGTGCCGGAGAGCGCTGAGATCCAGGGCACTTTGAGTCCCTCGGGAGTGGTGTCGAGGCGCTCGGCGGCAAGGGCCTTGAGCATTTGCTGTGGATCGCGCGCGAGGTGGTCAACGACTCGCGAGGCGTCCTCTTCCGGCAATCCTTTGACCTGGTAGTAGAGCGAGAGCAGTTCGCGGGCTTCGTTGGGATTCATGGCAATCGCTTCACGCTCCCGGTGCAGTTCGGCTTCGTAGATTTCGCGCTCGCTTTTGGCAGCGAGATAGGCTCCGGAACCCATGGAAAGCGCGCTGGCGATCATGCCTGCAAGGCCAGCGAGCAGGACGTAGTGTCCGTTTCCCGCCGTCGCGCCGGAGACTCCGGAGACGATGCCGAAGATAGCACCCAGGCCATCGTTGACTCCGTAGATGGCGTCGCCAATCCAGCTACCCGCCTGGGAGCGTCCTTCGTCACGACGGGCGAGCATCTCGTCGAGCATCCCTTGTGCGTTGACGATGGGTTTTCCGGTTGCCGAAGCGTGGGGAGCCTGACCGCGAAGCAGAGCGCCGAGTTCGCGGTAGTGTTCTTTTTCGTCTTCGATGACGTGATTGAGAATGGCGATGGATCCCTCGTCGCCAAGGTCTTTCAACTGGCTCCCGTAGCGGGCGATATCGCGGCTTTCTTCAATTTCGAGCCTGCGCAGGGCGAGAATGGGGCCGCCCGCACGGCTGGCGAAGGAATCCGCTTCGCCGTGGGTTCCGCCGGTGTAGACAGGCTCTTTGGCGCCAAGTTCCTTGAGTCGACTGGCCCAAAGCGCGGCGTGTTCAAGCTCAGCCTGAGCAAGATGTCGAAGGACCTGCGCGCGCATGAGGTCGGATTCGCGATCGGCCAGAGCCATGTAGGTGTGATAGCCGGACATCTCGGCCTGCCAGTTGCCTTCCAGGCTGGCAATCACCTTTTTCATACGGAGGTTTTTCCATGGATCGAGGGCCAAGTCAATCTCCTTATATTTGCCGTATCTCTGGCTTCCAGCATAGCCCAGTAACGAGTGCATCACCAGTCATGGGAGCAGGAAGGAAATTTATCTGCGGGGGAATTTTAGAGTCCTATAATGAAACACACATTAGAAATTGGCAAGAGTGGGAAGAGTCTCTCGGAAAAAGAGAACCGGCACTCGGAATTTCATCGATCCTGACGTGTGATAGAGGCAGAAAGGATCGCGGGCATCCGGGCTGATCAAGACCGGTATTTCGGGAGGCGGTGCATGTCTCGAGTTGCCAGACCCACACGGGGCTGGGGCTTGAAGTCAGACGCCGCAGACGCTCTTCGTGGAACGACTGGAACTACTTCCACCCCGGGCTGCGACCGTTATCGAGCGGAGACAGCAGATGCAAAGACAACCCTCATCGAAGAGTTTGAGGAGGGGTTTGGGGAGAGGTCTGGGGCGGGGTCTGGGGCGTGTAGGTCGGCGATCCGGCATCGCCGCCTGCCTGTCTGGGCTGCTGCCTCTGGGCGTCATCCCCATCGCGCTTCTGGCTTTCTCGCAGATTTCTCGTGCGCAAGCCGCAAGGGAACACACTGCTGCTGCCCAGTCTCCGCAACGGACTCTGCCACCGCTCGAGCGCGCCGAGCGCGAATTCCTGACCCGGCGAGGCTGGCAGCAGGGTCGTTCCTTTGCCTCACTTCCCCGGACGAAGATCGCCCCGATGGCGCGTCTGCATCCGGAGGGTGGCGGTTCGGCGAATTGGACAGCCCTCGGTCCGCAGGCGATTTCGACGCCGACCTACGGTCTGGTCTCCGGACGAGTGACCGCTCTGGTGATCGATCCGTCTGACCCGACGGGCAATCATCTGCTGGTGGGCACGACGGGCGGCGGGCTTTGGCAGACCAATCTCTCCCAATCAACCACGACCGTGCCCTTTACGCCGATGACTGACAACGTTCCGGCGCTGGCGGCGGCGACGGATGCCGGAGTGAGCGTGGGGGCGGTGAGTTTTCAGCCCGGCGGTACGGGTGTGCTGCTGGCGGGTCTGGGCGATCCAAACGATGCGATGGACAGCTACTATGGCGCGGGGCTGCTGCGCTCGACGGACAACGGCAGCACCTGGTCGCTGATTGCGCAGACCAGCGATCTGGAGTCGGGACTTGCGGGCAAGGATGTTTCCTTTGTCGGGGAAGGCTTTGCCGGCTTTGCCTGGAGCGGGAGCAATCCGCTGCTGGCGGTGGCGGCGGTGAGCCACTCCTATGAGAGCGGCGTGGTGAACGGGCTGAACTACAGCCCCGCCAGCTATACCGGGCTGTTTTATTCGCAGGACAGCGGAGCGACGTGGCACATGGCCACCGTAACCGATCCAAACGGACAGATCATTCAAGGGCCGGCCAACGCGCTGAGTCCACCGGATGGCAATCCGGCGACGGCGGTGGTGTGGAATCCGGTGCGTCATCTTTTTCTGGCGGCGATTCGCTATCACGGCTATTACCAGTCGAGCGATGGGGTGAACTGGACGCGGCTGGCGACGCAGCCGGGAGCTGGTCTGACGAGCGTGAACTGTCCGTCGCAATCGGGGTATCCCGGAGCGACCGGATGCCCGATCTTTCGCGGAGCCTTGGCCGTGAATCCGCAGACCGGCGACACCTTCGCATGGACGGTGGATGTGAACCTGCAGGATCAGGGCATCTGGCAGGACCCCTGCACGCTGAGCGGCGGCATCTGCTCCACAATTGCCTTCACGTTTCCGACGCAGATCAATACGGCGGCGCTCGAAAGTTCCTCGAGCGGAGGAAGCGCAACGATCCTGAGCGGGGATTACGACCTGACATTGGCTGCTGTTCCGTCGAACCAGGACACGCTGCTGTTTGCAGGCGGCGTCGATCTCTTTCGCTGCTCGCTGGCCAACAGTTGCCAGTGGCGCAACACGACCAATGCCACCACCTGCGCCAGCGCGGGGGTGGGTGCGTATCAGCACGCCTTTGCGTGGAACCCGGCAAATCCGCTGCTGGTCTTCACGGGCAATGACAGCGGATTGTGGCGCTCGATTGATGCTGTGGCCGAAACCGGCACCGTGTGTAACTCGACCGACGCGACGCACTTTGCGAATCTGAATGGCGGCCTGGGTCCGCTGGCCGAGATTGCCGCGCTGGGCCAGAATGCGACCAATCCGCTCACCATGCTGACGGGGGTTGCGGGGATTGGATCAGCAGGCGTGGTGAACGCCGCGACGCCGCCGGAAGACTGGCCGCAGCTTCTGAGCGGCGAGGGCGGCGCGGTCGTCGTCAATCCCATCGCTACGACCAACGACTGGTATGCGAACGTGGAGGCCGGGGTAGCGATCTATCACTGCGACTCCACCGCGCTGTGCAGCGGCAGCGCGTGGAGCGCAACACCGACGGTGGGCGAGAACCAGGTGAACAACGATGGCCTGGCGATGAGCTTTCCGGCGGCCTTTGTGCAGGACGCGCTCGATCCGACACAGCTTCTGGTGGCCACCTGCCGCGTCTGGCGCGGAGCAGGCGATGGTTCCAACTGGACGGCTGCCAGTTCGCTGAGCGCTCCGCTGGACGGGCTGCCGGACTCCGGCTGCGTCAGCAATGCGCTGCTTCGCTCCCTGGCGACACACGCCAACAGTGACGGTACAGAGACAATCTATGCCGGGATGGCGGGCAGCGCGGACGGCGGCGGCTCGGTGCCGGGGCATCTGTTCACAACCGTCCTGAATCCGACAACAGGAGCCATCAGCGGCTGGACCGACCTCGCGCTCAGCCCGGTCACCAATTCGCCGCTTGGATTCAATCCCTATGGCTACGATGTGGCGGGCATCACGATCGATGCGCACGACACGACCGGCAAGACGGTCTATGCGGCGATTGAAGGCTTTTCCTCGGGGCCGCAAGGCTCGCCGCAGCTATATCAAACAACCGATGGCGGAGGGCACTGGCAGGCGATTGCCTCCAATCTGCCCGCGGCGCCAGCCAGCGCTGTGGTTGTCGATCCACAGGATGCCAACACGGTGTATGTCGGCACCGACACCGGCGTCTATCTCACACACCAGATCACAAGCTGCGCCACCAGCTCCTGCTTTGCCATCTACGGCGCAGGTCTGCCGCTTTCACCGGTCACGCAGTTGGTGGCGACGCAGCTCGGAGCAACGACACCGACTCTGACGGCGGCGACGTATGGGCGAGGCATCTGGCAGATTCCGCTTTCCGTAACGGCAAGTTCGGTTGCCACCGTTTCACTCACGCCCACCGCGCTCAACTTTTCCTCGACCAGCGTCGGCTCGACCAGCTCCGGCAAGATAATCACCGTGCTGAACACCAGCTCGGTTGGGCTTGCCGTCTCCTCGATCAGCATCACGGGCAGCAATCCCGGAGATTTTTCAGAGACAGACACCTGCATCGGACGAGGAATCGGCACGGGATTGACCTGCTCGGTGACTGTGACGTTTTCACCGAGCCAGCAGGGCACGCGGACAGCAACGCTCACGCTCTACGCAAATGTTGCCGGAGGCCAGGTTCAGGTTCCCCTGACAGGTACGGCGGTCGCTCCGGCGGCGATCACGCTGCAACCCTCGGCGCTGAGCTTCAGCCAGCAACAGACGGACACAAGCGCGGCAGCACAGGCGATTTCCGTAGAAAACACGGGAGGAGCGAGCCTGACGATCACCTCGGCCACCGTCTCCGGGCCGTTTCAGATCGTCACCAATGGCTGCGGAAGTTCGCTTGCAGCCAGCACGGCTTGCTCCGTCTCGATCAACTTTACGCCCACAGCGACAGGGCCAGCCAACGGAACCTTCACGCTGGTCGACAGCGCCGGAACCCAGACGGCGCCGCTGACCGGCACGGGAATCGCTGCGGCCACCGACACGCTTTCGGTCAGCAGCCTGACCTTTCCGGGAACTGTCGTCCAGCAAACTTCGTCGCCGCTCACGCTGACGCTGAGCAACTCCGGCGGAGTGCCACTGACCTCGATTGGCACCGCGGTGAGTGGACCGTTTGCCGCCAGCAGCACCTGCGGCAGCTCACTGGCGGCTGGCTCCTCGTGTGTGCTGAGCGTAACCTTCTCGCCGACAGCGCTCGGCGCGGCGCATGGCTCGCTGACGGTGAGCGACGCGCTGCGCTCGCAGAGCATCCCGCTGGTGGGCAGCGGGCTGGCGCCGCCGGTGATTACACTTTCGATTTCCTCTCATAACTTCGGCGGCATCCAGGTGAATACCACCACCAGTCCTATTACGATCAGCCTTTTGAACACAGGCGGATCGCCACTGCTGAACGTGACTCCGACGCTCTCCGGATCGGGCGCAGGCAGCTATCAGGTGATTGGCACTTCGTGCTCGACTTCGATTCCGGCCGGGGCCGGGTGCGGGATCAATCTTGTCTTTGACCCGAAGGCGCCGGGCGCGCAAAACGCGACGTTGACGTTTGCCTCGACCGCGACGGGCGTGACACCGGCCACCTTTGCTTTGGCGGGCACCGGATTGTCTCCGCCGTCGATGCTGCCCAGCCCGGCGATTCTGAACTTTGGCTTGCTCAAAGTGACCTTTACCAGCGGACCGTATAACGTGACTATCACCAACTCCGGCCAGGAGTCGCTGGCGCCGCCGAGGCTGGCGATCACCGGGCCGAATGCGTCGGATTTTGCCTTTGTCCAGTCCTCCTGCCAGCTCAATGGAACCGTGGTGCCACCGGGAAGCAGTTGCACATATCAGGGAACCTTCAGCGCCAGCGTCGTCGGTCTGGAGTCGGCAACGCTGACCTTTACGAGTTCCAACGCAATCCCGGCCACTGTCTCCATCGGGCTGCTCGGCACGGGCACTTCGCTCATCGACTTCACCACTGCGCCGAGCAGTGTGACCTTTCCAGCAACCTTTGTCGGTACACCCTCGTCACCCGCCATTGTCACCCTCAGCGAACTGACCAAGCAGGCGTTGAACCAGTTTGCGCTCGCGCTCAGCGGCCCATTCCAGCTTGTTCCAGGCAGCACCACCTGTGGCGTGACACTGCTGGGTGCAGGCAGTTGTAATGCCGCCATCGTCTACACGCCGACGGCAGTTGGCTCGCAGGTCGGCTCCTTGACCATCACCAGCATTACGCCTGGCTTCACGCCGGTCACAGTTCCGCTCAGTGGCTCTGGACTTGCCGTGGGGCAGTTCACTCTCAGCGCTCCAACGCTGGGCTTTGGCAGTGTACTGGTCGGCAGCACCTCCGGCTCGCAGCAGATGACCGTGACAAACTCCGGCGCGGCTCCATTGAACGGCATGAATGTCGCCGTCACCGGACCCTTCACGCTGTTGGGCAACGGCTGCGCCTCCTCGCTTGCGCCCGCATCGCTGTGCACAGTCACCGTTGCCTACGCTCCCACCACTGCGGGCAACTCCACCGGAGCGCTCTCCGTCACATCGACCAGTATCGGGGTGGCGCCGATCGAAGCGACACTGAGCGGCAACGGCCTGGCGCCGGGCGCACTGGAGGTGAATCCAAGCTTTCTGGTCTTTGGAAGCGAGGCCATCGGCCAGAGCGCGCTGGCGCAGCCGGTCACCGTCTTCAATACCGGACCCACCGCACTCAATCTTCAGCCGATCCAGGTGACGGGTGATTTTGCGCTCAACACCAGCACCTGCGGAACCCAGATCGCAGCCGGGGACAACTGCACCCTTTACCCTGTCTTCCAGCCGACGCAGCCGGGCAGCCGACAGGGAACCATGACCATCACCGCCAGCGAGAATGGAATTCCCGTCACGGTTGCGCTGAGCGGCACCGGCATGGCTGCCGCTTCGCTGGCCTCCAACACCGGTGCCGTGGCCTTCCCGTCGGTCGGTGTGGGAACGACTTCCAATCCGCTGCCGGTGGTGCTCACAAACTCCGGCACGGCGCCGGTCACAGGGCTGACGCTCTCGGCCGCGCCGCCGTTCAGCGTGCTGACCGGCACCTGCAATCTTCAGCTTGCGGCCGGAGCCAGTTGCACCGCGCAGGTATACTTCTCGCCCACCACGACCGGTTCACTTACCGGAACGCTTACCGTCACCAGCTCCACACCCGGCGTCGGCCCGCTGGCGATCATGCTCTCCGGCACAGGACTGCCCGGCGGGGCCATCACCCTGACGCCCAATCCGCTGACCTTTCCTTCGACCACGGTCGGCGCAAGCAGCGCCAGTCAGACGATCGTCATCGCAAATCCCGGAGCCAGTCCCGTCAATGGACTGACGCTGGCGGCGAGCGGCGACTTTACGCTGTCTGGCACAAGTTGCCCCAGCCAACTCATCGCGCAAGGCTCCTGCACGGTGCAACTCATCTTCAAACCCACCGTCGTCGGCGGACGACAAGGCTATCTGACGGCCTCGACGACCACCTCCGGGGTTGCTCAAGGATCGGCTCTTTTGACCGGAATCGGTCTTGCCCCCGCGGAACTCGCCGTAACGCCCGGATCCCTGACCTTTCCAGCCACGCTCCTGCACCAATCCAGCGCAGCGCAGACGGTCACCGTATCCAACACCGGCCAATCCACGATCACTGACCTGACCCTGACCACTACAGGGGGATTCCAGGTTGCATCGACCACCTGCACCGCAACGCTGGCCTCCGGAGCAAGCTGCGCCGTCGCCGTCGACTTTGCCCCCGCATCCGGCTCCAGCGGGCAGACGCTGACCGGGGCGCTGGCCATCAGCGCTCCGGCTGAATCCGCACTGGGCACCGCGCCGACCACCGTCTCCCTCAGCGGTACTGTGAACCTGCCGCCGACGCTGGCCGCTTCGCCACAGCTCGTCGTCAGCTTCCCGGTCACCTCCGTTGGACTCGCCGCCGTGCAGCAGACGGTCACCGTTTCAAACGCCGGAACCTCCGGCTCACTGACTGGTGTCTATCTCACGCTGCCCCAGACGGCGCAGGCGCTCGGATACTCCATTATCAGCAGCAACTGCGGCACAGCTACCACGCCGATCGCGCTTGCTTCCGGAGCGACGTGCCTGATCCAGGTCGGCTTCACGCCAACCGCCTCCGGCGTGTTGAACGGCACACTGATGCTGACCAGCTCCAACGGAGGCACGCCGCTGAATCTGACGCTGAGCGGCACCGGCTTCGACTTTACGCTCTCTGGCCAGACCACCACGGCCAGCGTGGTGCAAGGACAGACGGCCAATTTCACGCTCACCCTGCAGGCGCTCGGCGCAACCTCCGGCAGCTTCACGCTCACCTGTCCCAACGCTCCGGCAGGCACGTTGTGCCTCTTCAATCCCTCCGCTCCTGCCGCGCTGCCCATGGGAACACAGGCGCAGTTTCTGCTGGCCATCTCGACGGCAGCGCCCGTGGCAGGAACTCCCGGCGTACGCCCCAGCCATGGCGGACAAGCCTCCGCCGACCCGCCTCGCGGCTTGCGGATGCCTGCCGGCGCGGTTGTCCTGGCCGCATTGCTGCTGCTGCCCTGGGTGGGCCGCAAGCGCCTGCGCCTGCTGGCGGTGGTGCTGGTTGTCTGCCTTGCCGGCCTCACCCTGAATCTGGCGGGTTGCGCCGGAGCCAGTGGTTCGACGGGCCAGCTCCGGACCTCCGGCAATGCGGCTCAGGGAACCTATACCGTCGAGGTGACTGCTTCGACGATGGGCATCTCGCACACGCTGGACGTGACGCTGATCGTGAACTGAGCAGGCGCGATGTCTACGAAGGCAAGGCCCCCGCGTCCAACCATCCAAAGTACGGCGCCATCCAACACTGAATGAAAGCACCCGACTCGATCGCTCAGAGAGATCCTTCGATGTCACGACAAATCGCAGTCCTCGGCAAATTCGTTCTGGCAACGTTGTTCCTTGCCATCCCCGCCTCCGCCTCGCAGACGGATGCTGCAATCAGCCTCTATGGCGCTTTCAGCGGCACCACGACAAGTGGAGGTCCGTCGACGAATACGCAAACTCCGGCTAACGCCGCCGGCGGCATGATCGAGCTGCGCCACCTGGTTCATCCCTGGCTGGGCTACGAGGCGACGTACTCGTTCAACCGCGCCAACCAGAACTACACGAACCAGCCTTTGCTTTTTTGTCCAGTTGGACTTGGCATCTGCTCCGAGACACTTAGCGCCTCGATCTCGGCCAATGCGCATGAGATCACCGGCGACTGGGTCTTTTCGCTGAAGCTGCTCAACCTGCATCCGTTTGCCGTGGTCGGCGCCGGTGTCCTGATGGATGTGCCGACAGGCGGGAACTACGCTGTCTACTATCCCTCATCAGGTTCTTTGTTTTTTCCGCCACCAGCCACCTCGACTGCGGTCAAACCGGTCTTCGTCTATGGCGCGGGCTTTGACTGGGGTCTGCTGCCGCATCTGGGCCTGCGCTTCCAGTACCGCGGCAACGTCTCCAGGGCCGCCGCGCTGACCAGTGTGGTCCAGTCCACAAACGCCTTCATGAATACCTCCGAGCCGATGATCGGAGCCTACTTCCGCTTCTGATGCCTCAGCGCGCCCAATTACAATAAAGGACGATGGAGAAAACCTTGATGTCTGCGAAGTTACCGCGAGTAAAGCTCTCTGGAAAATTTCTTATTGTTGCCCTCTGCCTAGTAACCCCGTTTTCCGCTGCTCGCGCCGCGGAGACCGATGCCGCCGTCAGCGTCTACGGCTCGTTGAACACAACCTCCAATACCAGCAGCGGACTCACCCAGATTCCGGCCAACTCCATCGGCGGCATGCTGGAATTCCGGCATATTATTCGCTCCATGGTGGGCTTTGAAGGCACATACTCCTTCAATCCGGCGAATCAGGAGTACAGCTATCCGGTGGCCTGCGCCGGCGCAAGTTGCCCGCTTGCGCCCTATGCCGCCGGCGTCTCCGCCGTTGCCCATGAGATCACCGGGGATTGGGTCGTTACGCGCAAGATCAAAATGTTGAACGCCTTTGCGCTTGCCGGAGCAGGCATCATCTTCAACCAGCCCTCCAAAGGCATCGTCTACTCCTACTCGCTGTCGGCAACACCTGCTTTTCAAAGCGCACCGGCACCCACCTCCAGCGCATCCTCACCCGCTTTCGTCTACGGCATCGGAGCCGACTGGGCGCTCAGCAAGCGACTGGGGCTGCGCTTTCAATATCGCGGAAACATTCACAAATCGCCCGCTCTCACCACGGCGCTCAGCTCCACCCAAGTGGAGAGCACAACGTACGAGCCAATGTTCGGTGCGTTTTACCGCTTTTAAGCAAAATCAGAGTATGTGAACCCACTAAAAAAAAGACCGCGAGGGGGCATTTTTCTTGAGAAAAATGCCCCCTCGCATCGTATCCGCAGGATATAGCCTCTCTGATTTTGCCCCAGCGCAAGCCAGCGTTGGTTCTACCCGCGCTCACGTCGCAAAGCAGCCGACTCGCCCGTAAGCGGAGTCTCCTTCCACGCGGGCTAAGCGTGATTCCGATCGCCTGTGACTCGGGTAGCCTGCCCGATGCCGACGTGGCGATTCGCTCAGCGCTGGCTCGACATCGCCGAAGCTGGCGTCAACGGCCCTCGCAGACCCGAAAACCAGCCTTTCAGCCGGGACTCCCTCGGCTGGGGCGGCTGGGGAGCAAACGGCTGGGAGGATTCTTCCCGGGCTGCCGTGGCCTGCCAATCCGTGCCTTGCATCTTCATCTCGGCCAGTGCCTGCTTCACCTGAGCGCGAAGCTGATCGGCCTCGAGCACACAGGAACGCATGTAATCCGAGACCGAAAGCTGCGATTCACTGGCTCGGCGCCGAAGCATCTTCGCATCCTCCGGGCTGAGCCGAACGGAGATCGTGACGCACTTCCGCCTCGGCCCTGGCCAGCGAACCCAGGCATCGTCCGCCTGCCGATCCGGGAGGGCGTGGCGCTTGGCGAAGTCGGCAGAGTGATCCTCCAAGCTCTGACCCTCCAGCGCCTTCAACTCCTGTGGCTTGAATTCCTGAGACCTGTAGTCCTGTGGCTTGAATTCCTGTGGCCTGAAGTCGTGTGGCCTGATTGGCCCAGCCGGCGATGCGGGCAAACCGGCAGACAAAAAGGGTGCTGCGGACTGAATCGCCACCGTGTCGCTGGCCAGCAGATCCTCATGCAAAGCATCTGGATGCAGCGCGGCCGGCAGAGGCGTTTCCGCCGGTCTGGCTTTTGGTTTCGGCGCGGCAAACTTCAGCGCAGGCTCCTGTACGGCTGGCCTGGCTGCCGAAGTCGCAGCGTCCTTCCGGCTCACGCGAAGCGACTTCGGAGGTTTGCGGCTCGAAGTCTCCGGTTCAGGCTTTGCCTGTTCCCTGGCGCGCGGCAGGGGTGAAGCCACCACCGCAGGGCGACTCGGATCGACCGGGGAGCGATGGGCAAGTGCCGGTTGTCGACTGCCGGAGGGCTTGCGCTTGCGAGTGGCGGGATCCTTCGTCACCGATGGGGTTGCAGCGGAGTCGATTGCGGCAGGATCCAAAGCGACCGCTTCCAGCAGCGCTGCAAAATTTGCAGCCTGCAGTGGTCGCTGCGCCCGCGACAGACCGGAGATATTCTGACTCGCCATACACGGCAGAGTACCTTGCGGCAGCGCGGTACTTGAGGCGAACTTCGCCATCTCATTTCGCGCAGATTCCATTTTGGGAGATTGCGTGGAAGCAACCCGGTTCGGTACGGTTCCGCAACACTGGCTGAAGGCTGAATCCAGAGCATCCTCAGCGTCTCCGTTCCTGGTCAGATGGACAGCCACCTGTTGCAACTGCGCATCTATGCGGTCGCGCGTCCCTCGGTGGTTGAAAATCCGATGCGCGTCTCTGGCGATTCCAGCAGTTTTTCCATCTCGCTCACCGCCAGCGGGCGCGAGAAGAGATAGCCCTGGCCAAAGCGGCAGCCGAGTTTGTGCAGCAGCGCGCGCTGCTCCTCCGTCTCAATCCCCTCGGCGACGACATCCATTCCCAGGATGCGCGCCAGCTCCAGGATCGTCTTTACGATCTGCAGCGGCTGCGTACCCATCGTCATACGCTTGACGAAGGAACGATCCACCTTGAGCACGTCGAACGGGAAGCGGTGAAGATGGCTGAGCGAGCTGTAGCCCGTTCCAAAGTCATCCATGTGCAGCGAGACGCCCAGACGTTGCAGACTGTTCAAGACGGAGACCGTGGTTCCGATCGATGGAATCAAGGTCGATTCCGTCATCTCCAGGCCCAGGTGATGCGCGCGCAGCCCGGTGGTCTGAAGCAGAGACTCGATCTGATCGGCAAGCCCGTGTCGTGTGAACTGGCGCGCCGAGAGATTGACGCAGACGCGCAGCGAATCCAGCCACGGTCGATCCTGCTTCCAAGCCTGCAACTGACGGCAGGCGTGCGCCAGCCCCCAGTCGCCGATGGGCAGGATCATTCCATTCTCTTCGGCATGAGGGATAAAGCTTTGCGGCGAAAGCAGGCCACGCAGGGGATGTTTCCAGCGAATCAGCGCTTCCAGCCCGACGATCCGTCCGGTGGCAATCTCCACCTCCGGCTGATAGAAGAGCACAAACTGATCGCGATCAAGAGCATATTGCAGTTCTTCCACAGTGGGCCAGTCTTCGCTGGCCTCAATGCCGCCTGAAACAACGGGAGCTGGCACAACGGAAGCTGGCGCGACAGCCGCAGGTTCGGCGGCCCGCCTGTGCGTCTCAGCCGGAGCGCTCCGTGTGCCGGCACGAAGCGAGCGCAGCTCAAGCTGATCGCTCACCAGACTGGCAAGATTCTCCAGAGCCAGAATCTCGTCCTGCGTGATCTGGCTGCGCGGCTCCGTGCCGGCGACACAAAGCGCGCCCAGCGTAACGCCGTTGGAGCACTGAATCGGGACGCCGGCAAAGAAGCGCACCTGCATCACCGTATCCGGGCGATAAAATCCTCGCGGACGATTCTCGGCCTGCATATCGGCCACCAGCACCATGGAGCCGGACTGCACGATCTGCTCGGCAAAGGATTCCTCACGCGGAAACTGTCGAAGCCGTGTATTCCAAAGCGACTTCGACCAGACGCGCTGGGTATCCACAAAGTCGATGGAGGCCAGCTCCGCGCCCATATGCGCGACAGCCATCCGGACGATTGAGTCCAGCCGCTCTTCCGGCTCCGTATCCAGAATTTGCAGCTTCCGCAAGACTTCCTGCCGCAGCTGTTCCTCGGATTGCGCCATGCACTCGAGCTGAGCTTCGGCTTTTCCGGTTGGGTGGAAGGCAAGCTTGTAGACCGCGTCAGGCATCGGATCTCCGGAGTTGAATCATGCGCAGCAAACCCCGCATCTCGCAGGCGACAATCCTCCGACCGTCGTTGCCTGCCTCTCATTTATCGGATCAAATCAGAGAAACTTCAGAGTGGCTGTAAGCGTATTCTCTGGAACTACTTGGCGCTCTGCTGCGTGGCGTGCAGGATTCCGATGGTGTGCAGCCAGAGGGCCACGCTCGAGGGCCAGCGGGTCACCGGCAGGTTCGTTCGCCGCAGGCCGTAGCCATGCACGCCTTCGGTATAGATATGCAGCTCGGCGGGTACGTCGGCCTTTTTGAGCGCCATGAAGTAGGCGATCGAGCTTTCCACATGCGCAACGTGATCGTCTTCCGTTTGCAGCAGATACGTGGGCGGCGTGCGCGAGCTGACAGGCAGATTGGGGTTGAACGAGAACCGGCTCTCCGCAATGGCCAGGTAGCCGGGATAAAGAATGACGGCGAAGTTCGGTTTGCAGCTCAACTTGTCCGCCGCATCCACCAGCGGATACGAACGCTCGGTATTGTGCGTGCTGATCGCCGCTGCCAGATGCCCGCCGGCAGAGAAACCGAGGACGCCGACGCGGTCCGGATCGATCTTCCACTCGGCGGCGTGGGCACGCACCAGCCCCATGGCGCGCTGCGCATCCTGAAGCGCGGCGGCAGACTCCGGATACGGGCCGGAGCCAGGAACGCGGTACTTGACCAGAATGCAGTTGACGCCAATCGAATTCAGCCAGGTGCAGACCTCTGTGCCTTCGAGATCGATGGCCAGAATGCGGTAAGCGCCGCCCGGAAAGACAAGCACAGCGGCACCGGTGTTGTTGGTTTTGGCCGCGTAGAGCGTGAGCGTGGGATGGGAGACGTTGCCGAGGCGAATGACGGGCTTGCCGGCGATCAACGGGTCATCGGGGCGGGTGGTATTCCGCTCTGGACCGTGCGCCAGCTCGCGTGGCCGACCAGAAGTGGTTCTGCTGTCGGGTGGTTGGCCCGGCCAAAGCGGCAGTGTCAGGGTTCCGGGAGCAGGTTGCCAGGCGGGAGTCTGGACAGGTGGAAGTCTCTTTTCGGATTGAGCAAAGGCGAGAACCGGAGCAAAAACCAGAGCAGAAAGAGCAGCGCAAAATTGCCAGCGTACCATCGACATCTCCTGACGTCTTCGGGGATGATGGTAGCAGTCTGATCCGCAAGCGTGGAAATTTTACGCTTGCAGCGGAGAATACCGTATCGGGGAGAACGGATGCGAAATCAAACAGAAACTTTGTCAAAGCCGAGATTCGCCGGCCATCTGGCAGCGGCGCTTCTGCTTGTACTGAGTGTTGGAGCGCGGGCACAGATGCGCAAAACCGGATCAGCCCTCGAAGCTGCGGAAGAAGCTGTGAGCGCGGCGCGCATTCGCGCCCACGTGAAGTTCATCTCTGACGATCTGTTGGAAGGCCGCTATCCGGGGCTTCGTGGCGGAGAACTGGCGGCGAAGTATGTGGCGACGCAGTTTGCGCTTGATGGGCTGAAACCGGCAGGCGACAACGGCAGCTACTTCCAGCAGGTTCGCTTTGTGGGCATGACGGTGCAGCCGGCAAAGACATCGATGCAGTTTGTTCCGCTGCATGGAGCGCCGATTCCGCTGCGCTTTGGAGATGACTATACGGTGAGCAACCGCACGCTGACGCCGGAGGTTTCGATCGACGCGCCGCTGGTCTTTGTCGGCTATGGGGTGACGGCGCCGGAGTTTGGCTGGGATGATTACAAGGGCGTCGATGTGAAGGGCAAGGTGATTGTCTGCATTGTGGGCGATCCGCCATCGAACGACCCGAAGTTTTTTGGCGGCAAGGCGATGACCTACTACGGCCGCTGGACATACAAGTTTGAGCAGGCGGCACGAATGGGAGCAGTCGGCGCGCTGATCATCCACAGGACCGATCTGGCCAGCTACGGCTGGGACGTGGTCAAGAACTCCAACACCAGCGAACAAACCTCGCTCGCGGACGATCCGGCGCCGCATCTGAAAGCGGCAAGCTGGATTCAACTGGATGTGGCGCGGCGCTTGTTCACTGCCGCGGGACTGGATTTTGACCAGCAGTTTGCCGCGGCAGGTGAGCGCGGATTTCATGCTGTGCCGCTTTCGGTTCGTCTTCAGGGAAAAGTAACCAGCACGGTGCGCCGGTTCGAGTCTCCCAACGTCGTCGCAATGCTGCCCGGCGCGTCGACGCAGCCGGACCAGGCGGTGCTTTACACGGCGCACTACGACCATCTGGGCTTTGTGCCGGGCATGGCGGGCGACAACATCTATAACGGCGCGGCGGACAATGGCACGGGAGTGGGGATGCTGCTCGAGATGGCGCATGCCTGGTCGTCGAGCGGCATCCGTCTGCCGCATTCGATCCTCTTTGCCGCGGTCACAGCCGAGGAGCAGGGCTTGCTCGGTTCGCAGTATCTCGGCGAACATCCCCCCATTCCCGCCGGACAAATCACCCTCGACATCAACTACGACATGATCCTGCCGCTCGGCGTGCCGCTTGAGGTGGACGTGAACGGCGCGCAGCGTACGAATTTTTATCCGACCGTGGAAGAGGTGGCCAGGCAGTTCGACCTGACGATCGTTCCGGACCCGCGCCCGGAAGCTGGCAGCTACTATCGCTCCGACCATTTCTCGCTTTCGCGCGTGGGCATTCCGGCGTTTTCGATCGATGCCGGAACGCTGTACGCCGGGCATGACCGCGCCTGGGGCGTCGAGAAGTTTCGTCAGTTCGAGGAGCACGACTATCACAACTTCAGCGACAACTTCCACGAGGACTGGGACTTCGCCGGCAACGCCAAGCTCGTGCGCTTCGGCATGACGCTGGGCTGGCAGGCGCTCCATCGAAGCTCCACGATTGAGTGGAACCGGGGCGACGAATTCGAGGCTGCGCGGCTGAAGAGCCAACGCTAGGCAGCCGCGACTTCCGGATTCCACGCCACGACGCTGTCTGCGTGGCGCGGAATCCGGCACCAATCAGATTCGCGTTTGCCCGTTTCGGTTCGAGATTCCCTTTGCAGGGAAATTGATACGCCATCCAGATTCGCGCCTGCGCAAGTTGCGTTATGCTCACCGTAGAGTGAACTGGGGATCACCCGCGGCAATGCACATCAACCCTCAAACCTGGCAGTGGATCGCACTCGCGCTGACCCTGATGGTCTGCGTCGCGGTCATGGTATGGCTGCTGCGACATCGCAGGCCAACCGCTGAAGAGCTGGAGCGCGAGCGTCGCCTGCGACTGGTCAGCTATGGTCGTCTGGTGGATGGCATGCTGGTGGATGCGATGGAAGTGCCGACAACAGTTCCGTCAGCGCCTGGGGATGAGACGCACGCGACACGCCTGATGCTGCTCTACCAGTACGCGATCGCCGGAGTCACCTACGAATGCGCACAGGACGTCTCGGCTTTGAGCGAAGATCTGCAGCCGGGGCAGATTCAGGTGGGGTTGCCGTGCTCGGTGCGCTATCAGCCGGGAAGTCCGGAGAACAGCATCGTCGTCGCCGAGACCTGGAGCGGTCTGCGCAGCATTGCTGCGCGACACGAGACCCGGCCCGAAGGCGACTTTCTGCGTTCCCATGCACGCATGGCGCGGTCCACTCATGCCGCTGGCTGACCCTGCTCCCACTTTCTGCAATGCCTTTTGGCGCTTTTCCACCTGTCCTCATACACTAAGGCAGAGTATGCATGTGCATGCAGCACCTTCGAAGCGCACGAGCCGTGTTCTCTGGCTCTCAATGGCAGCCACGCTGGCCTATGTCGGCGTCACGTTCTATGCCGGCTGGCGCGCACACTCGCTGGCGCTCATCTCCGAAGCCGGCCACAACGCATCAGACTTTCTAGCGCTTGCTTTGTCGTTTGTCGCAGTGTATTTCCAGCAGCGGCCGGCCAACGACCTGAAGACCTTTGGCTATCAGCGCGCCGGGGTGCTGGCCGCATTTCTGAACGCTTCGACCCTGCTCATTCTCTCGCTGTGGATCGGCGTGGAAGCGATGCATCGCATCAGCGCGCCGGTCGCCGTGCAGCCGCGCCTGATGATGGAAGTCGCCGCGGTGGGCGTGGTGATGAACGGCGTGATCGCGGTGCTGCTGTGGGGCGTGGCGCGCGATGTGAATCTGCGCAGCTCCTTCCTCCACATGGCGGGCGATACGTTGTCCACGGCGGCGGTGATCGTCGGTGGATTTGCGATTCAATGGACAGGCCAGAACTGGATCGATCCGGCGCTTTCGCTGGTGATTGCCGGACTGATTCTGTGGAGTTCGATCGGGATCGTGCGGGAGACGCTGAACATTCTGCTGGAAGGCACGCCGCGAGGACTGGCTGTGGCGGAGATTCGCAACAGCCTGCAAAGCGTGGAAGGCGTGCTGGATGTGCATGACCTGCACGTCTGGTCGCTTGGCTCGCAGTCACGCGCGCTGGCCTGCCATGTGCGCATCGAGGATATTCCGCCGTCGGAGAGCCAGTGCATCCTGCTCAAGTTGCAGGACAAGGCGCGGCATGAATTTCAGATAGCCCACACGACCATCCAGTTCGAGCATGAAGGCTGCGAGGCGCGCGAGGGCTGCGTGGTGTCCGTCGAAGAGATGGCCATCGGCGGCGATGGCCACACGCATCACGGACATGGCCACCACAGCCATCATCACCACGCGCATTGAACCTGTGCCCGGCGTTCAGTCGGCGTCGTTGCTGCCGGGAAGATCCAGAACGACCAGGCCGAAGTTGGTGCCGGTGCGACCGGACTTCTGTTCGTCGAGCGTGACAACATGCTGGTGGTGCGGCGAACCGGCTTTGAGGACAAGAGCGTGTTCGCTGGTATCGACGCTGGCGATGCCCTGGCCGCCGCTGCCGGAGTTGCCATTGCTCTGGCAGGTAAGTCCGTCGGCGGTTTTGGTGGGTGTGCCAACCGGCTGATTGCCCTGACAGGTAAGCACATCGCCGTAGCGCTTGAGCGCGCTGCGGTAGAAGCTTTGAAGCTTGTCCCGGCTATCGGAGCTGAAGTAGTGCGCGGCCTTCACACGCAACTGCCACTGTCCAAAGCCCATGTGAACGTCAGCGGACTGGTTGTCGCCGTCGTCGTTGACCGGAGTCGCGCCGGGATAGGTCGGCAGTCCGATGTCGGCGGCTGTGGTCTGGTCGGTGTTGACGTGGATGCCGCCAAAGGGTGTATCGATGCGAACATGCTTGTCCTGGCCGTTGCTGGTTTTATCCACGTTGACGCGGCAGCCCGCCAAGCCGCCAAGCAGCAGCCCGCCAAGCATGAGCGAAGATGCGGCAAGCACAGGCGGAGCGGAACGAAAGCGAGACAAAGCCGGAAGCGACATGGAACCCTCCAGAAGAAGCCTTGAGCAACGGAACAAGCATGAAGATGCCCGGGGGAACGAGCATGAAGATGCCCGGGCATTTACCGCGCATCCTGCATCCACCGATCACTCCACGCAAGAATACGACGAAAACGAGCATTTTGTTCCGCGTTTTCTTCCGGCGTTTTTCTTGCAACGATGCGAGCGGGCAGACGCGAGCAGCGTGAGACGCGAAGCACGGGCGCAATGGGTAAAATCAGAAGCATGAGCACAGCGAAGCAAGTTATCCGCACCGAGCAGGCACCGGCTGCAATCGGGCCATATTCCCAGGCGATCCGGGTCGGCAATCTCCTCTTTGCCTCCGGGCAGATTCCGCTTGACCCGGCGACGCAGCAGGTCGTCGAAGGCGGCATCGAGGAGCAGACGCGGCGTGTGCTCGAGAACCTGAAGGCGATTGCCGAGGCAGCGGGCGGAAGCCTGAGCGGAGCGGTGAAGGCAACGGTCTTTTTGCGGGATTTCAATGACTTCGCCGCGATGAATGCGATCTATGCGCAGTATTTCGCGGGAGATGGAGCGACTCCGCCAGCACGGACAACGGTCGAGGTGAGCCGCCTGCCCAAGGATGTGCGCATCGAGATCGACCTGATTGTGAGCCTGGCCTGAGCGCAGGCAGAGGCTGCGTCCGGCAAAGTGCTTCCTGATTCGGCGATCCCCGCGCGCGGGTTTCACTCCTGCACGGGAGCGGCCTGGAATCTCCGCGAAGAGACGCGCGCCACGGCTGCCTGCACCTACACTGAGCAGGTGGACCCGTTGACACAGACCCGCGCCGAGCACAGCGGCATCGAGATCGAGCGGCTGCGCGAGCGGCTGTTGAGCATGGCCGACGCCAGCGCGCCGGGCCGCGAGTTTTCGATGGCCATTGCGGACCTGGCGCGGACCGGGCGGTTCGAGCAGTTGCGCTCAGTGCTGCCGGGAGTGGTCTATGAGGAGCTGTGGCATCGCTATCAGGCCGACGCCGGTCGGTTCATTGAAGAATGGGAACAGCTTGCGCACGAGATGCAGCAGGGCTTTGTGCAGCACGCGCGGCAGCGGCTGACCTCGCTCACACGGATGCAGCAGGCCGGCACGCGCGAGACTCCGGCATGGCAGTCGATTCAGCGCGCGCTCGATGCGCGGCAGGGCGATCTGCTGCGCGCGGCGATGGCCGCGGAGATGATTGACCTGATTGAACCGGCGGTGGCGCGCGCGCAGCATCTGCGGGAGTGCGTGGTGGCGCGGTCAGCCTCCGATGAAGCGGATCGGTATCTGGACGAGGCAACGCGCTGCTACTTTTTTGCGCTCTTCACGGCCTGCGCGGTCATGTGCCGTTCCGTGCTGGAAGAGGCGATCCGGCAACGGCTGCCGGAGCCGCTGCAACGGCAGATTCAGACGCGTTACAGGAACGCGCCGACGCTGGGCAATCTGCTGCACGAGATGAACAACAACCTGAAGGCGACGGGGATCGACCCGGAGTTTCCGCGACTGGCCAATCGCGTGAACGATATCGGCAAGCGCGCGGTCCATCAGGGACTGGTTGCCGAGGATGAGGCGCGCGCCTGCCTGCAACATGCGCGCGAGGCGCTGGAGATGCTGCTGGCAGGCTGAAGCAAGTGTTCCGCTCCGCGCACCTGCGGCAATCAGTACTGGGTGTGCTGCGTGTCGAGATCCTCGAAGCGCGTGAACTGGCTGAGGAAGGCGAGTTCAACAGTGCCGGTCGGGCCATTGCGCTGCTTGGCGATGATGATCTCAGCCTTGTTGCGGTCGGGGTCTTCTTCCTTGTCGCGGTTATAGTAGCTTTCGCGATGGATAAAGGCGACGACGTCGGCATCCTGTTCGATGGAGCCGGATTCGCGCAGGTCGCTCAGCATGGGGCGCTTGTCGTCGCCGCGGCGCTCGCTGGCGCGGCTGAGCTGGCTGAGCGCAATGACGGGAACTTCCATCTCCTTGGCCAGAGCCTTCAAGCCGCGTGAGATGGCGGAGACTTCCTGGGTGCGGTTTTCGTGACGCTTGCCGCCCTGCGAGGGCAGGCTGGCGCTCATAAGCTGGAGATAGTCCACCAGAATCAGATCGACGCGCCCGGCAATCTGGCGCAGGCGGCGGGCCTTGGCGCGCATCTCGGCGAGCGAGATGCCGGCGGTGTCGTCGATGTAGATTTTGGATTCGACGAGGTCTTCGAGTGCGCGGCGCAGTTTTTCCTGGTCGTCGCGCCCCAGGAAGCCGGTCTGGAGCTTGCGCTGATCGACCCAGGCCTGCGAAGCCAGCATGCGGCGCAGCAGCGCTTCCTTGGACATTTCCAGCGAAAAGATGGCCACAGCTGCGCCGCTGCGGATGGCCGCGTTCTGGGCGATGTTGACGGCCCAGGCGGTTTTGCCCATCGAGGGCCGCGCGGCGATGATGACCAATTCGCCTTTTTGCAGGCCGCTGGTCATCTTGTCGAACTCGGTGTAGTGCGTGGCCAGGCCGGTGATCTCGCGCGCCTGCTGATAGAGATTGTCAATCGACCCGAAGGAGCCGCTTACGATCTCCTCCAGGCTGGCGAGGCCTTTGCTGATGCCCTTTTCGCCGACTTCGAGAAGCTGCGACTCGGCGGCGTTGAGCACGTCGAGAGCCGGTTCGCTCTGGTCTGCGGCGCGGGCAATGGCCGCCGAGCAGATGAGCATGAGCTGGCGCAGCAGGCTCTTGTCCTTGACGATGCGGATGTATTCCTCAAGGATGGGCCGGCGTGGCAATCCCTCCGTCAGCGAGGCAAGATAGGCGACGCCGCCGACGGACTCGACTTCCTTGTAACGGCCCAGCATCTCGGAGAGCGTGACGAGATCGATGGCGTGGCCTTCGGCGCTCAGCTCGCCCATGCGCTGGAAGATGCGGCGATGCGAGTCCAGCGAAAAGTCTTCCGAGACCAGCTTTTCCTGAGCCTCGGACAGCAGCGCGTTGTCCAGCAGAATGGCGCCGAGAATAGTCCGCTCTGCATCCGCGTTGGCGGGCAGACCGGCGTCGAGTGTGAAGCTGGAGGCAACGGCCATGATTTCAAGTTTAATCCCGGGTAAAAAAAGCGGCTGTGAGTGCTGAGGAATCTTCGGAAAACGTGGGAAAAACTTCCTGGCTGGGCTTTTGCCGCATCGCGGAAGATGCGCGGCTACCGGAGACCTCGATAAAATCGTCTAAGAGATTGGAGTCAAGGAGTCATGCAGATGCGTTTTGCTTCGATTGCAGGATTGTTGTTCTGTTTCCCCGGTCTGGTTGCCGGATACTCAGCTCAAGCGCAGGGTGCTGTTGCGCCGACGGCCATCCACAGCAGCAGCGCCACAGCCGCGCCCGTTGCAGCGGCTGCGACCGATTCGCCGACCGTGCGTGAGTTGCAGACGGTCGAAGACAAGTGGACTGCGGCACTGAATCAGCGCGATCAGTACGGGCTGGAGCTGGTGCTGGCTCCGCTGTTCATGAATGTCTCGCAGAGTGGCGTCTTCACCACGCGCGATCAGCAGATTGCCAACCTGATCACGCTCGATGACAAGACAGCGGCCACCGAGCAAAAGGTGCTGGCGGCGCGTGTTCTCGGCGATGTCGCCATTGCCACGGGAACCTATGCCTATCGTCATCGCGTCGGCAATGCCGAAGTGATGGACCGAGGCATCTTCACGCACGTCTTCCAGCGGCAGCACGGACAGTGGATGTGTGTGAGCGCGCAGGAGACGCCCGTGGTCACCGAGACGCCGGGCGCCAGGCCGAAGAGTTCCAAATCAAAGACCAAGGCTCAGGCCGAGATGCCGTTCCACATTCCGTTCTTCACCAAAGGCGATAGCAGCAAGCAGTAGCTGCTTTCCCGGACAGAGCGCGTCGCCGCGCTCTGTCCGGGAAAGGCTGTTCTGGAAAGGCGCTTCCGGAAACAGGTGGCTCACTGCGAGACGCTATCCGCCGCCTGTCCATGCGGCAGACGCAGATGCGGCGCTGGCGGAGCATTCGGCGTGTTGGGCGCCAGCGGTGGCGCAGCCGGAGCGGCATCGCCTTTGCGAATGTGTAGGTCGGCGTTGTCCGTGATGAGCGAAAGCTCCGGGCCGCCTTTGCCAATCTGGCCGGAGACGGTCTTGTTCTGATCGCCCGTAATGGTGAGCGGAAAATCCGAGATGATATCCCCGTTGTGCGTCTGGCCGGAGACGCGAAAACCGATGCCCGGCGGCACGGCAAGCTCAATGTCGCCTTTGCTGTCTTTGATCTGCACCGGATAGGAACCGGCCAGGTCCAGCTCCACGCGCCCGTCGCTGTCGGTGATGTCGCTGGGGCCAAAGACCTGGCTCAGCTCGATATCCTTGGAGCGCGTAACCAGGTGAATCTGGCCCAGAAGCTGCGTAGCGTGCAGCGAGTCGAGGTCCATGGAAAGATCCCCGGGCAGACCGCCGTCGATGCCCAGCTCGGTGCGCGAAGAGTGGAAGTGGACCGACTTTCCGATCCGCTCCAGATGAATGTCTCCGGTGTAGTCGCCATTGAGCACGACCTGGCCGCGAATATCGGAGAAGGTAACATCGTCGCCGACGCCTTCCGCAGTCACGTCGCCGCCAACCTCATGCGCGGAGACGCTGCCACCGCGGCTGACCAGCCGCGCATGCACATGCCCGCCAATCGAGGCAGCCTGAAAGTCCCCGTGGTTGAGCGTCGCATCCACGTTGCCACCGAGGCCGGTGATCGAGGCATCGCCGTGCGTGGCGTTGAGCTGGACGGAGGCGGTGCGCGGGACTGTGATGGTGAGGTTCGAGCGCAGATTGTTTGCGCTATCCACCGCAATGATTGCCGAAGAGCCGGAGACGGTCACATGAGGACGGTGAGCGGCAAAGACCTTCTGCGCATCGTCATCCGTGCCGCCATAGACGACGGCGTGGCTGATGACGACAATCTGGTTCCCCTCTCCGGCGGCAATCTGAACATCACCCCGAGGATCCTGAATCTGAATCTGTGGCGCAGCGCCCGTGGCGATCGTCGCGGTGACCGCTTCCATATCGCGTGTGTGCTGAGGGCCGGCAAACGCGCTGAAGAAATCATCGCTGTTATCGCCAAACTGCGACTCCCACGGTCCGTGAAAGTGCTGCCATCCACTCGCAAGACCGCCGATGAACAGCAGAAATATGACCAGGCCGACGTATCCGCCAAAGGAACGGCCACCCACACTTCCCGATCGAGCGTCGAGGAACCACTCGAAGAGAGCGGCTACGCCAAGAACAATCAGCAGGATGGGCCACCAGTGGCCGTACCAGGCCCAGAAGCTCTCTGCGGCAAGCCTGCCCGTAACCAGCAGCAGCGATAGCACACCCACAAAGATGAGCAGCACAGGGCCGATCAGCGATGGGCGGCGGAAAGCACGACGCTGCGCGCGCAACACCTGCCGCTGAGCCTTCCACGCATTGCGCTGCTGGTCCCGCTGATAGCGCCAGTAGTTGCGTGGGTCGCCGACGTAGGGCTGGCCCGAGTAGGGCGGCTGATTGGGCGGGTAAGGCGGATAGGGCGGACGACCGCCCGGCGGTGGCGTGCTCATGAGCGATGCTCCTCTCCGGAGTCGTTTGGCTGCATCTCGGTCGAAGCCGGGTGAGCCGACAGGGAAGTCCATGGGCTGACCGGAACAAGTCCGGCCGGCTCGGACCGGGTTGCATTCTGGGCGGCGTTCTGCGTCCAGTTCGGCGCCTGCTGCGCGCCGGTTGAATCCGCTGGCGGATACGCAGGTGGTGGATAGCCCGAAGCAGCGTAGCCGGAGTAATCCGGCGGCGGCATGGAGGCGATTGCAGCGCGCTCGGCCAGGCCCAGAACCCCCAGCAGGATCAGATACAGAGGCCAGGCATGATCCCAGGTGAGGATGTTCATCTGGTCAAGCAGGGCGATGACGCCGGTCAGCAGCAGCAGCAGCGGCCAGCGCAAACGGCGCAGCGTCAGAGCGCGATTCCAGTCGTAGTTGAAGGGGTTCATGAGCGTCGACCTCCTATGCCGGTGCGGCTGATAATCAGCCAGACTCCAAGGCCGATCAGCAGCAGCGGCCAGCTAAACCGCATGATGCCAGCCACAAAACCCATGCGTTGCAGCAGAAAGAGAACGCCCAGCACAATCAGCACCACCGCTCCGATCGGCAGATTGCGCTGTGGAGCCAGCGGCGGCATCGGGGTGTAGATTCCCGGGTCCGCCCATGGATTGGGCGAGACACCTCCGGGATTTGTCGGGGCAGCGCCCGTATATGGCTCCGTGAATGGCGGAGCTGCGGCAGAAACGTCAGCCGGGGATGGAGCCGACCACGGCTGACCGGCGCCGGAGGGCGCAGCTCCAGGCTGCGGGCGCGCCTGCGGGTGCGTGCCAAAGTTCAGCCAGCTTCCCAGTTCGTTGATGCCAAACGGATCCGGCAGCGGCAGGCCGTCGCGGCGGGCGCGCGCCGTGTGAAACGCTTCAAACGATTGATAGAGAATCCAGGCGGCGACAAAAATGCCAACAATATCGTATCGGTCAGTCAGGGTGACCAGCACGGCAAAGATCACGACGTGGACCATCCCTTTGAAAAACTGGCCGTTGTACATGGCTCCGACGCCGGGAAAAAGCCCAAGAAACGCGGCAAGATTGGGGTTGGGCACGCCGGAGACGGGTGGGTACGCTCCGGGTATGGGTGAGCCGGGCATCGGTGAGCCAGGCATGGACGAGCCGGGCATCGGTGAGCCGGGCGCAGAATAGGCCTGATATCCCGGCACCGCCGAGCGACACACGGAGCAGAAGACCTGGCCGACCGGCGTGCGTTGCACACAGTCGGCGCACAGGGCTTTGCCGCAGTTCTGACAATAGGCGGAAGCCGCCACCTCGGGATGATTTAAGCACTGCATGGCTGGCTCCTTTCGGGGGCGGTCGCCGGTTCTGCGACGGAGTGGCGATCAAGGCCGGGTTCTGCGGTAGCCTCGACGGGGTCCTGGCTCTCGATCAGCAGGGGCGGGTTGACCGTCTGCTGGGGAGCGGAGTGAGGGTCCGGCACGCCACCCTGCTTCAGGCGAAGCTGGCTGCCTCCGCCCGGTTTCTGTGGCTCGGCCTGTGGGGTATTGTCCGTCGAGTGCTGCATCTCACGCACGCGCGACTCCACCTCATAGAGAAATCGCAAATGATCATAGTAGCGAACGACCGGCGTCGACGCCGTGGCAATTCGCCGTTCCAGTGCGGCACGCATGGAGCCTGGATTCAGCTCTGGCGGATGCATCTGGCGCAACTGCGCGCGCGTCAGGCTCAGCGTGAGGGCGATCGAGAAAAACGCCATCGCGGCGGTCATCATCAGGCGCGGCTCGGTGAACCGGTACAGCCAGGCCATGCGCCCGGCGGGCTGCTGCCAGACCGGAGTCGCAACCGTGCCTGCGGCCTGCGGAATGGCTGTGACAGGCGCTACGCCCGGGCCGGTCTGACGCAAAATATTCTCCACCAGACCGGCTGGCGGCTCGGGTGTGGCATCCAGGCAGGCCAGCCAATCACGCCCGCACGAGGATTGCTCCAGCAGCGCGGAACAGTTGGCGCAGGTAGCCTTGTGCTGATCAAAGAATGCCTGATCCTCCGCAGAAAGCTGCTGATCCAGCGCGTCCACCAGCATCGTCTCCCAACGTCCGCAGGCAGGCGAGGCGGGCAGATGGATGCGCTCGCGGCTCAGGTTGGAGTCGTGGTCGATCATGGCTACATCACCTCCTTCTTGTTGCACTCCAGCAGGCGGGCCAGCTCGGCGCGCCCGCGGCTGATGCGCGATTTCACAGTACCCTCGGGAATCGATAATACCTGGGCTATTTCTTTGTAATCCATCTCCTGCAGGTCGCGCAGGATGACGGCCTCACGCAGCTCCGGAGAAACCTGCGCCAGCGCCTGCTGCACCATCCGCTGCATCTCGCGGCGCGCAAGCTGCTCATGCTGGCCAGGGCCTTTGGACTGAAGCCGGTCCACTGGAATGGCTCCGCGATCTTCGCCCCCCTCGGTCCAGCCCTCATCCAGGCTGGAGGTCAGGCGCTGGTTGCGCGTGCGGCGGAAGTGGTCGATCAGCAGATTGCGCGTCAGCGTGGTGATCCAGACCGGCAGCGATCCGCGATCGGCGTCAAAGCTCTTCAGGCTGCTGTAGATGCGCAGGAAAACCTCCTGCGTCAGATCTTCGGCGTCCGTGCCGGAGCCGGTAAAGCGATAACAGATGGCATAGACGCGGCGATGATGCGCGCGCACCAGCGCAGCCCAGGCGGCAGAGTTGCCCAGCAGGCACTGCTGCACCGTCGCTGACCAGTCCATCTCCAACTGTGCCTCCCGCTGCGCGCTTCCACTCACGGACTGAGCCGTCGGTTCCTTCAGGAACTCCATCTGCGCGTCAGCCCCGGCATCCCCGGCCATCCGCTCCCGGCTTGCGGACCGTGATTCCGAGCGACGGCGTGGAGATTGCCAGATTCCTGGGGTCCAGCCCATTGTAGCCGCAGTTGCCATGCTCGGGGATACGCAGGAAGGTTGGAATTTGTTCCATGGCCGCAGCACTCCGGTGGCACAAACAGAACGGGAGCGCTGGTGAGCGCTCCCGGCAGGTGGCATTTCCCAAAACGGCGAACGTCGAGCAAACGCGGTCAGTAGCGCTCCTGAAACTCCGGTTCCACGGGATTCTCAAAGAGCGACCGATCGCGTGTGACAATGGTCAACCCCGAGGGCGTGACGAAGTATCGTTTCTTGTCCTCGACCGGGTCATAGCCAATCACCGTGCCCTCCGGAATATGTACGTCGCGGTCGATGATCGAGCGCCGGATGCGGCAGTGCCGACCAATGTTGACATGGCTGAAGATGATGCTGGAGTCCACATCGGAGTAGGAGTTGACGCGCACATCCTGGCTGAGCACGGAGTTGCGCACCTCGGCTCCGGAGATGATGACCCCGGCCGTGATGACGGAGTTGACCGCGCGCCCCGTTCGGCCCGGCTCGCCAAAGACAAACTTGGCCGGCGGATACTGCCGAACGCGTGTGCGGATCGGCCAGTGTTTGTCATAGAGGTTGAAGGTGGGCGAAACGGCGCACAGATCAAGGTTGGCGTCGTAGTAGGAGTCCAGCGTGCCCACATCGCGCCAGTAGAGCGCCTGCTGCTTGTTTTCATCCACAAAGTTGTAGGCAACCATCTTGCGCTTGCCCAGGCAGTTGGGCAGGATGTTGTGGCCAAAGTCGTGCTTCGAGTTTGGATCCTCCGCATCGGCGATCAGCTCTTTCAGCAGTGCGTCGGTGTTGAAGATGTAAATGCCCATCGAGGCATCGACCGAGTCGGGATTGAAGGGCGAGCGGAAGCTGGTCGACTTCGGCTTTTCCTCAAAACCCAGAATCTCGCCGGTGCCGCCGACTTCGACCACGCCAAAGCGCGAAACCTCCTCCGGAGCGATCGGCAGAGTGGCCAGTGTAACCTCAGCGCCGGAGTTGATGTGATGGCTCAGCATCAGGCTGTAGTCCATCTTGTAGATGTGATCGCCAGAAAGGATGATGACGTATTTGGGCTGTTCGGAACCGATCGAATAGATGTTCTGGTACACGGCGTCGGCCGTGCCCATATACCAGTTGGAGCCGGTGCGCTGCATCGGCGGCAGAATCTCGAAAAACTCCCCCAGTTCCTGCGCCACAATGCCGGTCCATCCTTCGCGGATGTGACGGTTGAGGCTCAGCGCTTTGTACTGGGTCATGATGAAGACCTTGCGCAGCCCGGAGTTGATGCAGTTGGAAAGCGTGATGTCGATGATGCGGTAGTGTCCGCCGAAAGGGACGGCGGGCTTGGCACGGTCGCGGGTCAGGGGGAAGAGCCGCTCGCCGGCGCCGCCTGCTAATAGAACGCCAAGGGTATCCTTCATGAGTGCGTGCATCTCCTTTGTGCTCGACGTTGCCGCGGAACCATATCGAAAACGCGGCCAGCGTCAAAGCTTTCCGGCGAGTGGACGGTAATTTTCTCCCCGGACGGGCGAGAATATCACAGCTACATCACAACTGTTCAGTACGGCCCGGAAAGTCCGAAGTAAATCGATCACCCTTGGCGACGGCAGCCTGCAACCACGCAGCGCAAGCCCCGGTCAGGACGGCTCTTCGCCCTCAACCGAGATGCGCAGCGATCTGAGGAAGTTCAGGTCATGGGGTGTGAACTGCGCTCCATCCTCGCTCTCGCTTTCGCTTTCGCCGGTGCTTTCGGTCACATCGTTCAGTCCGATGGTCGCCTCCAGCATCAGCATCACGTCAAAGCCGTGCTGGCGGATATCCTGCACCACTCCGGCAATCTGTTCCGATTCCAGCACCGAGTCGTGGATCGCCTCGCCCAACTGTTGAATCAACTCGCGCAAGCGTGGATTCATGATGCCCCCTTTGCCATTGGTCAGGGCTGAACGAGCACGCGTGTCCGTGCCGATAAGCCAGGCCAAGTTTCTTCTACCTTACTTCTGACGCAATCTGTCGGCAACAGGATATCCACGCTCCGCTGTGGGAATCCGGCATAAATTCCTTCGCTGCTAAACTAAAAATCGGAGTATTCCCATCGCCATGAAGCCGGAAAAATTCGGACGCCTGCTGGGAATCGGGGTGCGAGTCGCCGGTCGTTTGGTGCGTGACCGGAACCAGGATGCGCAGCGGGCCGTGGTCGCTGGCCAGCACTTGCACGCTCAGGTGCGCCAGCAGACAAGCGCAGCCATGCGCGCCGAGATGGCTCAGACGGCGCGCACAGCCAGTCATGCTGCGGGTCGCGGCGTCGCCGGGTTTCTGCGCCCCTTCAGCCGCGTGGGCGGCATTCTATGGCTGGAGGTCACTGGCTTCTTCTTCGGCATCTTCGCCGTCTACTTTGGCGCGGACGTGTGGCGCGTGCGCGCCTCGCTGCACCACGGACCAGAACACAATCACCTGCTGCTCTCGGTCGCGGTTTGCCTCGGTTTCGCCTACCTGAGCGTCAGCGCCTTCCTGCGCGCTCGACGGCGCTGAACCTGATTCGCAAAATCTGATTCTCAAAATCCGACTGGCAAAATCTGCCGCCCGAGACATCGCCGAGAACCCAAAACGCGCCACAATCGCCGATTCGCTACAATAAAGGCTGGAATTGCTTTCCAGAGAAGGAGTTTGTGTGTCAGAACGTACGTTCAGCATTATCAAGCCGGATGCAGTGCGCAAAGGCTATACCGGAGCTATTCTCGCCGAGATTGAAAAAGGCGGATTTCAGATTTGCGTGATCAAGAAGCTGTCCATCTCCAAGAAACAGGCCGAGGGTTTCTATGCCGTCCACAGCGCGCGGCCGTTCTTCAACTCGCTCACCGATTTCATGTCCTCCGGGCCAATCGTGCTCATGGTGCTGGAAAAGGAAAATGCCATCGCGGACCTGCGGAAGCTGATGGGCGCGACCAATCCGGCCAATGCCGAGGACGGCACCATCCGGAAGAAGTTTGCCGGATCGATCGAGGAGAATGCGATTCATGGCTCCGACGCGCCCGAGACGGCGGCCTTTGAGATCGGCTACTGGTTCGCAGGCTACGAACTCGTGTAAGCCGCGCGGCAGCAAGCCTCCCAAACCTCAGGCCGGTTGACCCTCCAAAGTTGTTGACTCTCCGAACTTCAGGAGAATCCACTCAGGAGAATCAGCCGGCCTTGGTTGTTTCCGCGGCAGAGACCCGCTACTTGCCGCCGGTATCCGCAATGGCCTGATCGATCAGTTGAAAGAGCCGAGTGCGATCCACCACCTCGATGAACGGCGCGCCTTTGGACTGACTCGTAACCACCCAGATCGTCGGTGTGTGCTCGATGCCAATACGCTGTCCCAGCGCGTAATCGGCTTTGACCAGCGCGGCCAGATGGCCCTCCGGATCGATGGCAAAGGGCAGTTGCAGCTTGTGCTCCGCCGCCCATTTTTCCGTGAACTGGCGCAGATCCTCAAGCGAGGCGATCGACGGCTGGTTGGCAAAGACGGCGTTGCGATACTCATCTCCAAGGGCTTTGGATTTCGTATCAAACCAACGCGCGTTCACCGCCGCCTGAAAGCTCCAGGGATGGAAAGGCAGCGGAAAATCATGGCGAACCCAGGGAATGTGATACTTCGCCGAGGCCTCCATCAGCAGCGGATTGGCGCGCGCGCAGTCCGGGCACTCCATATCGTCAAACTCGACAATGGCAACCCGCGCCCCGGCGGGCGGACGCAAAGCGGCTGGATCGTGAACCTGCGTGGGCGGCGGTGCGCCATATTGCGCGCGGGCTGCGGGCTGAACGGCAAGTAGAGTGGCAAAGGCGAGCAGAGCCTGTGCAGGAAAGCGCCTGGAGCGAAGTATGCCTGGAATCATGGTGGCGTAAAATCCCCTCGAAAACATTGTAGCGGCTGCGCGGCATCCTGCCCCTTTGCGCCGCCATCCACCTTCGGCCCGCTGTCTGTGCGCGGCGTCACGTTGAGAGTTCCCCGGGGCTGTGATACGCTTCTCTTCTTCAAGACGACGCCTGACAGCGTGAGGTCTGGCTGAGCAGGCGCCTGCCGGAGGAAACCGTATGACGGGTTTCGGCAGATCGCAAAACACGCCCGATGGCGCCGCGCCACCGACCGAGGCTGAGAGCAGGAAGAGCGGCCATCCGCTTCCGCTGCATCTTCACCTGCCTCATCTTCACCTGCCTCATCTTCACCTGCCCCATCTTCATCAGCCTCATCTTCATCAGCCCCGGCCCGACGACCACAAGGAACATCCGCTGCTCGAAGCCTTGACGCACTCGCTCGACCTGGCCGGGCGCGGGTACTGTTGCGCCACCAATCCGCTCGAACCAGCAGCTGCTTCCGATGGAGACGCGGCGAGTGAGCGATCCACCACCAAGGGAGATAAGGATGCAAAGCTATCCGGGAAGTGAGATTCGCAATGTGGCCGTTGTCGGCCACGCGCATTGTGGCAAGACGACGCTGATTGCATCGCTGTTGCAGGCAGCCGGCATGACGACCACTCAGGGCCGCGTTCAGGATGGCTCGGCGGTCACCGCCTACGACGAAGAAGAAGTCGCGCGAGCCACCACCATGCAGAATGCCGTGGCCTTTGCCGAGTGGCAGGGCGTCAAGGTGAACCTGATCGACACGCCTGGCTTTCACATGTTCAGCTCGGAGGCTAAGTCGGCCATGCAGATGGCTGAGGCAGTGCTGATCCTGGTGCGAGCGCAGTCGGGAATCGAGGCGGTCACGGAGCGTGTATGGCGTTGGGCCGAGGAGTTCAACCTGCCACGCATCGTCGTGCTCAACCAGATGGATGCCCTGCGCACTCAGGGGCTGGACGGCGTGGAGGAGCTGCTCGGGGAGCTGCGCGAGCGCTGGGGGCGAAGCTGCATTCCCGTCCAGTTGCCGGTGCTCGATCAGAATGGCTTTCACGGCGTCGTCGATCTCGTCACCATGCAGGCGTTTCTCTATTCGCAAACCGCCGGCACCGGCCGCGGGCAGATTGCCGAGATCCCACACGAACTGAAAGAGGCCGCGCGAGTGGCGCACGAGGCTCTGGTCGAGCTGGTGGCCGAGGGCAAGGATGAGCTGCTCGACGAGTTCTTCGAGGTCGGCACCATCCCGGAGCAGCACCTGATTACAGCTCTCCATGAAGCCATTCGCGAAGATCGTATCTTCCCTGTGCTCTTCGCCAGCGGAATCGCGGCCGTCGGTTCGGATCATCTCCTGGACTTCCTCAAAGTCTATGCGCCGACGGCAGCCGAGCGAACCGCATGTGCGGGCAGCTCCATTCAGGGCCAACTTCAGGATGCAGTTCAGGCTGCGTCGCTCGCCGGCATCGACTCCGACCGTGAGGCTTCGCGCGACAGCCTGACGGCAGTTGCCGACAGCCTTGCTGGCAACCATGACTCCGGCTCGCATCCGGCAGTTCGTGCCGGCGTGGTCATGCGCGCCGTGCGCGATGAAGAACCGCTGGCCGTCTTTGTCTTCAAAACGCTGCATGATCCGTTTGCCGGCAAAATCAGCTTCTTCAAGGTGATCAGCGGCGTTCTCCGCAACGATCAAACGGTAGAAAACTACAGTCGCGGAGGCCAGGAACGACTCAGTCACCTGAGTGCGATGCAGGGGCGAAGAGCGATCGAGGTCAGCGAGCTGCATGCCGGCGACCTGGGCGCTGTGGCGCGTCTGCGCGAGACCCTCACCGGCGATACACTCGGGCAGCGCGGCGCGGAGATGCGCGTCGAACCGGTGAACTTTCCCGAACCAAGCATGACCTATGCCATTGAACCCAGAACCCGCGCCGACGAGGACAAGCTCGCGCCCGCCTTGCACAAGCTGCTGGAAGAGGACCGGATGCTGCGCTTCTTTCGCGATGCACAGACCCAGGAGTTTCTGGTTGCCGGCGCCGGCCAGCAGCACATCGAAACCGTCGTAGCCCGGCTCAAGCGCCGCTTTCACGCCGAGGTCACGCTGAAGGCTCCCAAAGTGCCCTATCGCGAGACCATTCGTGCGCGCGCCGAGGCGCAGGGACGGCACAAAAAGCAGTCCGGCGGCCACGGGCAGTTTGGCGATTGCCGCATCCGTCTCGAACCGCTGCCGCGCGGCGCAGGATTCCAGTTCGCGAGCGAGATTTTTGGCGGCGCCATTCCGCGACAGTTCGTTCCAGCCGTAGAGAAAGGCATCGTGGAAACGGCGCTCAGCGGACATATCGCCGGCTATCCAGTCGTGGATTTTCGCGCCACCGTTTTTGACGGCAGCTATCACGAGGTGGACTCCAATGAGCTTTCCTTCAAGATCGCCGCGCGCATGGCTTTCCGTCAGGCCATGGAACAGGCCCGCCCATGTCTGCTGGAGCCTGTCATGCAGGTCGAGGTGGAAGCGCCGGAGGAATACGCCGGAGCTTTGATGGGCGACCTGAATACGCGACGCGGACACGTCCTCGGCATGATGCCACGAGGACGCACCGTGGTCATCGAAGCCGAGGTTCCCATGGCCGAGATGTTGCAATATGGGGCCACTCTGACCTCGCTCACGCAGGGACGAGGCAGCTTCCACATGGAAGCAAAAGGCTATGAAATGGTGCCGACAGCGGTCGCAGAGCGCATTCTGGCAACGGCGCGCAGGCCGGTGGCTGCCGAAGCCGAGTAGAGCAGGTTGCTTTCGCCGGTGATCCGAAACGACGGCGACGAGCCGGGGTCGGCCATCCGCCCGCGTATCCGCCCGCGTAAAAATTGCGCCTGCCAGAATCCTGTGGCGTTCATCTTCATCTGAAACAATAGTGATGAAGATGCATTGGACCAAACAAACCCTGACGAAGGCTTTTTGGGCCTCGGCAGCCGCGGTGTTCGTGGCGGGATGGTCGATGGCTGCTGCGCAGCAGAATCCCAGCTCCCTACAGAATCCTTTCCTCGGCAGCATCACGGCTCTTCCAGCCTCCCATGCTGTCCTGCCCCTGTCGCTCGACGATGCGGTGCGGCGCGGCTTCCAGACCAATCTGGGCCTGAAGGAAGCCGAGGCCGGCGAAACAGCCCTGCATGGCCAGGAGCTGGAGGCGCTGCAGGAGTTTTTGCCCACGATCACCGTCTCGGGCGGAACCGGCGTGCATGAGTATGATCTGGCGGCGCTGGGCTTTGGGCCGAGTGTTATCCGGAAGTTCAGCGCAATCCTGCCACCCAACACCAGCTTCAGCGGGGTTTCGCTGATTACCAAGGCGGATGTGACCAACGGTCAGGTGAACTATGACCAGACGCTCTACTCCGGCCCGGTCATCAATGGCTACAAGGCCGTCCGCGCCGCTGAAAAAGTCGCCTATTTTCAAAAGATGACGGCGCGCGGCGAAGTCGTTCAGCAGGTGGCAGCCGCCTACCTCCGCGTGATCGCCACCGAGAGCGATGTCGAGAATGCGCAAGCGCTGCTCGAGTCGGACCGCGTCCTCGAAGAGCAGACCGCGGCCAAACATGCTGCCGGAACTGTGGCCCGCGTCGATCTGCTGCGGACACAGGTCGAACTGCAACAGCAGGAGCAGCGACTGCTGGCCAGCCAGAATGCGCATGACAAGGCCGAGATTCTGCTCAAGCGAGAGATTGGCATTGCGCCGGGCCAGCCCATTCAATTGACCGATCCGGCGCCCTACAGCGACCTCACAGAGCAAAGCGAGCACGATCTGCTGGCCACGGCCTACCAGAACCGGCAGGACTACCAGAATCTGCAAGCCGAGGTCAAAGCAAACTATTACGTCATGAAGGCGCGACAGTCCGAAAGGCTGCCGACGCTCAGCTTCTCCGGCAACTACGGAGTCACCTCCGTCAGCGGCGTCGGCGCGCACGGAACCATGCTGGCCATGGGCAAGCTGCAAGTGCCCATCTTTCGCGAAGCCAGCCTGCGCGGCGAAGCCGATGTCGCTCGCGCGCAGTTGGATGGAGTCGAGCATCAGCTTTCTGACCTGCGCTCCCGGATCGTGCAGCAGGTGCGAACCGCGCAGATGGACGCAAACGCTGCAAAGCAATTGCTCGACGTGGCAAAGTCCAACGTCGATCTGGCGCGGCAGGCGCTGAGCGATGAGACGGACCGCTACAAGGCGGGCGTCGACGACACCCTCCCGCTGGTCCGCGCCCAGGCGTCGCTGGCCACCGCCGAGAGCAATCTGGTGCAAAGCCTCTACCAGTACAACCTGACCAAGCTGGCTCTGGCTCGCAGCACCGGCGTCATCGAGTTGCAGTATCGCGACTATCTCGGCGAAAAGTAACCCAAAGCGAAACCTGCTCCGTCGGACTCACTCCACATCGATCGAGACGTGGTCTTCGGGCAGAATCTGGCCAAGCGCAGCGAAGTTTTGCACCGTTCCTGGTGCCGACCGCCGCGGCACCAGCCGAAAAAGCACGAGTCGATTTCGCTCAGGATCGTCCATCACCGTGTACGTGGCCACCTGGCGCAGCGCAAAGCCGGCATGAATCGCCGCCAGCATCGCCGGATCAAGGTCATTCCAGGCGGCAAACCAGCCGGGATTCGCGCGCCGAATGCGGCGCTCCGGCAGGTCTGTGCCAAAGTCGTCGCAAACCGCCGGCAATCCCGTCATCAGCGTGATCTCGTCGCCGCTGGTGGCCAGCAGCAGACGACGGCTCTTCGGATGGGCATCGACGTAGGCGGTGAGCGAGCGTGCCGCGTCGATCCATGTGTACGAAGGGTGCAGGGCATACCGCAGCATCTCGACCGAGTTCCGCGCAACCGCAAACGCGACCACGAGCAGCGCCACAAGGCCAACCCTGCGCCACGTCTTGCCTTGCGCCTTGCCCTGCCGCAGCAGCGCCGCCAGCAGTTGGGCCAGGGCCACAAACGCAAAGGCCGCAACCACCGTGTAGTAGCGCGGCTGGGTATGATCCTGCACGGCCATGAAAGCGACCCACCCGGCAATCCCCAGTAGCGACGCTGCAAACAGCGAATCGTGCGCGAGCGGCGAAGCGAAGCCGAAGGTGGACGCCGCGTGTGTCCAAGCGCGCACCCCCCGCGTAGCCAGCCATGCAGCCAGCCCAACCAGCAGCAGCAAAGCCAGCAGCGGCATCAGAATCGGGTCGATCCACAGCATTCCGTGTACGGCCCAACCCAGGCTGGCCAGCCAGCCAGAGGCTGTGTGCGGCCTGGGATAGCGATTGATAAAGAAGAAATAGGTCAGATCGCCCAACAGGTGGAAGTGAATCAGCACTGCGGCCCAAAGCGCAAGGATGCATCCGCCGCTTCCAGCGCAGGCAGCCAGCGCGCGAGCCAGTCGGCGCGGCTCGGCTCGCAGCGGCATGAACGCAGCCCAGCCAATCGCCGGCAGCAGGAAGATTGCCGTGGTCTTTGCCAGAATCATCGCAGCCAGCAGCAGACCCAGCAGCGATGCGCGGCGCATGATTCGGGGCGTCATGGAAAGCCCTTGCCCCAGAGCCATCGCCAGCAGGGCAAGCGCCAGCAGCAGCGGCTCCACCAGCGCCAGACGGCTGAAGGCAAAGAGAAACGGGCTGGTCACCAGCAGCGTGAGCGCCAGCAGCACGGCCCAGCGCGGCACACGCCCACGCAGCAGGCGCTCGATCAGCATCAGATTCAGGCAGAACAGCGCAACCGCAAACCCGCGCACCGCTACGATCGAGACTCCGGTGAAACAAAACAGCAGCCAGACCAAAGCCGGCCACAGCGGCACGGCGACCGCGGGGTTGAAGCCGCCCGGCTCATACCAGCGGCCCAGCAGATGCGCGCGCATCGCCGCGTTGGCATACCAGCCTTCATCGGTAAACTTCGCCCAGTCCGGCCAGGGCGTGTGGATGGGAAAATCCGCCGCCAGATGAACGCCGTGCACCAGCGCCAGCCCCGCGATCAGCGCGATCCACAGGCGATATCCATAGCGCTCAACCCATGCCTTCATGCTGACCGGAGTATAGACTGCCTGGGTAGCTGCCCTACTCGTAGGCGAGAGCGTCGATCGGGTCTTTGGCAGCCGCCATCCAGGCCGGATACACTGCGCCCAGCACCGTGCCCAGAATGGCGATCACGGTCGCCTTCACAATCCACAGTCGGGTGATCTCAAAGAAAAGCTGCGGATACGCATGCGCCAGCACCGCATGGATGCCTAAGATGCCCCCAATGCCAAGCGCCACTCCCACCGCTGCCAGCAAGCTGGATTCGCGCAGAATCATGCCCACAATCGCCATCTTCGACGCGCCCATCGCCTTCAAGATGCCGATCTCGCGCGTCCGCTCCAGCACCGCCGTATACATCGACAGGAAGATAACCAGGAAACCCACCAGCGTCGCAATCGCCGTGACCACGTTCAGCGAGATGTTGAAGCCGGGAATGTGATCCGGCGTCATCAGCGACATCCACTCATGCATCGTCTGCACCTGGTAATCGCTCAGCCCGGGCGTCGCGGCAATCTCCCGGCGGATCAGGTCAAGATTGTCTTCGCTATCGGCTTTGAGAAAGAAAACCGATGCCTTGCCCGGTGAGCCAATCAGGTCGCCCAGCGTGTCGATCGGCACCATCTTGCGGCCACCCTTGCCGGACTCGACAATGCCGCAGATGCGAAATGGATGGTTCACGATCTTGATCGTGTCGCCCACGCGATACGGTCGCGTCTTGCCGCTCAGGGTGAACACATCATCCACAATCACGTCGTCCGGCCCTTGAAACGGTCCGCCGGCGATATAGACAAACGGCCGCAGCGCGTTGTAGCTGGCATAGTCAATGCCGTAGATGATCTCCGGCGCCGGATTCAGCGAGAAGTTCTGGATCACCGGCGCGGCAACCGTGACGTGCGGCAGGCGCAGAAACGCCGCTGCATTTTTCGCCGGCACGGGCGCGCCGCCGACGGCGTTGATGAAGCTCGCATTGGCCGGGCGCACGATGATGTCCGCTCCAATGCCGTTGGTGCGGATCTTCTGGCCATCGAGCTGGCCCAGAAAAATAGCTACCACCGACAGGATCATGATGACCTCAATGGCGATGGCGACCACCGAGATCAGCGAACGCAGCGGACGATGAACGAGATTGGCAAAGACTAGCTTATTCATGGGTTGACGACTGCTTTCAGGGTAACAGGCGCGGCAAGTGGCGACGGAGGGAGAAGGGTAAATCCTGACGGAATCAGCACCGCGGGTAATCTGAACCGATACACTGGAATTTCGCAACGAAATTCAGTTTCGGACGAATAGATCAGCGCGGGGGAGTGGCATGACGGGGAACGAGATTCGCGAAAAATTCTTGCAGTTTTTTGAGAGTAAAGGTCATCGGCGCGTGCACTCCTCGTCGCTGGTCCCGGCCAACGATCCCACGCTGCTGTTCACCAACGCCGGCATGAATCAGTTCAAGGATGTCTTTCTCGGCGCCGAGCGGCGGGATTACGCCCGCGCCACCACCTCGCAGAAGTGCGTCCGCGCCGGCGGCAAGCACAATGATCTGGAAAACGTCGGCTTCACGCGGCGGCATCACACCTTCTTTGAGATGCTGGGCAACTTCAGCTTCGGCGACTACTTCAAGCGCGAAGCCATCGCCTACGCCTGGGAACTGGTAACCAGCGCCGAGTGGTTCGGAATCGACAAGGATCGGCTCTACGTCACCATCTTCGAGGGCGACCCGGCCAACGGCGTTCCGCGCGATGATGAGGCCGAGCAGTTCTGGATTGAAGTTGGCGTGCCTCGGGAGCGGATTCGCGCCTTCGGCCTCAAGGATAACTTCTGGCAGATGGGCGAAACCGGCCCGTGTGGCCCCTGTTCCGAGATCTTTGTCGATCTCGGCCTCGAGGCCTCTGAGACTGGCCGCGACCTGCCCTTCGGCGAAGATGACGCCCGCTATGTCGAAATTTGGAACCTCGTCTTCATGCAGTTCGACCGCACAGCCGTCATCGACGGCGGCAAAACCACCGGCTACAAGCTCACCCCGCTGCCACGGCCATCCATCGATACAGGAATGGGTCTGGAGCGGCTGGCGGCTGTCCTGCAGGGCAAGCTCTCGAACTTCGAGACCGATCTCTTCACGCCGCTGATTGCCCGCGCCGCCGAGTTGGCCGGGGTCACGGCAGGCGTCGAAAACGCCAGTTTGCGCATCATCGCCGACCATGCGCGCGCTGCCACATTCCTCATCCATGACGGCGTCCTGCCCTCCAACGAAGGCCGCGGCTATGTGCTGCGCAAGATTCTGCGCCGGGGAATCCGTCATGGCCGGCTTCTGGGCCAGACCGAGCCATTTCTCTGCCAGATGGTCTTTGCCGTGCGCGACTGCATGAGCGGAGCCTACCCGGAGCTGGTCGACTCCGCCGAGCGCGTGGCCAAAGTGATCGAAGCCGAGGAGCGGCAGTTTGACCGCGTGCTGAAGACCGGAATGGTGCGCCTCGACGAAGAGCTGCGCGGCGACTTTACCGGCGAAAAAGCCTTCCACCTTTACGAAACTTTCGGCCTACCGCTGGACTTCATGGTGGACGCGGCGCGTGACGCAGGCGTGCGTTTTGACGAGGCAGGATTTGAAGCGGCGCGCGAAGCCGAGCAGGCGCGGGCGCGAGCAAGCTGGAAAGGCGGCAGCCAGAAGTCGGCCTCACCCGTCTTTCGCGAGCTGCCGAAGACGGTCTTTGAGGGCTATGAGCGGCTGGGTTCGCTCGACTGCACCGTCCTGGCGCTGGTCAAGGATGGCGTCGGCGTAGCCGCAGCGGCGGCGGGCGAAACCGTGGAGATTGTGCTCGACCACACCAGCTTCTATGCCGACTCCGGCGGCCAGGTCGGCGACACCGGACGGCTGACCAGCGTCGACGGCAACATCACCCTCGCCGAGGTCACTGGCTGCGTCGCTCCGGTGCAGGCAGTGCGCGCGCATCGTGCCCTGCTGCGCCATGCTCTGGCCGTCGGCGACCGCGTGAATGCAGTCGTGGACGGTACGCGGCGCGATGCCATCCGGCGCAATCACACCGGAACCCATCTGCTTCATGCCGCTCTTCGCCAGGTGCTGGGCACACACGTCAAACAGGCCGGCTCGCTCGTTGATCCAACGCGGCTGCGCTTCGACTTCAGCCATTTTGCGCCCGTCGCCGACGAAGACCTGGCCGACATCGAGTCCATCGTCAACCGCGAAGTGCTGGCCAACGCGCGCGTCGAGACGCTGGTCGACGTGCCCATCGACGTCGCCGTCCACGAGTACAAGGCGATGGCGCTGTTTGGCGAAAAGTATGGCGACAAAGTGCGCGTCGTGCGCGTCATGGACGGATTCTCCACCGAACTTTGCGGCGGCACGCACACCGCTGCAACCGGCGAGATCGGGCTGATCAAGATCATCGGCGAAGGCTCCGTCTCTTCGGGCGTTCGGCGTCTGGAGGCGATCAGCGGAACCGGCGCGCTCGACGTGTTTCGCCGCGATTTTGCCGTGGCCCAGGTGGCCGCGCAGGCCGCTCCGGCTGGCCCGGACGACGACCCGGCCAGCGCCCTGCGCCTGCGACTGGCCGAGCATGAAGACGAGGTCAGGCATCTCCGCCGCGAACTCGACGAGATGCGCATGCAGCAGGCAGCCGGAAAGCTGGACGCTGCCGTCGCCGGCGCGATCACAGTCGCCGACCTCCGCGTTGCCACGCTGCGCGTCGATCACCTCGATCGCGGCCAGTTGCGAACTCTGGTCGACAACCTGAAACAGCGTCTCGGCGAAGGCGTCGTCGTCGTTGGCTCCGCGCAGCCGGAGGACAAGGTGGCGCTGATCGCCGGCGTAACGCCGGGACTGGTCAAGCGCGTGCAGGCCGGCAAGCTGGTGGGCACGGTGGCCAAGCTGGTGGGCGGCTCCGGCGGAGGCAAGCCGGAGATTGCCGAGGCTGGCGGCAAGGACGCCGCTCTGCTGGACCGGGCGCTCAGTGCGGTGGCCGGAATTGTGAGCGAGTTGCTCGGCTGAGGGCCGGTGACTTCAGCCTGAAGTCACCGTGCAACTGCCGCCCGAGCGTTTGCAGTGGCGCACCGGTTCAGGAATGCTTCCAGGATAGCGGCGGCGCAGCGGCGAACAGGCCGAGGAAGCAGGATCGATAGGCCCAGATGAGGAAGATTTCTAGCGCTGTGCAGACGATTCCGGTGGCGCTGCCCGGCGAGCGAAACAGGAAGTGGAACATAAGGATGTTGACGAGGATCGGCCCAAGCAGCACCAGGCCAAGCGGGACAAAGCGACCGATGAGAAGCAGCAGTCCGGCGACGAGCATGATCGCGGCAATGAACTGGGTTTAGTGGTGCGTCATCATCAGCGTCATGAAGGCGGTGGCATCCACCGGCATTCCGCCCATCTTGCCCAGATGCAGAATGCTGAAAAGACCCGAAGCGGCGAAGACGAATCCAAGCAGGATGCGGGCAATTACGGTCACAATTTTCATGGTTGCTCCAGTGAACGCGGATAAGGTCAGGCGAGCGTACCATTCCCGCGCTCTACCAGCAAATGCCCGCTCGATTCGGCAGGAACGCGGCTGGGACGCGGACCGTGATCCGAGCTGATATCCGGCACAGATGCAGCAGGCTGAATGCAGTTCACTGCCTCTTTGTCGGCGTGGAACCTTTACACACAAAGCGGCGCGATTCCGCCGCCGACACTGCGGATTGCGCTTCAGCGCCGGTACAGGAGCGACCGGCGGCAAGCGAGCGCGTCAGCTCTTCGGAGCCATCGCGTCCAGTGCCAGATTCAGTTCCAGCACATTGACGCGCGGCTCGCCCAGCAACCCAAACTGCCGCTCCGTCACGTGCTTCTCGACCAGCTCTTCCACCACCTTCACCGGCAGACTCCTCGCCGCGGCCACGCGCGAAACCTGATAGAGCGCCGCGGCAGGCGTGATATCCGGGTCCAGCCCGGAGGCCGACGCCGTCACCAGGTCCACCGGCACCGGTCCACCGTTTTTCTCCACCGCCACGCTGGCCTCCGTGCGATCGATCAGCGCCTTGCTGCTCGCGGCAAGGTTCGACCCCGACGAAGCGCTTGCATCATAGCCTGCGCCCGCCGACGACGGCCTGCTGTGAAAGTACCGCGGCCCGGTAAACGGCTGCCCGATCAGCGCCGATCCCACCAGATGGCCGTCGCGCACAATCAGCTCGCCATCCGCCTGCCGGTGAAACAGGAGCCGCGCCACGGCCGTCACCGCCAGCGGATATCCCACTCCCAGCAGCACCGTTGTCAACAGCGTGTACAGAATCGCGATCGTGATCTGCTTCTTCATCGTTCCTGCTCTCTTCCTTTACGCCAGTTCAACTGCGGTTACGCCAGTCCAACTGCGGTAATCACCATGTCGATCAGCTTGATGCCCACAAACGGAACCAGCACGCCGCCCAGCCCATACACCACCAGGTTGCGTTGCAGCAGCGCCGCCGCCGACATCGGCCGATACGTCACTCCCCGCAGCGCCAGCGGGATCAGCGCCACAATCACCAGCGCGTTGAAGATGATCGCCGACAGCACCGCCGACTCCGCATTGTGCAGATGCATGATATTCAGCGCATTCAACACCGGAAACACCCCGGCAAACATCGCCGGAATAATCGCAAAGTACTTCGCAATGTCGTTCGAGATCGAGAAGGTCGTCAACGCGCCGCGCGTCATCAGCAACTGCTTGCCAATCGCCACAATCTCGATCAGCTTGGTGGGATTGCTGTCCAGGTCCACCATGTTTCCGGCCTCTTTCGCCGCCTGTGTTCCGCTGTTCATCGCCACGCCCACATCGGCCTGCGCCAGCGCCGGAGCGTCGTTGGTGCCGTCGCCGGTCATCGCCACCAGCTTGCCCTCGGCCTGCTCGCGCTTGATCAGGTCCATCTTGTCCTTCGGCTTGGCCTCGGCCAGAAAGTCATCCACGCCCGCCTCGCGCGCAATCGCCGCCGCCGTCAGTGGATTATCGCCGGTAATCATCACCGTGCGAATGCCCATCGCGCGCAGTTGATCGAACCGCTCCTTCATCCCGCCCTTCACAATGTCCTTGAGGTGAATCACGCCCAACGCGCGTCCATTCTCGGCCACCACCAGCGGTGTGCCGCCGCTGCGCGCCACGCCTTCCACCGCTGCGCGCACCTCGGTCGGCATCTTCGCTCCGTGCTCTTCCAGATATCGCGCAATCGCATCCACCGCGCCCTTGCGAATGCTCCGCTTGTCCACCTCGATGCCGCTCATCCGCGTCGTTGCGGAAAACGGAATGAACTCCGCATTCAGCTTGCTCAACTCGCGCCCGCGCAGCCCAAACTGCTCCTTTGCCAGCACCACAATCGAGCGGCCTTCCGGCGTCTCATCCGACAGGGAAGACAGTTGCGCCGCATCGGCAAGCTGTTCTCCGCTCACTCCCGGCGCGGCCAGAAACTCCGTCGCCTGTCGATTGCCAATCGTGATCGTGCCGGTCTTGTCCAGCAGCAGCGTATTCACGTCGCCCGCCGCCTCGACCGCGCGTCCAGAGGTCGCCAGCACATTGTGCTGCACCAGCCTGTCCATGCCCGCAATGCCAATCGCCGACAACAGCCCGCCAATCGTCGTCGGAATCAGGCACACCAGCAGCGAGATCAGCACAAAGATCGTCTGCGGCGCTCCCGAGTACATGGCAAACGGTTGCAGCGTCACCACCGCCAGCAGAAAGATAATCGTCAACCCGGCCAGCAGAATATTCAGCGCAATCTCATTCGGCGTCTTCTGTCGCTCCGCTCCCTCCACCAGCGCAATCATCCGATCCAGAAACGTCTCGCCGGGGTTCGAGGTAATCCGCACCATGATCGCGTCGCTCAGCACGCGCGTTCCTCCGGTCACCGCCGACCGGTCTCCGCCGGCCTCGCGAATCACCGGCGCCGACTCGCCCGTAATCGCCGACTCATCCACCGATGCAACGCCTTCAATGATCTCGCCATCGCCGGGAATCATCTGCCCGGCCACCGCGCGAATCACATCGCCGGCACGCAACTGCGAGCTTGGCACCTCATCCACGCCGCCCGACTTGTTCACGCGGTACGCCGTCGTCTCCGACTTCGCCAGCCGCAGCGCATCGGCCTGCGCCTTGCCGCGGCCCTCGGCCATCGCTTCGGCAAAGTTCGCAAACAGCACCGTAAACCAGAGCCAAAGGGTAATCTGCAAATCGAACCGGAAGTGCCCCGTATGTTGCACGGTATTCCGCACCAGCAGCACGCTCGTCAGCACGCTGCCCACCTCCACCACAAACATCACCGGGTTCTTCATCATCAACTTCGGTGACAGCTTCCGCAGCGCGTCCACACTGGCCCGCCGCACAATCGCGCCATCAAACAGCGAGCGCCGATCCTTCATCTTTCTTCCGCTCAGCATCACGTACTCCCTTTTTTCAGAACGTCTGTCCAGCGTGCAGCAGCAGGTGTTCCAGCACCGGTCCCAGGCTGATCGCCGGAAAGAACGTCAGCGCTCCCACCACCACAATCACGCCCACCAGCAGCAACGTAAACAGCGGCGTCGTCACCGGAAACGTGCCCGCGCTCGCCGGCACAATCTTCTTGCGCGCCAGATTGCCCGCAATCGCCAGCATCGGCACAATCATCAGAAATCGTCCGATAAACATCGCCACGCCAATCGAGTCGTTGTACCAGTGCGTGTTCCAGTTGGAACCCGCAAACGCCGACCCATTGTTGCCCGTCGCCGAGGCATACGCATACAGAATCTCCGACAGCCCATGCGGCCCCTTGTTCGCCAGCACACTCAGCCCGGTCGAGGGCATCATCACCGAAACCGCCGCAAAACCCAGAATCACCAGCGGAAAGATCAGCAGGTATAACATCGACATCTGCACGTCATAGCTTTCGATCTTCTTGCCCAGGTACTCCGGCGTGCGTCCCACCATCAATCCGGCAATGAACACCGAGATCACCACGAAGACCAGCATCCCGTACAGTCCCGCGCCCACCCCGCCAAAGACAATCTCGCCCAGCAGGATATTCACCATCGGCACCAGCCCGCCCAGCGGTGTAAACGAGTCATGCATCGCATTCACCGCGCCGCAGCTTGCATCCGTCGTCACCGTGGCAAAGAGCGCCGAGTTGGCCACGCCAAACCGCACCTCCTTGCCTTCCATATTCCCGCCCGACTGCTGCTCGCTATGCCCCTGCGCCACCTGATGCATCAGCGGATTCGGCTGCGACTCCGCCCAATAGCACGCCGTCACACCCACGGCAAACAGAATCGTCATCGCCGCCAGCACCGCGCGACCATGCTTCGGCGAACCCACCATCTGCCCCAGCGTCACCGTCAACCCCGCAGGCAGAAGGAAGATCGCAAGCATCTCGATGAAGTTTGTCAGCGGCGTCGGATTCTCAAACGGATGCGCACTGTTGGCATTGAAAAATCCGCCGCCGTTGGTGCCCAGCATCTTGATCGCCTCCTGCGAAGCCACCGGTCCCTGCGCAATCGTCTGCGTCGTCACCGCCGAGCTTTGCCCGCCTGTACCGGCCGCCCGCTGCGGCTCCACCAGCGTCGCCGTGTCATACGGGCGAAAGTTCTGCACCACACCCTGCGAAACCAGCGCAATCGCTAACACAAACGAGATCGGCAACAGCACCCACAGCGTCCCGCGCGTCAGGTCCACCCAGAAGTTTCCCAGTGTCCTGCTTTCGCGCCGCGCAATCCCGCGCACAAACGCAATCGCCAACGCCAAGCCCACCGCCGCCGACCAGAAGTTATGCGTCGCCAGCCCGACCATCTGCGTCAGATAACTCATCGTCGTTTCCGGCACATAACTCTGCCAGTTGGTATTGGTCGTAAACGAGATCGCGGTATTCAGCGCCACGTCAGCCGGAACACCCGGCAGGTGCTGCGTATTCAGCGGCAGCATTCCCTGCAATCGCTCCACGAGATAGGTCAAAACCAGCGTCACCGCGCTGAAGATCAGCATCGCCACGGCATATTCCGTCCAACGCATCTCATACTCGGCATCGATGCCCGTCAGTCGATAGAGCAGCCGCTCCACCGGACCGCACACCCCATCCAGCCACGTCCGCCGACGCTCAAACACCTGCGTCATGTAACTGCCTACGGGTTGCGCCAGCAGCAACACCAGCGCGATAAACAACAGAATCTGCAACCAGCCATTCAGTGACATCAGAACTTCTCCGGTTTCAAAAGCGCATAGACCAGGTACACCAGCAACAGTGCCGAGAGAATCAGCGAAACCACATTCTCCATCATCGCCCGGCCCCTTTCAGCCCATCGCAGCCTGCCACATACGCCAGCGCCACAGCAAAAAGAATCGCCACCACCAGCAGTGAAATCAAATCCGCCATTGCCCACTACCCCCATTCGTTCCCATCGTGCAACCGGGTGCGGGCGCTACGCGCCCACACCCACGCTCACCTCAGAAATGCCAGATCAGGTCCGCAGCCACCGTCAGCGAAGATTGTTTGCCACGTCCCGACGGCAGCGTCGCGCCCGGCATTCCGGCCATCCACTCCTGCGTGTCGCTGGCGATCGAACTGCCCGCGCTGATATCCGTGCACGAAACCGCTCTTCCATCCAGAGTTTTGTAGCTGCTGTAACACTTGATGTAGCTCAGCTCTGGTCGGAAGGTAATGGTTGAGCCGGCCCAGAAATCAAAGCCCACCATATGCTCTTCATACCCTGCCGGCGTCCCGGTGCGCTGACCCTTGATATCGTCCACATACTCATTGCGGATATTCAGCGAAGCCGTGTTATGCAGGAAGTTATGCTCCAGATAATTCACAATTGCCCACTCCGGCGCAAAGCATTGGGACGATTGCCGGACAGCGCTCAGCCGCGGATCCTCGCACACCGCGCCAAAGTTCAGATTCACGCCCGCGCCATTGGTCTCCGGCCACGGATGCGCAGCCGTCCGCGCATAGCCGCCGTTGTACCAGTACATGTTCGGCACATCCCGCATGTACTGGTACCAGGCCTCCGTATCCGTATGCCACCTCGCATTAAAGCGGTGATACCACGTTTCGTAGTACGCCGTCAGGTTGTTATACGCATACTTGCCATCGTTGATCGTGTTATCACAGGTATTCAAAGCATCGCCGCCGTTGTGCCACGTATAGACTACGCAGGCATTGCCGGTCACCTTGGCGTCGGTCGTCCATGGAGCCGTGTCGCAACCGGGCGAGATGCCGCCCTGCACCGTCCAGTGCCCATTGATCTTCGTCGTCACATTCACACCCACCTGCGTGTAGCAGTCATAGGTGTAAAGAATCGAGTGGGAGTACGTGTAGTTATTCGGCGCCAGTTGCGCTTCAATATCCGGCAACGAGATATACCGGCCCACGCGCACCACCGTGCCTTCGCCCACATGCGGCAGATAGAAATCCAGATAAAACATCACCGGATCGAAACCATACTGCGCATTTTTCACCAGTAACTGCTGACTCAGAATTCCATGCGACGTGGTAAACCGATAGTCCGCGCCATACAACCCCGTCGCGCGATAACCCCAGTCGAAGTGGTCATTTTGCGCGGTGTTTTCCAGCCGCTCAAAGTAAAGCGCAAACTGGTCCAGTTGCACCGTGTTCGAATACACGTCATATGCCGCCGGCGCATTCGCCGCAATCCCCTTGGCCGCATTTGTCTTGTTGTTCGTCGAGCCGTTTGCGCCCACCTCAAGCCAGCCGTAGATCTTGTTCACGCCCTTGTTCTGGTCGATCGCCTGCATCAGCGGATAGGTCTGCGTATCCGGCGCGCCCATCACGACCGTGCCTCCGATCGGCCAGTCGCTTGCCGGAAATGGCGGCGAATCAATCGGTCCCGGCGTGCCGCGACGCGGCTGCTGCGGCACCGCCGTGCCGGGAGCATTGCCTGACCAGTCGGCCACGTAGGCGCGGCCCCAGCGGTGAAAAAAATCCGGCTGCGGCGCCTTGGGAATCGCCGCCTTCGCCTCAACCTTCGCGCTCTTCTCTGCCTTCTTCATCGGAACGCTCTTCGACGCGCTTTCCTTCTCGGTCTGCATCCCTGCCGCTGCATCCCTTCCGCTTTGCGCCACGGCAAACGACGTGGCCAAGATACAGACGGCTGCAATCATCCACGGCGTCCATCGCCGCAAGTGCCTCTCCAGCATCTGTCGTGCAGGGGTTTGGAGTCTGTTTGAAATGCATAAAAAAACCGTAAGTTTTTTGTTTCGGGAATTTTCTGCGCCGGACAGGTAACACGGAATCGCACCTTCTTCCTGAACCGCAGGGCACTGCACTGAGTCGGACATGGGAAAGCCTCCATGCCTCCAGTCAATGCCTGTTCCCTGTAGAAAGTCCGTAGGGAGTCCGTTGAGAGTGTGTAGTGAATTCGTTAAGAATTTGTAGTTTCGCCGCGCAGCCGATAGCCCACCCACGGCTCGCTCTCGATATAGCGCGAGCTGTCCGTGCTGTCGAGCTTCTTCCGTAGCTGCGCCACCAGCACGCGCAGATACTCCGGCTGCTCTTCACCCGCCGGTCCCCAGATGCTCCGCAGCAACTGCCGATGCGTCAGCACGCGATCCGGATTGCTGGCCAGCAGCAGCAGCAGGTCAAACTCCTTCGGCGTCAGATGCGTCTCCACGCCGCGCACGCTCACCCGCCGCGTGGCCGAGTCAATGTGCAGCTCGCCCACCGTCAGCACCTCCGGCGGCGGCTCGTTTCGCAGCCCCTTGCGCAGATTCGCGCGCACCCGCGCCAGCAGCTCCTGCATGCTGAACGGCTTCGTCACATAGTCGTCCGCGCCCTCATCGAGCGCCGCCACTTTGATCGGTTCCTGCTCCCGCACCGACAGAACAATGATCGGCGTCTCGGCAATCGCACGAATCGCCCGCGTCAGCTCCAGCCCATCCATCTCCGGCATCGACAGGTCGGTAATCACCAGGTCCGGCGCAAAGCTTTTATACAGCGCAAACGCCTCCATCCCGTTGTTCGCCACCGCAATCTCATAGCCGCTGCTTTGCAGCGAAGTGCGCAGCACGCGCGTGATCTGCCGCTCATCGTCCACAATCAGAATCTTCATCAGCGAAGCTCCTGGGTCACAATATGCAGGTCCACATGCGGCGCCGCCGACATGAACCGCTGAATCGCCAGATAGTACATCCACTTCTTCAGTCCGTGCAGAGCCGACCGTCCAAAGATCGCCTGCGTAATCCGATTCTCCGTCACAAACGCCGCCGTCGTCGCCGGAATATTCTTTCCGGAGAGCTGCACCACCTGCGCGCCCAGATTCCGGGCAAACACCAGACTCGCCTCCAGCGTTCGTTTCCGTTCCGGATCATCATCCCGGTCGCTCTTCACATGCACCACAAAGAACTCGCCATTCAGTCCCTCAGCCAGCCGCGCGCCGCGCGCAATCAGGTCTCGCGCCTGTGCGCTCGCGCTGATGCACACCGCCACTTTCTCCGTCACAGCCCAGTGCGCTCCCAGGCGTTTGGCCTTCACATAGTCGTCCAGAATGCGGTCCACCGCGCGCGTCACGCGATGCAAAGCCATCTCTCGCAGCGCAATCAAATTGCCCCGGCGAAAAAAATTCGCCAGCGCTCGCTCGGCGCGATCCAGCGGATAGATATCCCCGCGCCGCATCCGTGTCGCCAGCGCCTCCGGCGTCAGATCGCTGATCACAATCTCATCCGCGCGATCCAGCACCCAATCCGGCACCGTCTCCCGCACCGCAATCCCCGTCAGGCTCTGCACCCGCGGCGTCAGGCTTTCCACATGCTGCACATTGATCGTGCTCAGCACATCGATCCCGTTCTCCAGCAGCAGCAGCACGTCCTCAAAGCGCTTGGCAAACCGGCTGCCTTCAATGTTCGTATGCGCCAGCTCATCCACCAGCGCCACCTGCGGACACCGCTTCAGAATTCCGTCCAGATCCATCTCCTGAAACAGCGTTCCCTTGTAGTCAATCGCGCGCGGAGCCACCTGCTCCAGTTGCGCCGCCAGCTCGGAGGTTCCCTTGCGCCCATGCGTCTCCACATAGCCAATCACCACGTCCTCGCCGCGCGCGCGTCGCCGAATCCCCTCGCTCAACATGCTGTAGGTCTTGCCCACGCCCGGCGCATAGCCCAGAAAGATCTTGAACCGGCCGCGCGTCTTCTCCGGCTCGGCTGTCTTCAACCACTCTTCCGGGCTTTTCCTCTGTGCATCTGCTGGTCCCAACGTCGTAGTATCTCCCTGTGAACTCTCCGCGTATTCTCGTCTTCTTCAAGTGGTCGGCGGCGACAGTCGTCCTTGCCGGAATTGTAGCCGTTTGCCATCTCGCGCTGCATGTCAATCAAACCACGGTCGCGCTCTCTCTGTTACTCTACGTGCTTTTTCTTGCCGCTCGCTGGGGACTTCGTTACGCCGTCGTCATGTCCGTAATCGCCACCCTGCTCTACAACTACTTCTTCCTGCCACCCATCGGCACCCTCGTCATCAACGACCCGCAGAACTGGCTTGCCCTCTTCGCCTTTCTCGCCACCGCCGTCGTCGGCGCGCGGCTCTCCGAGCGTGCCCGTGAAGAAGCGCACGATGCCCGTCTTCGCCAGCGCGAGATTGAAGTTCTTTACGGCCTCGGTCGCGAACTGCTCCAAACCGAAAACGTCGCCGGAATCCTCAACGCCATCGCCCCGGCCGTCATGCTCGTCACCCACGCCGACGCCGTGCTCTTCTACCTGCTCGAAGGCGACCGTCGCTATCTCGCCGGCGACCCCTCCGCCATTCCCATGGACGAGATCGGCCTGCGCCAGCACGCTCTCACCCTCCCCGCCGCCGACACCGTCACCGACACCGTCACCGCCACGCACTTCGGGGTCAACGAATCCCGCATCCCCATCCGCGTCGGAGTCCGTCCCCGCGGCCTGCTCATCGTCAAAGGCGTTCAGCTCTCCACCGACACCCTCGAGGCCATCGGCGGACTCGTCAGCATCGCCCTTGACCGCGCGCAGGCCCTCGATCACGTCACACGCGCCGAAGCCGCCAAGGAAAGCGAGCGCCTCCGCTCGCTCATGATCGACTCCATCACCCACGAGCTGCGCACCCCGCTCACCTCCATCAAAGCCTCCGTCTCCACCCTCCTGCTGCACGACTCCGCCGTTCAGAACTCAGCCGCTCAGGACTCGGCGCACGCACCCACCAACGCCACCCCACTCACCCCCGACCAACAGCACGAGTTGCTCACCATCATCAACGAAGAGTCCGACCGCCTCAACCGGCTCGTCTCCGAGGCTGTCGAAATGGCCCAGCTCGACGCCCAGGAGGTCCACATGACCTTCGCTCCCGTCCGCCTCGACGCCATCGTCGATTCCGCTCTTCGCGCCTGCTCCGTCGTCCTCGCCAACCACGATCTCCGCCAGCACATCCCCCAGCTCCCGCTCGTCCTGGCCGACGCCGACTACATCGAAAAAGTCCTCATCAACCTGCTTGAAAACGCGGCCAAATACTCCCCCGCTCAGGCGCCCATCTTCCTCTCCGCCGAGCGCCGCACACACTCCGTCATCCTCTCCGTCGCCGACCACGGTCAGGGCATCGACCCCGCCGAACAGGAACTCATCTTCGAGCGCTTCTACCGCGCACACTCGGCCACCCGCGCCACCTCCGGCACGGGCATGGGACTGGCCATCTGTCGCGCCATTCTCGAAGCGCACAACGGCACGCTCACCGTCACCTCCCGGCCCGGCGAAGGCTCCGTCTTTTCCTTCACGCTCCCCCTGGCTGACCCCCCAACCGCCAAAGCCTAGCCAAGCGCGTCAGTTCAACCACCCCAGGCTCCAATCGAAGCCGTGCCACGCTCTTTCTGTGTCCGTTCATAGCGCTCGGTGCGATGAACGGAAGAAGCGTGATCTCAACGCTGATGAACAAGGGCCAAATGCGCTGGAAGCTCTTCGCGCGCGCTCTGTACGTGAAGATCCTGATCAGCTTTGGAATCCTTGGTCAATTCTGTACCAGAGGAGCTGAGACAAACGGATATGGAATGCGCCAGTGCTCGCGCGCATCTGCTGAAAAGACCCTGCGAAGCAACTTGCAGCGTGGAGACAGCAGGCTCCCGACCCGTCTCCTGATGCCTTCATCTTCCCGAATCAAACCGGAGGATTTCTGGACACGGACAACTACCGGAAGCGGGTGTTGCACAAACTGGCGAAAGACCTGGGGCTGCCAAAGCTGACGTTTCAGGTCATCCGGCGAACGATTGCCACGCTCGCTCAGAAGAAAGGCACAGTGAAGGACGTGCAGGGTGTGCTTCGGCACTCTCGCACGGCAACCACCACCGATGTCTACATGCAGGAGATTCCCGAAAGCGTGCAGGCAACGGTCAACTCCATCCATAGCGAACTGAGGGCCAAACCGGCTTCTCGGCGAGCGAAGGCATGGACAGCAGATCAGCGAGCGCAAGCGTCGCTGAAATCCAGGGAGCGAATGGCGGGGAAAAAAGGTCCGACGAGCGCTCCGAAAACAGTCGCGATGGAGGACACTTTGGCAGCTACTTGGTAGCAAAGTTTTGGAATTTGCTACCAAATGCTACCAAAATTTGTGATGCCCGGTAGGGGTATACCATCCTAAATCGCTTATTTTGAAGGGTTTATTGGTGGACCTGATCGGGATCGAACCGATGACCTCTTCCATGCCATGGAAGCGCGCTCCCAGCTGCGCCACAGGCCCACACAGGCGTTCTACTCATTGTCGCTGGAGTCGGGGGTATTCGTCAATCGACGCCTCACAAACCAACTCGCTCGCCGATGCCCTGTTTTGACTTCCCGCCCAATCGCAAGTACGCTGATCGTATGCACCACCGATGCCCCTGCCCGTGCCCGACCATGTGTTGTCACCCGTGTGACGACCTCGCCGGAGCATGGCATAGCGAGCATCTGCACCCGTAGCACCCCGCGCAGAAATCTCACAAGCCAAGAAACACGACTCCGGCAGGCCAAACGCCCCCGGAGTTTTTTTATCTCTGTGCAACGCAACGCATCCCGTAACTCATCGATGAGGAGAAAACCGTGACCACCATCCCAGCCATCCCCGCCAAAGAGACGAAAGCCCAGCGTGCCGAGCGCCTCAAGATCGAAAAAAATCCCTGGCAGGCATGGGACGATGTCCGGCGCTTCGCCGCCGAGGGCCGCGCCAGTGTCCTGCCGGAGTGGGCCAGCCTCTACTTCAAGTGGTGGGGCATCTACACACAGGGCGACGGCGCCGGCGTCACCGGCGGCAAAGGTGGCGAAGGCGTCACCACCGATTACTTCATGATGCGTATCGCCGTCCCCAACGGCATTCTTTCTTCCGCGCAGCTTCGCGCCATCGGCCAACTCACCGTCGATCACGCACGCGACCTTGCCGACATCACCACGCGTCAGGCGATCCAGTTGCACTGGCTCACGATTGACTCCCTGCCAAAGGTGGTGGACGTGATCGAATCCGTTGGTCTTTCGCCGCGTGGAGCCTGCGGCGACGTGGTCCGCAACGTGACCGGATGCCCGCTTGCCGGCCTTCACCCGCATGAGATCGTCGATGCTTCTCCGCTGGCGCAGGCGCTGGCGCGAGAGTTGAACGGCAACCCGGACTTCTACAACCTTCCGCGCAAGTTCAAAATTACCGTCACCGGCTGCCCCGTCTGGTGCAGCTACCCGGAGATCAACGACGCCGCCATCACCGCCGTTCGCCGCACCACCGCCGCGGGAACGGAGATCGGTTACTCGGTCCGCGTCGGCGGCGGTCTGTCCAAAGAGCCGCATCTGGCCGTCAAGCTCGACGCCTTCCTGCGCGAAGACGAAGTGCTGCCCGTCGTGCGCGCCATCGCAGAACTCTTTCGCCGCCAGCAGGGGCTGCGCCAAAGCCGCGATCGCGCGCGCCTGAAGTATCTCTTCCTCGCCGAAGAGTGGACCGCGGAGCGCTTCCTCGCCGAACTGGAAGCGATCGTCGGCTACAAGCTGACGCCCGGCGTCGCAGACGATGTGCCGGAGGACGTCTTCCGCGACCACTCCGGCGTCCAGGCGCAGCGCCAGCCCGGCCTTTACTCCGTCGGCGCCAGTGTCATCAACGGACGCCTCAGCGGGCGCACTCTGCTGGCCCTCGCCGATCTCGTCGAGCACTTCGCCGGCGGGCAGTTGCGCACCGCCGTCAACCAGAATTTCCTCATTCCCAACGTGCCGGAGCAGCATCTTTCCACCGTGCTCCAGCGCCTCAACGACCTCGGACTCTTCGTCGATGCCAAGCCCTTCTGGCGTGGCACCGTCGCCTGCACCGGCACGGAATTCTGCAAGCTGGCAATCACCGAGACCAAGGGCTTCGCCCGCTGGCTCGCCGAGGAGATGGATGCCCGCCTGCCCGGCTTCGACCAGCAGTTGAAGCTGCACGTCACCGGCTGCCCCAACAACTGCGGACAGGCCTGGATCGGCGACGTCGGCCTCGAAGGCAAAAAGATCAAGCACGAAGGTGAACTGGTCGACGCCTGGTACTTCGCCCTTGGCGGCGCGCTCGGCCAACACGCCGGCTTCGCCCGTCAGGTCAACTACCGCTGCCGCTCTCAGGAGGTGCCCGACGCGCTCGAACGCCTCTTCCGCGCCTATCAGCACCAGCGCAACCCGGACGAAAATCTCCGCGCCTGGTTTGCCCGTCACTCCACGGAAGAGCTGCGCGCCTTTCTGGAGATCACTCCCGCATAATCCGCGCCAGTTTTCCGCCGCCGCCACACGGCGTTACCATACCCACAGCGCACGGCAAACGGCGCACACATCAGAATCGAGACGATCCATGACACCCACCACTCTGGCCACGGAAGACGAACTCACCGCCGCGGAACTCATCGCGATCGAGGAGCAATACGGCGCGCACAACTACCATCCGCTCGATGTAGTCGTGGCCCGCGCCGAAGGCGCATGGGTCTACGACGTCGAGGGCCGCCGCTATCTCGATTGCCTCGCCGCCTACTCCGCCGTCAACCAGGGTCACTGTCATCCCGCCATCCTGCGCGCCATGCTCGATCAGGCACAGAAGGTCACGCTGACCTCGCGCGCCTTTCGCAATGACCAGTTGCCGCTGCTCTATCGCGACCTGCATGAACTGACTGGCTTTGAGATGGCCCTGCCCATGAACTCGGGTGCCGAGGCCGTCGAAACTGCGCTCAAAGCCGCGCGCAAGTGGGGCGAAACCATCAAAGGCATCCCCGCCAATCAGACGGAGATCCTCGTCGCCTCCGGCAACTTTCACGGACGCACCATCGCCATCGTCGGCTTCTCGTCAGACGCGCAATACCGCTCCGGCTTCGGCCCCTTCGCGCCTGGATTCCGCACCGTTCCCTTCGGCGACATCGACGCGCTCAAGCAGGCCATCACGCCCCACACCGCCGCCTTTCTCGTCGAGCCTATTCAGGGGGAAGCCGGCATCATCCTCCCGCCCGACGGCTATCTCGCCGCCGTCGCCGATCTCTGTCACAAACACAACGTCCTGCTCATCGCCGACGAAATCCAATCCGGCCTCGGTCGCACCGGCAAGCTCTTCGCCTTCGAGCACGAAAACATCCGCCCCGACGTCGCCATCATCGGCAAAGCGCTCGCCGGCGGCTACTATCCCGTCTCCGCCGTCCTCGCCTCGCGCCAGATCCTTGGCGTCTTCCATCCTGGCGACCACGGCAGCACCTTCGGCGGCAATCCCCTCGCCTGCTCCGTCGCGCGCGCCGCTCTGCGTGTACTCGTCGAGGAAAATCTGATCGAGCGCTCCGCTGAACTCGGTGCGTACGCGCTCGATCGGCTGCAACATATCCAAAGCGCGAAGGTGAAGGAAATTCGCGGCAAAGGGCTTTGGATTGCGATTGAGTTGAATCAGCCCGCGCGACCCATCTGCGAAGCCCTCCAGCAGCGCGGCGTCCTGTGCAAGGAGACGCACTCCACTGTCATCCGCATCGCCCCTCCGCTGGTCATCTCACGCGAAGACCTCCACTGGGGACTCGAACAGATCGAAGCCGTGCTCAGCGCCTGAACTTTGCTATTCTTGTTGTCATTCCCGCAGGGAATCTGCTTTTGTTCGGTCCTTCACCACTCCACCCGCGACCAACGGAAGCACAACAAAAGATCGCGGCGCAAAAGCGCGTTGTCGCTCCATGCAGACGCAATGATTACAAGGCCATCAGCCGCCGATACTCCCGCAGCATGCTCAGCCGCCAGCGCAGAATCATGCCGAAGGCGAGGATGAAAAACAGTCCGCCCGTCTGCTCCAGCGTCAGCACGTGGTCAAAGTAGCCACGCGCATAGTAGCGCGCAGCGGCCAGCGCAATAATCACCAGAAAGAAAACTCTGGACCGGCGCATCATGATCGCCTCACCCTCGCGCTCCAGCCGCGAAGTGGCCAGCAGCGGCCACGCCAGCAGCACCGCTCCCACGGCAAACGCGCCCACGGCCCACAGCCACGGCACGCGAAACTGCGGCGCAAAGAACATGCAGAAGCCCGTTGCCATACCCAGCGGCGGAATGACGATCTTGCGCACCGTCACGGCTGACAACCCTTCGCGCACGCGCCAGAACAGCACCCCCACCAGACCAAACACCGTTACCGCCGCCGTCAACGTCTGGCGCGAAAGACCACCCGGCAAATCCACCATCGACCGCAACCCCTTTTTGAGAACATCTGGTTCAGAGCATCTCATTCAGAATATCGCCCGCGCCCACGCAACCCTCCCACTCTCAGACTCTCCATTTGCATCCCATCAATCCGCTTCTGCATGGGTTGTTGCCTTTGCTTTCCGGTTGTCATTCCCGAAGGGAATCTGCTGTTCGCCAGCGGCCTCCACCCAAACCCCGACGCAACACAGGGGAGCGCCACAAGCATCCATGGCGCGGCCAAAGCCGCGCATCCGCTGCATGCAATGCCTGGTTGTCATTCCCGAAGGGAATCTGCTGTTGCCCTTGCCTTTTCCAACCACGCGAACGCGCGCCTGCTGCATGCAATACCCCGCCACTCTCCGCTATGCTGAAAACAGAACGCTTCGCCGGAGAGGACACCCGCCATGGCTCACGCTCCAGAACTGCGCATCGCGCATCGACTCGATGAGGTTGGATTTTCCGATATCGTTCAGATTCGCAACAAGGTCATGGCCTTGCGTACCAGCGGTCAAAAGGTCCACGCGCTCCACGGCGGCGAGCCATACTTCGAGACACCCGACGCCATCAAGTACGCGGCCATCGAAGCCCTCGTGCGCAACCAGACGCACTACGCGCCGTCCTCCGGCATTGCGCCGCTGCGCGAAGCGCTCGCCGCCAAGGTCAATGCAACGAACCGCATCCCGGTCACGGTCGATCACATTATCGCCACCGTCGGCGGCTCCCAGGCGCTCTACGCAGCCTTTCAGTCCGTGCTCGATCCGGGCGACGACGCGCTCGTCTTCTCGCCCTACTGGACGCCCATCGGCGACCTGGTCCGTGGCGCGCAGGCGCGCCCACTGCTCGTGCCCACCTCCAGCGCGCGGCGCAACGGCATCACCGCCACGCTTGAGCAGTTCTCCACTCCGCAAACCCGCGCCATCTACTACAACACTCCGCAGAATCCCTCCGGCGTCGTCTTCACACGCGCCGAAGCGGAAGAGGTCGCGGCATTCGCGCAGGCACGCAACCTCGTCGTCATCGCCGATGAAGCCTACGAAGACCTCGTCTACGACGGCCAGCACTTCTCCATCGCCTCGCTGCCCGGCATGGCCGAGCGCACCATCACCTGCTTCACCTTTTCCAAATCCTTCGCCATGACCGGCTGGCGCGGCGGTTACGCCGTCGCTCAGGAACCCTTCATGACCGCTCTGCGCAAGATCGTTCTCTACTCCACCAACGGCGTGCCCACTCCGGTGCAGTTCGCCATGCTGGCCGCGCTCGAAACGCCGGAGTCCGAACACGCAGCGCGCCTCGTCGAATACCGCAAACGCCGCGACCTGCTCGTCGCCGGCCTCAACGCCGCGGGCCTCGTCTGCGACCCTCCGGCAGGCGCGTTCTACGCCTTCCCCAACGTCGAATCCATTCATCGCATCAGCAAGACCGCCGCCGAAATTCTGCTCGACAAAGCACACATCGCCACCATCCCCGGCTCGGTCTTCGGCGCGCAGGGCGAGGGCCATCTCCGCTTCGGCTACGCGCTTCCCATCCCCGAAATCGAAGCCGCCGTCGAAGCCCTCCACCGCTTCCTCAAACCCTGACTCCGCCCACTCCCCACAAAGCATCCACTTCTGCTGTCGCCATTGCTCTAGCTGTCGCTGTTGCTTTTCTGGTTGTCATTCCCGCAGGGAATCTGCTTCTGGTTTTGCAGTTGCTTTTGCAGTTGCCCTTGCCTTTCTTGTTGTCATTCCCGCAGGGAATCTGCTTCTCGCCGACAAATTCCACCACCCGCGACCAACGGGAGCGCCACCGCGCGAACGCGCAGTGGCTGCATGCAATGCCAATGCTTTACTGGGGTGCGCCCGGCTGTGCCTCGCCGGCGTAGATAATCGTCGACTTCGATCCAAACTGCTTGTAGTCGGTATATTTCACGGTCTGGCGAATGTGGACCTCTTCGCCCAGGTAGCCGTTGCCGCCGGAGAAGTGCAGAATTCCTTCGGCTTTGGTGTAGGTCGGAAACCAGTATTTGCCGTCGATCTGTTGCCGATAGGTGGTGAAGGGCGGCGACAGATCCTCGTGCCCTTTGCGCAGATCGTCCGGCACGTTTTTCCCATTCGTAATCACGATCTGCATATCTTCTGAATCCACCCAGATGCGCCCCTGCAAGTATCGTTTGCCTTTTTCCATTACCTTGGGAGCCACGTCAAAGACGTAGCACAGCACATCGTCCACCTTTTCCTTGCCCACATAGGTCACGTTGTACTGCGCCACATCCTCCTTCGTCAGCACAAACGGCAGCCGCTGCTGGATATCCTGAAAATCCGCCGGCGACATCGTGATCCGCTGGAGCGTATTCTGCGGCGCATAGACGACGCGCTCCGTACGCTTGCCGCCCGGATCGAAGATCACGTCGTCCACCTCGTAGTACTGCCCGTCCACCTTGTTGTCGTCATCGATCGTCTGCACCGTTACGGCGCGGCGATAGGTGTAGTGGTCAAGCGCGGCGCGAAACTCCGATTCTTTTTCGGTAAATTTTTGAATAATCTGCTCCGGAGGAATCGGCGGCGCCGTCAGGTCCATCGGTCCAAAGCCGGAGTCCAGCGGCATCGGCGTATAGCTCTCGTCGGCGTTCTTCGCCGTCTTGTTCTTCTTGCCGGGGAACGCATGCGCCTGCACCGCGCCGCCGCAGACCAGCGCCATCAGCAGCCATGGTATCGACCGGCACCACGCCGACGGCCTGGGCCGCATCGCCGCGCCGCCCATCTCATTTGTTTTCATATTTTTCTCGTCAATCGCTTCCATCACGGGCAACTCCGGCACACCGTCCACTTTCGGGTCAGCTCCATACCACTTTAGACGCATGGCGCAGGCGCGCGTTTGCCATCAACATATAAGCTGGCGCTTTGCAGGCTTTTTGAGAGCAGGCCTGTTTTCTGTCAGATGCCAAAGGTCATTTCGCCACGATGCTGGACGATTATCAAATTCCGGCTGTCGCACTGCTGGGCGCGCTACTGTTCGCCTTTGGCTATCTGTACGCGCGGCTGCGCAACACACGCACCCTCCTCTGGCTGCTTGGCACCTTCTGCATGTTCGTTTACGCGTGTTTCTTCTGGCGCGTAACCATGAGCCTCAACCCGCCCATGCCGTGGCTCTTTCATGGCACAGTTGCCCCGTCTTCGCGGTGGATGAGCGTCGTCAGCCAGACGGCGCTGATGACGGCCTCGGCTTTCCTGCTCGCCTCGCTTTCACCGCTCACCTTTCGCCTGGGTCGCCGACGCATTCTCTACGTGATCCCTTACACGGCGCCGCTCATTGTTTACACCATCCTCAGCTACGGGCCACTCATGCATCCTCAGGGCGGCCAGATCTGGATTTATCTCATCCTGGCCTGGATGGCGATTGCCGTGGCCGCTATCTGGAGCCTGCAGGATGGCGTCATCCCCATCTTTGTGGCGGAGATCGTCGTCTTCGCCGCCGCAATCGGCTGTTGCTGGTTTTTCCTGCATGGAAACATTTACTGGCCACTTTGGATTGGCATCTCCGGCAACCTGCTGATGACCGCCCTGCTGGTCATCTTCACCTGGAGGCGCATCACGCCGGGCGTCCTTCTGTCGGTCTTCGGACTTGTGGTCTGGGCGATTCCGCCCTTTATGGGCGTCGAGGCCAGCAGCGCAGGCGGATTGATGGTCTCGCTGGCCCGCTCCTGGATTCTCAGCAAGGTGCTGCTGGCCGTCGGGCTGCTGCTGCTCGCCATGGAAGACGAGATTGACGCCAACGTGCTGGCGCGGAACCGCGAACGACGCATTCGCACCGAGCTGCAAACCTATGCGCAGCAGCAGCTCAACGCGCGCAATCTCCACCAGTTCGATGAGCAGACCGCAGCAATCTGCTCGATGATTGCCACGCATAGCCGCTTCCGTCGCGTGGCGCTGCTGCTGCGCAACCGATCTGGACGCTTCACCGTCACCGGCAGTGCGGGCCTCGATCGCGCCGCGGTTCTCGCGCTGGATGCTGCGCTTGAGGACATTCCTGCTTCGGCGATCAGCCCGAGCCTGCCGCCGTGCATTGCCGGAGCCGATGCGCGCACGCTCGACCTCCATCCTTGGCTTCGCCCCGGCGATGATCTGGAGCTGCTGCACCTGACTCGTTTCACCGTGGTTTTATTGGGTCGCGCCGAGGGAGAAGTGGACGGAGCATTCCTGCTGTCTCAGGAGATCAAAGGCGAATCTCCGCTGGTGCCGGACGACCTGCTGCCCTTGCAGATTCTGGCCGAGCGCGTGCGGCGAGCACGTGCGCAAGCCTTCACCATGGGCAAGCTGATTGACGCCGAACGCTCCACCGGAGCCGGCATGCTGGCCATACGGCTGGCGCAGCAACTGCACAATCCGCTCACCGTCGTGCTGGGCTACGCTTCGCTGCTGGAGGATGTGATTCCCACAGTCCTGGAGCGCAATTCCGCGCATGCGATCCTGCTGGAAGCGCGGCGCATGCGCGCAGTTCTGGATCGGCTGACGCATCTTTCGAGACAGGGTCAGGAGCACTACACCGAGTTTTTGATCGAAGAGATTCTGTCTGACGCGGAGCAACTGTATCGTCCGGATTTTCTTTGCGAATCGATTGAGTTTGCACGGCGCGCCCATGCGGATTTGCCGCGACTGTACGGAAATTCGCATCGCATCCGACAGGCTTTGATGCACTTGCTCCAGTACGCGATCAGCGCCGTGGAGCGCCAGCGTGGCGGCGAGCAGAAGTTGATCCAGATTGACGTTCAGCTTCGAGGGGATCGCATCCGCATTCAGTTGCAACACAACGGACCGCAACTGGCGCATCCGGGACGCGTCTTCCAGGCTCTGGACCGGGGCCAGGAAGCGGATGTAACCACCGGCATTGGACTCAGCCTGAGCGCGGAGATTCTGCGCGAGTATGGCGGAACGATCGAGGCGATCAATCTGGACGCGGACGGTGATCCTGCGAATACGTTGGCGGCACGCGGAGTTCGCATCACGCTGGATATTCCGATTCGCCAGTCCGCGCCGCGGCTCTGAATCCGCACCGGTCTGCGCTTCGATCCTCTTCATGGCTGCCATCCTCGCGTTACACTGCCCTTGCATGAGTTTTTCCCGCGCCCAAAAATCGCGCAGCTTTCTGGATGAAGCCGCACTACATGAATATGCGCTGCGGCTGCTGGGGCAGCAGATGCGCTCGGTCGCCGAGGTACGTCGCAAACTGCTGGGTCGTGTGGAGCCGGATGAATCCGGCAACGCTAAAGTTGAAGCTGTGCTGGCGCGATTGCGCGAGTATCGACTGGTGGACGACGCCGCCTTTGCCGACAACTTTGTGCAGATGCGTCAGCAGAATCAGAAGCTGGGTCCGCGCCGTGTTCGCAACGACCTGGCCATGAAAGGCGTCTCGCAGCAGCTTGCAGCGGAGACGATCGATGCGCGCTATGCCGACGTGAGCGAGGAGACGCTGGCACGCCAGCATCTGGAGCGCAAACGCATCCGCAAACCCGAGAACGAAAAAGAGACAGCGCGTGTGATGCGCCGTCTGGTTGCCGCTGGTTTCTCCACTGGCGTGATCTACAAAATCCTTCGACAGTGGGAGATTCCTGAAGAAGCGCTAGCTTCGCTGACCGACGTGGACGAGGATGCGATGACGGATGCCGAGGAGCCATAGCCGCTCGGCAACTCCGGGCAAAATCAGAGCCTGGAAACCCGCACAATCAAAGCCAGACTGCATCTTTCCTGAGAAAGAATGCAGCCTGGCATCGTATCTACTGCGGATAGCCGCTCTGATTTTGCTTTAGCCTCGCGGAATTTTTGCTGCAAGCACTTCGACATGCTCCACCTGAGGCGGCACGGCGAAGAGTTCTTCTGCGCGAGCAAAGAGCGCTTTGGCAATTTCGCCCGTCAGATGAGCCTGACGACCGGCTTCCGTTGGAAAGGTATCGAAGATGCCGAATTTTGCCGGACCTAGCTTGAGCGCGAACCAGTGCGCGGTGCCTGCTTCTGCGGATGCAATGGGCAAAGCCGACTTCAAAAATGCTTCTACTTCTGCTTCCTTGCCGGGTTTGGCATGAAACGTTCCGAGCAGTGCAAATGAATCCATGTGTTCCTCCTGAATATTGGATTGCGGAACAGGGATGGAAGAAGCCACAAACCTGCCGGAGCTGACCTGATTCTGTTGATGGGATCGACAACGGAGAGAAGCTGCGATCGAATATTGCAAATTGGCTGGCCGCGGCTGGTTGGCCGCGACCATGCCCGGCTTCAGCGTCAGAACTTGACGCCAAGCGATTCGAGGAAGCTCTTCACGTCAGGCCAGACAGCCTTCAGGTCCATTGCTGTCTGGTAGTCCAGCGCGAAGTTCAGCGGATTGCCCGCTACGCCAGCCATGTCTGTCAGCGGCTTTTCGACCGCTGTAACCAGTGTTGCCAGAGCGGCCACTACAGCAGGCGCGGCGGACAACAGCACCTTGGCCTTGCCAAACCATCGCAGCGCATCTTCCACACCAATCACAATGCCCTTTTCCACGTTCACCAGGATATTTGCCATCGTTTTTCCTCATTCCGCCCGGAGTTTGAATTCCGAGTCAGGTTTCCGGGCTGGAGTCGGTCGCGCAGCCGTGTGGAAACGAGGTTGCCCTCGTCCATGCGCGACCCGATCCTGGCCACAGACAGAGAGTACAAAAAACGGGCAGAATTGCCTGCCATTTTGGGCGAAGAAAATTACGAATGGAATCAATGGTTTAGAAAAAATATTGGACCGCGCCTCTTGACAGAATTCTGGTGGGGGCGAAAAAGGGCTGTTTGTTACCCGTTTTGCAGCGTTCTGCACGTTCTGGGGGTTTGGCGCCCTCAACGTTACGGCGTCCTGACCGTCACGACGTTTTGGCCGTTACGACGTTTGGGCCGCGTGAGCGACAAAGCGCCGCCCTTCGATACGATAGCGCCCGGAGACGACCCGCGCGATGGCCTCCGGATAGGCAAGGTGCTCCTGCTCCAGGATGCGCGCGGCGAGCGTGTGCGCGTCATCGTCATCCAACACGGGCACGGTGCGCTGGAGGACGATGACGCCGTGATCGAGGTGCTCATCGACGAAATGGACGGTGCAGCCGGCGACGGTGCAGCCGTACTCGAAGGCCTGCATCTGCGCGTCAAGACCGGGAAATGCAGGCAGCAGCGACGGATGAATGTTCAGGATGCGATCCGGGTAGGCGGCGATGAAATCAGCAGAGAGCAGGCGCATGTAACCGGCCAGGCAGATGAGATCGACGCGGTGCTGGCGGAGGCAGGCGATGACGTCGGCGTCGTGTTCAGCGCGTGGGCGGCCGCGGGAGACGAAGCACTCGGTGGGCAGGCCCAGCTCGCGCGCGGCGGCTATGCCCGGAGCGCCGACGACGTTGGAGAGGACGACGGCAATCTCGACGCCCGCAAGGCTGCCCTCGGCGATGGCGCGGGCGATGGCCAGAAAGTTCGATCCACGTCCGGAGAGCAGGATGCCGAGGCGCGTTTTTTTCGGGACGTGTGGCGCTGGCCCGCTTGCAGACGCGCTCATCGGTAGATCACTCGGCGATTGCCGCGGACGACGGTACCGATCTGGTGGTGCGGCTCGTGGAGGCGGTTGAGCAGCGCGGTGGCGCGGCGCAGCTTGTCGGCGGGGACG
>JAJZEA010000046.1 GCA_021851335.1 Acidobacteriota bacterium | reverse complement strand
AGTCGGATGCCTTCCGCCCGATCAAGGTGGACGGGAACCCGGACCACAGCTACAACAAAGGCGCCTCGGATGCGTATACGCAGGGGACGCTGCTGGACCTGTATGACCCGGACCGCGCGCAGAAGACGACCTATCGCGGGGAGAATCGCGAGTGGACCGAGTTCATGGAGACGTGGCGGACGAAGCTGATTGCCGCCAAGGCCAATGGGGGCGACGGGCTGGTGTTGCTGAGCGCGACGGTGACCTCGCCGACGCTGGCGCGGCAGTGGAAGGAAGCGCAGGCGCTCTATCCCAAGGCCCGGCTGGTGCAGTATGACCCGGTGAACCGGGATGCGGTGCGGACGGTGCTGGGCGGCAAAGACGTGCAGTATTCGCTTACGGACGCCGATGTGATTTTGTCGCTGGATGCGGATTTTCTGTCGGGATCGAGCTTTCCCGGTTTTCACAAGCTGACGCGGGAGTACAGCGAGCGGCGCAAGCTGGCGCAGGGCGCGCAGGGCGCGACGATGAACCGGCTGTATACCGTGGAATCGACGACGACGACGACGGGGCTGAAGGCGGAACATCGCCTGGCGCTGCGAACGACGGAGGTTCCGGCCTTTGCCGCGGCGCTGGCCGCGGAACTGGGTGTGCCGACGGCGGCGCCGAGCTATGGCTGGACGGCGGAGCAGACGAAGTATCTGAAGGCTGTGGCCGCAGACCTGAAGGCGCATGCGGGCCGCAGCGTGGTGATCGCCGGAGAGCAGCAGGATCCGGCGGTGCTTTCGCTGGCGCTGCGCATCAATGAAGCGCTGGGCAACAATGGGAAGACGGTCCTGTTTACCGACGCGGTGCATCCGCTGCCGACGGTGCAGTTGGCGGAGCTGAAATCGCTGGTGAACGATCTGTGGTCGGGCAAGGTGGACTGGCTGGTGATGTTGAACGCCAATCCGGTCTACGACGCGCCGGCGGATTTGAACTTCAAGCAGGCGATGAGCCGTGCGAAGGTGACGGCGCATCTGGGCAAACACGCCGACGAGACGGGCAGCCAGACGGACTGGCAGATTCCGGCTTCGCATTACCTGGAGAGCTGGAGCGACGCGCGCAGCTATGACGGGACGGTGAGCGTGGTGCAGCCGCTGATCGATCCGCTGTATGAGTCGCACACGGCGCATGAGGTGGTGCAGGCGATGCTGGAGGAGCCGACGAAGTCGGCCTATGACGCGGTGCGTGAGACCTGGCAGCCGGTGTTGTCGAAGTCTGGCGACTTTGAGATGAACTGGCGCAAGACGCTGCATGCGGGCTGGCTGGACGGCTCGGCGCTGCCGACCTCGGCGACGGCGACGGTGGCGGCGTTGAACGCTCCGGCTCCGGCAGGCAAGGACGTGATCGAGGTGCAGTTCCGGCCCGATCCGACGATCTATGACGGACGCTTTGCCAATGTGGGCTGGCTGCAGGAGCTGCCCAAGCCGGTGACCAGCCTGAGCTGGGACAACGCGGCGCTGATGAGCGCAGGGACGATGGAGCGGGCCGGGCTGGCCGAGCAGGATATCGTCGAGATTCGGGTGAATGGCCGCGCGGTGAAGGCGCCGGTGCTGGTGCTTCCGGGCCAGCCGGAGAACACGATTACGGCGTATCTTGGCTCTGGCCGCGAGGCTGCCGGACGCGTGGGATCGGGCACTGGGTACAATGCCGGTCTGGTGCGCACGAGCGAGACGATGGCGGTGGCGACGGGCGCGAGCCTGAAGAAGATGGACGGGAGCTGGGGCTTTGCGGTGACCAAGAGCCACTACCAGGATCATCGCGGGAAGTTTGCCGGCGGCGAAGGGACGGGCAACAATTCGCTGGAAGCCGACGAAGCGCTGACACGCGGGATTATCCGCGAGGCGACGCTGAGCGAGTACAAGTCGAATCCTGGATTTGCCAATGAAGGCGAGACGCACCCGAAGGTGGAGCGCGACCTGACGCTGTTCCCGAACTGGGACTACTCGACGGGCAATGCCTGGGGCATGTCGATTGACCTGAATAGCTGCACCGGCTGCAATGCCTGCATTGTGAGCTGCTACGCGGAGAACAACATCGCGGTGGTGGGCAAGCAGGAGGTGCGGATCGGGCGCAATATGCAGTGGCTGCGGATCGACGCGTACTTTGAGGGCGATCTGCATGCTCCGAAGGCACACTTCCAGCCGATGGCCTGCCAGCACTGCGAGAACGCGCCGTGCGAGCAGGTGTGCCCGGTTGGAGCGACGGTGCATACGCCGGAGGGGTTGAACACGATGGTGTACAACCGCTGCGTGGGCACGCGTTACTGCTCGAACAACTGCCCGTACAAGGTGCGTCGGTTCAACTTCCTGCTCTTCAGCGACTATGAGACGGAGAGCCTGAAGCTGATGCGCAATCCGGATGTGACGGTGCGCTCGCGCGGCGTGATGGAGAAGTGCAGCTATTGCGTGCAGCGGATTCAAGAGGCGAAGATCACGGCGGACAAGGAGAATCGTCCGGTGCGGGACGGGGAGATTGTGACGGCCTGTGAGCAGGCCTGCCCGGCGACGGCGATTACCTTTGGCAACCTGAACGACAAGACAAGCCGCGTGCATGCGCTGCACCTGAACGAGCGCAGCTACGGGGTGCTGGCGGACCAGAATACGCGTCCGCGGACACGGTATCTGGCGGCGGTGACGAATCCGAATCCGGCGCTGATGGAAGCGCCGGTGGAAGTGGCTCCGACGGCGGGCTGAGCCGCAGGCGGAGTTGCAGGGAATGTTTTGCAGTGAACTTTTGAAGAAGGCAGACGATGGCGACGAAGGATTTTACAACTGAAGATCCGAGGCTGGACCCGGCAACAGGGGAGCTGCGCGTTCTTGCACCGGGGCAAAGCTTCAAGTCCGTGACGGCCAAGATCGCCGACATTGTGCTCACGCCGCACACCTCACTGGGCTGGCTGATGCTGTTCTCGATCGGCGGCTCGGTGGCGACGATGCTGCTGGTGGCAGTAACGTGGCTGTTCCTGAAGGGCGTGGGCATCTGGGCGATTACGCAGCCGGTGGCCTGGGGATTCGCCATTATCAACTTTGTGTGGTGGATTGGTATTGGCCATGCGGGTACGTTGATCTCGGCGATTCTGCTGTTATTCAAGCAGGGCTGGCGCAATTCGATCAACCGGTTTGCCGAGGCGATGACGATCTTTGCCGTCGTCTGCGCGGGGCTGTTCCCGCTGATCCACGTGGGACGACCGTGGCTGGCCTACTGGCTCTTCCCGTATCCAAACACGATGAACGTGTGGCCGCAGTTTCGCTCCCCGCTTTTGTGGGACGTCTTTGCGGTTTCGACGTATGCGACGATCTCGGTGGTCTTCTGGTATGTGGGTCTGGTGCCTGACTTTGGCACGATGCGCGACCGTACGAAGTCGAAGTTCGGCCAGTATATCTACGGCATGCTTTCGCTGGGCTGGCGCGGGAGCGTGCGGCACTGGATGCGGTATGAGACGGCTTCGCTGCTGCTGGCCGGGTTGGCGACGCCGCTTGTGCTGAGCGTGCATACGGTGATCAGCTTCGACTTTGCGGTGGCGATCCTGCCGGGCTGGCACACGACGATCTTCCCGCCGTACTTTGTGGCGGGCGCGGTGTACTCCGGCTTTGCGATGGTGCTGACGCTGGCGATTCCGCTGCGCAAGGTCTATCACCTGGAAGGACTGGTGACGGACCGGCACATCGACAACATGGGCAAGGTGATGTTGGCGACGGGCGGGATTGTGGCCTATGGCTACGGCATGGAGGTCTTCATGGCGTGGTACTCGGCCTCGCACTGGGAGTTATTCATGATGTGGAACCGTATGTTCGGTCCCATGGGCTGGAGCTACTGGGTTCTGATCGCCTGCAATATTGCGATCCCGCTGACGACGTTGTGGGTGAGGAAGTGGCGGACGAACCTGACGTTCATGTTTGTGATGAGCCTGATTGTGAATACGGGTATGTGGTTTGAGCGGTTCGTGATTGTGGTGACGAGCCTCTATCGCGACTTTTTGCCGAGTTCCTGGGGCACGTACCGGGCGACGAAGTGGGACTACATGACGTATGCAGGTACGTTTGGTTTGTTCCTGTCGCTGTTCCTGCTGTTTATCCGGTTTGTTCCGATGATTCCGATGCACGAGATCAAGATGATGCTGCCGACGGCGAAGGTGAAGCCGGAAGCGGTTGAGGCAGGTGACTGATGGCTGTGCCGAGAGAAGGAATATACGGCCTGCTGGCCGAGTTTGAAACACCGACTGCGCTGGTCCATGCCGCCAAGGCGGCGCATGACGCCGGATGGCGCAGGCTGGACTGCTATGCGCCGTATCCGCTGGAAGAGGCTGCCGAGGTGATTGGCTTCCACAAGAACCGTGTGCCGCTGCTGACGCTGGTGGGTGGACTGATGGGGTTGTGCGCGATGTTTTCGCTGGAGACGTGGATTTCGACGCTGGCCTATCCGCTGAATATCGCGGGGCGACCGACGTACTCCTGGCCGGCGTTTGTGGTGCCGGCGTATGAGTGGACGATTCTGTTTGCGGGGCTTTCGGCGGCCTTTGGCATGCTGGCGCTGAATGGGCTGCCAAGCCTGTATCACCCGTTGTTCAATGCGCCGAACTTTCGCTCCAGCGCGACGGTGGACAAGTTTTTCCTTTGCCTGGAGGCGACGGACCCGAAGTTCGATCGCGCCGAGACGAAGAACTTCCTCGAAGGCTTCCACCCCAACTCGGTGGTCGAGGTGGAGTACTGATGACGATCGACAGGATGCACAAGCAACTCCGGCGATGGACAGGCGTGGGCGCAGCGGCGGTGCTGGCAGTGCTGGCCGCGGGCTGCCGGCAGGATATGCACAATGAGCCAAAGTTTGTGCCGCAGCGCGGGACAACCTTCTTTGCCGATCACCGCTCGGTGCGACCGCAGGTGGTGGGCACGGTGGCGCGTGGGCAACTGGACGAGGATACCTACTTCTATACGGGCACGGTGGTGGGCGCGAACGGGTATCGCGAGGAACGCGATGCGCTTCCCTTCCCGGTGACGATGACGGTGCTGAAGCGCGGCGAAGAGCGGTTCAACATCTATTGCACGCCGTGCCACTCGCGGGTGGGCAACGGGCTGGGCGCGATTGTGCAGCGTGGCTACAAGACGGCGGCGAACCTGAACGACGATGTGCACCGGGCGCAGCCGGTGAGCCACTACTTCTATGTCATGACGCATGGGTATGGGGCGATGCCGGACTACGCGGCGCAGGTTGCGCCGGCGGACCGGTGGGCGATTGCCGCCTATATCCGGGCGCTGCAACTGAGCCAGCATGCGACGACAACCGATGTGCCGACGGGAACCACGGTCCAGTCGCTGAAGTCGGTGGCCGCGGCGAAGGGATTGCCGGCGAGCTTTGCCGAGCCGTGGGAGTTGCCGGGAACGGCGGTGGAGGCGATGCCGGCGATACCGAGCGAAGGCACGCCCTCGATGGCGCCGGCGTATCCGGCTCCGCCGAAGATTACAGTGCCGCATGAAGCGATGCCGAAAGGCAACATGGGGACGACGAAACCGACTGCGCCCGCGGGCACGGGAAATTAAGGGAGCAAGATGATGGGACACGCTGCAACCCATGCAAAGACTTTACCCGCGAACCTGGATGCGCCGGGCTTTGTGCGCGGATGGCAGGCGCGCGCACTGATGGTTTCCGTGCTGTTCACGGTGACGGCGGTGGTGCTGGCGACGCTGGACCACTCAGCGGAACATATCTACCGCGCCTGGGTGGTGGGGCTGATGCTCTGCTTCGGATTCTGTGTGGGCGGGCTGGCGATGCTGATGTTGCAGTACGTCTCCGGCGGCAAGTGGGGCCTGCTGCTGCGGCGTCCGCTGGAGGCGATGACGCGCACGCTGCCGCTGGTCTTCCTCTACTGGATTGTGACCGGGCTGTGGATGAAGAAGCTGTATCTGTGGGCGCGTTTCCAGGACGCGGCGGTGGCGCTGAAGGCTGGCCTGATTACGGAAGGCGAGGCGCACGCGATCGAGTGGAAGCGTCCGATGCTGAACCCGGAGATGTTCTGGGTGGTGGGTCTGATCTGCTTTGGCATCTGGGCGTTTTATGCGTGGCGGCTGAATAGCTGGGGGCTGAAGCGGGATTCGCAGGATGCGACGACGACGCCGTACTGGATTCGCAAGACGGAGAACCTGTCGGGATTCGGGCTGGTCGTATACGCGCTGACGATGACGGCGGCGGTGATCTACTGGGTGATGAGCATGGACGTGACCTGGTACTCGTCGGTCTATGGGCTGCTCTTCCTGGTGGGCGAAGGCTATCAGGTGCTGGCGATGGCAGTGCTGACGACGCTGGCGTTGTCGAAGGAAGACCCGATCAAGACGCTGCTGCGGAAGACCGAGCAGTACGATCTGGGCAAGTTCATGATGGCGTTTGTGATGTTGAATATCTATCTGGCGTTTGCGCAGTTCCTGATTATCTGGTCGGGGAACCTGCCGGAAGAGATTGTCTGGTATATGCACCGGATCAACGGTCACTGGGGCGTGGTGGCGACGCTGGATTTCATCTTCCACTGGCTGATTCCGTTTGCGCTGCTGCTGTCGCGCGACCTGAAGACGAACAAGAAGCGGCTGATGCGCGTGGCGCAGTGGATGATCTTTGCCAAGTTCTTCGATCTGTTCTGGCTGGTGGAGCCGAACTTCAAGGACGCGGCGGGGAATCTGCACTTTAGCTGGGGAATTCTGGAGTATATTGCGGTGCCGGTGGCGATGGTTTCGCTGTGGGTTGCCTACTATAGCTGGGAGCTGACCCGGCGTCCTCTGGTACAGACCAACGATCCGCATCTGGCGGAGATTCTGGAGCCTGAACATGCCCATGCATGAGCATCACAGTACAAGCGATCAGCCGCTCGATCCGGCGCGGATTGCCAAGGGATTTGAAGAGTCGGATGTACGCGTCTCGGGGATTGTGGTCTTCCTGACGGCGCTGGGCATCTTTGTGGTGGTCTCGGCGGTGCTTTGCTATGGCATCGGCAAGGTGATCAACGCGCAGCTTGCCAAGGCCGACGGACCGCCGGACAAGTGGGCGCATCCGGTGGATGTGCGGAAGCTGGGCAACCTGGCCAACAGCCCGGAGTTGCAGAAGCAGTATGCGGACCTGGTGAAGAGCTTCCCGACGCCGCGTTTGCAGACCGACGACGGTTATCAGGAGGTTGCCGATCTGCACACCAAGGAGGATCTGCTGCTGGACCACTACACCTGGGTGGACGAGCCGAAGGGCGTGGTGCGGATTCCGATTGATCGCGCGATGGAGTTGATCGCCAAACAGGGATTGCCGGTGTCGCAGTTCCCGTCGACCGCTCCGATGCTGGCGCATGATGTGAAACCGACGGTGCAGGTGCCGTTGACCAGTGGATTTGCTCGGACCGGCTATGAGCAGGACGAGAATGCGAAGATGCAGGAGTTGAAGGGCGGCATGCAGTAGCGGGGACACTGGATTGTTGAAGCCGTCGAAGTGGGGATCGGTCAGGGGTTGTGCCACACGACGGAAAGTTCGATGATCGAGTTAGAGGGGTCAGACAATGGGCTACGCAAAGACAAATCGAGGAGTAGTGCGCGCGGCGGTATGGGCTGTGCTGCTGGCTGGATTTGGCTTGGCGGCGCAGGCGCAGGTGAGTTCGATTGGCCGGAAACAGATGGGGCCGGAGAATGACAAGCCCTCTTTGCTGAGCAAGGTCACGATCGATCAGCATCTGAATGAGCAACTGCCGCTGAACCTGCCGTTTGTGGATGAGACGGGCAAGGCGGTGACGCTGGGAAGCTATTTTGGAGCGAAGCCGGCGATTCTTGCTCTGGTCTACTACAACTGCCCGATTCTGTGCTCGGAAGAGATGCAGGGGGTGGCGTCGGCGCTGCGGATGGTGCATCTGACGCCGGGTCGCGACTTCAACGTGATTGTCGTGAGCATCGATCCGACGGATGGGCCGGCGCAGGCGGCGGCGAAGAAGACGATCTATCTGAAGCAGTACGGGAAGCCGGAGACAGCCGATGGCTGGCACTTTCTGACCGGGCCGCAGAGTTCGATTGACGCGCTGACGCAGGCGGTTGGATTCGGGTATGTGAAGATCAAGGGGCCGGATGGGAAGCTGGATCAGTTTGCCCATGCGAGCGCGATCCAGATTGTGACGCCGCAGGGCAGGATTGCGCAGTACTACATGGGTGTGGAGTATAGCCCGAAGGATTTGCTGCTGGGTTTGATGGAGGCTTCGTCGAACCGGATTGGTTCGCCGGTGCAGAACATTCTGACGTACTGCTACCACTACGATCCGACGACGAATACGCACAGTCTGATTATTGCGAGGATTGTACAGATTGCCGGAGCGTTGACGGTGCTGCTGCTGGGTGGGTTTATGCTGCTGGGGTTCAAGAAGGACATTGGCGGCAGCAAGAAGGTTTGAAGCGGGCTGCTGCTGGGCTGGGCAGTCAAGAGAACGGTTATGCCGGAGCAAGAGCCGGAATCTGAGATGAACGGAAAAAGGGAATGGATCACATTAGTCCAGTAATCTGGCAGTTTTTGGTGAAGTGGCTGACAAACTTCGCGGTGATTCCGCCGGAGGCGTCGAAGGTAGCGCCTCAGGTGGATGCCCTGCTGCTGTTCATGACGCTGGTCAGCCTGGTGGGATTGACGCTGGTGATCCTGCTTGTCGTGACCTTCTCGATTCTGTATCGACGTGAGCGGAATCCTGTGGCGACACAGATTGAAGGTTCGACACTGCTGGAAGCGACGTGGACGATTATTCCGCTGGGTCTGTTTCTGGTGATGTTTGTGTGGGGATCGGTGTTGTACTTCCGCATCTATACGCCTCCGCCGAATGCGATGCAGATGTATGTGGTGGGCAAGCAGTGGATGTGGAAGGTGGAGCATCCGGGCGGGCAGCACGAGATCAACAGCCTGCATGTTCCGGTGAACAAGCCGGTGCAGCTGACGCTGATCTCGCAGGATGTCTTTCACAGCTTCTCGCTGCCGGCGTTTCGCGTGAAGCGGGAGGCGATTCCGGGCCGTTACACGACGGTGTGGTTTGAGGCGACGCGGGAGGGGACGTATCACCTGTTTTGCAGCCAGTACTGCGGCACGGCGCACTCGGCGATGATTGGCCAGGTGGTGGTGATGAGCGAGGACGATTACAAGAAGTGGCTGGCGAGTTCGACGAGCGGTGTATCGCTGGCGCAGAATGGGGAACGTCTGTTTGCGAGCTTGAGTTGTACCGCCTGTCATAACGGCACGCCGACGGCGCGTGGGCCGAACCTGGCCGGTGTCTATGGATCGACGCTGACGCTGACCAACGGTCAGAAGGTCACCGTGGATGATGAGTATCTGCGGCAGGCGATTTTGAATCCCTCGGCGCGCATTACGCAGGGGTATGCGCCGATCATGCCGACGTATCAGGGGCAGATCAGTGAAGAGGGACTGTTCTCGCTGGTCGAGTACATCAAGAATCTGAACTCGAATTACCGGATTCAGCAGACAACGACAACAACGGAGCTGGCGCCGGCGGCAACGGCGGCGGCAGTGGGAACCAAAGGGATGGTGAAGCCATGAGCAGCATTGTGAGTCTTCCTGACCAGACGACGGCGCGAATACCGAAGCGGAACTACATTACGAACGAGAACGGGATCATGAGCTGGCTGCTGACCGGCGACCACAAGCGAATTGCGATCCTGTATCTGATCTCGATCACGTTCTTCTTCTTCATCGGGGGAGCGTTGGCGGGCTTGATCCGGCTGGAACTGCTGACGCCGCAAAGCGATCTGATGGCGGCAGACACCTACAACAAGGTGTTTTCCATGCACGGCATCATCATGATCTTTCTCTTTCTGGTGCCAAGCGTTCCGGCGACGTTAGGGAACTTTCTCATTCCGATTATGATCGGGGCGAAAGACCTGGCTTTTCCCAAGATCAATCTGCTGAGCTGGTATCTCTATCTGGCTGGTGGCGCGTTGACGCTGTGGGCGATGATCTCGGGCGGCGTGGATACGGGCTGGACATTCACTGTGCCGCTTTCGACGCATTATCTGAACACAAACGTGGTGACGACGGGTCTGGCGATCTTTATTGCGGGCTTTGCTTCGATCTTTACCGGACTGAACTTTATTGTCACGATTCATCGGATGCGCGCGCCGGGGATGACCTGGTTCAAGCTGCCGCTGTTTGTGTGGTCGAATTATGCTGCCTCGATTCTGATGGTGCTGGGCACGCCGGTGCTGGCGATTACGCTGGTGCTGGTGGTGCTGGAGCGTACGATCGGCATTGGGGTCTTTGACCCGAGCAAGGGAGGGGATCCGATTCTCTTCCAGCATCTCTTCTGGTTCTATTCGCATCCGGCGGTGTACATCATGATTTTGCCGGGCATGGGCGTGATCAGCGAAGTGATCTCGACATTTTCGAGGAAGCGAGTTTTTGGCTACTCGGCGGTGGCGTTTTCATCGGTGGCGATTGCGGTCTTCGGGTTCTTTGTTTGGGAGCACCACATGTTCATCATGGGTGTTTCGAACTACTCGACGCTGGTCTTCAGTTTTCTGACGATGCTGGTGGCGGTGCCTTCGGCGATCAAGATCTTCAACTGGGCGTTCACGCTGTATAAGGGATCGATCACGTTTGAGACGCCGATGCTGTATGCGTTTGGCTTCATGGGTCTGTTCACGATCGGCGGATTGACGGGCGTCTTCCTGGGGTCGTCGGGCACGGATATTCACCTGACGGAGACGTACTTCATCGTGGCGCACTTCCACTTTGTGATGGTGGGCGGGATGCTGATGGCGTTTCTTGCGGGGATCCACTTCTGGTGGCCGAAGATGACGGGCCGTATGTATCCGGAGAAGATCTCGCAGCTTGCGGCGGTGGTGACGTTTATCGGCTTCAACTTTACGTTTTTCCCGCAGTTCCTGCTGGGCATGCTGGGCATGCCGCGGCGGTATGCGGCGTATCCGCCGGAGTTTCAGGTGCTGAATGTGTTTTCGACGGCAGGAGCGACGATTCTGGGCGTGGGCTATCTGCTGCCGATGATCTATCTGGTGTGGAGTCTGAAGTACGGCAAGATTGCGGGCGCGAACCCGTGGCAGGCGACGGGGCTGGAGTGGCAGATTCAGTCGCCGCCGCTGACGGAGAACTTCGTTGAGATTCCTGTGGTGACGCAGGAAGCCTACGATTACGAGTGGCTGGATCGCCAGAAAGAACGCGAGGTAACGCAAGTTGGATAGCCCGACGGTTGCAGTACACGAAGGCGCACATCACGAGCATCCCTCCTATCAGCGTCACCATTTTGTGACGATGGATCAGCAGCGGGAGTCGGCCAGCTTTGGCATGTGGCTGTTTCTGCTGACGGAGATCATGTTCTTTGGCGGGATGTTCACGGCCTACCTGATCTATCGAAACTGGTACTATCCGGCGTTTGTGGCGGGGTCGCATACGCTTTCGATTGTGCTGGGGACGACCAACACGGCAGTGCTGATTACGTCGAGCTTCACGATGGCGATGGGGGTCTGGTGCGCGGAGACACGCAAGCGCAGCGGGCTGATCCTGTCGATCCTCCTGACGCTGGTGCTGGGTCTGGTCTTTCTTGGGATCAAGAGCGTGGAGTACCACGAGAAGTGGGTGCAGCACCATGTGCCGGGACTGCGCTTCGATGCGATGACGTTTGTGCATCCCAAGGCCGAGCCGGGGCAGCCGGTGGAACCGGGCCTGCCGCTCGATATGGCGCAGCATACGGAGATTTACTTCAGCCTGTACTTTGCGATGACCGGAATGCATGCGCTGCACATGATTATCGGCATGGGTCTGCTGATCTTCATGCTGATCAAGGCGGTGCAGGGGGCGTATGACGAGGGGAATATCGCCTTTGTCGAAAACTTTGGCCTTTACTGGCATTTTGTGGACATTGTGTGGATCTTCCTGTTTCCGCTGCTGTACCTGATCAGTCGTCATCAGTGATGGGCAAAGCGTGAACCGGGAATCTGGAGTGAGGGAGAGAGAAGCGATGAGCGAGATGGAAGCCAAACATGGCGAAGAGCACCACATTGTCAGCCCGAAGATTTATGTCCTGATCGCACTCACGCTGCTGATCTGCACGGCGCTGACGGTGGGGGCTTCGTATCTGGAACTTGGGCCGTGGAATGCGGTGGTGGCGCTGGGGATTGCCGTGTTCAAGGCGACGCTGGTGGTGCTGTTCTTCATGCATATCAAGTACAGCAGCAAGCTGATGAAGCTGACGGTGGGCGCGGGCCTGTTTACCTTTCTGGCGCTGGTATGCATGTCGATGTCGGATTACATTTCGCGGGCTTGGGGCAGCTTCTGAGGAGACGCGATTTGGCTTTGGGGTGAGAGGGTAAGAAGCAAAAGCAGATTCCCTTTGGGAAGGCCAACGAGAGAAGCAAGAGCAAGAGAAGAAGCAGATTCCCTTCGGGAATGACAACTAGAAAAGCAAGGGCAAGGGCAACTGCAAGGGCAAAAGAAGAAGCAGATTCCCTTCTGGAATGACAACAAGAAAAGCAAGAGCAAGGGCAAAAGCAAAGGCAACAGCAGCAGCAGGGGTAACAGTAGATTTTCTGGGGTGTTTGGGTCGGAGGCTTGGGATGGCCGACGAGGTGAGGATGAACGAAGGCTGCCGTGGAGGCAGCCTTTTCTGTTTGACGGGATTTTGTGGGTGGGTGGAGAGATGGCAGGAACGATGGAAGAGCTGAAGGCGCTGGCGGAGGACAAGCGGATCCGGGTGCGGCGCGGCGGTGAGCCGGTGGGCGGCCGGTGCGTCGTGTACTGGATGCAACATGCGCAACGGGCGGTGGACAATCCCGCGCTGGAGATGGCGATTACGGTGGCCAATGCGCTGGATCTGCCGGTGGTGGTGTACTTTGGCGTGATTGCGAACTATCCGAATGCGAACTGGCGACACTATCACTTTCTGGCGCAGGGACTCAGGGATGTGGCTGCGGACCTGGCCGAGCGCGGGATCGAGTTTGTGGTGCGGCGGTCGGTGGATGGGGATTCGCTGGAGGCGTTTCTGGCCGAGGTGGATGCGGCGATGCTGGTGGGGGATGAGAATGTATGCCGCGAGCCGGAGCGATGGCGTCGCGCGCTGGCTGGGCGGGTGGCGATTCCCTACTGGACGGTGGATGCCGACGTGGTGGTTCCTTCGGCGATCTTCAATCGGAGCTTTGTGCTGCTGCATCACTTTCGCCCGCATCTGAAGCGCGAGCTGGAGGCGTGGCTGCGGCCGATTCCGGTGGTTGAGCCGGTGCGGGAATGGGATGGCGGCCAACTGAGGGGATGGGAGCTGGCGGGCGAGATTACCGAAGGATTTCCCAAGGAGTTTGATCGTCGCGTTGGCCCGGTGGAGAGCTTTACCGGAGGGACGCACGCGGCGCTGCGGAGGTTGCGGGAGTTTACCGAGACGCAGCTTGCCGACTACAACGAGCAGCGGAACTATCCGGAGGTGCGGGGGACGAGCCAGATGAGTCCGTATCTGCACTATGGGCATATCTCGCCGGTGACGATTGCGCTGGCGGCGAGGCGGTCGGCGGCGGAAGGCAAGGCGAGCAAGGAGACGGTGGAGAAGTTTCTGGACGAGCTGATTGGCTGGCGGGAGCTGGCGGTCTTGTTTGTGCGGCACAATGCGCACTATGACACATGGGAGTGCGCGGAGCCGTGGGCGCAGAGGAGCTTGCTGGCGCATGCGGGAGATGCGCGTCCGTGGCTGTATTCACTGGAGAAGCTGGAGCGCGGCGAGACGCATGACGAGCTGTGGAATGCAGCGCAGCGGGAGATGGTGCGGACGGGATGGATGCACAATTATCTGCGGATGTACTGGGCGAAGAAGCTGCTGGAGTGGAGTCCGAGCGTGGCGGTGGGCTACCAGTGGGCGGTCGAGCTGAATGATCGATATGAGCTGGATGGGCGCGACCCGAATGGATATGCGGGGATTGCGTGGGCGATGGTGGGCAAGCATGATCGACCGTGGTTCGACAGGCCGGTCTTTGGTCTGATCCGGTATATGTCGGGGGAAAGCACGGGGAAGAAGTTCGATTCGAAGCGGTATATTGCGCAGCAGGCGGGCGTGTGAGCGGATTGCGGGGCAGCGCCGGGGCAAGCGCAGAGGCGGAGCGCTTGCGGCCGCAAATGAAACGGGACCGGGAGACAGGTGTGACGCTCGAATACTTTGTGCTGGATGTTTTTACGGAGACGGCGCTGGCAGGCAATCCGCTTGCGGTGTTTTTTCACGATGGGCTGCTTTCGACGGAGCGGATGCAGCAAATTGCCCGCGAGATGCAACTGTCGGAGACGACCTTTGTGGAGAGGCGCGAGGCTGGGATTGAAAGCGCGGAGGGGGTGCGCGTTCGCATCTTCACCACGGAGGAGGAGTTGCCGTTTGCAGGGCATCCGACGCTGGGCACGGCAAGCCTGCTGCGGGCGATTGCGCGCGAGCGGGTGACCAGGGTTGGAGGAGCTGAGGTGGTTCGGCTGGACCTTCGGGCAGGGTGCATTCCGGTGCGATTTGAGCAGGCGAGCGACTCGGCGCCATTGTGGCCGATGCGCGGCGAGATGACCCAGCGCGATCCGGAGTTCCTGGACGAACTGGATCGGAGTACAGTGGCGAAGCTGGTGGGGTTGGAAGAGGCGGATATCGATCCGGAGCGTCCCGTGCAGATTGTCTCGACGGGCACCGCGTTTGCGATTGTTCCGCTGCGGTCGGCGGAGGCTTTGTCTGGACTTCGCGTGCGGCAGGAGGAAGCTGCGGCGTATCTGCGTCCGCGTGGGGCGCGGTGGTTCTACATTCTTGGCCCGGAGCTGACTGCCAGTTCCCTGCTCGCTGACTCCATGCTGAACGACCCGGCGGGGGCTGACTCATTGCCGGTGTGGCGGGCGCGGATGCAGTTCCATGGCGGAGAGGATCCGGCGACAGGCTCGGCGGCGGGCTGCGCGATCAGTTATCTGGTTGCGCATGGAGCGGTGAGTTCGGAGCAGCGAGTGCATCTGCGTCAGGGAGTGGAGATGGGGCGACCGAGCGATCTGTTTCTTAGCGCGCGGCTGGTTTCGTCGGCGGGCAGCGGTTCTGCCGGGGGTGGTTCGGTGGTCTGCGATGTTCGGGTTGCGGGCAGCGTGATGCTGGTGGCACGGGGAGAGTTTTTTCCGCAGTGATGGGGTGTGCGAAGCGCGACGTGGAGTGACGGGCTGAGGGGAAATTTGGGGGATGCGGTTGCCATGGCGACGGCATCAGGAGTAATCTTTTCCCATGCCTCGATGTCGCTAGTGCCGACCTGGTACTTATGCCGAGGCAGTTGTGCGCGCTCCTGATTCCGCTGAATATCTTTGAAGTGCCGCACATTGGGTTTCCTGCCCCGCATCCACTCCGCCAGACAGGGTAATGAAGCCCAGCCCTGCCGCTCTACTCCTGAAGGATGAGGTGAAAATTCGATGCCGATAGCAGCCAATGTGACAGAACTGATTGGAAAGACACCGCTGGTTCGACTGAACCGCATGACGGCCGGACTGGCCGGCGAAGTGGTGTTGAAACTGGAAAGCCAGAACCCGATGAGCAGCGTGAAGGACAGGATCGGTCTGGCGATGATCGAGGCCGCCGAGCGGGAGGGGAAGATTACGCCGGGCAAGACGGTGCTGATTGAGCCGACGAGCGGGAACACGGGCATTGGCCTGGCGTTAGCGGCGGCGGTAAAGGGGTATCGGATTGTGTTGACGATGCCGGAGACGATGAGCATGGAGCGGCGGATTGTGTTGCGCAGCCTGGGCGCGGAGCTGGTGTTGACGCCGGGCGCGGGCGGGATGAAGGGCGCGATTGCCAAGGCCGAGGAGCTGCGCGGGGTGACGCCGGACAGCTATGTGCTGGGCCAGTTTGACAATCCGGCGAACCCGGGGATTCACTATGCGACGACGGGTCCGGAGATCTGGGCGGATACGAATGGGAAGGTGGATTTCTTTATCTCCGCGGTGGGAACGGGCGGGACGCTGACGGGGACGGGGAAGTTTTTGAAGGAGAAGAATCCTGCGCTGAAGATTGTGGCGGTGGAGCCGGTGGACAGCGCGGTGCTGTCGGGCGGCAAGCCGGGACCGCACAAGATTCAAGGGATTGGGGCGGGATTTATTCCGTCGATTCTGGAGACGAAGCTGATTGACGAGATTGTGACGGTGACCAACGACGAGGCGATAGAGACGGCGAAGCGGCTGCCGCGCGAGGAGGGAATCTTTGTGGGGATCAGCTCGGGCGCGGCGGTGTTTGCAGCGCTGAAGATTGCCGCGCGACCGGAGAACGCCGGGAAGCGGATTGTGGCGATCATGCCGAGCTTTGGCGAGCGGTATCTTTCGAGCGTGCTGTTTGATTCGATTCGCGCGGAGATGCAGGCGCTGGTGGCGCAGCCAGTGGCGTGAGTGAGCGGAGCCGGAGGCTGGAACCTGCGCATTGGGTGACGGCCTCCGGCTGCTGCGATTGAGCGCTGAAATCAGGAGAAGGCATGGGGATGGTGGCGCGGATGCGCGAGGATGTGGAGTCGGTGCTGAGGCGCGATCCTGCGGCGCAGAGCGGCTTGCAGGTGATGCTGACGACGCCGGGGCTGCATGCGGTGTGGGTGCATCGGCTGAACCATGCGCTGTGGCAGCGGGGATGGCGATTGACGGCGCGTGTGCTGTCGCAGTGGGCGCGGTTCTGGACGGGAGTGGAGATTCATCCGGGGGCGCGAATCGGACGGCGGCTGCTGATCGACCACGGGATGGGCGTGGTGATTGGCGAGACGGCGATTGTGGGCGACGACGTGACGCTGTATCAGGGAGTGACGCTGGGCGGGACGGGCAGCGCATCGGAGACGGCGAAGCGGCATCCAACGCTGTGCAATGGTGTCTTTGTTGGGAACAACGCGAACATTCTGGGGAATATCTGCGTGGGGGAGAACTCGCGCGTGGGCGCGGGGTCAGTGGTGCTGCGGGATGTGCCGCCGAACTCGACGGTGGTGGGCGTGCCGGCGCATATTGTGTATCGGAACGGGCAGCGGGTGCTGATTACGGATCCGCATGAGATCAAGGATCCGCTGAGCGATGCGCTGATTGCGCTGGCGGCGCGGGTGGAACGGCTGGAAGCGGCGACGGGCTGCGCGGAAGCGGCGGAGGCAAGCCACGGAGCGGAGGGGTTTGCGGCCGAGGACGAAGAGCGCGAGGCGTATCGGCAGGAGCGGGAAGCGGTGGAGCAGGAACGGGCGCAGGAGTGGGTGTCGATGGGCGAGGGCATCTGAAGGGCTTGCCGGTGTGGAGCAGGCTTCGTGCGGGCGCGGCGCGGGTGAGAGCGCGCGGATTTTTCCGGGCGCGGTTTGTTTGCTGCCAGTCCAGCCATTTACCATGCAAGATGATGCATCTTTTCAAGCGATACGTATTGCCTTTTTCCGTAGCTGCCGCGGTGTTTGCGGCAGGCGCCATGGCGCAGAACCCTGCCCCGGCTTCGCAGCCGGGGCAGGGCGCCAACTCCAGTGCAAACTCGGGTCAGCAGGGACAAAGCTCCAGCTCTGGCGCTGCCGGAGAGACGACCACGGGGACTCCTGACCAGGCCAATGTGCCGCGCCCGCTGAGCGCGGAGAACGGCGGGTATCTGGCGATTGATCCGCTGGCGAATGTGAAGTATGACAATCGCTGGGATCTTTCTGTGCTGATGGCCAGTGGTCACACCCATGCGGGACCGAATCTGCGCGAAGGCGCGGACCTGGGCGGATTGGATGTTTCGGCCTCGTATTGGCTGACGAAACACTGGGGCGTGGAAGGCAGCGCGCGCGGGTATCTGGGCACGACCGGCGTTGCGCCGAACGACCTGAACCTCGATGGCCTGTTTATTGCGCAGTACTTTGGGCTGGTGGGGCCGGAGTATCTGGGACCGCACAACAAGCATGTGGCGATTGTCGTTCATGCGCTGGTGGGTGGCGTGTGGGGCGACTTCAACACGGACCTGCGCGGGGCGACACCGGGACCGGGCGGACCGGCGGGGATGTACAACAACCAGATCACGCTGGGCGGCGCGGTGGGCGGCCATATCGACCTGAACCGCTCGCCGCGTTGGGTCTTCCGGGTTACGCCGGAGGCGCTGCTGACGACGTTCAACGGGACGAGCGCGTATCCGCGGACGCAGTGGAACTTTGGCATCTCGGTGGGCATGGAGTACAAGTTCAAGGGGTCGCGCTTCAAGAAGCATCCACGCGCGCTGCCGAAGAGGAAGAAGTAACTTCTGCTGAAGAGCGCGCGGCGCAACAGGCGGCGCGCAACGCAGATCATCCTGACAAGGGACAAAAGCCGGTACAAGAAAAGAGCCTGCAAGGGACATAAGCCGAAGCGCTGATCCGCGGATTTTTGGTGGATCGGAGCTTCGGCTTTTGGCGTTCAGGCGGTGGTGGGTTGCGTTTCAGGCGTCTCGTGTGCCGGGGGTGAGGTAGTCGGGGCCGACGGGGTCTGTGACGCACTGCTCGACGATGGCGTCGATGTCGGCCATGGCTTGGGCGTCGAGATGCCAGTGGAGGACGCCGAGTGCGGTTTGGAGTTGCTGCGGACTTTTGGCGCCCCAGAGCGCGACACGGATGCCGGGCCGGTCGAGCACCCAGCGGACGGCGAGTTCGGCGACGGTTTTGCCGAAGCGCTCGCGGGCAAGCGCGTCGAGCCGACGAACGGCGTCGAGATATTGGGCAAAACGCGGCGGCTGGAATTTGGGGTCGAAGCGGCGAATGTCGTCGAAGCCCGTCTCCGGGCGGAGACGGCCGCCGAGCAGGCTGCGGCAAAGCGAGCTGTAGCAGATGACGGCGACGTGGTTTTGCGCGCACCACGGGAGGATTTCCGCGTCGATGGCGCGCTCGAAGAGGTTGTAGGGCGGCTGGTTGGAGGCAAGCGGCGCGATGGCTCGGAAACGCTCCATCTGGGGGACGGTGAAGTTGCTGACGCCGAGTGTGCGAACCTTGCCGGCGCGCTGAAAGCCGAGAAGAATCTCGGCTGTTTCGGCGACATCGACGGTGGGGTCGGGCCAGTGGACCTGATAGAGATCGATGTAGTCGGTGTCGAGGCGACGGAGGCTGTGCTCGAGTTCGGCGAGCAGGCGCGCGGGCGAGAGATTGGCGACGATGGCGGCGCGACGCTGGCCGCTGGTGGTCGGCGCGTCTTCGCCCCAGTCGAGGCCGGCTTTGGTGGCGAGGTAGAAATCCTCGCGGCGGCCATGCTGACGGATGGCCTTGCCGAGGAGTTCTTCGGAGCGGCCGTGGCCGTAGATGGGAGCGGTGTCGATGAAGTTGATGCCGTGATCGATGGCGGCGAGGAGGGTGTGGATGGCGTCGGATTCAGAGACCGCGCCCCACTCCATGCCGCCCATGGCCCAGGTGCCGAGGCCGATGCGCGAGATGCTGTGGCCGCCGAGGGTGGTGGTTTCCATCTCAGCGGCGCGGGCTGGCTTAGTCGTAGCGATATTCGATAACGGGTGCACGTAGAAAGGCTAACAGACATGATCCGAAAATCCGGCAAAGGATGCCAGGCGGATGTCACCGTGAACGGAGTGAGACTACGCAAACAATTCACCCTCAAACAGGAGGCAGCGGAATGGCTCGCACGTTTCAAACCGGCGACGGCGCGTCCACACCGCGAGAAGAAAACGGGCCGCGAAGAGTCAGCGAAAGGCTGAAAGCGCTCTAGTGTATCGAGTCATTAATTAACTAAACAAATAGTGACAAGGTGCGTCTAACATGACAGGAGCAAGGTCATGAGACGAGGGCGCCGATTGCCGCTGTTGGAACTGAGCCAGGAGCAGCGCACA
>JAJZEA010000045.1 GCA_021851335.1 Acidobacteriota bacterium | reverse complement strand
CGGTCTGGTCCGGCATGTCGGCGCGCTCCACCGATCCCAGAGCCTCATGCACGCGTGGATCAAACGGCTCACCCACCGCTGGCACCGCCTGCACCTGGAGATTGCGTAGAACCTCTTCCATCTGCTTCACAATCAGTTCCACGCCTGTGCGCAACTGCTCCGCCGAAGCATTTGCCCCAAGCGCCAGCGTGAAGTTGTCCAGCACGGGCAGAAACTGCTCCACCACCATGCCCGTCGCATAATCTCGAAACTCCGTCTTTTCGCGCTCCTGCCGCTTGCGCGCGTTGTCAAACTCGGCCTGCAACCGCGCCAGCCGATCCATCCACTGGTCCCGCTCCTGCAGCGCTCGTTCCAGTTGCTCGGCGAGTCCCGTGGCGGTCTCATCGCCCGATGCCGACGCCTCGACGGAGTTCGACTCAAGCTCCGGGCTTGCTTCGTCTCGAATATCCTGTTCTGTCATACTCTCCATACCTTCCGCTCCACACAAACCCATGCGGACACATCGACTGTGCCCCCTTGCTTTCATTCTCTCAAACCCTGCAAACAGCTTGCTCGCGATCACCGTTCTGTGCCTGGCTGTGCGCCGCCGTCGGCTCCGCGCTCGGTCAGAACGCGCTCGGTCAGCACACGCTCGGAAAGCTGCGCAATGAAACCCACCGTCCGCATCATCTCTTCGTACTGAATGCGAGTCGAGGCAATCACGGCAACCGTCCCCGAGGCGCGGCTACCAAGGCTCACCGGCGCGCCGATCAGCACCATGTCCTGCATCCCCGGCACCGCATCGTCCAACCCCACAATCACGCGCACCTCGCGCTGTTGCGCATGGACAAAGGCTTGCAACAGTTCAATCACCCGCTGCCGGGTCTCGAGCGTCACCAGCATCTGTCGCAGTTGCTCGCGATCCATTCCGCCCGCCAGCAGATTGGCCATGCCATCCACATAGACGGTGGAGTGTGACGGCTCCACGCGCAGCGCTCCCTGCGCATACAGCTCATTCAGCGCAGCCAGGCCGCGGCTATACTCCCTGCGCTCCAGCTCCAGACGGCGGTCCAGCTCGTCGCGAATCCGATTCAGATGCCATCCGCGAAAATTCTCATTCAGATACTGCCCAGCCGTATCCAGTTCCCCCGCAGACCACTCACGCTGCGTCCGTAACAAGCGATCCTGCACCGCGCCATCGCGCGTCACCAGCACGGCCAGCACGCGTCCGGTGGACAAACGCGAAAAGTGAATATGCTCCAGCATCGGCTCCGCTTCCGGGCGCGCCAGCGCCACACCCACACTGTTTGAAACCTGCGCCAGCACCTGCGAGGTCCGCTCCAGAAACTGCATCGGCGAGCTGACGCCGCTGTAGCTCTCCTGAATCCTCCCTCGCTGCTGCTCATCGAGCAGCCCGCCATCGGTCGTCGCCAGAGCGCCGCCCTGCAACTGCTCGACGTAGTAGCGAAAACCCCGCGCCGTCGGAATGCGACCGGCCGAAGTGTGAGGCTGGTCCAGCAATCCGGCATCGCCCAGCGCAGCCATCACATTGCGGATCGTGGCTGAACTCAGTCCCTCGCGATGCTCAAAATGTCGCGCAACCGACTGCGACGAAACCGGCTCGCCGGTGGCGATATACATCTCCAGAATCGCCATCAGCACCAGTCGCTCGCGCGGGCTGATGCGATACTCCTGCATTGCGGCCTCCTTCAGCGAATCTCGATAACCTCTTTGCTGCCTGCCGCCACTTCTTCGGCGCGCTCGGCCACCTGACGGGCAATCGCATAAAACTGCGCCGCATCGGCGTCATCCGGCCCGGCAAGCGCCACCGGCAATCCGCGGTCGCCGCCTTCGCGAATCGCAGGCACCAGCTCGACCGAACCCAGAAACGCCAGACCAAACTGCGCCGCCGTCCGCTCAGCGCCGCCTTTGGAAAAGATGTCGATCACCTGGCTGCAATGCGGACAGGTGAAGTGGCTCATATTCTCCACAATGCCCAGCACCTCCACATTGACCTGCGCAAACATCTCCAGCGCCTTGCGCGCATCCTGCAAGGCAACGTCGCTGGGCGTGGAGACCACAACCGCTCCGGTCAGCGGCACCGTCTGCACCAGCGAGATCACCACGTCGCCGGTTCCAGGCGGCAGATCGACGACCAGATAATCCAGCTCGCCCCACTCCACCTGCTGCAGAAACTGCCGGATGATCTGATGCAGCATCGGACCGCGCATCACCAGCGGCTTGTCGCCGGGCGAGATGTAGCCGATCGAGATCGTCTTGACGCCATGCGTCATGTTGGGCTGAATCTGGTTGTTTTCGTCCACCTTGGGCTGCTGGCTGCTGCCCATCATCAGGGGAATGTTCGGCCCGTAGATATCAGCGTCGATCAAGCCAACCTTGTTGCCCAACCGCGCCAGCGCAATCGCCAGATTGACGGCCACTGTGGTTTTGCCCACTCCGCCTTTGCCTGAGCCAACCGCGATAATCTTGCTGACGCCAGGCAGCGGCATCGGCGCCTGCGGAATTCCATGTCCATGAGCCATCGTTTTCTGTTCCTTCCACTCTTATCTTACCGAAATCAAAGCTTTGCGGAGAGCTGTGCGTGAGCTACGACCCGCCGCCGCGTGATCACCCGTCAGGATTTGCCCGGACGGACGCTCCCAACACCCTCCGGAGCCAGTCTTGCGCGCTTGCGCCGCTCCGATTCCGCAGCTCGAATCTCCCGCCTCCGCTGCGCACCTTCAAAGCGACGCAACTCGTCGGGCGTCTCTGGACGAATGGCCGGAACCCGCACCGGATGCTCGCCGCGATCCACCGCGACAAAGACCAGATAGGCGCTGGCCACGTGGCGATACTTGCCCGCCAGCGCATCCTCGGCCCACACCTTCACGCCCACCTCGAGCGAATGGCTGAAGGCGCGGTTCACGCTGGACTTGAGAATCAGCAAGTCGCCCACATGCACCGGCTGGATGAAGTCAATGTGATCCATCGAAGCGGTGACCACTGGCGAGCGCGTGTGGCGCAGAGCGGCCATCGCACCCACCAGATCGATCAGGTGCATCAGCCGACCGCCCAGCAGGTTGCCCAGCGTATTCGTATCGTTGGGCAGCACGAGTTCGGTCATCTCGGACTGTGACTCGCTGACGGTTCGGGTATCGCTGGCGGTTCGTGCTTCGCTGATCGATTGGGCAATCTCTGTCATCTTGAATCGTTCTCCTGATTTCTATTTTCAGCCAGATCTTCGTTTCCATCGGATCGCTGCTTCTGTCGCCGGTTCTCCCGCGACACCGCAGAGAACACCGCAGATACTAGATGCGCCCCACGTCCTGCTCGACGCACCACTGTCCCACAATCCAGTGTGCGCAATCGAACAGGAATGCGCAAATACAAGTAACGGCTCCTCTGAAGCATCCTGTGCTGACTGAATGCAGCTCGGCATGAAAAAATAGACCACATGGACAAGATGACCGGGCTGAAAGAGATCCTGACCATGGATCCGAAAAATAGTTTTGCACGCTATGGACTGGCCATGGAACTGGCCGGACGCGGCGAAACCGAGGCCGCACTGGCCGAATTTGCAACACTTCTCGAACAAAATCCGGACTATACGGCAGGCTACTTCATGTCTGCGCAGACGCTGGCCAAGGTAGGTCGCACGCCGGAGGCCATCACACGGCTCAAGAATGGCATCGCCTGCGCCGCGCGCACGGGCAACTCCCACGCTAAAAGCGAGATGCAATCCATGCTGGACGAGTTGGGCGGCTGACACGCCCACTTTCGCTGCCTTCAAGTAACTCCGGAAAACCAGGGCCTGGTAACCCTACCCGGACGGTGGCGCCGGGAGCCAGTTTTTCTCCTATCCCAATTTTTCTCCTATCAAGGAGAGAGGAGAGCGGAATACCGGGTGTATTCAAGCGACGAAGGACGAAGAGATGAGGAAAATTGGCCCCGGCCCTAGCTCTTCGTGTTGAACGCCGTGGCCGGCAAAGTCACCGAACCCATACGTCCACTGTTGCGATCGATCACAATCACACGCACCGTCGCCAGCTTCGAGGGCAGCTTGAGCGTGCGCTTGTAAGGAATTCCCGCGGGCATTCCGCTTTGGTATGTGGCCGGCAGCAGGTTCAGCGCCAGCGTGTCGCCGCTGATCTGCGCCTGCCGCGTGCCGTCACTGCGAGCGGCAACAAAGATATATAGTTGATCGGTCCATCGACTGGCCGCCCCGCCGGAGGCGCCGTTTGTCGGCGGACGCAGATCAAGGCCGCGCAGTGCAATGCGCAGACGAAGCATGACACCGTCGGGGTCAACGGACGAGGTCACGGTCAGGCCGATGCCCGTTGCGTCCTCCGGACTCCAGATCGCCTGTTGCAACTGCTGACGAGGGCTGAGCGCAGGCTGGGCCGCGTCCATGTAACTGGCGCGATAGCGCAGTTTCAGTCCTTTGCGATCCGGAATCTTGATGGTGATCGTGTGCAGCGTGTCGTCGGGCGGCGAAGGCGGCTCAAACGACAGTTCGGCAGTCGCGGCTTCGTCGGTTTCAATCTGGCTCAGCGTCTTGCTCAGGTCCGTGCCACGGCGCACGGCCAGACCGCCTGTGGCCTCGGCCAACGCTCGCACCGGGGCGTCGATGCCGTGGGCGTTGGCCTGCATCTGTCCGGTCAGCCGACCCGGCGTCAGGTTGCGGCCAGCGCTGGCTCCCGCCGGTCCGTTGTTGTCAGTGGAACCCTGGATCAGCTCAACGTTCCGAAACTCGATGCTGGAATCGACGCTGCCTCCGGCGTTTTGCGAGGCATCGATGACATACAGCGCGATGTGGGCCTCGTTGAGTGCTTCGCGCGCATGCAGCAGTGCGGGTTCCAGTGTGCGACTGCCTTTTTCCATGCCCACGGCTCGATCTTCCCAGTCGCCGAGCGCGCTGTCGCCGGAGATCAGCGCCAGACTCTTCTGCCCGGAGACGGCGGCGAAGTGACGCGCCAGAGCCTGGATTCCTTCCAGTAACTGACGCTGCGGATTATCGCCCAGCAGTCGCAACTCCGGATCGGTGGTTTCAATGTAGTCCGGAACCTCGGTGTAGTTTCCATTGACGCTGTTCAGGTCCACGGCATGATGAACGGTGTCGAATTGTTGAAGATCGCGACGATCGAGCGCCTGCGCCTGCGCTGTGGCGGCAGCCGAAGGCGTCCATGCGGCAAGCTTTTTACGCACCAGCGCCGGGTCTTCGGTCACATCCTGAATCACGCGAAAACCATGTTCGTCGATGGCATAGAGCGCGAAGCGTGTGCCGGGGCGCGCGGTTTCAAGAAATTGCTGCACCTGCTGCCGTGCCTGATTCATGGCGACAAACGGAAGATGGCTATCGTCGAGCAGCAGAATGAGCGTGTTGGCGGGTAAGTCCGCAGTGGCGACATTGGTGTACTCTTCGCGGGTAGTTGCGACGGGCGGCGTGGAAGCAGACGTGGCCGTGGTCTGCTGAAAGGAGGAGAGTGGAATGCGATGACCATTGTCGTATAGCTCAATCTCATCGCGGCGAAGATCGGTGATGGGCTGACCTTTGCGGTCGAGCGCTAGTAGATTGACGCTGACGCGCTCGGTGGTGGAGTGGAGCGTGAAAGCGCTCGCATTGCCGGAAGTGGGCATCTGATCGAGGGCGCGGACGGCGATCTCAGCATTGTCAGGCGTTGCCTGGGCTGACGCGGCTTGAGTCGGCGTTGCCTGGGCTGACGCGGCCTGGGTTGGCGCTGGCTTTGTGGATAGCGGTTCGGCAGAGGCCGTGACCGGTGCAGGAACAGGAGCTGGTACAGGTGCAGCGGTCGACAGCGCCACTGGACCTGAGGCCACGGACTGCGGCGCGGAATGAGTGTCGTTGGCGGCGATGTCAGTGACGTCGGTGACGATGCGGGACTGCGATCCGAAGCGATGGTAATCGGCGAACTCGGTCTCGTTGATGCGCGTGCGATCGACGGTCTGGATGATGCCGCGCTGCTCCCACTTGTCGGGCGTGGTGGTGAGCGTGACGCCGTGAAGTGGACATGTGGTGTGGCTGGAGCCAATCGTCACAGGCCCCCATTCGATCATCATGGCGCCGCGCAGCAGGCTTTCGCCGGGCTTGGGATCGACGGCGAGCTGGATGCGCCGAATGATGCCCGTCTCCGGATCGATGGCAAGCTCACCGTGGTAACCGGCAAGCAAGACGCTGGGCACGGGAACCATGGTCTGATGCTGACCGTCGAGAGCGGGACGATAGGCGACGTCGCAGCAATAGTGAACGGAGTAGTGTGAGGCGCTGCGCGGCACGGTGAAGCGAAAGACAGCGAGCTTCACTCCATTGTCAATCTGCCAGTGCAACCAGGCGATCTGTCCATGCGCGGCGTCGGTGAGCACGGTGGTGAGCACCGGACCAAACTCGCCCCAGGAGACAAGATCGCGGGCTTCACGAAAGTTTTGTCCGGCCAAGTTTTTGCGTTCCGCGTGAGCGGATTTTGCCGTGGGCGAGTCGGTTTCAACGCCGTCACGGATGGTAACCGGCGTCTGATCCTCACCCAGCAGGAGCAGGCCGCCGCGCATCTGGGCGACGCCGGACTCGAAGCCGACACCGGTATCGGTGTAGTGCGTGGTGTCGCGGACGGCAATGAGGTTGGGCAACGATGGAATGGTGCGAACTACATAATCGATGGCGCTGGACATGATGGCGCGCTGCTGCGGGAATGAAGGTGGCGGTTCGGCTGGAACCTGGGACGGCGGCGGCGGCAAAAAGGCCGAGTCCGCATACAGGGCGCGCAGAGCTTCCGTCGTCTGTTGGCCGATGGACTCGGCGGCAAGCCGCTGCCAGGTGTCGGCGTCGAGGGATTCAGAGAGGTGAATGCTGTTGAGCCGCTGACTGAGCTGCGCATCGGTGATGTGTTCGGAACGCGCGTCGGAGAGTAGTGCGGCGAGTTCGCTGACAGTGACGCGATGCGAGGCAGCGTCGAGATGCGCCGACGTGAGGCTGGCAATGAGCAGAAGGAGCAGATTGAAGCGACGCATGAACGAGGACTCCCAAACCGCGTGAGCGACAACCGGGAAGCGAAGCCGTCTGTCACGATGCCAATCATCATAGTGTGCCTGGATGCGACGCGGCAAAGAATCAGAAAAAAACGGTTTACTCCTGGAAAAATCAACCAACTTGCGCGGAGCTTGACTTGGTAATTGTGCAGGAGTGAGGGGGAGGGGGTGGGTATTAATTTTCTGTATACCCCATTGACCCTCTTTTGTTCACTAAGTAGTCATCATTTCCCAATCTCAACTGCGGGGTGGCTTCACTGGCTTTCTCTGCATGGGCTTTCTCTCTTTCGGTACAAGAAAAAGGCCTGTCCGGGCGATGGAGCACGCGGACAGACCCTGCTGAGAGACGAGCGTAGAGCGTGTTCATTTATACCGCTGTGACTTCGTCGCGGCTCGTCAGCCCCGCTTGGATGGCGCGTCTGATACGGGTGGTTTCTGACTTTCGCTCATGTATGAAACACGCTCGAGCACAAAAGGGAATAAATGTGTGCAGACGAACCGACGACGCTGTGCCGAAGCCTCAACGAGCGGCGAAAGCGGGCAGGACGGCGGGACGGTGCAAAGCGGCAAGAGACGCAGAATCAGCCGATTGCGTGGAGGACTGGGCAATCGGAAGCACGCGCAACAGCAGGCCGGAGCCGCTCTGAAGCGTGAAGTGGTGGCGGGTGGACGTGAAGACGATCTGCCCGGCGGGCGTGGTGCGTCCGGCGTGGCGGACGCTGAGTTCGGCGTAACCGAAGAGTCCGCAGGCGTCGGAGGAAAAGAGCCAGAAGGCCTGCGGTGTAAGGTTTGCGGCCACCTGAGCGCGACAGCTTTTGCCGGGCCATGCAAGCGGCAAGGCGAGGATGCCATAAGCCACGGGTTTGCCGACGGGCGTCATGCCTTCAGCGACAGGGCCACCGCCGCGGTAGACCTGCTGGCCGCCGATCTGGCGCGTGGTGGCGTTTTCAGGCACAGTGCCACGCATGGCCATGTCTTCAGGGGTTTCGGCTTCCTCAACCTCCAGCAGCGAAGCCATGGCGCGCAGGCTGACGACAACCGGGATCGTAATGTCGCGCTGTGCCAGTTCGCTGAAGCGCAGGGTGATGGACGGATGCGGCGCGGGGGTGACGGCGACGACCCGGCCAAGCAGATGCGCGCCGCGATGGATGCGCGTGCCCGGAATCGACTGCATCACTGTGGCGCGAACCGGTTCGCCGACGCGAAGATGGTCTGAGCGCAGCGTGCGGTCGAGGCTGACGGGCAGGATGGTGCCGGAGGGCAAGGCAACCGGCGCGGGCGCGGCCTGAGCCAGACAGGCTGTGGCAGCCGCGGCGACGAGAGTGGCAATCATGAAGGCTCGCATGGCGAAATTCCCCTCTGTCACTCTCTGATGCTGAATCGCGCTTTGGCGTTCACAGGAAGCGTGCGGGTTTGTTTTGGCTATCCACCAGAAGCTGCTGCGGCGTCACGGGCTTCTCGGTCAGCTCGAAACCCATGATGATGACCTGATGGCCGCGCTGGATGAGGTGCGCCGCCGCGCCGTTCATGCAGATGACGCCGGAGCCGCGCGGGCCGGCGATGGTGTAGGTCTCCAGGCGCGCGCCGTTGGTGTTGCTGACGACGAGGACTTTTTCGCCGGGCCAGAGGCCGACGGCGTCCATGAGGTCCTGGTCGATGGTGATGCTGCCGATGTAGCTGAGATCAGCCTCGGTAACGGTGGCGTTGTGAATCTTGGAACGCAGTACGGATCGCATGATGGTCACTTCCCTCGGGGTAAATGCCTGTCTTCAGGGTAATGCTTTGCACAGCCGCTTGTCGTGCACTGCCATTGCATGGAGCAGATGCGCGTTCGCGCGGTTGCCGCTCCCGTTGGTCGCGAAGGTGCAGTGGCGGGGGTTGCCGGGAACAGCAGATTCGCTGCGGGAAGGCCAACCAGTAAAGCAAAAGCAAGAGCAGAGACAAGAGCAGATTCCCTGCGGGAATGCCAACAAGAAAGGCAAGGGCAACAGCAAAAACAACGGCAGATTCCCTGCGCGGGGTGGACGCAGGGAGTCTGTTGCTTATGCGGGAGGCGCGCCGAGGGCTTTGCGGACGGCGGGTGCGACGCGGGTGCCGAGCAGCTTGATGGCGTGGCGCATCTTCTCCGGCGCGATGGAGGCCGCGGTCATCTGGAAGTCGATGCGGGCGATGCCGCCGAGGACTTCGTTGGTGTAGAGGATTTTTTCGACCACTGCCTCCGGGTCGCCGATGAGGAATGCTCCCTGGGGCGAGCGGGTGTGGTCGTACTGCTGGCGTGTGATGGGCGGCCAGCCGCGCTCTTTGCCGATCTGGCTCATCATGGCGGCGTAGCCGGGGTAAAAGTCGTCGGCGGCCTGTTGGGTGGAGTCGCCGAGGAAGCCGAACATGTGAAGGCCGACTTTGAGCTTCTCCGGCGCGTGACCGGCGCGGGCGCCGGCTTCGCGATAGAGATCGATGAGCGGGCGGAAACGGTGATGCGCGCCGCCGATGATGGCGACCATGAGTGGCAGGCCGAGAACGCCGGCGCGGACAAAGGAGTGAGGCGTGCCGCCGACGCCGAGCCAGATGGGAAGCTCTGACTGGACGGGGCGCGGGTAGATCTCCTGATCGTGGAGGGCGGGACGGTGGCGCCCGCTCCAGGTGAGGCGCAGGTTATCGCGAATCTGGAGCAGCAGGTCAAGCTTTTCGGCGAAGAGGTCGTCGTAGTCCTCAAGACGCAGGCCGAAGAGCGGATACGCCTCAGTGAACGAGCCGCGGCCGGCGACGATCTCGGCGCGACCGTTGGAGATGAGATCAAGCGTGGCGAACTGCTGAAAGACGCGGACCGGATCGGCTGCTGAAAGCACGGTGACGGCGCTGGCCAGACGAATCTGACGTGTTCGAGCAGCGGCGGCGGCCAGCAGAATGGACGGCGCGGCATCGAGAAATTCGCGGCGATGATGCTCGCCGATGCCGAAGGCGTCGAGGCCGACCTGATCGGCGAGGACGATCTCGTCGAGGAGGTGGGCGATACGCTGTGCGGGCGGGAGAATTTGCCCAGTGGATGGGTCGGGCAGAGATGCGGCGAAGCTGTCGATACCGATTTGCATGAGGGTGGCTCCTTGGGCTGCAACAAGCGGGGAGCGCGGGAAGGTTCGCGGACTACTTGTTGCAACAACTATCTGGATGCGGCAGCGGGGAAAAGGATGCAGGCATTGCATGCAGCCACTGCGCGTGCGCGCGGTGACGCTCCCGCTGGTCGCGGGCTGACGTAAGTGGTGGAAGTGGGCGAACAGCAGATCCCCTTCGGGAATGACAACAAGAAAAGCAAAGGCAAGGACAAAAGCAAAGGCAAAGGCAAAAGCAAAAGAAGAAGCAGATTCCCTTCGGGAATAACAACAAGAAAAGCGAAGGTGTGCAGCGAGGCCGGAGCCTGGAAGCGGCGCTCTGGATGCAATGCGTGCTCTGGATGCGATGCGTGCTGTGGATGCGCTGTCGGCTTCAGTCGAAGACGACGGTCTTGTTGCTGAAGCTGAGGATGCGGTGGTCGAGATGCCAGGCAACGGCGCGGGCAAGCACGACGCGCTCCAGATCGCGACCGCGCGCGACGAGATCTTCAACCTGATCGCGGTGGGAAATGCGCGCAACATCCTGCTCGATGATGGGTCCGTCGTCGAGAGCCGTGGTGACGTAGTGGCTGGTGGCCCCGATGAGCTTGACACCACGCTGGTGGGCGGCGTGGTATGGGCGCGCGCCGATGAAGGCCGGCAGAAAAGAGTGGTGGACGTTGATGATGGCGGAAGGATAGGCGGCGACAAAGGCAGGCGAAAGAATCTGCATGTAGCGGGCGAGGACGAGAAGCTCGACCTGGTGCTCGGTGAGCAAACGAAGCTGCGTGGATTCAGCCTGAGCGCGCGTCTCCGGTGCGACCGGAATGTGGTGAAACGGGATGCCGTGGAAGGCGGCCAGCGGCTCGACGTTTCGATGGTTGGAGAGGATGAGCGCGACCTGGCAGGGGAGTTCGCCGGAGCGGACACGGTCCATCAGGTCGGCGGCACAGTGGAGGTATTGAGAGCAGAAGAGGGCGACACGCGGACGCTGCCCGGTGAGACGCAGTTGCCAGCGCATGTTGAGAGATGTGGCCAGCGGCGTGAAGACGGCGCGAAAGGCGGCGACGAGGCGAGAAAAATCGGCGGCGTCTGTCTGGCTCGATGAGGCGGGCACGGATGCTGCCGTCCACTCGACGCGCATGAAAAAGAGGCCCAGTTCGTGGTCCTGATGCTGGTCGGCGTGCAGGATGTTGGCGCCGAGTTCAAAGAGCAGGCCGGAGACGCGGGCGACCAGGCCAGGCTGATCCGGGCAGTCGAGGAGCAGTACGGCAGTTTCAAAGTGCTTGCGGGCCATGCTTCCAGAGTAATGGAGCGGAGGCCGATGGGTGCAGAGAGCAAGCAGGCGAAGGCCTTTTGGCGGAGACTGGTTGGCCTCCGCCTGGGATGGGCTTGTCGGGCCGGGCCGCTTTGGCTCGGCGAGAATGATCCAGGGTCAGTTCGCCGTCGCGTTGGCCGAAAGCTGGTCGCGCAGGCTGCCGGCAAGGTCGGCGACCATGCGCAGTTTTCCGGCGATCGGCTCCGGAAGCGGCTCCGTGGCCAAAGCAAGCTGTGAGTGGAGTAGCAGTCCGGCGACGGTGGACTTCAGCTCGGTTTCCAATGCGGCCGTAGCGGCACGGCGCGCCATCTCCTGCTCCCGCTGGCGACGGCGGAGCGCGGCGCGCATCTCGCGGGCGACGCGTTCCGTGCCGCTGAGAGCGAAGTTGACGGTGACCGGCAACGCCATGCCAATGGCTTCCCACAGCGGATCGACGCCAGCGGGATCGGCGTCAGCCAGGGAATCATCGACGACAACCAGGTCGTACTCGCGTTTGCGCAAGGAGGTGAGCGCGGCGCGGCGTCCGTTGGCCGTCTCGACGGTGATGCCGAGAAGGGTTTGCAAAGCCTGAGCGCAGTTGGCTGCGCCTTCCATTCCGGTGACAAGAAGTGCGTACATGAGCGTTCTCCTGATTCACGGCTCGTGCGGGAGCCGGGTGAAGGCGCACGGCGAGGACGGCCGTGCAGCCGGAAATCGATACGGGACGGACGAGAGCAAGAGGGCGAAGCGCTACTCCTGCATGGGATCGCCGATGCCGTACTCCTTGAGTTTTCGGTAGAGGGTGGTCTTGCCGATGCCGAGCAGTCGCGCAGCCATCAGCTTATCTCCGCCCAGAGTGCGGATGGCGGTGAGAATCGCCTCGCGCTCCAGGTCAGCCAGCGACTGGACGGCAACGGCGGAGTCTGACGGAGCAGCGCCGGGCTGGGGCGTGCGGTGAGACTCGATGCCTTGCTGCTGCAACTGCGTGGGCAGGTCGCCAAGCTGGAGGACGGGACCGGAAGACAAGGCGCAGGCACGCTCGATCGCATGTTCCAGCTCACGGATATTCCCCGGCCAGTCATGCTGCATCATGGTGCGCAGCGCTTCATCGTTGAGGGTGTAGCGCTGGCCGTGGGATTTGGCCAGATGATCCAGGAAGTGCGCGGCGAGCAAAGGAATGTCTTCGCGGCGATCGCGTAGCGCCGGCAGGAGCAGATTGACGACGTTGAGCCTGTAGAAGAGGTCTTTGCGGAAGGTGCCGCGCTCGACCATGGCGGCCAGATCGCGGTTGGTGGCGGCGATGATGCGCGCGCGGATAGGCACACGGTGCGTTGCTCCAACCGGACGGACTTCCTTTTCCTGAAGCGCGCGCAGCAGCTTGGCCTGAAGGTCCAGCGAAAGCTCGCCAACCTCGTCGAGAAAGACCGTGCCACCCTCGGCGGAGACAAACAGGCCGTCGCGCGAGCGGTTGGCTCCGGTGAATGCGCCTTTGACGTAGCCGAAGAGTTCGCTTTCGATGAGGGAGGGAACGAGTGAGCCGCAATCGACGGGCAGAAACGGCTTCTCCGAGTTGGGACCGTAGGCGTGGATGGTGCGGGCGACCAACTCCTTGCCGGTGCCGCTTTCCCCCAGAATCAGCACCGGGTGCGTGCTTTGCGCGACCTTGGAGAGAATGCGGTAGAGCTTCTCCATCTCGACCGAGCGACCGATCATCGCGCCGAGGCCTGGGCTGGAGCGCAACTGCTCGCGCAGACGGCGATTTTCGCGGTCCACGGTAACCGACTCGGCGGCACGCTCGAGGACAGCGGAAAGCTCATCGACCGTAAAGGGCTTGGTCATGTAATCGGAAGCACCGCGGCGCATCGCCTCAACGGCCAGGTGGACCGAGCCGGAGCTGGTCATCACGACCAGAGCAATCTCCGGATGCAGCAGGTGCGCTTCCGTGATCCAGTCGAGCGCAGCGCCTCCGGTGGCGGGCAGATTGACCAGGGCAATATCGGCAGAGCGAGCTTCGAGCAGGCGCTGCGCCTGTGCGGCATCCCCTATGGTTTCCACACGATAGCCAAGACTGGAAGCGATCTCGGAACAGGCCGAGCGCATCGCCGGATCGGGATCAACCACGAGGAGGCTGGGCCGCAGCGGATCTGCGACGGGAGTTGCAACGGGCGCAGCAAGCGCATCCTGCGGCGAGGCTGTTCGCACCGGCTTGCGCGTGACACCTGACGGTGCCGGACGGGGTCCGGGCAGCGCGTGCGGCAGGATTGGCGAGTAACTCATAGTCGACGAAGAGGTTACTGATGTAAGCATTGTACGTACCTTTCATGGGTTTGAAACCGCGACCGAAGTATCGAAGGTCTGCATCCTTTCGTTCCTAGTCGTGACCAGAGACGATGGATAAAGCCTTCAGAACGAAGAGGGCGAAGAAATGCGGGCGAGCTGACCGGTTCACTCGACAAGCGGGAAGACAAGTTGAAAGACGGCTCCTGAGGTGGATTCTTCCTCGACATCGGCAGGGGAAGCAGGACGGTTGGAAGCGTGGATGTGTCCGCCCGCAGAGGAGACCAGAGCGCGGACGATGGACAGCCCCATGCCCCGGTGGGAGGGATTTTCCAGGTCATTGGAGACATCCAGATGCGTGGTGTAGCCCGGAGCAAAGATGGCTTCGAGATCGCCTTCCGGCAGTCCGCAGCCGGTGTCGGAGACGGACAGCTCCAGATACTTGCCGGTTTCGCGCAGGGTGATTTGAAGATGACCGCCCTCGGGCATGGCATCGGCGGCGTTGCGCACGAGATTGACCAGTAGACGGGTGAGATCGTCGCTGGCCATGCGGATGGGGCAATAACCGCCATCGAGGCTGAGACCCAGGGTGATGGCCGGACCGGCAAGCGCAGCAAGCAGGTTGCGCATGGCCATCAACTCATCGGCCAGGCTGGCGACTGGCTCGCGCAAGGCAAATCGTGAACTGCGTGAGGGGACCAGACGCGGGCCGGGCTGGATAGCCGGGGCGGACAGTCTCTCCGTGGACTGAGCTGCCGGATCGACCGGCCCCAAAGCGGAGATTGCCTGAGCATCGGAGGGTGTCGCTTGGGCAACTTCGTCGAGGTGGGCCAGCAGCCGACGGCTGGACGAGGCGACCAGCCGCAGCTCGGCAGCGTAATGCCGGTGTGCCGCGGTGAGTACGCCCGGCTCATCCAACAGGTCGCAGTAGAGGTCCAGAGCCGTGACCATGCTGCGAGCATCATGGAGCAGCGCGGCGAAAGTCTCTGCTGGAAGAGATCCGGCGTCGGAGAGATCCTCTTCGGATTCCGCCCGGAGAGGATGGAGTTCGGGGCGGGAGTATCCGAAGACGGCGGGAGTGGCGGGAATTGCGGTGCTTTCCAGCCAGTGAAGCCAGCCAGGCAAGGGGGACTGGGCCGAGGGGACAAGCGCACGCAACGGTTCGGAATGGGCTTCCGACAGGGTTTGGGCAGGGGCAAAGTTTTCAGCGTTCTCCCCACTCCCGGCACTCCCAGCGCCGGGCCGCTCGCTGGGACGGGCGGCGATGCGGCGGGCAACCCAGGCCGGGGTGGGTGCTGCCTCTGCGGCCGCTCTGCGGCCGTCTGGATTGGGGGGACCGTTCCATTCATCGTGATTCCGGGTCATTGATGCTCTCCTTGTCCGCTGGGTCTTTTATCTCGGGCTTCTTCGTCTTCGGATTTCTTCGGGTTTTACCTGTTTCTTTCCGTTATCTTCGGGCTATGTCCCACTCTGGGCGGCTGGTTGGAACTTCCGTTCCAGAGCGACCAAGGAGAAAATCTGTCCCGTTCCTGCCCATGTCTATGCACGTTCTGTGCCAAACTTGGACAAGAATTCTAAGTGACTGAACAGAAACGAGATGAGACGTGAATTGCCGGAAGGGAAAGCGTACTGAAAGTGGATGCGATCGTCCCGAAACGGGAAAGAGCGAATGCGGAAAGCCGTGTAAGCGTATATTTATCAATGCTTTCCTAAATCAGCATCGAAGGAATACCAAAATGGGCGATTCCCAAAGCGGGAACAGGCCGGGTAATGCCACGACTGGACCAAGCTGAACCGCGCACCGAAGAGGTGGGAACGTACAATCGAAGAATGATGTTTCCGACCCACTCACTGCCTGTTTTTCCTGCCGCAACTGCAACTACGGACGCCAGCGGCGAAGGATTGCCGCCGACGCTTTGGCGACCGGAGGGTCGAGCGGCGGATGCGCTGCGCACGCTGCGGATGACGCCGGGCTTTGTGCGCACGGCGGAGGGTTCGGTGCTGATTGAGCTGGGGCAGACGCGTGTGCTGTGCAATGCGACGATTGAAAACGGTGTGCCGGGATGGATGCGCAACCAGGGGCGGGGATGGGTGACGGCCGAGTACTCGATGTTGCCGCGGGCGACGCTGACGCGGACGCCGCGGGAGAGCGAGCGCGGGAAGATTGGCGGACGGACGCACGAGATTCAGCGGCTGATTGGGCGAAGCCTGCGCGGAGCGGTGGACATGAAGGCGCTGGGCGAGCGGACGGTGATTCTGGACTGCGATGTGTTGCAGGCCGACGGCGGAACGCGGACGGCGGCGATTACCGGAGCGGCGGTGGCGCTGGAGTTGGCACTGGGCGCGCTGGTGAAGGCGGGAACGCTGGCGAAGTCGCCGCTGCGGCAGATGGTGGCGGCAACCTCGGTGGGGCGGGTGGCGGGGCGGGCGCTGCTGGACCTGTGCTACGAAGAGGACGCGCAGGCCGAGGTGGACATGAATGTGGTGATGACCGAGGAGGGTGGGCTGGTGGAGACGCAGGCGACGGCGGAAAAGGGCAGCTACTCGCGCAGCGAGTTGAATGAACTGCTGGAGCTGGCCGAGAGCGGGCTGAGGCATATCTTTGCTGCGCAGCGAGCGGTGCTGAACGCGCAGTCCTGAGCGCGCCTGCTTTCCGGTTGTGGGTTCTGCCCTGTGTGCGATATCTTCCGGGGTGGAGCGACGGGGTCGCGCGAGATCAGATAGAGGCAGGAATGCGACAGGGAATGGACAAGCTGTGGCCGGATGCGCGCGCAGCGCTGGCGGGCGTGGTGCAGGACGAGATGCTGCTGGCGATTGGCGGCTTCGGGCTGTGCGGGATTCCGGAGGCGCTGATTCTGGCGCTGCGCGAAACGGGCGTGCGTGGGCTGACGGTGGCCAGCAACAATGCCGGCGTGGATGGATGGGGTCTGGGACTGCTGCTGGAGACGCGGCAGATTCGCAAGATGATCTCCAGCTATGTGGGCGAGAATGCCGAGTTTGAGCGGCAGTATCTGACGGGCGAACTGGAGGTGGAGTTCTGCCCGCAGGGAACACTGGCGGAGCGGATGCGCGCCGGCGGAGCGGGGATTCCTGGCTTTTATACGCGCACCGGCATTGGAACCAGCGTGGCCGAAGGCAAGGAACACAAGCTCTTCGACGGCACGGAGTATATTCTGGAGCGCGGGATTCGCGCCGATGTGGCACTGGTGAAGGCGTGGAAGGGCGACCGCTACGGGAATCTGATCTATCGCAGAACGGCCAGGAACTTCAATCCGCTGGCGGCGACGTGTGCCCGGATGACGATTGCCGAGGTGGAAGAGCTGGTGGAGCCGGGCGAGCTGGAGATGGACACGATTCACACACCGGGCATCTATGTGCAGCGCGTGGTGCATAACCCGGCGCCGGAAAAGCGAATCGAAAAGCGCACGACGCGGGAGGCATAGCGATGGCCTGGACACGGGACGAGATGGCGCGGCGCGCTGCCGCGGAGTTGCAGGATGGATTCTATGTGAATCTGGGCATCGGGATTCCGACTCGCGTGGCGAACTTCATTCCGAACGGGATGACCGTGATGCTGCAATCGGAGAACGGATTGCTGGGCATGGGGCCGTATCCGCTGGAGAACGAAGTGGACGCGGACCTGATCAACGCGGGCAAGGAGACGGTGACGGCGGTGGCGGGCGCAGCGACATTTTCCAGCGCCGAATCCTTTGCCATGATTCGCGGCGGGCACATCGATCTGGCGATTCTGGGGGCGATGCAGGTGGCCGAGAACGGGGATCTGGCGAACTGGATGGTTCCGGGCAAGCGCGTGAAAGGGATGGGCGGCGCGATGGACCTGGTGAGCGGCGTGCGGCGCGTGGTGGTGGTGATGGAACACGGGACACCGAAGGGCGAGGCCAAGCTGCTGCGCCGCTGCTCGCTGCCGCTGACCGGAGCCGGCGTGGTGGAGCGCGTGATTACCGATCTGGCGGTGATCGACGTGACGGCGGACGGCTTTGAAGTGGTGGAACTGGCACCGGAGGTGACGCCGACACTGGTGACGGAGCGAACCGAGGCGCGGCTGCGCTTTCGCAACGCATAGCTGTCTCGGTCCATTGCCGCTGCGGCGCATAGCGAGCGAAACTGGACGCACGATTTCAGCACATCCCCAGCTCATTTCAACCCATCACCACTGCGGCTTGCGCTTCTGCAGAAATGCCTCGATGCCTTCGCGGAAGTCGCGCGTCTGGCGGGCGGCGGCGTTGGCGGCCAGCGCGGCATCAAGCGCGGCATCGAGCCAGGGACGCTGTTGCGCGGCAAGCAGACGCTTGGTGGCGGCCAACGACTCCGGACTGTTAGCGAGCAGCGTGGCGACGAGCGCATCGAGGCGCGGCTGAAGCTCTTCGGCGGCAACGACGGAGTTGACCAGGCCCATTGCGAGCGCTTCTTCTGCCAAGAAGACGCGCGCGCTGAGCAGAAGGTCGCGGCTGCGCTTGTCGCCAAGCTGAAGCGTGAGAAAGGCCGAGACAACGGCGGGCACAAAGCCGATGCGCGCTTCGGTATAAGCGAATTTTGCCGCCGGAGTGGCGAGCGTCCAGTCGCAAAGCGTCGCCAGACCTGCGCCGCCAGCCATGGCCGGACCGTCGACGACGGCGATGGTGGGCAGCGGAAGCTCCCAGAGCGTGCGAAAGAGACGAACGATGCGCGCGGCGGAGGCGGCGTGTTCCGCGGCTGTGACGGTGTGCATCGACTGAAGGACGCGCAGATCAAGACCGGCGCAGAAGGCGCTGCCGGAGCCGCTGAGGATGAGGACACGGATGCCATCGCTGACTGCGCAATCGAAGGCGGCAATCAATTCTTCCTGCATCTGCGGCGTCATGGCGTTGCGCGCCTCGGGGCGATTGAGTGTGACGGTGCGGATGTGGTCGTGATCGTGAATGAGCAGTGTGGATGGGGTCATGCAGGCTCCTGATGCGTAGCCGGGTGCGAAGCGATGGTGTGAGCGAGGGCAACGAGTTGAGCAAACTGCGCGCAGGGGGTGGGATTCATGCCGGCTCCAAGCGCAGCAAGAGTCTCGATGAGAATCTCGGTTGGAAGATTGCCGACGAGCGCGTCCTGCGCAAAGGGGCAACCGCCGAGACCGCCCAGCGTGGAGTCGAAGCGACGGCAGCCGGCATTCCACGCGGCGCCGACGAGCGCGACGGCGGCATCGCGGCGCGCGTGCAAATGCAGGCCGACCTGAAGCTGAGGCAGGCGTGCGCGAACGGCGGCGAAGGTCTCGGCGATTTGCGCGGGTGTGGCCGCGCCGACGGTGTCGGCCAGCGAGAGCTGCCGCACGCCGCAGTCGGCGATGCGCTGGCTGGCGTCGAGAACCGCTTCAAGCGACCACGGCTCGGAGTAGGGATTGCCGAAGGCCATGGAGAGATAGGCGACGATGCCCACGCCGCTGGCAGCGGCCTGCGTAGCCAGACGCGCGAGCAGCCTGAGCGAAGCCTCGGGTGTCTGATGCTGATTGCGCGCGAGGAACGCGGCGGAGATGGAGTGCGGATAGCCGAGTGTGGCGACGCGTCCCGTAGCAATTGCACGGTCGGCTCCGCGCTCATTGACGACGATGCCGATGATCGCGGCGTCGTCGGGCGGGTTGAGTTGCGCGAGCACGGCTTCGGAGTCGGCCATCTGCGGCACGGCGGCGGGCGAAACGAAGCTGACGGCGTCAAGGTGGCGGAATCCTGCATCGAGCAGGGATTGCAGATAAGCGACCTTGGCCGCAGTGGGAAGAATGTGCGCGAGACCCTGCCAGGCATCGCGCGGACATTCGATGAGTTGGACGCTCTCCGTCATTTGTTCTTCCCGATCCGTTTTGCTGCCTGCCAGGATTATCCGCGTGAAGGATAGACTTTGAGAATCTCGCGCGCGATGACCATGCGCTGAATCTCGCTGGTGCCTTCGCCGATGGTGCAAAGTTTGACGTCGCGATAGTACTTCTCGGCGGGGTAATCCTTGATGAATCCATAGCCGCCGAAGAGCTGGACGGCTTCGTTGCAGATGCGCACGGCGGTTTCGCTGGCGAAGAGCTTGGCCATGGCGGACTCGCGGGTGACCTTGCGTCCGGCGTCCTTGAGCACGGCGGCGCGCTGGGTGAGCAGGCGCGCTGCGTCGAGCTCGGTGGCCATGTCGGCGAGCTTCCATTGAATGCCCTGGAACTCGGCGATGGTTTTGCCGAACTGGCGACGCTCTTTCACATATTTCAACGCGGCATCGAGCGCGCCGCGACCGATGCCCAGCGAAAGCGCGGCGATGGAGATGCGTCCGCCATCGAGAATGCGCATGGCATCGACGAAGCCTTCTCCTTCGTTGCCGAGCAGATTTTCCGCAGGGATTGCGCAGTCCTCGAAGATCAGCTCCGCTGTGTCGCTGGCGCGCAGTCCGAGCTTGTCTTCCTTCTTGCCGGGGCGAAAACCGGGCGTGCCTTTTTCGACGATGAAAGCGGAAAGACCGTGTGTGCCTTTGCTGCGATCGGTGACTGCGATGACGACGGCGACATCGGCGTAGCTACCGTTGGTGATGAAGGTCTTGGTGCCGTTGAGCACCCAGCGGTCGCCCTTGCGGACGGCGGTGGTGCGCGCATTGCTGGCATCGGAGCCGGAGCCGGGTTCGGTGAGTCCCCAGGCAGCGAGCGACTGACCGCTGGCGAGGCGCGGAATGAAGCGG
>JAJZEA010000044.1 GCA_021851335.1 Acidobacteriota bacterium | reverse complement strand
TGGAGGGTACGCGCGGCAGATGCCGGGGCAGACGCGGTGTGGCGACGAGCGAGGCAACATTCTGCTGCACGTGTCCAGAGCGCGCGAGCCAGCGGAACCAGCTTCGAATAGCGGCCAGCGCGCGCGCGATGGAAGCACGCGAAAGACCGCGCTGATAGAGTTCGCCGAGATAGCCGCGGATGGCGGTGTGCTCGATCGCGTCCGGCCTGGCCTCGATGCCAAGCTGCGTGTGCATGGCGTGGGCGAAGGACAACAGCTCACGCTCATAGGCGCGCAAGGTGTGGGCTGAGGCGCCACGCTCGTTGCGCAGAACAGCAAGATAGTCGAGGACGAGACGGCCAAGCCTGCAAGACTGGCTGGGCTGACCTGACTCGCCGGATTGGCCAGGCGCGGGTGCAGCCTGGAACTCGGGTGCGGGTGCGGCATGAAGATCGGTCTGCGGTGCTGCGGAGTTCATGATTGTTTTTCCGGGGTTGGAACAAGAAAGAGCGATCGGACAGGCGCGGCCAGCGAAGTTGCAATGGGCGCGGCAGCGACTGCCTCGGCCGTGCGCATGCGAGCGGCGCGTGGATGATGCGCGCGATGTACCTGTTTGAGGTGGCTAAGCGCCAGATGTGTGTAGATCTGCGTGGTAGAGATGTCGGCATGACCAAGCATGGTCTGAACGCTGCGCAGATCTGCGCCATGCTCGACCATGTGCGTGGCGCAACTGTGGCGCAAGGCATGAGGGCTGGCCGAGGTGGCGGCGCGCACCAGACGCCAGACCGCCTGACGCGTCATGGGCAGACCGCGCGTGGAGAGAAAAAGCCAGGCGGGCTGGCGCTGAGAGCGAGCCGATGCGGAGGCAAGCAACTGCGGACGCCCATGCGTGAGATATTCGGCGAGCGCGGAAAGCGCTGTCTGGCCGAGCGGAACGAGCCGCTCCTTATCGCCCTTGCCGCGCACCTGAAGCTGGCCGGCATCGGCAGCCAGGTCGCTGAGAACAAGCGTGGTCAGTTCGGAGACGCGGAGGCCGCCGGCATAGAGCAGTTCCAGAATGGCGCGGTCACGCAACGCCTGGGCGCGCGATTCGGCAGTAACGGCGCGGGATGCGGCGGCATCGAGAGCCGCCGATATCTCAGACTCTGCAAGCGATTTGGGCAGAACTTTCCAGGCTTTGGGCGATTCAATATTGACGGTCGGGTCGTGGTGGATCCGCTTGTCGAGCAGGAGCCACTTGTAGAATCCTCGCAGGCAGCTCAGTTTGCGTGCCGCGGAGCGGGCGTCGATGCCGTGGGTGCGGAGATGCTCGAGAAATTCTGAAACATCCTGCTGCGTGGCGGTCAGCAGAACGGCGTGACGGGACTCCAGAAACTCAGCAAAGGTGCGCAGATCGGAGCCGTAAGCCTCACAACTGAGCGGGCGCAGGCCTTTTTCCACCTGAAGATAGAGCTGATAGTCGCGCAAAAGTTCCGCATTGGAAGCAGGATTCACGCCTTCATTATTCCGCGATTCCCCGGTGGAGATGAGCGGGATGTGGAGCAACCGAACCAGAATCGGCACGGAATCAACTTCAGCACTTGTCATGCAAAGAAACACGGAAGAGCGGGGATGTAGCGAGATCGAAAATGTGAACCAACTTTTACATGGATCAAACGTGGGGAGCCTAAAATAAGGAAGACGAGCGAGGAACGATGGGAAAGCTACCAGGCACGGAATGGATGGGAATCGAGGCAGTCAAGATGGTTTGGACCATGGATGAGTGGATAGAAAAGCTGGAGACAGTTGGTGTGCGCACGGCGATCTTCGATTGCGATGGAACGCTGTGGAGCGGGGATTCCGGTTACGGATTCATGCAGTGGTCTATGGAGCAGGGGCTGATTTCTCGCGAGATGAGCGAGTGGATGGATGCGCGGCACCGAGCGTATGAAGCGGGCGAAGTGGATGAGGCGCAGATATGCGGCGAAATGGTGCAGGTGTATGCGGGATTGCGCGAAGAGGAGATTCGCAGCGCATCGGAAGTTTTTGTGCAGCAGTATGTCCGCAAACGCCATTTCCATGAGATGGAAACGTTGGTGGCATGGCTGCGGAAGCGCGGGGTGGAGTTGTGGGCCGTGAGTTCCACGCATCGCTGGGTGATTGAAGCCGGTCTCGCAGCATTCGGGATCTCCGCGGGGAATGTGCTGGCGGCCGCCGTGCGCGTTCAAGACGGACGTCTGACAGAGGAACTGGTGGACGTTCCGACGGATGAGGCCAAGGCTACGGCCCTGCGACGCGTTGGAATCGACGCTCCGGACGCGGTCTTTGGCAACTCTGTGCATGACCTGGCGATGCTGGAGATGGCGCGGATTCCGGTTCCAGTGAATGCTTCTGCGGGACTGCGCAGGGCTTGTGCGGAGCGAGGATGGAGCAGGCTGGAGCCAGAGGGTGCCGATGGCGGCGAAGACGTGGTGATGGCGGCGGCGCTGGATATTCAGCCTGGCGATTGAGAGCGTCTATGCTATTGGCCGTTGTGATTTCGACGGAATGCTTCATAGCCGCATGAGGAAAGGGGTTGATGCGGTTTGTGTCTGGATTCTGTTATGCGATGAAACAAGCCAGGAAGCTTTGACCGGAGGGAATTCCCGAAGGATAGCTGGGCAAGAGGCTACACTGTTTCTGTGGAAGAGATCGGGAAAAACGAGAAAATCGGGGAAAACAAAACGAGTGTGGGAAAAGCTGGGATGGTGCGGCTGGTAGCTGCCGGACTGTTGCTGCGCGGCCACACGGTGCTCATCTGCCAGCGTAGGCCCGATCAGCCGATGGCGTTGCAGTGGGAGTTTCCCGGTGGCAAGATTGAGCCGGGCGAAAGCGCGGAGCAGGCGCTGCGTCGCGAACTGATGGAAGAGCTGGGTATCGAAGCGGAGATTGGCCCTCTGGTGACCCGGATTCGCCACAACTATCGTCACGGTGGCGCGGTGGACTTGCAGTTCTTTGCCGTGCATCGCTTTGAGGGCGAGATTCGCGAACACATCTTTCACGATCTGCGATGGGTGCCGCTCGAAGAGTTGCCGGGATACGATTTTTTGGCGGCGGATCGTGGGCTGATCGCGGAACTGGCTGCCGGCAAGCTGCTTTAGCCGAGTGCGCAGCGAACTTCGAAGCTGCGTCGGGACGCGCTTGTCTCGATTTGTCCGTCCATATGCTTCTTCAGGGGTGAGCTTCTTCAGGGGTGGGCAAAGATCAGCGCGACATTGAGGCCAATGACGATGATGCTGGTGGCCCAGGCGATGACGTTGAAGAGCCGTGAGTTGACATGATCGCCCATGATGTCGCGGCGATTGATGAGCACCAGCATCAGGATGATGACAACCGGCAGCAGCACTCCGTTGAGCACTTGCGAGAGGATGGCGACGTTGATGAGCTGGGCATCGGGCAGAAAAAGCACGGTAATGGCTCCGCCGCCAATCAGCAACGTGTAGAGCCAATAGAAAAACGGCGCTTCCTGAAAGCTCTTGTCGACGCCGGATTCAAGGCCCAGACCTTCGCAGACGGTGTATGCCGTGGAAAGCGGCAGGATGGAAGCGGCAAAGAGCGAGGCGTTGAAGAGGCCAAAGGCAAAGAGAAGGAAAGCGTAGTCACCGGCCAGCGGGCGCATCGCCTCCGCAGCATCCGAAGCAACCTGAATCGCACCCATGCCGTGCACATAGAGCGTGGCGGCGCAGGCGACGATGATGAACCAGGCGACCACATCGGTGAAGAAACTGCCGATGATGACATCCAGCCGCGAGGCAGCATAATCGCGCACGCGTATGCCTTTTTCAACGATGGAGGATTGCAGATAGAACTGCATCCAGGGTGCGATTGTCGTGCCGACGACGCCGATGGCCATGTAGATGTATGCGCGATTGTGCCAGACGGAGCGATGCGGAAGGCGGACGGTGGCCACGAGCGCGTCATGCCAGCTTGGCTGCGACAGTACGCCGGCGAAAATGTAGGCAATGTAAACGACCGAGGCTACGAGAAAGATTTTTTCTACGCGCTGATAGTCGCCGCGAACAACCAGAAACCAGACCAGCAGGGCGCACGCAGGAACCGAGATGAATTTGGAGAGATGAAACAGGTGCAGGCTGCCGGTGATCCCGATGAATTCCGTGACAACGTTGGTGTAGTTGACCACTACCAGCAGAAGCATGACGATGACGGTGATACGCAGACCGAACTCTTCGCGAATCAGGTCACTGAGGCCTTTTCCGGTGACGACGCCCATGCGCGCGCACATCTCCTGAACGACGATAAGCGCCAGGGTGATGGGAATCATGGTCCAGAGCAGGGCGTGGCCGTATTGCGCGCCGGCCTGGGAGTAGGTGAGGATGCCGCCGGAGTCGTTGTCTACATTGGCCGTGATGAATCCCGGACCGAGGACGGCCAGAAAGAGCATGATTCGGGTGCGCCAGCGCTTCCACATGATCCGGGTTCCTGAGATGAGTTCATGGTCCTCTAAGAAGATAGCAGGTTTGCCGGAGTGGCTGAGCTGGTCGTGTCTGTGACAGTAATGCCGAATTTTGTTGGAGAAAGAATGGAAGCCATGTAGGATGGGCTGGACTCTTCGGGGAATGATTTTTGAGCAGCTTTTGAGTGAAACTTCCTGTATCTCACAGTGGAGTAAGGAGGGCGTAGCGATGTCTACATTCCGAATCAGGACGAGTACGCTCCACCGATGGACAATGACACGGCAGTCAGAATATTGGATGGCTCTCCGCTGGTCGTTGGTGGCATTGCTGCTGATGTTCGTGGGTTGCATGTCGCATGCTTCCGTGCAGAGTGTGCCGGGTAAAAGCGTCCAGCCGACGAATGAAGCGACGATTTCAGGGGCCTCCATCCAACATCGAAGCGCCGCCCCAGCCAGCGACCCCGGCAGCGCGATGCAGGCATCGACAACAACCATCGACAGCCGACCTCACCTGAGCGGCGGCGAGACGACAACGGCCGTGCCCTTGAAGATTACGCTTACCCCTTCCGAGACACCGCTCAAGATTGGCTCGACGTCAAATATGGCTGCGATGATCGAGAACATCTCCAATGCTCCGGTGTCGATCATTACATCAACGCTGCAACTGACGACTCCGGCAATTGTGGGAGGACGGGCGTCGAAGTGTGTCGTGGATATTCCTGTAGCCAACTTGAATGTGGCCATGACACCGCAGGTGACACTGCAACCACAGGATTCACTGACTGTGCTCTTCAATCTGTCACAACCGCCGCGTTTTGCGGTGCCTGTGCGTGCTGACGGCGAAAGCGAAGGCGCGTTTCTAGCAGCGGAAGCGAATTACCGGAGCTTCCAGCAGTCGTGCAGTATGGGCTGGAGCGGTCCGATACAACGTGTGCTGGATTTTTCGCCGGGAAATTATGGCTACTATCTTCAGGGCAACTTTACGCTCTGCACGGATACGCAACATCCGGTTGGAAATCCGGCATGCAGCGAACCATGGAGGAATTTTTCGGCTTCGGCGAGCTTTTCCGTGGGAATTGACCAGACAACTATTGTGATCTTTGCGGTGTTGGGAGGGTGGCTGGCGCTGCTGTATGTCATCTTTAGTAAGGCGACGCAGCCAGGCAGCATCCTCCACGATTTCAACGCTTCGCTGACGGAGTTGTCCCCGGAGGAGACCTCAAAAAATCCAATCGGGCGATTTCTGCAGAAGCTGATGACATCCAGCGGAGCTCGCGCTGTGGCTAGGTTTATCATCCGGCTGATTGCAACAGCGATTTTGAGCGCTGCGGTGACCGTGGTGTCTTCACGCATCTCGAATCCGTCACTGCCCATCCGCATCAGTGTGCTGGATGCCTGGGGCGCAATGACGATTGGATTCCTCAGCTACTTTATCGGAGCGAAGTTCATCAGTTCGCTGACGGACTGGAGCGGCGGCAACCCGGCTTCGCTCGATGCGCCCGTCGATACAACGATCAAAGCTGCCGCAAAGCCTGAAGCATGAATGAGTTAAGAGGGTAAGCGTGCCCTCGCATACTATGCGCCTAAGTCGAACGAGCGTGACACTCAGGTTCCTTCGGTATGATGTTCGCTTCGAGTATTGCATTGGATCACCCATTGGCATATCCATTGTGGAGTTATCCGGCTGTTCTATCGCAATCGCAGTGTCGGCGATGCACGCTCACACGCAATTTTCCGCGGAAGGACGGCGCGATTGTGGATATAGAGTGCTGGCCTGCGGATGCGCGTTGTTTCGATTGCGCACCCTGTCGCGGACCGGCGAGGTGGGCCGGAGCCAAACCCGGATTCATGATCCTACCTTCGGCGCGTGGGCATACGAATTGGCTGAGAAGTTCAATATTTGACACGGAGAACGGTCGAACGAAGCGAGATACGGCTGGCTCCCCATCTGGTCATGCGCAGCAACCCGAACCTGTTTCTGGAAACCGAATGACCCAACGTGCCGGCAAACCGACTGCGCAGGGCAATCGAAGCACACTCGCTACCAGAAATGAACAGCCACAATGCGTGGATGAGACGGAGTAGTGCCGATGATGACCGTCTGCACCACGGCCTGAAAGTTCATTCTTTGCCAGTTTGCAGGCGCAGATTGCAGCACCTGGTCAAGATCAGATCCGCTGGATAGTATTTCCGCGGCAGCTTCTGTTCCGAAAGTTGTGAGTCCGCCTGCAATCATGGCAATTTGCCCGGTCTCTTGATTGAAGATGCGCGAAAGAAGGCCATAATCGACTTCTGCATATCCGTTTTCCGTCGGATTCACACTGATCCAGGATTTTCCGTTTTTCGAGTCGATGATCGCTCGCTTCTGCCGCTGTTGATCCCATTTCATCGTGAAGCGCAGGCCCTTGGTCATCAACTCCGTCCAGGTCGAAGAAAATCCACCGAGGAGCAGGCTGGGCTGTTCTTTCAGCAGGGTAAAGTTCATCTCGGAACCAAACCGGAGATGGTAGGGATATTGGCGGGCGTCAAGAAAATCGACAACTCTCCGCAGCGCCTCGGCTGGGCCGATTCCAATGCGGTCCGTGACTTCCTGCGTGGTTCTGTCCTTGAGTACGGGAATGAAGATGACGAGTGGAGTCGCTGTTCGAAAAACAGGTTTCCAAAGCTCGTTCAAACGATTCACCGGAGCGTGAAGCTTTTGCCAAATGGGATCAACGCCCAGAGCCATGCCGCCAAGAAGTGCGGCTGAGGTCCATAGAACCCTGCGGCGCGACCAATATCGCGAAGCGGGAGGATCCTCGTTGATTTTCGTGGCAGGCACGGCTTCGGCCAGTTGATCTGGAGTAACGGAAGCGGGACGTGGAGTGAAAATGAATTTGGGAGTATATCCGCCGAGTGGTATCTCGATGCGGCAGTAGATATCTGTCTCGCTCTCGTAGTATGCATCGAGGCGTTTTCGCAGTTCGTGGGCCTTTACGCGTACCAGAGAATCTTCACCCGGCTCAAAATTCGTTCCACGACCAAAAACTTCGGTCGCGATGGTGCGCTCCTTAATCTCATCTGCGTGTCCACGAAGCGTCTCCGTGACGATGAAGCGCAAAAACTGCTGGCTGCGGCGACTGCCACGAAAAGCCGCACTTCCACAGATGCGATCCAGCGCGACGAAGACCTGCGCCTCATCCAAAGTGAATAGCGGAGGTGCTTCAACCTGGGGTGACGAAGCAGGGAAAGACGAGGCCACCTTCTCAAAGTAGCCGAAGTCTTGCACAAGCGGAGAGTCACTCACCGCGCGAACGCAGTCTTCCTGGTTGCTGTCTGACGATTTGAAATGTGTACCCATGAAGATTAGCTCATCGCTGATCCAGACTTTCGGTGGTGTTTGCTAAAACCACCGTAAAGCCTCGATGAGTTAACCGTTAACCTACCCGGCCTTGGGAGAAGATGTCAAGGGAATCGATGGAAAGCCGCAATAGAAGGTTACGGTCCTCCGTAACATGGCGGGGTTCAAATCTATAAGTATATGATTTTATTACTGATCTTGAAATTTAGATGGGTCTAACGGTTCGCTCCGTGAAGTAACTTGACAGCAGATTCAGAGCTGACCTACGGTTCGAGCGAATCACGGACATGCCACCACCTGGAGTTGGCCTGCGATCAAAAAATGCGGACAAACCAAGGCTTGGCAGCGAATTTATGAGAACAGTGAGGGAAGACCGATGAAAACGTTATCTGGTAAATTGGGAAAGAAATGGGGTAGTCACGAAATCAACCTGTGTGACAGCTTCTCGGGGCGGATACTCAGCCTGTTTGTGCTGATGGCCGTTCTGTTGAGCGTTGGGTCGGCAGTTGGATACGCGCAGGTCGATACAGGCTCAATTCAAGGCCAGGTGGAGGATGGTAGCCACGCGGTGATTCCGAATGCGTCGGTCGTATTGAAAAGCGAGAATACCGGAGTAACGCAATCGACAAAATCCGATGCACAGGGTGAATTTACGTTTTCGCCGGTTCGCATCGGTGTCTACACGCTGACCGTGACGGCGGGCGGATTCCAAAAAAGTGTAAGCCAGCACATTCAGCTGGAGGTGCAGCAGCAGTTGAGAGTACCGGTTGTGCTTCAACCAGGATCGAACGAGCAGACGGTCGAGGTGACGGCAGAAGATATTCCCCTGCTGCAAACCCAGAATGCATCGGTTGGCCAGACCGTTGATGCTGCGCAGATTAACAGTCTGCCGCTGAATGGGCGGAACTACTATTTTTTGGCGCAAACAGCAGCAGGAGTGACCACTGCGCAGAATGGATCGAGAGGAGAAGACCAGAATGGCCGATTTGTGGCCAATGGCGTGCGCGCCACGCAAAATGATTATCTGCTGGATGAGATTGACAACAACTCAGCCATTATCTCCGTGCAGAATGGCAAGGATTACGTGATTCAGACGCCGGTCGATGCACTGGCTGATTTCAAGATCCAGACCAATGACTACAACGCAGAGTTTGGCCGAGCCGCTGGAGCAGTGCTGAACGCTACCGTGAAGTCCGGCACAAACTCATTTCATGGAGATGTGTGGGAGTTTCTGCGAAACGATGTTCTGGATGCAAACGACTACTTTCAAAATCAGGCAGGACTCAAACGACCCCCATTTCGGAGAAATCAATACGGATTTACGCTGGGAGGGCCGGTATGGCTGCCCCACATTTATGACGGACACAACCGCACATTCTTTTTTGGAGATTATGAAGGAACTCGCATCAGTCAAGGCAATACATTGACCACCACGGTTCCGACATTGCAGGAGCGCAACAGCGGATTTACGGATTTCAGCGACCTGCTTACGCTGCAAACAGGCAACAACAAGCCTGACGCAGCAGGCAATGTGTATCCGTTTGGAACGATCTTCGATCCCTCGACAACGAAAGCATATGGCAGCAGCTATGTGCGTTCACCGTTCCCAAATAACAAGATTCCAAGTAACAGAATCGACCCCAATGCGGTTGCTTTGCTCAATCTGCTGCCAGCGCCTACGTTTCCAACCCTGCTGGCAAACTATGTCACGTCACCGACCAATACAGACCAGTTCAACAACTTCGATATCCGCATCGATCAAGTTATCGGCGGAAAGGACTATCTGTTTGCACGTTACAGCTATAACGGACACACGCAGAATCATCCCGGCCCATACTCGGATTATCAGCAGGGCTATGCCGATGGCGGTAACTCCTCATCCTTGAGTAACTACTATGATCGAGCACAGAACGTTTCGATTGGAGAGACACATACTTTCAATCCAAATGTGGTGAATGATCTCCGACTTGGCGTCAATCGAGAACATGTCTTGTGGCTTCAACCCAATGGAAACACCCTCGGGATCCCCGCAAAGTTTGGAATTCAGGGCGTACCGCAGTACCCAACGAATGGAGGGCTTCCCTCGTTTTTTGTTGGCATTTATAACGAATTTGGTAGTTTCAACTACATGCCGTCCAACAAATACGGTACTACGCCGCAATTGAACGACGATCTGACAGTTGTGCGAGGCGAGCATACGTTGAAATTTGGAGTAGAGCAGCAGTTTATCCAGTTCCCATATACTCAGCCGCCGCAGTCGCGCGGAGAGTTTTCATTCAGTGGAAACTTTACCTCTGTTTACGGACAGACGGACGGAAGCACCGGCATTGGCCAGATGCTACTGCTGCCGACAGCGAATTCCAATATTGCAGGTGCAAATCAGGTAGCGCTCTCCACATTCACCGAACACGCTCTGACGCACAAATACTTTGGCGCATATGCGCAGGATGACTGGCGTGTAAATCGCAAACTGACACTCAATCTGGGTGTACGCTATGACTTCTACGACTTCATGCACGAACGTCATGGGAACATTGCAAACTTCGTCCCTGGACCGAATCGACAGGGCGGAACGTATCTCGTTACATCGACAGTGAACAAAGAGTTGCCCCAGGATTTCATCTCTGCATTACAGGCGGAAAATATCACAGTGCAGCAAACGGATCAGAACTCGCTCGTGAATGTTCCCCGACTGAATTTTGCGCCGCGAGTCGGATTTGAGTATGAGATGAATGATCGATTTGTGATTCGTGGCGGGTTCGGGATCTTCTACGGCGGGATTGAGGATATCGGAGGCTCTCCTCTTGTGACTGAGAACTTCCCCATCGAATACGATCTGACGCAGACGGCCATCAACGGAGCTACACCCTTGGCTGCAAATAATTCACTGGGACTACTGGAAAATACATTCAGCAACCTATCGATAATCCCTTCAGCAGTCAAACCATCCGGCATCAACCTCCAGGCATTTGAAAAGGATGCCAAGACCACTGCCTCCGAAGGTTATAATCTCGCCCTTCAGTATCAGCTAACCCATTCACTTGCATTGACAGTTGCCTATGTTGGCGACGTGACTCGACACATTGAGACAGTAATGAATCTGAACGCAGTCGGAGAAATTCTGCCACCAACGGTTACAAACTCCTCGTATGTGCCGTACCAGACGACTGCATTGGGTGGCAATAATTTCACATCCACGGGTGGAGCAAGTGACTTCAATGCTGCGCAGGTTACGCTGGAACAACGTCCGACGCATGGACTAACACTCCTGACCAACTTTGCGCTGCAAAAGACGCTGACCGATGCGCGTGATCCACTCGAAGGAACGACCGGAGGATATCGCGCTCCTTTTCTTCCGAATTTTGGAATCAAAGCGGATACCGAGCATGCAGACTTTGACGTGCATCGCATCTTCCACTTTAGCGGGACATACGAGATACCGGTCGGCAATGGAAAGACATTTCTTGGGCAGGGGCATGGCTTGACACAAGCAGTTCTGGGTGGATGGGTGACGAACTTCATTGCCACGGCTGAAGATGGAATGCCGTTCACTGTCGGTTGCTCCGTAACCACAGCCTCAGGACTGGGTTGCAATGCTTTACTTGTTCCGGGTCAGCATCCCTATCAGGCAAGCAGCGTGTCTCATTTTGTGAATGCTACTGCATTTTCTAATCCTGGGGCAGCAACTGCAATTGGGCAGTCGGATTACTCGCCGCTTGGTGGACAACCAACCCAGGTAACCGGACCCTCCTATCGGAGGCTTGATTTCTCTCTCGTGAAACAGACAAATATCACGAAGCGAGTGTACACGGAATTTCGCGCAGAGTTTTTCAATATTACAAACACGGCAAACTTTGCAAATCCATCACAGTTGAATATCTCAGACACGACAAGCTTCGGTCGGATTACTTCCACTGTGGATTCTCCGAACGATCCGAGGCAGATACAGCTTGCTTTGAAGCTTTACTGGTAGACAACGAGCGGAATCGAAAGTCCGATGTCGATTCCACTGAAACCGCAACGACATTATCCAACCGAAATGGAGAAGTGAATCAATGCCGACACGAAGGGATTTTTGCGCACAGCTTGCAGGCGTAACAGGGCTTGCGCTTGCACCGGCAGCCCTGCGCGGAGCCATGCCAAAGCAAAAGCCGAACATCGTCGTCTTTCTAATTGACGATATGGGATGGGGCGATCTCGAATGCTACGGTGACAAATTTCATCGGACGCCGAATATCAATCAACTGGCGAGGGAGAGTATCCGATTTACGAATGGATATGCGGGTGCGCCCGTCTGCTCGCCAAGCCGAGCGGCAATCCTTACGGGCCAGGCACCGGCTCGTCTACAACTGACTCAGTGGATTCCAGGAACGTTTTATCCCCACAAAAAGATGCTTGAAGCACCGACACCGAAGCATCTGGACCTGAGTGTGCCGACGATTGCGCGACTACTGAAGAAGTCGGGCTACCAGACGGCGGCGATTGGCAAGTGGCACCTGGGCGGCGAGGGCTATCTACCTGAGGATTTTGGGTTTGATGTGAATGTTGCGGGAGATAATCATGGGCATCCGCCGTCATACTTTGGCCCATTTCACTTTCACAATCTGACCGGCTATACGCCGGATAACTACCTGACCGATGTGCTAACGACCAAGATGGACGAGTATGTACAGGATGCAGCCCAGAAGGGTCCGTTCTTCCTGTACATGGCAGAGTATTCCGTTCATCTGCCGCTTCAGGCCAAACAGGAAATGATCGAGGAATATCGAAGGCTGAATGAGGGTAAGGACGAACCAGATCCAACTTATGCAGCCATGATTGAAAGCACCGATATCTCGCTTGCAAGCCTGCGCAAGTCGCTGGAAAAGGCTGGTGTGGCAGATAACACGATCATCATCCTGACGTCGGACAACGGGGGTGTGGGTTTCCAGGGACGCCGGTTACATCGGATTGCAGATAATGGACCATATCGCGCAGGCAAAGGATTTCTGTATGAGGGCGGAATTCGTGAGCCGTTCATGGTGTACTGGCCCGGAGTGACGCAAGCTGGAAGCGTCTCAGACGTGCCAGTGAGCGCGCTGGATCTGATGCCAACGATTTTGCAGATGGCCGGTGCAGGAGCCCCCCCGGAGCAGCATGATGGGCTGGATCTGACGCCATTTCTACGCGGTGGTCCGGCTCCTGATCGCGATACCTTGTACTGGCATTATCCACACTACAGTGACCAGGGTGGTACACCATCCGGAGCGATTCGTGAGGGCGACTGGAAGCTGATCGAATTCTTTGAAGATAATCATCTTGAGTTATACAATCTGGCATTGGACCCAGGCGAGCAATATAACTTCGCCTCGACATATCAAGACAAAGCCTATCTTCTCCGAGAGAAGCTTGTCGCCTGGAGAGAGTCCATCCATGCTGTAATGCCGACACCCAATCCTGGCTATAACCCTGAGTTGGCAAATCTTAGGGTCGGCCCTGCAGGATGTAGCTGGCTACCCGGACCAGCATGCGTGGAAGACTGATTGCTCAGCAACAATGGGTGCGGTCAGGCTGTAAGAGGCCTGGCCGCACCCATTCGCCTGCGTCATGCCCAAGCGGGGAAATCTACTGCTCGGTCCGACATAGGCAGGGCGGGTAAGAGGATAACGTACGATATTTTTGGCACATTTGATTTGAGTTTTATGCTTTCGAGGTTGGTACAAGCAGGAGGAGCGAGACCTCTGAGGCGGGAACGATGGAGCCAACCATGGAAGCGGGATATGCGTCGACAGTTGGGATGAAGGTGATGCCGGGGCCTATGGTGCAGATCGACGAAGGGCGCATTCAGGCGCATTTGGAGTGCCAGCTAGCTGTTGCTACGAAGCCGTCGTCGGACCGTCGCAGTTGAGGCATCCAAGTGACACGGCGTATGCTTTGCATAGTGAAGTCTCTACGCCAATTCGGAGCTGTCCTGCTAATGCTTGTGTCCTTTGTGGCACCGGCGGCAAAGGCATGTATGGCTCCTGATGTGCAGATGACAGCGGAAGAACGCGCCTGCTGCCGCATGATGAAGAACGATTGCGGACTGATTGAGATGCCTGCTTCCCACGACTGCTGCAAGAAGACTCCGGGGGCGTTTTACAACAATGCCCTCAGGTCGGATTCGGTGTCGTTTCATCCTCGTGTTGACGTTGCCGTCTCGGTTCCGTCGTTCGATCTTTTCCGGCCACACGACGCAACAAACGGCTGGGTACGGCGCCCGGAACACTCGCCGCCAAAGCCTCCCCCCTCGATCCTCTCCACTCTCAGAGTCTAGTTCGCTCCTCTCTCGCTAAGGATTCGAGCCGCGTCTCCGCGCGTGCTCATGTCTGAACTGCAATCGAGACAGGAGTATTCCCCATGAAGGTAGCCATGTATTTGACCGCCGCATTGGTGATGGCGACCGGCATTTCTGCGTATGCGCAGGAGATGACCGGAATGCCAACGCCACTTGCTACGTTGATTTCAGAAGCACAGTCGAGCAACACCCAAATCTCGGCCGCTGACCATGCCTGGAAGGCGGCGACACACGTTACCCAACAGGTAACAACACTGCCTGACCCACAATTCACGGTTCAGTCGTATAGCGTCGGTAGTCCCAAGCCTTTCGCGGGTTTTAGCAACAGCGACTTTGCGTATATCGGATTTGGAGCATCGCAGGAACTTCCTTACGCCGGGAAGCTTCGCCTCAAGGGTGAGGTAGCGAACCGTGAGGCCGATATGCAGCAGACGCAGGCAGACCTTCTTCGTTCGTCGATTACGGACCAGGTAAAGGTTCTCTATCTACGGCTTGCTTACTTTGACGCGACGCTCACGATTCTCGGTCGAAACGATGCTGTCCTGAAGCTCTTGATTGAGACAGGCTTGTCTCGATACAGTCTCGGGCAAGGCAGCCAGGCGGATGTCCTGAAAGCGCAGATCGAGCATACCAAGATTCTGCGTGAAGTCACTATGCATCATCAGGAGATGGGACAGCTTCAGGCTGGCCTTAAGGAGTTGCTGCATCGGTCGCAGACCTCTCCTGACATCATTCCATATCCGCTTTCGTTGACTCCACTACAACGCACAGCCGAAGAATTGCAGAACCTCGTCCTCGGGCATAATCCAGCGGTCTCAGTTGGCGAGGCGGATGTCCATATGCAGGACGCCCGACTGAAATCGGCACAGCGCGCGGGGAAGCCAAACTTCAACGTCGGCTATATGTTTCAGCAGACGGGCAGTAGCTACAGCGATTACTACATGCTTACAGTCAGCATGCAGCTACCTCGGCGGAAGCGCGTCCAAGCGGGTATCGCGGAAGCTACTGAGTCACTGGAACAATCTAGGCAGGAACTCGACTCGCAGGTGCAACAGCAACTCGCAGAGGTGCAGAAGCAATACATCGCCGCAACGAACACCGCGGAACTGATAACGGAGTATCGGGACGGCCTTTTGCCCCAGGCGCGAGCCGCATTCCAGGCGGAGAAGGCGACCTATCAGTCCAGTAAACAGGCGTTCGCTCCGGTACTTTCCTCTCTGCTCGATGTGCTGACATTTGAGCATGACTATCAACAAGCGCTGCTCGACCACGAGACAGCGTTGGCACATCTCGAAACTCTGACGGGAGCGCAACTGCGATGAACAAAACTATTCTCCGTACATCCCTATTCTGGCTCGCATTGTTTGCGGTTGTCGCTGCTGTGTGTGTCTACCGCACGCGCTCAATCATCCATCTGGCATCGGTCCCTGCCGTTGTTCAACCCATCGCGTCCGGGCCAATGCCAGACCTGAATCAGGACACCCGCAAGGATGCGTCCATGTCAGCGGCCCAGATGGAAACTCCGCTGGTACCTGTGCAACTGACGCAAGAACAGATGAACAGCATTGGCGTAAAGATCGGCACAGTCGAGTACAAGCAACTAAGCGATGAGATTCGAGCGACTGGCACGGTCGATGTGGACGAGCGCCTTCAGTCGTTCGTCCAAGTGCGGTTCTCTGGATACATCCGCAAGGTCTTCGCTGATGCCACCTACCAATATGTCCGCAAGGGCGAACCGGTCTTTACGATATACAGCCCTGAACTGGTAGCAACGCAGGAAGAGTATCTGCTTGCGCGGCGGAATCAGACAGCTCTTAGCGAGAGTTTGGTCGATGGTGTTGCCAGCGGCGCTTCGTCGCTTGCTACGGCAGCGCAACAGCGCCTACGCCAGTGGGACATTCCGAATAGCGAGATAGTCAAACTCGAGGAAACGGGCAAGGTGGTGACGGAGCTATCTATCAACTCTCCTGCTTCCGGCTACATCATGGAGCGTATGGCACTCCCGAATATGTACGTCGAGCCAGCGACAAAGCTTTACACGCTCGCCGACCTTTCCCATGTCTGGGTAAATGCCCAGGTCTTTCAAAATGATGTCGGCAGGCTGAAGCGCGGTGACAGTTCATCCATAACAGTTGACGCTTATCCGGGGCGTACGTTTCAAGGTCGTGTCGAAGAAATACTGCCACAAATCGATTTGACGACACGCACCATCAAGGTGCGTCTGGCGGTCAATAATCCTAGCGTGACGCTCAAGCCGGGAATGTTTGTAAACGTCGATCTGAAGTCGGCCCTTGGGCGACAGCTAGTAGTCCCGACCTCGGCGGTGTTTCAGACAGGGTTACGTCAGGTGGTCTTTATCGATCACGGAAACGGCAGTCTCGAACCCAAAGATGTCAGTCTGGGTGCGCGCGTTGGAGATGACTTTGTTGTTCTGAAGGGTTTGGCTGACCATCAGCAGATTGTCACCTCAGCTAATTTCCTACTCGATTCTGAAAGCCAGTTGCAGGCTGCTGCAGGTTCGTATACTCCGCCAGCTCCGGGCGCCGGGCAACAAGCGTCGGCCAATCCAGCGCAACAACAACCAACAGTCGCAATTGATTTCACTACTGACCCCAACCCCGCCCACACAGGCTCCAACACGTTCCACGTAAAGTTGACCGGAGCAAACGGACAACCCGTTGCCGGGGCGCAAGTTGCGGTCACTTTTTTCATGGCGGCGATGCCGGCAATGGGGATGGGAGCAATAAACACGACCACACAGTTGAGGCAAAAGAGTCCAGGAATATATGACGGAACTGGCGCGCTTGAATCCGGCGGAACGTGGCAGGTCAAGGTGACGGTCAAACAGAACGGGCAGACCACCGCCATCAAGCAGTTGCAGATCAATGCCGAAGGGGGAAAGTGACCATGCTCTCCAGAATCATTGACATCTGCGCCCGAAACCGCTTCCTCGTTTTCACTGGCGTTCTCGTGCTAACTCTTGCCGGTATCTGGTCGTTGCGTCATGTTCCACTCGATGCGCTCCCCGACATCTCGGATGTTCAGGTGATCGTGCATACAAGCTGGACAGGACAACCGCCAAACATTATCGAAGACCAGGTTACTTACCCCATCGTGACAAGCCTTCTTGCGGCTCCGCATGTGAAGGCCGTCCGCGCTCAGACGATGTTTGGAGATTCGTATGTGTACGTCGTTTTTGAGGACGGGACAGACCTGTATTGGGCGCGCTCTCGGGTGGTCGAATACCTCCAGCAAATCGGCGGTCGTCTACCCACCGAAGTGCATCCAGCCATCGGCCCGGATGCAACGGGTGCGGGGTGGGTTTTCGAGTATGCCCTCGTAGATAAGAGCGGCAAGCACAGTCTGGCCGATCTCCGTACACTTCAGGACTGGCATCTGCGCTACGAGTTGGAGACTGTCCCGGGCGTCTCGGAGGTTGCGAGCATTGGCGGCTACGTGAAGCAGTACCAGATAAGGCTCGACCCGAATAAGCTGCTCGCCTACAACATTCCTCTGTCTATGGTCATCGACCGGGTGAAGGCAAGCACAAACGAAGTGGGAGGTAGAGTGCTTGATCTTAGCGGAGCGCAGTACATGATCCGCGGCCTCGGCTACCTCAAGTCGCTGAACGATCTTGAGTCGATTGCGGTGGGCAGCAAGAACGGCACTCCAGTTCTAGTTCGTGATCTTGGCAGCGTAGCCTTCGGCCCGGACATCCGCGAGGGGGTCGCCGAGTGGAATGGACAAGGTGAGACGGTCGGCGGCATCGTCGTCATGCGGCAAGGAATGAATGCGTTGAATGTCATCGAAGGCGTAAAGCAGAAGTTCCGCGAGATAGCGCCATCTTTACCAGCCGGAGTGCAGATTGTCGCAGGCTACGACCGATCCGGCCTCATCAACGATTCGATCTCCACACTCCAGCGTGATTTGCTGGAAGAGGCCATCATCGTCAGTCTGGTCATCATCATTTTCCTGTTTCACTTTCGTTCCGCGCTGATCGCCATTCTTGCTTTGCCGATCGCGGTTCTTGTCTCGTTTATCCCGATCTATTTCCTTGGTGTTACGTCGAACATAATGTCTCTTGGTGGCATCGCTCTAGCCGTTGGTGTTCTTGTCGATGCCGCGATTGTGATGGTGGAGAATGGCTACCGCCATCTCTCGGAACGGCAGGAGTCTGACGCAACTCCTGTATCTGAGACGGAGCGTCGGGAGATCCTCATCAACGCGGCAAAGCAGGTTGGACCAGCCCTGTTCTTCTCGCTGCTCATCATCGTTGTTTCATTCCTGCCGGTCTTCCTTCTGGAAGCGCAGGAGGGTAGGCTGTTTCGCCCCCTTGCCTGGACGAAGACACTTGCCGTGGGTTCTTCCTCTATCCTTGCCATCACTCTTGTTCCTGTTCTGATGGTGATGCTCATTCGTGGACGGCTTAAGCCGGAGAACGCCAATCCAATCTCCCGCTTCACGCAAGCAATCTATCTGCCTATCCTGCGTCTCTGTCTGAAGTATCGAAAACTGACCATTGCAATCAACCTCCTGTTCCTGATTGCCACTCTGCCTGTCGCATTCAAGCTGGGTAGTCAGTTCATGCCTCCTCTCTTTGAAGGATCGGCGCTCTATATGCCCACTTCGCTACCGGGTATTGCAATCGAGCAGGCGAAGTCCCTTCTTAAAAAGCAGGATGCAATTCTGCGTGCATTTCCCGAGGTTGAGAGTGTCTTCGGCACAGTCGGTCGCTCGGACAGCGCAACGGACAACGCGCCACTGGATATGTACGATACGACTCTCACACTGAAACCGCGAAACCAATGGCGACCCGGAATGACCTACACCAGGCTCATTCAGGAGATGGATGAAAAGTTGCAGTTCCCTGGGCTAGCGAATACCTGGACAAGTCCAGTCGAAAACCGTCTCGACATGGAACTCACCGGAATCAAGACGCCTCTTGGACTCAAGGTGCAAGGGCCGAACATAGATGGCATTGAACAACTGGCTTCAAAGATACAAAGTGTTCTCTCGTCGATGCCGCAAGTTCGGTCGATCTTTGCTGAACGCATCTCGCAGGGCTTCTACGTCAATGTGGAAGTGGACCGAGCTGAGGCCGCGCGGTATGGCCTAAGCGTCGCCGATGTGCAAACGGCAGTCTCATCTGGCATCGGTGGCCAGAACATCGCGGAGAACATCGAAGGACGCGAGCGCTATCCAATCAACGTACGCTACTCACAGGATTTCCGTGACAGTGTGGACCGGATGCGTAGCGTTCTAATCGCTACGCCCTCAGGGGCGCAGATTCCGTTAGGACAGGTCGCCAAAGTGTCGTTTTCTCATGGTCCGGCAATGATCCGGGATGAGGATGGTCAACTCACCGGCTATGTCTACATCGACCTGAAGAGCGCAAACTACGGAGGTTTTGTGAACGAGGCCAATCGCAAGCTGAAAACCCAGATTACAATTCCCGCAGGCTACGAATACAAGTGGTCGGGAGAATACGAATTTGAATTGCGGGCAAAGCAGCGACTCAAGCTCATCCTGCCCATCGTGTTCTTCATGATCTTCCTTCTCCTTTATGTGGTCTTTCACTCGGTAGCGGAAGCGGTGGTATTGATTGTCCCCACGATCTATGCCATGACCGGCGGGCTGCTGCTGCAATGGATGCTTGGTTACAACTTCAGCGTGGCTGTCTGGGTAGGCTACATCACCCTCTTCGGAATAGCAGTCGAAACCGGAGTGGTGATGGTCGTCTATCTGCATGAATCTCTGGAACGCGGACTACAGCAAGGAAAGATTCACAATAATGCCGACATTGAAGAAGCCGTCATCGAAGGAGCGGTAAAACGCCTTCGGCCAAAGCTCATGACAGTCATTGCCGTGCTCGCCAGCCTCGCGCCGATCCTCTGGGAATCCGGCATCGGGTCCGATGTCATGAAGCCGATTGCCGCGCCAATTGTAGGGGGCATGATTACCTCAACCATCCATGTCCTTATCCTCGTACCTGTCTTCTTTGTCATGATGAAAGAACGGGCGCTCAGACTTGGAAGACTCCAGGCTCGTCCTGCAACAAACTAAAGCTCAAGCTCAATCAAAAGAAGCCTTTCATGCGGTTATCCGCTTGGAGTGTCCAGCAAAATCTGTACCAGTCGCTGGAGTGCGCACGCAGCGGACTCATCCCCTCCTACCTCATCTAGGGATCCGTTCGCTTCGACCCGCGCACCATCACAGACTGGATTCGCAGTCAAGCAATCTCCATACCGGGCACAGGATCTCGATCTCTACATAGGAGGGAAGACGTGACCGGCAACCACATGTAGATTGGAGGCCGATCACACTACCGAGCCCAAAGTGAAATTTCTACGGATCACGATTGTCGGTTCATTTCGCTTGGGAGCAGTAAGATAGCTGGAGACAAAGTAGAGGGAAAGACTCGCTCCGAGGTAAAGTCGGTCGAAGATGTTGTCTTTCCCAACGTGAATAAGGCAGAGAGACTCACACCGGATAGCTGACAATCTCTCCTTTTCGCTGGCTCAGGTGATCGAACAGGCGATTCCGGTTACTCTGCAAGAATGTTCCTGAGACCAATCTCGTTCCCGCCTGAAGGAGAAGCCAATGAATCATTTCGATAGAAGAATCTTCCTCCGAAACTCCGCCGCCACGCTCCTGCTCGGCTCTGCCGCCCTCGCCACAAAAGATGCCTTTGCCTCACCCTGGGGCCTTCCCATCGGCCTGCAACTCTACTCCGTCCGCGCGATGCTCGCACAAGACTACGCAGGCACCCTCCGCCAAATCGCCGCCATCGGCTACAGAGAGGTGGAAGCTGCTGGCTTCTACAACCAGTCTCCACAGCAAGTCAAAGCCGCCATGTCCAGCGCCGGTCTCTCCTGCG
>JAJZEA010000105.1 GCA_021851335.1 Acidobacteriota bacterium | reverse complement strand
CCATCGCGGTCAGATCCATCACGGGTGGCCCAATCCTATACTCGAACCAGTCATTGAGGGAGACATCGGCCGCGTTCTGTAGCATCTCACGTATCGCTCGAACTGCGTCTCCGCCTTCTATTGCCTCTACGACCCGCTGCACCGTTAGATCGATATCGATCGTGGATCGCGCGGACTTGAAGCGAAGCTCCAGGGCATAGCCGCCCTTCAACGCCCACGGCGCCGCATCGTCCCTGAACAGGCGTGCCAGCAATCGATCGAAGGATACCTGACGTCTGAGGCGATTGATGTCGATCTGTTCCGCCTGCGACCTGTTTTTCAAACGTTCTTCCAGGGCTCTCTGGAAGGCTGCCGCTGTTGTATACACTCTCTGTGTCGCCATTATGCAGCCCGCCGCAGCGCATCCTCGACCATCTTGCGCGCCGTTTCGTTCAGTTGTGCGCTCCGTAGTTGTTGGCGCGTGATCAAACCCCGGTCAACAGCTTGCAGCAGGGCCTGGCGAATGAACGTCCGCTCGACCGCGCCAGCCTCGATCAGATCGAGAATCGTCCGGAGCGGCCGGGTGAATTTGTATCCCGGTCCGCCCTGCATATCGCTCTTGGGCAGATCGCGATAATGAAGCACGAGGATGCCGGGAATATCGCTATTGCGCCGGAAGTGCGCCGGGACCGTCATTTGGAGCTTTGCCGGGTTCAGGTCCGACAGATCATGCAGACTCAGCGCGGTCTGATGACTATAGACGCCTTCGATCTGTTCTTTCCGGTTCCTGGACCAGAGCGACCATAGGACAAGATCGGGACGATCCGGCGTCGGGAACAGCGCCAGCCGGTAGATGCCACGATGTTCGCGGATCCAGTTCCCGGCCTGCACATGATAGGGATGCGTATTCTCGGCGAAACCGGCCGCCTTGGCCTGCTTCGTCGTAAAGAAGCCTTGCTGTTGCTCGGCGAGTTCGAAGAGCCGCCGCGACGCTTCTCGGTGAGACTGGGCCATGACACAATACTACAACTTTCTTGATGATTTGTCATTTCAAGAGACAGACGCAATTGCCGCTTTCGTCAGTTGTGCTCCCGGCAAGGTTATGCTTTCATGGTCCGATCTCCCTGGACTCACCTCATGTTGGCGAAGACCTGGAGCGTCTGTTTACGCTCATCGTCATCAACTGCGCATTGCGCAATGGCGATGCGCACCTCAAGAATTTCGGCATCGTCTACGACGACGTTCAGGGTGAAGCCCGCCTTGCGCCGGTCTATGACCTGGTGACCACTTCTGTTTATTTGCCCAGGGACAGCATGGCCCTGACATTGAATGGGACCACAAAATGGGCGAGTGCAAAGGATCTGCAGCGGCTGGGCGAAGTGCGACTCGGAAGCGCGCCAGCACGAGTGAGAGCAATTCTGGAACGCGTGGAGGATGCGCTGGTGTCTGCGGCTGAGGAGATGCGGCTATACAACAAAGAGCACGCAGCGTTCTCAGAGGTTGGCAACCGTATGCTTCAAGAGTGGGAGCAGGGTGCGAAACACTCGCTGCGAGTGGGGCGGCGGTGAGCGGCTCCGTCCGAAAGCTGGACCAATCCTTCAGACGCACCGCCTCCCGCTTGTACTCCAACGTGTATGCTTTTCGCGGTATCTTCACCATCTTCGTCATCCCTCGCAGTTGAATCACTCTGCTCAGGGGTACGTTTTCCGGGGGCAAGCGACGGGTGCTTACCTTCGGCCACAGCATCTTTCATCACGCCTCTAACCTGCCTTTTCCCGGGCTAACGCCGAGCCTTTTTCTGTTCCAGAATTGGCCTCGGGTCCAGTTTGTCGAGAATCTCCATAAACTTTGGTCGATTCTTATAGCGCAGTCGTATGTCCGCGAGCAACCCGTCCCATTCTGCTTCGCGATGAAGCGATTGCAGGATGGGCCGCATTTTGCGCAGGTAGCCTGCAACGGCTTCGTATGCGGAAGGACTCGCATGGGGCAGGTGAGCGTCTACACGCTGACGATAAATTGCGAGTGACCGCTCTGGATGCGATTTTGCTACCGCCGCAGCCACTTGATCTCCATATCCGCCAGAGCCATACCACGACATGCCTACTCGGCGCTTTTGTCCGGTCGACATGGCGTCATACCAACGAAGCACATCATCGTGCCGGCGGTCGGCGATGGCCATGTCGATCAACACATCGAAATGCGGTCCTGCCGTTGAGCGAAATCTGGATTCATTGTTGATCAGCGGAGAAAGGTAAGCAGGCGTTGGCAGCGGCCACTCCGCTTTCGCCGCGCTCTTTGGCGATGTCTTGCCCGGCGTCAAGGGCGAAACGCCTGTTTCGAGAAAGTTGAGCGCGATTCTACGGATACTGTCTTCGCAGCCTACTTTGGCGGCGGCTTTGAGCAGTCTCTGAAAGCTTTCGCGACTGGGATGGGAAAAGAAATTCAATGCCGCATGAGCCGCGGCGATGGGCCATTGCCTGCGTTCGATCGCCATCTCTCCTAACAGTTTTTCGAGGCTCGACGCAATACCGGGGAGCTTGGCAATTGTGTTTTTGATTCCCTCGGTGGCCCAGCGCTCGGCTTGCTCATATTGCTTTTTTTCCATGAGACGTTTGACCAATCGCTCGTAGCTGCCGGTTTGGCGGGCTTCCCGCTCACAGACAGCAAGAACCTCGTCGTCGCGGCCAGCATATTCAAGAGCCTGGATCAGCCAATCGGCGATACGCTCATGCTGATATCTCCGGGAAAATAAATCGTCTTCTTTTACTGGTGACTTGGCGCGTTGCGTCAATACATCTGCAACTTCGGACCAGGCCGACTGTGCACCGCGCATCTTCAGGATGGCATCGGCTGCGTCGTTGACTACGCCATAGTCATCTCGCAGATGTGCATCAATCGCGTAAAGCAGCTTGCGCGCGGGCGTGAGCGCCGATACGGCAACTGCCTGAAAGATGACCGGCACACACTCGCCCACGGCTTCTGCGGTTTCGCCCTCGTCGTTTGACTGACCAATCTGCTCATTGCCCAGCGTCATTAGCTCCGTACCCAGGCGCACCACGGCGTCGGCGTGCCCCAGTTCCAGTAAGCGCTCCATGCGATGCTTGACGCGGCTGTAGTCCGGCGTATGCCCTCCGGGGCCCCAATGGTCTTGCCAGCCGGTCTCGGAGGCGACGCACCTGATCTCCTTCCGCGCTTCTGTAACCAGGCGATCGACATTGCCTTCGCCCAACG
>JAJZEA010000043.1 GCA_021851335.1 Acidobacteriota bacterium | reverse complement strand
GGCTGTCCGTCCGCCGGATAACGCTGCACAAACTTCTGGATGCGAAGCATCGCGCGCGCCGCTTTGCCTGTCGGTGTTGGAGACAGAAAGTCGGCCAGCTTCGGGTCCGACGGCAGCACCGGAATCAACACATGCGGCAACTCGTGCGTATGCTCTGGAATTGCGACGCCTGTCTTGATCTGCGGCGACGGCGCCTTCGCCGTTCCGGCGGAACCAGAAGCGGTGATCCCAGGTGCCGCGGCGTGGGTCTCCGTGCAAGCCCAGACTGGAAGGCTCCACAGCGATATCAGCAGGATTGCAAGTCGCGATGCGCTCCTAAAACGGGCAACGGAGCATGTCCAAGCGACGAGACGGGCAGCAAGTTCATTCCGCGCAGGATTGTTGCATGCAGGATCAAGTACCGCCAACTCCGCCTCCTCTTTCCCTGCGTATGCGAGACTCGCTTGAGTGTGTGACACGTTCGATGGCCACCTGTTGGACTCAAAGGGGAGCACATCGAGGTCATCGAATCTTACGATTCTTTTCAGTATAGCTTTTGTGCAACTTCAGGACACTTACAGCGCACATGAGAATCCGTTTTCAGCCCCGGATTTCAGCCCCAGATCAGATGCACGGCCCAGTTCGCGGCAAACGCCGCTCCCCACGCCAGCACCAGCATATACAGGAACTGAATCACCGGCCAGCGCCAGCTATTCGTCTCTCGCCGCACTACCGCCATGGTTGATGTGCATTGCATGGCAAAGGCAAAGAAGACCATCAGCGCAATCGCTCCCCCCAGATGCAGATCATGATGTAGTGCCGTTTGCAGGCTCAGCGATTGAGTCTGCGGGTCAGCGCCGTAGAGCGTGCCCATCGTCCCCACCATCACTTCACGCGCCAGAACGCTCGACAGCAGCCCGATGCCAATCTTCCAGTTGAAGCCGAGCGGTGCAATGGCCGGCTCCATCCAGTGCCCCAGACGCCCGATGATGCTCTCCGTCAACTCCGGTGCCACACCGTGGTGTCGAGGAAAATTCGCCAGCACCCACAGCCCCAGCGTCACCACCAGAATCACGCTGCCCGCCTGGCGCAGAAAGACGCTGCCGCGATCCCACAGTCGCAGTCCAATCGAACGTAGCGTCGGCATCCGATATTGCGGTAGCTCCAGAATGAACGGCGTCTGGCTCGACTTCAGAATCGAGCTTTTCAGCAGCCGCGCCGTCGCCAGCGCCGCCAGGAATCCCAGCAGATACAGCCCCAGCATCACCAGCGTTTGCAGTCCCACCAGCCCATGCACAAACGCAATCGGTGGAATAAACGCGGCGATGAACAGCATATACACCGGCAGCCGCGCCGAGCAGGTCATGAACGGCGTCACCAGGATCGTTGCCAGCCGGTCACGCTTGTTCTCAATCGTCCGCGTTGCCATAATCGCCGGCACCGCGCAGGCATAGGCCGAGAGCAGCGGAATGAACGCCTTGCCGTTCAGTCCAATCGTCCGCATCACGCGATCGGCAATCAGCGCCGCACGCGCCAGATAGCCAGAGTCCTCCAGGATGCCGATAAACAGAAACAGCAGCAGAATCTGCGGCAGAAAAACAAGAACTGAAGTCACGCCTTTCCATGCGCCGTCCAGCACCAGTGAACGAAGCCAGTCGTTGGGAAGAAAGTTCGTCGCCCACGTGCCCGCGCGAGCCAGCACGTCGCCCAGCCCATCGCTCAGCGGCTGGCCAATGCTGAACACCACCTCAAAGACACTGAAGACCACCACCAGAAAAAACAGCGGGCCCCAGATGCGATGCAGCAGAACGGCATCCACCTTGCGGCTTGCCTCCGCCGAAAGCGGAGCGCGATAGCCCGTGCGCGCGCTCACCTGCGCCGCCCATTTGTGCGCGCTCACCGCATTGCCCACCACGGGCAGCACGGTGATTGCTGCCTGATTCGCATCCTCGCCGCGATGGCGATTCAGAAAAAGCTGAATTGCCTCCATCCCGGAGCCTTTCACCGCGCTGATCCGCGCCACCGGCGCGCCCAGTTCCTGAGCCAGCCGCAGCGGATCGATCTCGCCTCCGCGCGTCTCCATCAGGTCGCTCATATTCAGCAGCACCATCGTCGGCAGGCCCAGCCCCAGCACCGGCGCAGCCAGCATCAGTTGCCGCGTCAGGTGCAGGGAATCGAGCACCAGCAAAATCGCATCCGGCTTGGGCGTGCCCGGCATACGTCCTTCCAGCACCTCCACCGAAACGCGCGCATCCTCTGAAAACGGGTCCAGCGAATAGATTCCCGGCAGATCGATCAGCGTCAGATCGCTGCGTCCAATGCCGGCCATCGCGCCCATGCGCTGCTCGACCGTCACGCCTGGATAGTTCGCCACCTTCTGCCGCAGTCCGGTCAACCGGTTAAAGAGCGTCGACTTGCCCGAGTTCGGCGGACCAATCAGAGCAATCGTGCGCAGGCGCGACGAATCCGCTCCCGGCGCGGGCGGTTCATACGGTTCGGGAGTGCAGCAGGTGCTCATCGCCGAGCCTTTCGTTCTGATTTCCGTGCAGTTTCCGTTGCAGACGGTCGCACCGGCCGCGTCATCCTCACCTGAATTGCCTGCGCCGTCTCGCGGCGCAACGCAATCTCCAGTCCGTCGATCGCATAGACGGTCGGGTCGCCGGCAGGCGCACGGTGCAGTACCTCAACCCGTGCATTCGGCAGGAAACCCATATACATCAGGTGGTTATGAACGCTCGGGGGAAGATCGACGGATTCAATGATGCCAGTGGTTCCCACTTCCAGTTCGCTCAGCATGCTCAAACGCTTCACTCTCTGCCGCGCTCTCCGACGAAGAATACGTCGGAAAGCTGAATTGCGACCACTTTGGTCCGTCTTCAGTATACGACCATTTCGGTCTGTATTGCAAAGTCGTCTCCGCGGAACTCTTTTCATCGCATCAAGCCTGCCTTCAGCGACAGTTGTATCCTGCGTTTTGAGCATTCGTGTGTGATGTGCATCACTCCCATATGCGGCCGTGATCTCCGTCGAGTGGCAGGGTCTTCGGCCTCTGTGCCAAACTCAAAAGGGCTTTCCGAATTCACTCCGGTTTTTCGAGGTTTCACGCATCATGCCGCTCCTGCGCAGCCTGTTTATCTCCCTGTCCACCAATCGTCCCATCCGTCGTTTCAGTGAAGCTTCCAGCATGGGGCGAAAGATGAGTTCGCGCTTTGTGGCCGGCGTCCGCATGGAAGACGCCTTGCACGTCGCTCGGCAACTCAACCAACAGGGTTTGAGCGTCACGCTCGATTCGCTGGGCGAAAGCGTCAGCAGCGAGGCCGACGCGCAGCGCGCCGCGGAGATCTATCACCGCCTGCTCGACCAGATTGCGCAGCAGAAGCTCAACGCCAACATCAGCGTCAAGCTCACCCAGATGGGCATGGATTTTGCCCCTGAACTGACCGAGACGATCGTCCGGAGTCTGGCCGAACACTGCCGCACCACCGGAAATTTTCTGCGCATCGACATGGAGGGATCCGCGCTCACACAGCCCACCCTTGACATGGTGCGCCGCGTACACGCTCTGCCAGGCAATGCCGGCCATATCGGGATCGTGATCCAGGCCTATCTCTACCGCTCGCAGCAGGATATTGCGCAGTTGGTTGCCGATGGTATTCGCATCCGTCTTTGCAAAGGCGCTTATCAGGAGCCTGCAACCGTGGCGTTTCCAGCCAAGTCCGACGTCGATCAAAACTACGTCCGGCTTGCGGAAACACTGCTCTCGAGCGCGATCTACCACGGCATCGCCACCCACGATGAAGCCATGATCCGCGCCGTTCAGCACTACGCCCGCAAGCAGGGAATCGCCGCCGACCACTTTGAGTTTCAGATGCTCTATGGCGTGCGCCGCGACCTGCAACGCAAACTCGTCCATGAGGGCTATCGCGTGCGCATCTATCTGCCCTTCGGCAGTGAGTGGTATCCGTATTTCATGCGGCGACTGGCCGAGCGCCCGGCCAACGTCTTCTTCATCCTGCGCAATCTTTTCCGCGCCTGAATGCAGCCAGCTTGCGGGGGCCTGCCCGCTGCTCAGGGCTGCTTCACAGCAGGATTCGTCTGCTGCTGGGGCAGATACGGCTCCACCTTCAGCAGACTGCCCAGCGCCGCGCGCTCCTGCGTCGTCAGCGAATCGCTGTACGGTGAGGAAGCCAGCATCTTCGCTCGCTCGCTTTGCGGATATCGGCGCAGGCTGCGAAAGGCTGCCGTCACAGCCGCACGGCGATCCGGCGTCATCTCGGCCACAGCCTGCAAAGAAGCATGGAAGCGCGCTCGTTCTTCCGGGGTCAAACGCTCCATCGCCTCGTTGCGCGCCAGATAACGTTGCCGCTGCGCAGGAGGCATCTGATTGATCCGGGTCAACTGATCCAGCACGCGCTGCTGAGCCTGGGGCGCCATGCGGCGAAACTCCGCATTGCGACGCAGCAACATCTCCTGCTGCGCCACGGGAAGATTCTGATGCCGGTCCAGCCACTCCGGCAGATGACCCGAGACCGAGGGAATCGAGCGGTGCAGAAATTCGGGACGGGGCGTCTGACTGCTTGTCTGGCTGCCTGTCTGCGTGCCGGCTGTGGACGCCTGCTGCTGGCCACCCAGCAGATTCGTCGTCAACAGCAACAGGCAGACCACGGTCGCGGCCTGCGCGGCCTTGTTGCTTTTGCTTCTCCTCTTTATGCCCATCATTTCCATCACTCCAGCGTCATCCCTCACCCGGACGCCGTGTTTTCATAATCTAGTCATGACCGCCAGACAAGCTCTCGAGCGTATCCAGCGCCGTTGTATTCGAGTCGAGACTTTGTAAATCGTGAATCACTGCGGGAGTAACCGTAATCACCGCCGGTTCCGTCGGACGAACCGTCTCCACACGGGACAGATAGACGCCACCGCCCACCAGCACCAGCACTGAAAGTGCCGTCGCCGTCACCGGCTGCAACCGCCATCGCATCCCATAGGTGAACCGCGCATGAAGACTTATCCACAAGCGCTCCAGCCATCCCTGCGGCACGGTCGCGCGCTCCTCCGCAAGCCGGGCCGCAAAACGCGTCATAAAGTACGGATTCGGCTCCGGCGCAGCCCACTCATCGAGCGCTTGCATGAGGCTGCGCATCTCCGCAGCCTCCTGGCGACACGGCTCGCAGTCTTTCAAGTGCTGCCGCAGGCCGTTCGGCACGGCTTGCTTCGCCGCCCCGATACCCAGCGCACGCTCCATCATCTCGTCTTGTACATCCTTGCATCGCATCATGATTCACCTCCCTGTGGTTCGCCGATGTCTCCCGGCTTCCAACATCGCATTCGCCTCACAGGAAATCCCGCAAACTCTCTCGCAACGTGCGATAGGCGCGAAAAAGCAAAGACTTTGTAGCCGACTCGCTCAACTGCAATACTTCACCAATCTGGCGATAATCCATCTCCTGATACTTGTGCATCAGAACGGCCATGCGCTGGCGCTCCGGCAGCCGGTCAACCTCTCTGCGAATGGCCGCCATCCGTTCCTCCCGCACCATCCGGTGCTCGATGTCCGGAGTCCGATCTGCAACCTCGGTTGTCATGCCGGTCACCGGGTCCACGGCGTCCAGTTCCACGCGCTGCGACTCGCGTTCGCTCTTGGAATCCCGCGCATGGTTGGCAGCCAGATTAGTCGCAATCCGATACAGCCACGTGCTGAACTTGGCCTCGGCGCGATAGCTCGTCCGTGCTCGATAGACCCGCAGAAACACCTCCTGCGCCAGCTCCTCGGCAACGGCCTCCGAGTGCACCATCCGAAACAGAAAGTGCACGATCGGTCGATGATATTTCTCCACCAGATAGGTAAATCCGGTTTCATCGCCCGCGGCCACCGCCTGCATAATCTCCGAATCGGTGCGTGTTCCCGTGCTCGCCGCATCCGGACGTATGGCTTCGTGTTGTGAGTCCGGCTCGATCGTCTCTCTCATGCCCAGGCCCGGATTGCCCATTACCAGGGTCGCCATGTCCTTGTGGACACTGCTTCAGCTTAAAAGTTGCGGACGGCGCGTGACAATTTTTCTCCGGCTTTTTTGTGTCGCCGGCTTCCGCTCAGGCAATTTCGCGTTTTCTGTCATACTGTCGGTGCGGCTCCCATCGGCTACGACAAAATATCAATCCAATAAGCAAGATCGAGAAAGAAGACCGTATACTTCCTTGCGGTGTAGTAACGAGTAAGTAAACATACCGCGCACTCCGGCGCTCCATCATTTGCTTGCCGCTGACCGCAACCTCAGCTCGGGATTGGTGTCTAATAAGCTGAACGACGCCGCAGGGAACAACGCCTTCGGCGTATCGAAATTTCTTCTCGGGTTGAGGTCTTGTATGCGTCTGCACGGTTCTGTTCGCCTCTTCAGTGGTGTGGTTTTGTTCGCGGCGCTCTCTTGCGCGGCTCGCGCGCAGAGTGTGCCGGCCAACTCCGACGGTCAGATCGAGATGAATGTCGTCCACGCTCTCGACGCCGCCGATCAGCTCAAACCCGACTGGATCACAGCATCCACGGTGCAGGGCGTCGTCACGCTCGCCGGAACCTCTTCGAGCCAGGCCAACCGGGAGTTGGCCGCCTCACTTGCGGCAAAGGTTCCGGGCGTCAGCAAAGTGGTGAACAATCTCACGGTCGGCAATCCGCAGCAGGCCACGGCTGACGTCAGCTCCGGGCAAGCGGATGCGCAAAACCCAGCCGGCACCCAGAATTCAGCCGACGCCCAGAATCCGCCGCAACAGTATGAGCAGAATCCTTCGGAACAGGGCGCGCCCGATGCCGCACAGCAAAACTCCGCCGGCCTGCCGCAGCAACCCTACAACTCCACCTCGCCCAGCGGTTCCGCGCAGCAGCCCGGCCAGCCGCAGCGCCCCGGGTATGCGCAAACCGGCAACAGCTTTGAGCAGAATCAGCCCTACCAGCAGCAGTATCCAGCCGGACCGGAGCCGCCGCGCAATCCGGTCACTCTGCCGCAAGGCACCAGGCTTGTCGTCCGCACCACGCAGTCGCTCTCCTCGCAGATGGCTCAGCCCGGCACGCCAGTCGCTTTCGTCGCCGCTCGCGATGTCTACTCCGGCGGCATCCTGGCCATTCCGCGCGGAGCCACCATTCACGGCGAGGTGACCGACGTTCGACAATCCGGCTCGCTCACCGGCCACGCCGAACTGGCTCTTCGTCTCGACGCTGTGCAGCTTGAAGGCAACAGCTTCCCGATCAACGCCAATCTCTTCCGCGTGCGCAGCCCTGGCAAAGGTGGCCACACCGCGATGAGCGCCTTTGGGGGCGCGCTGCTGGGCGCAGTGGTGGGCGGAGCGTTTGGCGGCGGCACCGGCGCTTTAGTCGGCGGCACAGCCGGCGGACTGGGTGGCACGGCGGCTTCGGCCATCTCCCACGGTCCGCAGGTCTGGGTTCCGTCGGAGTCGATGCTTACCTTCCACCTGACGACCCCGCTCACCGTCACCCCGGTCAGCCGACAGGAGGCGCTGCGGCTCTCTTCGGCTGCGCCCGGTGAAGCCGCTCCTATGCTTCATCGCCGCGGAGTCTATCCGCCGCCGGCGCCGGTTGTCTATCCGTATGGATTCTATGGCAGCTACTATCCGGGCTATTACCCCGGCTATTATCCAGGCTACTACGGGCCTGGCCTTGGCATCACCTTTGGCCGAGTCTGGTAAGTCGGCGGATTTTCAGGCCTGGAGCGACTTCACGGACGATCCAAAAACGCTTTATTCGCGGCCCTTTTTGCGAATCTCGATATTCAGCCGCTTGATCTTCTGGTTCAGCGTCGAAAGCGGAATGCGGAACTGCTCGGCAGCATCGGTCTGATTCCAGTTGCAGCGCTCCAGCTTTTCCAGGATGATGCGCCGTTCGATCACCTCGATCATGTCGAAGAGCGAAGCGTTGGGATTGTCCTCGAGCAGCGCTGCCGGCAGTGTCCGTCCGCTGATATTCGGCGGCAGCAGGCTGGAGTCAATCAGCGAATTCGTCGAGAGCACCACGCAGCGCTCCATCACATTTTCCAGTTCACGCACATTGCCCGGCCAGTCGTAGTCAATCAGCGAGCGCATCGCATCCTGCGTGATCTTGCGTATTTCCAGGCCGTTTTCACGCGAATAGAACTCCAGAAAGCGATTGGCGAGCAGCGGAATATCCTCGCGACGGCTGCGCAAAGGCGGCAGATCGATGGAGATGACGTTGAGTCGATAGAAGAGGTCTTCGCGGAACCGTCCTTCACGCACCGCCTGTCGCAGATCGACATTGGTCGCGGCCACAATGCGCACGTCGACCTGAATCTCATGCGTGCCGCCAAGCTGCATGAAGCGGCGGTCCTGAAGGACGCGTAGAATCTTGGCCTGCGTATCGAGGCCCATGTTGCCGATCTCGTCCAGAAACAGGGTGCCGTTGTTGGCAATCTCGAAAAGACCTTTTTTGCTGGCGATGGCCGAGGTAAATGAACCTTTGACGTGGCCAAAGAGGGTGGACTCCAGCAGTTCGGAGGGCATCGAGCCGGAGTTGACAGGCACAAATGGCTTGTCCTTGCGCGGGGAGCCTGCGTGCAGCGCCTTGGCGATCAGTTCCTTGCCCGTGCCGCTTTCACCGAGAATCAGCACCGTCGAGCGGCTGGGCGCAACCTGCGCCACCAGGTCAAAGATGCGCAGCATCACTTCGCTTTTGCCCACAATGTTCGAGAAGTTGTAGCGCTGGCGCAGGGCGCGCTTCAGGTGCACATTCTCCGCCTCGGCGCGATGACGCGCCAGCGCGGATCGAATGTCGGCTAGCAGCTTTTCGTTGTCCCAGGGCTTCTGGACAAAGTTTTCCGCGCCTGCGCGAATAGCGTCCACCACGTTGTCCACGGTGCCGTAGGCGGTAATCATGATGACCGGCAGATCCGGATAGCGCGCATGAATCTGCGGCAGCAATTCCATGCCGGACTGGCCCGGAAGCGCCAGGTCCAGCAGCACCAGATCATAGACCTGCTGCTCGAGTTGCTTCAGTCCGGCCTCGCCATCGACGGCCAGATCGATCGTATAGCCCTCCAGCGAGAGCAGCACTTCCAGCGATTCGCGAATGCCGGCTTCATCGTCAATGACCAGGATGCGCGCATCGTTTTCCTCTTCAGCAGAGGGTGATCCGACACGGAGTGCGGAGAGTGTATCAGGCATGGATTGGATTCCTTATAAGCGGAAATTCAAGAGAAAATGTCGTGCCGGCGCCTAGCGTGCTTTCGACGGCGATCTTGCCGGAGTGTTCCTGAATAATTCCATAGGTCACAGCAAGTCCCAGGCCGGTACCGCGGCGCTCGCCGGGTTTGGGCGCGGATTTGGTGGTAAAAAACGGGTCATAGATACGCTTCAGATGTTCCGGAGCGATGCCGGAGCCGGTGTCCGTGATGCGCGCCTCCACATGCCCGTTGGCGATGGTCGCGACGGTCAGACGACCGCCCTGCGGCATGGCGTCGCGAGCGTTCAGCAGCAGATTCAGAAAGACCTGTTGCAGCTTGCCGGGGTTTCCCTGAATCGGCGGAAGCGAAGCGTCCAGCGCAAGTTCCAGCTCGATGCGCGCGGTCTTCATCGGGTGCTCGACGAGCGCGACGGTATCACGAATGACCTGGTTCAGGTCGGTTTCGCGAAACTCGGTGGTGCTGGTGCGGGAGAAATTCAAAAGCCCGCTGGCAATCTCCGAAGCGCGAAAGGTCTGCTGTGTGATGCGCTCAAGCAGTGGAGCCAGGCGCGCATCGTCGCGCACCTGCTTGGTCAGCATCTGCGTGTAGGAGCTGATGACGGCCAGCGGCGTGTTGATCTCGTGCGCGACACCGGCGGCGAGCAAGCCGATGGAACTGAGCTTGTCGGCTTGCGTAAGCTGATTTTCAAGCGCAATGCGCTCGGTGATGTCGTCGACTAGGATGATGCGTCCGACGGCAACAAAGTCGCGGCTCATCAGGGGCGCAATGGCGATGTTGGCCGTGCGCGACTCTCCGGCGCGGCTGGTCAGCCGGAACTTGTAGAGATGGTGGACGCCGGGTTCGTCGCGGAAGCGGTGGAAGGACTCCATGAACTCAGGCGGAAAGACCGTGGTGAGCGACTGCCCGATCGCTTCGCCGCGGCTGAGGGCATACATCGCCTCCATCTGCGCATTCCAGCTCTCGATGCGGTCTTCGAGATCGACGGCTAGAATGCCAACGTTCGTCGATTCCACGATGTTTTCGTTGAACTCCTTGAGCCGCTCGAACTCGGCAATCTGTTTCTCCAGCCGCGCGTAGAGGCTGGCGTTTTGCAGCGCGATGCCAATGTAGCTGGCCAGCGACTCCAGCAGTTCCACATCTTCGCTGGAGAGAAAATCGCCGCCAATGGTGCGCCCCAGCCCGATGACGGCGATGGTGCGTGAGCGAGCGCCGTCCGAGACGAGGCAGGGAAGGTAGTAGTTCAGATCGAGCAGGGAGACGGTGGACTGCTGTGTGAGTGGAAGGTGCAGCGTCTGCTGCGTGTTTTCAAAGAAGATATGCGTGCGGCGCTCGTCGTCAAGGTCGACATCCGGAGCATCAAAGTCCAGAAAGCCCAGATCGAGCGTCGTCGAGCTAAGCGTGGAATCCATGCCGTGGCCGCGGGCCAGGCGAAAGCCACCCTCGGGGATTGCTTGAAAGACGGCCACACGAGCCACCAGCAGGGCGCGCGGCAGCCGCTCGACGATCGAACGCAGCAGAGCGTCCAGATCGGTCTCTGAGCTGAGGCCGCGGCCAAACTCCACCAGCGCGTGGCGATAGTCATAGCGATGGCGGTCAAAGACCTGATCGACCCATGTCTGGAAGCGGCGCTTGAGTGGATCGAAAAGCTGCGCGGTGAGCAGGATGGTGAAGACCAGTCCCCACTCGCGAACGGCCTCGGGCAGATAGTTGTGGACGCGCTCGGAGATGAGCGCGACGATGCCGAAGTAGACGGCGACCAGCGTTCCCGTAGCCAGCGTATAGGCCACGCCGCGCTTGAAGATCAGGTCCGTATCCATGAGCCGATAACGGACGATGGCCCAGGCGAAGGTGAGGGGCAGAAAGACCAGCGAAAGCTCGGCGATCTTCTGCAAAACGCTGTTGATCGGTACGCCCAGCAGGAAGGGAATGGCATAAAGCGTGGTGAAGGGAAGCACAGCCAGCAAAGTGCCGCGCGTGAGCCACTTCAACTGCTGGCGCAGCAGCGGCGTGTTGGCGTGGCGATAGCTGCGCAGGAAGAGCACCGCCGAAAGCACAAAGGTGAGTGCGACGTATCCGGTTGAGAGTTGATCGAGGCGCAGGCGCAGCGCAAAGGTAGCTTGCCAGAAGAGCAGGGCAAACGCTTGAAGCGCGATGACCGCCAGGGCCGGAGCGTAAAGAAAAGGGACGAGCCAGCCTCGACGGCTGCGACGCAGCCGCTCCTCTGGAAAGACCAGCGCAAAGTGAAGAAAGAGCGCAGGCTGAAGAGCGCCGGCGATGATATTGCCCCAATAGATGGTCCAGTCGAGCGCATCGAACTGGCCGGTGTAATGAAAGGAATTCAGCGCAAAGGAGGTGAGACAGAAGATATAAAAATGCGTGGCGCGCGGTGCGGTCCAGCGGCGAAACAGGACGTAAAGTCCAATGGCCAGATAGATGAGTCCAATGGCGCGGGCAAGCTGCCGGAGGCTGGTGTCAGCCGGAATGGGAATGACGACGACGGGCGCGTCCAGAGCGATGCCGCGGCGGATGATGGTGTAGTTGGCCTTGCCATAGACGTCGGTGTGCTTCAGCTCGCGGTCGAAGTCAGCGGCGATTTCAACCGGATGGTTGTTGACGGCGATCAGCAGGTCGCCCGGCTCGATTCCGGCCAGCGCACCGGGTCCACCCGGGCGAACGTGCTCGGCGACCAGCCCATCCACAGCCTGACCGCTGGCAATGGCGGAGACCTCGGTCCACTGAACGCCGTCGTCCGGCTGCTGGTACTGCGATTCCTGAAGAAAGTTGAAGACCGCAAGAATAACCAGAGCCACCGTAGAGATGGCAAGCACGGTGGCCAGAAGCCGGTTATATCGGTGGGTCTCCATATATAGCCTGAACGATTCGCTTCATGCACGTTTCGTGCCACTGTGGGGTTAATCGAAGCTGCTCCGCGACAAAAAGCATGTATCTTTTAGATTGAAAAAGACTTATTCGCTATTATTCGCCACGGTAAAAGGCGTCCTGGACAGTGTCCGTCGTTTCATGGGCGATGGATACTCCTTGTTATCTATTATTAAATGAATATGGCTATGTATTTCCATAGTCAAGTGCATTTTCATGCACTTGCGGAGGACTTTTGGCCGTAGGTTGCGTTGGGTCCATGCTTCCGCCTGTGATGATGGGCGGCGATGTACTCCGGCAGGGAGTCTGCGTGGAGGCCGAGCAGAGCGGTGCGCCAGGCCAGCCGCGCGATGAATTCAAGCAGGTCGGCGTGTTCGACGGCTTTTGTGACCGTTGCGCCCCAGGCGAACGGAGCATGACCGGCGACGAGGACGCCGGGGGTCGAGACTGGATCGAGGCCATCGCGGGCAAAGAGCGCGGTGATGAGCCGCCCCGTCTCCAGCACATAGCCACTGCGCACGGCAGACTCGGTGAGGTAGCCGGTGACTGGAACGGTGGTGTGGAAGTAGTCCGCGTGTGTGGTTCCCAGGCAGGGAATGGATTTGCCGGCCTGCGCCCAGACGGTGGCAAACTCGGAGTGCGTGTGGACGATGCCGCCAATCTGGGGGAAAGCGCGGTAGAGTTCCAGGTGTGTGTCGAGGTCGCTGGAGGGGCGCAGCGAGCCTTCGACGAGGGTGCCGTCGAGATGGGTGAGAACCAGGTCGGCGGATGTGAGCGCTGCGTAGGGAACGCCGCTGGGCTTGATGGCGACGATGGGCTGGCTGCCGTCGGCGGGGCGGTGAATGCCGCTGGCGTTGCCAAAGGTGTGCAGAGCCAGGCCGCGCGCGGCAATCTGGCGGTTGGCTTCGAGAACCTGTGTGCGAAGTTCGGGCAGCAGCATGCAATCTCCGGGGGAGGGTTACTCTTCAGTACGGACAAAAAGGCCAGAATGTTCCCGAAGGAAAGTGTAGCAGTTGCAATAAGCAGGACTGCGTGCGAGGCACATGGAAGACAGTGCTGGGAAAACCGTGCCGGGAAAAATGCTGCACACGGATGTAATCGCGCTGGCTGCTGGGTCGTCTGATACAAGTGAGATGGCAACGACAAACCCAACATGGAATGGATTTGGCGAGCGATGGATGGCGATGAGTGAAGCGCCGGAACGGGCGAGTTTTGACGACGTGGCGCGGGAGTACAGGCCACAGGTCTTTCGGTTTCTGCTTTCTTCGCTGCGCGACCCGGAGATGGCCGAGACGTTGACCCAGGAGTGCCTGCTGAAGGCATATCGCAACTGGGCGGGATTTCGCGGCGATTCGCAGGTGCTTACGTGGCTGCTGCGGATTGCCATCAATCTGCAGAAAGACCAGTGGCGGAACCGGCGATTGCAGTTCTGGCGGCAGACGACGGCGAACGCAGTGGATGCTGGCGAAGCAGCCAACTGGCTGGCCAGCGAAGGCTCAACGCCGGAAGCGCAGGTGATGGCGAAGCAGCAGGTGAAGCTGGTGTGGAAGGCAGTGGAGAAGCTGAGCGAGCGGCAGCGAACAGTCTTTCTGCTGCGGCATGTGGAGGAGATGGAGATTGCCGAGATCGCTCACGCAACCGGATTGAGCGAAGGCACGGTGAAAGCGCATCTGTCGCGGGCCATGGGACGCGTGCGTGAGGAACTGGGGGGACGACGATGAACCACGAGACGAACAACAAACGGATGCAGGCCTCCGACGAAGAACTGGAGCAGGCCATCGCCAGCTTCCGGCAAAGCGTGAAGAACTGGAGCAAGCAGGAGCACGCGGCGGCGCGCGCAGCCGGACTGGCGGCGCAGTCCCGCGGCAGGGGATGGGGTTGGTTCGGAAGCGGGTTCGGGAGTTGGCTTTGGATGAGCGCCGGAGCTGTGGCCGCGGCATGTGCTGTGGCCGTGGTGATAGTGGCCGGGCATGGCAGTGGTCCGGTGCAGCAGGCGCGCGCAGTTCGGTTGGCGCCCGCTCAACCAGATCAGGCCCGATCAGGTCAGGCTCAATCAGGTCAGGCTCAGACAGCCGAACAGGTGAAGCCCGAGAGCGCCTTGGCGCAGACGAATGCGCAGACAGACGCGCAGACGACCACACTGGCGGAAGCTCTGACCGAGCGGACGGCGCGGCGCGCGGCTGCGATGCAGGCGGGGGATGAATCCGATGAAGCCCTGCTGGCGGCGGTGGACAACGATATTTCACAGGGAACGGCGAAGGCGCTGGCTCCTATGGCGGACTGGATGGGCGACTCTGCAAACCGGTAATTCGTGCGGACAATGGAGGCAGATATTCAGGCACTCCCGGCGCATGGAACAGACGATGAGGATGATTGCGATGAGACGCAGATGGATGATGGTTGCATTGGTGGTGGCGAGCGTTGTGGGCGGAGGACAGGCGCTGCTGGCGCAGGCTGGCAACGGTCCGTTGATGGGGCTTGGATTGCAGGGCAAATGGTGGAATCGGCCTGGGCTGGTGCGTCGGCTTGGCATTACGCCGGAGCAGCAGACGAAGATGGACGAGATTCTGCAACAGCACCGGTTACAGTTGGTGGATCTGCGCGGGAATTTGCAGAAGGCGGAGATTGAGCTGGAGCCGCTGGTGAACGCAGAGGTGCCCAACGACGAACAGGTGCTGGCGCAGGTAAAGAATGTGGCCGAGGCGCGCGCGCAACTGGAAGTGGCCAACGCGCGACTGCTGCTGGCGATTCGGCATCAGTTGACACCCGCGCAGTGGCAGCAGATGCGGCAGTTGATCGCCGAGCGGCGCGATCAGATGCAGCTGATGCGCATGAACCAGATGCAGCACTTGATGAACGACCCGCGCATGAACGGCGCTCGCATGAACAGTATGCAGAATGGGGACAATGGCGGTCCGGATGGAGCCAATCTGCCGCCGGTTCCGCAGGGTGGAAGCACCACGCCGCCCCAGCCGTAACGCAAGTGCATCACGCCTTTCGGTGAGAGATGTTCTGAAAAAAACGAGTTTGCCTGGAAGCATGACCAGGCAAAGACAGCGCTGTAAGCGTTGCGCTTCCGGTGTCTGTCGGCTGTAAAAACAACAAGCAAAGCAGAGAGCATTGCGGTGACCACACGGTCACCGCGTTTTTTATTCGGCGGATTCCTTTGCTGTGAGCAGCAGGCGCAGGTCGCGGAGGTTGTTGTTGGTGGTGCCGGTGACGATGGCATTGCCGAGTGCATCAAAAAGCGGCCAGGTATTGCAAACGGCGAGCGCGGCGTCGGGGTCGAGTGCGCTGAAGTGAGCGCGAGGGAAGGTAGATGCGTCGGCGATGGCTCCGGCAGCGGGACTGACGCCGTCGATGCCATCTGTGCCTGCGCTCAGCACGACAGTCGGCGCGGTGTCTGCGGTGCAGAGCAGGCGCGCGGCTTCGAGGGCAAACTGCTGGTTGCGTCCGCCGATGCCTGGCGCTGCGGGCAAAGTGACTGTGACTTCGCCGGTGGAGATGAGGCAGGTGCGCGGCGCGGTGGCGGACAACTGCTGTGATTGCGCGAGCAGGAATGACGCGGCCTGTGCGTAGTCCCAGTCGTCGCAGCGGTTATCGACGGTGACGGCATAGCCGAGAGTCTGCGCGTGGCGTGTTGCGGCGCGAGCGAGATCGTCGGTGGAGAGTAGCAGGTCATGAAAGTGGCGGGTCAAACCGAGTTGTGATTCGGGTCGGGCTAGGGGCTGCGTGGCGTTGCTGGTTGAGCGCTCAAAGAAGTTGCGAACGGCGGGGGGAAACTGCGGCAGCAGGCGATAGCGTTCAAGCAGCGCCGCGACGGCGGCAGGCGTGTGAGACGACGCCAGCGTGGGGCCGGAGGCCAGCGCATCAAGCGCGTCTGCGGGAACGTCGGAGATAAGCAGGGAGTGCTGCGTGGCGCAAGCCGCGGCAACGGAGAGGCGACCGCCTTTGACAGCGGAAAAGGCCTGGCGGATGGTGTTGAGTTCGGCGATGGGAGCGCCGCAACCGACCAGCGCCTGATGGAACTGGCGCGTCTCATCGAGCGTGATGGCAGGGTCAAGCGGAAGCTCACACAAAGCTGAACCGCCGCCGGAGATCAGGAAGATTACGAGTGTGTGGGCATCGGCGGAGTGAAGCAGAGCCAGCGCGGCGCGCGCGGCGGCGAAGGAGTCGGCGTTGGGCAGCGGATGGCCTGCGGCAAAATAGGCGATGCCGGGGCGAGGGTGGTCAGGCAGAGCAGGCGCAGCACAGACACCATGCAGGTCCAGTGGAGCCGGAAGGATGTGCAGCAGCGCGTCGAGCATGGGCAGTGCGGCTTTGCCGAGGCTGACGACGAAGATGCGCGAGAACAGCGCCAGTTCAAGACGAGCCGGGCCGGAGGTTGCGCGCAGGCGATGGAGCGTGGTTCCTTCACAGCGCAGCGAGCGAGCAAAGGCCGTGGGGATGGAGCAGTCGGCGAGCGTGCTGCGGAAGCAGGCCAGCGCATCGGCGCGGAGCGCGGCGAGGGTTGCGTTGCGTTGCGCGGTTTGGCTTGAAGCAGGAGTGGAGTCGGTCATGGGGCAGTGGTCGATGGGTTGGTCGCGAGCGGGAGCGTGGACAGCCAGTTGCGGATGGCGTTTTGCATCGGCGGCAGATGGCCGGTGAAGAAGTGATCCGCGCCGGGAATCAGTTGCAGGGATGCGTGCGGCGCGGCGGGCGCGAGGGCTTGTGCGAGTTCCTCGGGCGTGGCAAAGATGTCGTGGTCGCCGGAGAGAAAAAGCGCCGGCAGCGTCCAGCGGGCAAGCTGCGGATAATCGTAGCGCTGATTGGGCGAGTGAAGCGGCAGGCCAAGCGCGAGGCAGGCGCAGACTGCGGGATGATGGGGCGCAGCGCGGAGGGTCATCGCCGCGCCAAAGGAGAATCCGGCGGCGAGGATGGGCAGGCGGAAGCGCGCATCGAGCCAATTCATAGCAGCTGCAAGGTCAGAGGATTCAGCATGGCCGTCGTGCGCGCCTTCGCTCAGGCCGACGCCGCGAAAGTTGAAGCGCAGCGTGGGCCAGCCAAGATCGCGGAAGACGCGCGCGGCGTGGTAGACGACCTTGTTGTGCATGGAGCCGCCGCCAAGCGGATGGGGATGGGCGATAACGACCGAGCAGGGCGCGGAAGAATGACCAGGATCCAGCAGCGCTTCGAGACGCCCGGCGGGTCCATCGAGAAAGAAAGTGCGCAGAGTGGGAGGATCGGAGTCCATCCGGGAGTCCATGCGGGAGTCCATGAGGTTGATGATAGCGCCGGGACAGGCGCAAGCGCAGGCTGCGATATGCTGGCAGGGAGAATGCAACGCAGGGAGCGGTGATGACGAGCGAAGTGGATGTATTGGCGCTGACGCGCGAGCTGGTGAAGATTGAGTCAACCACCTACAACGAAGCGGCGGTGATGGAGTTTGTGGCCGGTTGGCTGCGCGCGCGTGATTGGGCTGTCGAGTTGATGGAGGTGCCGCAGCCGACGGAGAGCGGGATTGCAGCGAAGCGGTGGAACGTCTATGCCGGGCCGCAGACGGGTGTGCCGGATCTGGTTCTTTCCACGCATCTGGATACGGTGCCGCCGTATGTGGCGTTGCGCGAGGACGAGGAGTTTTTATATGGGCGCGGCGTCTGCGATGCGAAAGGGATTGCGGCGGCGCAGATTGCGGCTGCGGAGCGGTTGCGCGCGCAGGGCTTCGCCGTGGGACTGCTCTTTGTGGCGGGCGAAGAGCGCGATTCGGCGGGCGCAAAGGTGGCCAACGAGCAGTCCAAAGGCAGCCGCTGGCTCATTAACGGCGAGCCGACCGACAATCGCCTCGCCGTCGCCTCCAAGGGCGCTTTACGCGCGGTGGTGCGGGCGACGGGACGCATGGCCCACTCGGCGTATCCGGAGCTGGGCGACTCGGCCGTACACAAGCTGGTGAAGGCGCTGGGGCGGATGATGGAGATTCCGCTGCCGGTGACCGAGGACGTGGGCGAGAGCACGCTGAATATCGGGCAGATTGCGGGTGGACGCGCACCGAACGTGATTGCCGACGAGGCCAGCGCGCAGGTGCTGGTGCGGTTGGTGGGGGATTCGGCGGAGACGCGTGCGGCGCTGGAGCAGGCAGCGGCGGGATCGGCGGAGGTGGAGTTTCCACTGGAGATTCCCTTTGTCCGGCTGCGCACGCTGGAGGGATTTCCGACGATGGTGGCGAAGTTTACGACGGATATTCCGCAGTTGACGAAGTGGGGCGAACCGCTGCTGCTGGGGCCGGGATCGATTCACGTGGCGCATACGCCGCATGAAAAGATTGCCAAGCGCGAGCTGGTGGAGGCTGTGGGGTTGTATGAGTCGCTGGCGAAGCGGCTGCTGGAGAAGTAAACGCTAGTGGCTGACCGATTACCAGGTGTGTAGCCACTCGCCGTCGTGGCCGATGCGTACCTCGGTGCGAAAAAGGTCGCTGAGAGTGGGCGCGGTGAGCAGCGCGCTGCGCGGCCCGTCGGCGAGGATGCGTCCGTCACGCATGAGCAGGACGCGCTCGATCTCCGGAAAGATGTCGGCCAGATGATGGGTGACGAGAATGATGCCGATGCCGTCGACGGCCAGGCGACGGAGCGCTTCGCGCAACTCGCGTTGGGCGGCGATGTCGAGGGCGTTCGATGGCTCGTCGAGGAGCAGTTGGCGCGGGCGGTGAACGAGCGCACGGGCGATGAGGATGCGTCGCTTTTCGCCAGCCGACATCTCGCCGACAAAGCGCTGGGCCAGATGTGTGGCGTCGATGCGGGCGAGCGCTTCGTGGGCGGCCTCTCGCATCGCCGCGGTGATCTCCAAGTGGGGCCACAGCGTGGAAGCGCCGAAGAAACCGGCGAGCGTGGCGTCCAGGCCAGTGGTGCGCGCGGTCAGGCATCCAGCGGTGTCGGCGGTGCGTGAGTAGCCCTGATGGCCGGGCAGATTGTCGGAGACGACGCCGAAGTGGCGGCGTAGCTGGTTGATATCCCAGCGGGGACGGCCAAAGATGCGCAGCTCTGTCTCTGGCTGGACCAGTGGATAGAGGTCACAGGTGAGCGTGCGGATGAGGGTGGACTTTCCGCAGCCGTTGGGGCCGAGGATGGCGATGTGTTCGCCGGCGCGGATGGTGAGCGAGAGATCGTGCAGGACTTTGCGCTCGCCCAGTGTGACGGTGACGTGGCGCATTTCAAGGAAGATTTCAGCGGAGATCGATCCGGAGCTACTCACTTTGTTAGAGTAAACGGGATGAGCGATCTGACGAGACTGATGATTCCGCGAGGCTTTCGTTTTGCGGCGGCGACGGCTGGGCTGAAGGCAAGCGGACGGCCGGATTTTGCGTTGATTGTGGCCGACGAGGCGGCGAGCGCGGCGGCGATGTATACGGCGAATCGCGTGTGCGCGGCTCCGCTGGTGGTGGACCGCGAACACATGACGGCGACCGGCGGGCGAGTGCGCGTGGCGGCGATCAACGCCGGCAATGCCAACTGCGCGACCGGACAGGCAGGGATCGACGCAGCGAAGCGTGTTTGTCAGGCGGCGGCGGAGCGGTTTGGCTGCCGCGCCGTAGAGGTATTTCCGTCCTCGACGGGCATTATCGGCGTGCCGCTCGATGCGGAAAAACTGGTGAGCGCGCTCGGGTCGATGGAAGCAGCGCTGGGTGCGGATGTGGAGGATTTTCATGCCGTGGCGCAGGCGATTCTGACCACGGATACGGTGGAGAAGACTGCTTTTGCGCGGGTCTTTCGCGATGGCGCGGAGATTCGTATCGCCGGTCTGTGCAAGGGCTCCGGCATGATCCATCCGCAGCTTGTGCCTCATGCGACGATGCTGGCGTATGTGATGACGGATGCGGCGGTGAAGCCGGAGATTTTGCAGTCGATGTTGCAGGGCGCGGCGGAGCGCAGCTTCAATCGCATCTCGGTGGATGGCGACACCTCAACCAACGACACGGTACTGGCGCTGGCTTCGGGTGCGAGCGGCGTGGAGATTGAGGCCGGGGATGCGGAGTTTCATGCGGCACTGGAGCAGGTGATGGTTTCACTGGCGCGGCAGATTGTGGCCGATGGCGAGGGCGTGAGCCATGTGGTGGAGCTGCGCATTGAGGGCGCGGCGACGGAGGCCGATGCGGTACGCGTAGCTAGGGCGATTGCGCATTCGCCGCTGGTGAAGACGGCGTGGGCGGGGTGTGATCCAAACTGGGGACGGTTGATGGCGGCGATTGGCTACTCCGGCGCTGCGATCGAGCCGGAGCGCGTGGAAATTGATTTTGGCGAGCTGGCGATCTGTCGCGGAGGCGGTCGCGCGGCGGAGATGGATGTGGCGGCGGCGCACGCATATCTGAAGCAGGCGGAGTTTACGGTGACGGTGCGGCTGGGCGTGGGCGCGGCGCGTTGTACCTTCTGGACGACGGACCTGACGGCGGAGTATGTGCGGATCAATGCGGATTATTCGACGTAAGCTGCCTGCGGATTCAATGGGGAAATGACATGGAAGTCATGATTGCGACGCCGGACTGCGATTGACCCTAACAGTGGCGTTCAGTAGAGTGAACCCATGGCCTTTTTTGCAGGGAACAGAGTCAGACGGGCATGTGTGTATTCATTGGCTGGATTGCTGGCCGCTGGCATGTCGATGGGCTTGCAGGCGGAGACGCCGGGCGCGGCGAGCGAGGCGACAACACTGGCAGGTGGCGCAGGGGCTGCTGCCGGACAGGTGACGGCGGCACCGTGTGATCTGGCGCCGCAGGGTTCGCCGTATATTCCTCTGAATTTCTGGCTATATCCGGCTCTAACGCGTCTGTATTCGCTCGGCTATCTGGACCCCGCGTTTCTGGGCCTGAGGCCGTGGACGCGACTGAGCGTGGTGCACATGCTGGAGAATACCTCGGCCAAGCTGGAGGATGCGCCGGATACGGCGGGCAACGAGGAAGCGCGCGGCATCTACGACGCATTGATGAAGGAGCTAAACATCGACGCGGAGGGTCCGTGCGGGAAATATCGCGGGGAGTTCCGCGTGGAATCGACGTACTCCGTAGAGCGCGGGATCAGCGGTACGCCACTCCATGACAGCTACCATCTGGGGCAGACGATTGTGAACGATTATGGTCGTCCGATTGAGGGCGGCTTTGACGACTACTCAGGGGCGAGCGGGTATGTGGTCTCCGGGCCGTGGACGTTGTATCTCCGTGCTGAGGGGCAGTATGCGCCGTCTGCGACAGGCTACTCCTATGCGCTTTACAGCCTGCTGTCTCAGGATGACGGTGTTCCTCCAGTGGGCAATCAGGCGCAGGCAACGATTCCGCTGGGGCCAATCGCTACCAAGGCGGATACGCGTTTGCTCGAAGGCTATCTGTCGGTGCATGTGCTGGGACACGATATTTCGTTTGGTAAGCAGGATCAGTGGTGGGGCCCGGCGGCCAGTGGTGCCTATGCCTACTCGAACAATGCGCAGAATATCTATTCCTTCGAGATCAATCGATCCGAGCCGCTGAGGGTTCCGCTGCTGTCGCGCATAACCGGGCCGTTCCGGTATGAGTTCATCGTCGGCTCGCTCAAGGGGCACACGGATTTCAACGATCCGTGGGTGCATGCAGAGAAGATCAGCATGAAACCGACCAGGAACTTCGAGGTCGGCTTTGAGCGAA
>JAJZEA010000042.1 GCA_021851335.1 Acidobacteriota bacterium | reverse complement strand
TAGATTGTTCTGCGCTGACGCTGAGCGAGGAGGGCGTTTGGGCGTAGGCTGGCGCGAACGTGCCGACGCAGAGTAGCAACAGGGCTACTACGATGATTGTTAGATTGTAAGTTGCCGGGGGGGGGGGTAATTTGGGGCTTTCATGGGGGAGGGTATCCTTTCGACGAGATTTCCAAGGGCAAAATGGACTTGCATCTGTGCAGCCAGCGGCGCGCCGGTCCTGAACAATCTGCCCTGAAGAAATGGATACCTTGCATCCTCTTGCATCAACAGGCCAACGAGAGGCGAACTGCACAAAAATGAGTCACGAGAAATGTATCGTTGCAGCTTGCACAATGTCAAGTCAATTTCTGCTTGCGATCTGCACGAAAAGACACGGACGGAAGTTACCCAGCCGATCCCGGCCTGCGCTTGGCTTGTGATTCAACGAAGCGCCCGCCCGCAACCAGAGGTGGCGCCACAAAGGCTCGCGGCGCGTAAAGCGCGCGGCTGCTGCATGCAATGCGGCTATTCGTTGTGATTGTCGTTGCCGGGATGGTCGCCGCCGCGCTCCCAGCGCCGAATCTGCCGCGAGAGTTGATCCGGCTGAATCGCCAGTTGTACGATATCCATCTCGCCGTTGTCAAAATCCACCACCATCATCGCCAGCCGCGTTCCCTCCGGCTTCATGTAGATCAGGCTCTGCTCATTGGCTTCCCGGCTGGTCTCGCGCACGATGCGCTGCCATCCCGCACCCATCTTCGCCGTCGCCATTGCCTCCAGGTCAGCGCCGTCGATCCGGCTCGGCAGGTGGTCGATTTCGGCAATTCGCATCCGGCTGACGCCGCCATGCGTATACAGGCCCGCCACGCCGCTCATCAGCCACTGCATCGGAATGTGTTGCACCTGCCCGCCCCAGCGAGCTTCCAACGCATGTTGCAGCGCGTGAAAGGCTCGTTCATCCTCGCTCGCCGCCAGCACTGCGCCCTGCGGAGTCGCGGCCAACACCATCGCCGCCACCATCACTCCACCCAGTCCAGCCGTCATCCATCCATAGGCTCGTCGTGTCATCGCGTCACCTTCTTCTGCGCTTTTTTCACCGCATCCTTTGGAATCCCAAACGATCCGCCCAACTCGCTCAGGCTGTTCACATCAATTGGACCCAGAATCAGCACCAGGTCAATCTCCCGAGACTCGGCGTCCAGCACATACAAGCCCTGCATCTGCCCGTTCACCAGCTTTACAAAGACATCGGATCCCTCGATCACCCCGCGCGTTCGATCGCGAACCATTGGCGACCACGACGCGCCCTCCATATATTTCCGGAATGCATCCAGATCGGTCTGCGTATAGGCGTGATCCTTGTCAAAGTCGTACTCCCGCACATAGATTCCCTGCAATCCCTGGATCAGCTTCGCCACCTCCTTGTCCTTGTCGCTGTCTTTGCCGCTCATGAACTTCGACGCAAACTGCAACATGCTCTGGTTCAGCGTCACCTCGGTCACGTGCTTGGCCTTCGCCGCCAGTTGCTGCTCCACCGGCGAAGGAGACGGCAACTGTCCCCACGCCATTCCCGCCGTCATTCCCCACGCCAACAGCACTCCGCCCACAACCCTGCGCTTCTTCATCTTGATCTCTCCTGATCGTTTGCTTGAACCTTCGTTGCGATCTCGTCGGTCATTCCCCATTGCTAAGCTGCGTCTGCACCTTATCCAGCGTCCGGGTCGTAATCCGCAACGCCTCCATCACCTGCGCTCGCGCCTCTTCGGCTCTCTGTTCCGTTCGCCGTTGCTCGGCCTGGTAATACGCCGCCACGCCGGCCACCATCACGCCCAGCACCACGCTGGCTGCGATCCTCTGCACGGCCCAGCGACGGCCTTCCAACGGAAATCGCAACAGCCGTCCGCCGATTCTTCTTCGAGACGCGCTTGGCCGCACATTCAGTCCCCGTGGATCGTTGTCGCGTAAAGTTGTGGCGCGCCGCGCAGCCCCGTCTCGCGCAGCCTCATCTCGCGCAGTCATGGCTCGCGCCACAATCCGCTCCTGCAATCCCCCCGGCGCATCTCGCCTCTGCAATCCCTCGTGCAGCATCGCTTCCAGCCGTGCCACATCTGTGTCCCGCATCGCTTCGTCTTCGTCATTCCACATCGCCCATCTCCTTCCACGCTCCGGATGCTTCTGCCCGCCTGCGCAATGTCTTCAAGCCACGCTGCAACTGGCTTTTGACCGTCGCCAGCGGTGCGCCCACCGTTTCGGCAATCTCTTCCGGCGTCATCCCTTCCTGATACCGCAGCAGCAAAGCCTTGCGCTGCGCCTCCGGCAGTTGCAGCAGCCAGTGCTCGATCTCTCTGTTCCACTGGATTCGTTCGCCAGCCTCGTCTGCCGGCCTCTCCTGCCACTCCTCCAGTCCCATCCACCGGCCCTGGTCCCATCCCGGCTCGCGATGGTCTCTTCGCCGCAGCGCATCCACCGCGCGATGCATCGTCACCTGCCGCAGCCATCGTCGGATATGTTCCTCGCCCTGCATCCGACCGCGGTTCCGATCCAGTTCCAGAAACACATCCTGGGTCAACTCTTCGGCCAGACCCGCATCGCCCGTCATGCGCACCGCCAGCGAATAGACCATCGAGGCATAGTGCCGCAACCAAGTCTCCAGCCGCCATTCTTCCTTGCCTGCCGCCGCCTCTTCCGGCGACGACTCCAGCGGCACGTTCATGCTGCGTCTCCTGTCCCTCTGTCTTCTATACCGCGCCGCTTCCGCCTTTCGGATGCACCCGCCGAAAATTTTCTTCCGCGCCCTTGTTTCAGTCCTTGTTTCGGCCCTTGTTTCGTTCGTCTCAAGCCATCATCCTCGCGCCTGCCCTCGCTGCCGCTCACTTCCGTCTCCCGCACGCTCGCCGGACGGCGCAAGTATCTGTATTTTCTTTCTGTTTTCGCTTGACGACCGTATCTTCGCCTGTGCATACTCCGGGATTGGGTTGGCGGCAGATCGTTTCTTGTCTCCCGCCGGAGCAGTCGTTCAAATGAATCTCACTCTGTTACGGATTCTCTTTCTTGCCCTGGTCGCGTCCCTCTGTTTCTTCCTGCATCCGTTTGGGATTTCCGCTTTGCCTGCCGCCGCGCTGGGCGTCCTAGCCGCTGCCGCCGTCATCCTCATCGAGCTTCGCATTCGCGCTCTCGCTCTCCATCGTCTTCTCGGTGCGGTCCTCGGCGGAGTCCTCAGTGTCGTCGGTGCCTTGCTCGTCACGCTCGTTCTGCGCTCCGCCATGCCCACAGGAGCCACCACTGCCGCCATCCAGCTCTTCGTCCTGCTCCTCATGGGTTATCTCGGCCTGCTTGTCGGCGCTCACCAGGGCGATCGCCTCAATCCTGCCGCGCTGGGTCATCTCTTCACCGGAGAACAATCACCGCGCGCAACCGTCCGCATCCTCGACACTTCCGTCATCATCGACGGGCGCATCGCCGACGTTGCCGAAACCGGCTTTCTCGACGGCCTCTTTGTCGTTCCGGAGTTTGTCCTCCATGAGCTGCAACTGGTCGCCGACTCCACCGATGCCTCACGCCGTCAGCGGGGCCGCCGCGGACTCGATATTCTCCAGCGCATGCAGTCCATCCCCGGCATTCAGGTCCAAATTGTCTCCGACGATTTTCCCGCCATCCGCGAGGTCGATCTCAAGCTGCTCGAACTGGCCCGCAAATGGGATGCGCGTGTTGTCACCAACGACTTCAACCTCAACAAAGTCGCCCAGATTCACCAAGTCGAGGTGCTCAACGTCAACGATCTTGCCAACGCGCTTCGCCCCGTCTTTCTGCCTGGCGAAAAAATGCAGATCATGATCCTGAAAGAGGGCAAGGAGTACAACCAGGGCGTCGGTTACCTCGATGACGGCACCATGGTCGTCGTCGACCACGCGCGACGCGCCATCGGCCGCTCGGTCGAGATCACCGTCACCAGCGTCCTCCAGACCGCCAGCGGCAAGATGATCTTCGGCCGTCTCGACGATCCCTCCCCGCGTGTCGAATCGACCCATGCTGCTGTTGAACTCACCCACTGATTCACTGCCTGTCTTCCTTCAGGCAAAATAGAACTATGAGTCACGAAGGCATTCAGTTCCTCAGCCGCGAAGAGCAGGAGAAACGCGAGCGCGACGAAGCTCGCGCCCGCAAACTCACCCGGGAAGCCCTCACCCCCGCCAAAGTTCGCATCCACCAGACCGAAGGCACCGGCATGGAGATCGACTGGGCCGACGGCCATCAAAGCCAGTGGAGCTTCGCCTGGTTGCGCAACGCCTGCCCCTGCGCCACCTGTGTCGAGGAGCGCAAAAACGATGGTCGCGAACCCGGCCAGCCCAAGCCTCGCGCAGCTCAACTCCTGCCGCTCTATGAGCCACCCGCGCGGCCAGCCAGCGCGCAGGCCACAGGCCGATACGCCATCCAGTTCCAGTGGCAGGATGGCCACACAGCAGGCATCTACTCCTGGGACTTTCTCCGCCGCAACTGCCAGTGCCCAGCCTGCCGAGCCGAGCGCTCCGCAGGCTGAGCCGTCTCTGCGCCTCAGCCTGCCCGTTACTCTTCTGCCCAATTCACTCGGTCCTGCTCATTCCATTCCCGTTCATTCGATCCCAGGACCATCCTCCTGCTGCACACGCACCCCCTCGCCCACATACGGCCAATTGGGATCGAGCAGCAACTCCTGCTCCCGCACCGCCGCCGGAACCTTGTCCACGGTCAGATTCTCAAAGAAGTGCACACCCGTCTTGCCCGCCGTCGCCAGGTCCACGTCTCCGTCCTTGTCCAGATCGAGCGCGAGAATCTGCGTCCCCACTCCCGCCGTCCCGTTCACCGAGATCGAGTGGCGTATGAAGGTTCCGTGCTTCCGGTCAATCGTGTAGTAGTAGACCACCAGCGGGTCATACGATCCCGGATCATGTCCGCTGTGCCCGCGATAGCGCTTGCCCGCAATCAGCTCCGGCTGTCCGTCGCCGTTGATGTCGGCCAGCTTCAGCGCATGAATCTGCGAGTAGGATTCGTCGATCACGTGCCGCACCCAGTGCCGCGCGCTGCCCGTTCCCTGCTGTTCCAGCCAATAGAGTCCGTAGCTGTGGCCCTGGCCATAGATGATGTCCATCTTGCCGTCACCGTTCACGTCATAGCCAAGAATCGGAAACCCGGCATCGCCCAGATTCCAGTCCGGATGCCACTCCCACTTGTCGTGATCGGCGTCGATATTCCTGAACCACCCATACGGCGTCAACAGGTCCGGCTTCCCGTCGCCGTCAATGTCGGCTACGCCGATCCCATGCCCGTCCTGCGCGCGTTTGCCCACGTGATGCACCCGCGGAGCTGGCCCGGAAAAATCCACCCACAGAATTCCGGAGTGGTTATAGTGCGCCAGCGCAATATCCGGCTTGCCATCGCCGTTGATGTCGGCCATCACCCCGCCTTCGGTGTCATAGCTGTCGGCGATCTTGTGCTCGGCCCACATGCCGCCCGCCTTGCCCGGATTTTCAAACCACCACAGACCGTTCAGCATCCATCCCGTCGTCACCACATCGGGCCGGCCATCGTGATTCACATCCACCGCCCACTCGCCGCTGTCGGAGACAAATTCGTTCAGGATGCCCACCTGGCGATACTGATGCCGCTTCCATTCGCCGCCATTCGCTCCCGGATTCTCATACCAGTAAGCGCCGCTCAGCAGGTCCGGCCACCCATCTCCATTCACATCCATCGTCGAAATACCCTCGGCGTGGTCCATCCCCAGCCGATGCGCCAGAAACGTCGTCTGCGGCTTCCCGTCTGGCCCATTGCCCGGATGGATCAACCGCGGCTGCTCCACCTTTTGCGCCCAACCCATGGCGCACATTCCCACCAGCCACACGCACATCCATCTCGTCGCTGCTTTTCCCACCCGCCTGCCGCTCATCACTCCATCCTTTCGCGCCTGCTCTCAGCACACGCAAACTGCCGGTCTCCAGTATCCCCCTCACGCCTCATCCCGGCAAGACGGCTCGCGTCCCACTTTGATCCTGCACCGGCCAATCTTTCCCAACCACAATGAAAACTCGCAGATACCTCGCGCTCTTCATGTTTTTCTTTTGACCAATGCCGATCCATGGACGTATCTTGGATTGTGGAAAACTCTTCCAGGAAGGTGTGGACGCCTCTTCGATGAGTATGGGTTCTTTCGGCGACGATCTGCGGATGGAGCGGCTAAGCCGCGGGATCGCGCTTGAGCAAATTACCGAGATCACCAAGGTCAGTCCACGCCATCTGCTTGCGCTGGAGTCCAATCAGTTCCGCGCGCTTCCAGGCGGCATCCTCAACAAAGGAATCATCCGCGCCTACGTCAAAGTGGTGGGCCTCGACGAAGGCGACTGGATGACTCGCTTCCAGCGAGCCTACGTCGCCAGCGGACAGATGCTCGACGACGACCAGAACTGGATCGAGTTTGCCGCCAATGTGGGCCGCGCTCGCGCTCGCAACCATGAGATGCGCCTGCTCCGCCTCAAATGGATGGGCGCCGTCGCTCTGGTCATGGTGGTTGCCTGCGCGGGCTTCCTGGCCATTCGCTACTTCGGCTATCGCTCCGGCTGGTGGCCTTCGATCCTGCCTTTGCACGCGTCCATCCTCTCGCTGCGAACCTGGCTCAGCTCCCTCTCCACAGAGATGGCCGGCTTTCTCGCCAATCATCCCGCGCAAGGCTAGGGCCTTGGTCGTGTGAACTGGTCCCAGCAATCGTCCCGGGAATCGTCCCAGGTTTCGTCCCAGGAATCGTGTCTCAGTATCGTCTTGCTCGCGCTTGATCCCGTTCACCCGGTCCTGCCTGCCTCTGAGCAGAGTCTAACGACCGTTAACCGGCTCCGTTTTGCCCTCTTTCCGCTCAACCGATACCATAATGTCAGCACCCTGCATCCGTCGGGGCATCGTATATGCCCTGCCGGTTCGCAGATAACACAGAGCCATGGCCTTGGCCCAGCCTCTCGCCCTGGCTCCTGAAGGAGTAATCGATTGAGTGACCGTACCCTTTTTACTTCAGAATCGGTGACCGAGGGTCATCCCGATAAAATCGCGGATCAGATCTCGGACGCCATTCTGGACGCCTGCCTCACGGAGGATCCCTACAGCCGCGTTGCCGCTGAGACGCTAACGGCCACCGGCCTCGTCGTCATCGCCGGTGAAATCACCACCAAAGCCTACGTTGACTTCCAGACGCTCGTTCGCGGCGTCGTTGCCTCCATCGGCTATGACAACGCGCTTTACGGCTTTGACTCCAACACCTGCGCCGTGATCTCGACCATCAACCGTCAAAGCGGCGACATCGCTCAGGGTGTGGACACCGGCGGAGCCGGCGACCAGGGCATGATGTTTGGCTACGCCACCAATGAGACTCCGGAGCTGATGCCGGCCGCTATCTCGCTGGCCCACAAGCTCACGCGCCGCCTGACCGAGGTGCGCAAGAGCGGCAAGCTCAGCTACCTGCGACCCGACGGCAAAAGCCAGGTCACCATCGAGTATGACGAAGCCGGCAAGCCCGTCCGCATCGACGCCGTCGTCATCTCCACCCAGCACGCCGAGAGCGTCTCCAACGAAGAGCTGCGCGCCGACATCCTCAAGCATGTCATCCAGGCCGTGCTGCCCGCCGAGTGGCTGGACGAGAACACCAAGTACCACATCAACCCCACGGGCCGCTTCGTCATCGGCGGGCCTATGGGCGACAGCGGCCTCACCGGTCGCAAGATCATCGTCGATACCTACGGCGGCGCCGGCCGTCACGGCGGCGGAGCCTTCAGCGGCAAGGATCCGACAAAGGTCGATCGCTCCGCAGCATACATGGCGCGCTACATCGCCAAGAACGTCGTCGCCGCCGGCCTCGCCCAGCGCTGCGAAGTTCAGCTTGCCTACGCCATCGGCGTCGCCGAGCCGGTCAGCGTTCGCGTTGAGACCTTCGGGACCAGCAAGCTCAGCTCCTCTGAGCTGACCGCTCTGGTGCGCAAAAACTTTGCGCTCACCCCCAAGGCCATCATCGATGGCCTCAATCTGCGCCGTCCCATCTACCAGCAGACCGCTGCCTACGGGCACTTTGGCCGCAACGAACCCGACTTCACCTGGGAGGCTACCGACAAGGCGGCCGCTCTCGCGGAACAGGCCGGTACGCTGGCTGTCGCGAAGTAACCAGCCTTTGCTTTCAGCCTCGTTCAACCCAAAAGACCGAGCGCATTCCGCGCTTGGTCTTTTGGATTTTTCACCCAAGCTTCGCGCCATCCATCCCATTCTGCACACAAAATACCTATCTGGCGCGTCTCATGCTTAGAATCAAAGAGGGGCATGTTTCCAGAATGAGCATTTCCAGGTCGAGCAAAGGTTGGATCGCGGCAGTCGCACTGGTTGGCTTATGTGCACTTCAAACGAGTGTCTTGGCGCAGCAACAGAACCGATCCTCCACTCCGGCGTCCGCAGCCGCGCTCGCTCCGTCCTGGACCTACGAGGGGCCGACCGGCGCGCTGCACTGGGACCGCCTCAATCCCGCCTGGCGCGTCTGTGAAAACGGCAAGCAGCAGTCGCCCATCGACATTCACAAAGTGCGCCTCGACAAGACCCTCCCGCCCATTCAGTTTCACTACCTTACCGGCACCATGAAGCTGGTCAATGACGGCCACACCGTCCGCGTCACCCCGCCCGATGGCAGCTACATCACCCTCGGCGGCGTCCGTTACAACCTCGTCGAATTTCACTTCCACCATCCCGGCGAAGAGGTCATCAACGGCGACATCTCCGACATGAGCGTTCAGTTCGTGCATCGCAGCGATGACGGCAAAATCGTCATCCTCGCCGTCGAGCTAACCGAGGGCAACTCCAACGCGATTCTCGCCGGACTTTGGGAAAAGCTCCCCAAAACCGCTGGCGCTACCGGCACTTCCACGCTCATGCTCAACCCCGTCGGGCTGTTTCCCGCAGATCGCGGCTACTGGACCTACACCGGCTCCCTGACCGAGCCGCCCTGCACCGAGGGCGTCCAGTGGCTGGTCCTCCAGAATCCGGTCACCCTCTCACGCGAGCAGCTTCAGGCCTTCGCCGCCCTCTTCAAGCGCAACACCCGCCTCTTGCAACTCACACACGGGCGACACGTCAAGGCCAGCGAATAGGCTGTCTTCGCTCTCACGCCAGCCAGGCGGATTGCCAGCCATCCGGATCGCCACGCAAAATCGCCTTCAGGGATGCTGCTCAAACCAGCGTCCCGTCTGGCGATTTCCGTTTTGCACAGGCAAAGGCGTGCAGTTGTCGCTTTTGGTTCCGCTCAACCACAACAAAATACTATCTATTGTGGTTTTCTCTTGACCAGCACTAGCTACAGCGGTATTTTTGCATCTGCGGCGAGAAATCAACGATAGGCTTTACGAGTCGCTTTTTGCCTCGTTCTGCCCACTTTGGCCATCCCCATCGAGGAGCATCCCATGTACGAGAGCTATTCCACATCCTCCACCACGTCGAGCAGCGCGCCCACACCCTCCAGCAGTTCTGCCCGCGGCGGCCTCACCTTCACCCGGCGATTTTCCCGCGCCGGTGTCGTCCCCTATGACGAAGTGCAGTGGGAAAAGCGGACCGCTCTCATCGCCGACGCCAAAGGCAACACCATCTTCGAGCAGAAGGATGTCGAGGTGCCTGTGGACTGGTCCATGACCGCCACCAACATTGTTGCCTCCAAGTATCTCCACGGCCAGAGTGACACTCCCGAGCGTGAAACCGGCGTCCGGCAGCTTGTCGCCCGCGTTGCAGAGACCATCCGGGACTGGGGTCTGCGTGGCGGCTACTTTGCCAGCGCGCAGGATGCCTCCATCTTCCACGATGAGCTGGTCGCCATGCTCATCACCCAGCGTGTCGCCTTCAACTCGCCCGTCTGGTTCAACGTCGGCTGCGATCGGCTCGAACCCAACTCCGACGCTCAGAACTGGCACTGGGACTCCGAGGCGCAGAGCGTTCGCTACTCCACCACCGGCTATCGCACGCCGCAGTGCTCGGCCTGCTTCATCAACTCCGTCGATGACTCCCTCGACTCCATCCTCACCCTCGCCAAGACTGAAGGCATGCTCTTCAAGTGGGGTTCAGGCACGGGCACCAATCTCTCTTCGATTCGCGGCTCCTCGGAACTGCTCTCCGGCGGCGGCACTGCCTCCGGCCCGCTCAGCTTCATGCGCGGCTTCGATGCCTTCGCCGGCGTCATCAAATCCGGCGGCAAAACCCGTCGCGCCGCCAAGATGGTCATCCTCAACGTCGATCATCCGGACATCCTCGACTTCATCGACTGCAAAAGCAAGGAGGAGGCCAAAGCCTTCGCACTCATCCGCGCCGGCTACGACGGTTCCGGCCCCGACTCCGAAGCCTTCTCTTCCATCTTTTTCCAGAACGCCAACAACTCCGTCCGCGTCAGCGACGAGTTCATGATCGCCTGCGAGCAGGACGGCGAATTCACCACGCGCGCCGTCAAGGATCGCGCCCCCGTCCAAACCTACAAAGCCCGCGAGATCATGCGCCGCATCGCTGAAGCTACCTGGCAGTGTGGCGACCCCGGGATGCAGTTCGACACCACCATCAACCGCTGGCACACCAGCAAAAACTCCGGACGCATCAACGCCTCCAACCCCTGCTCGGAGTACATGTTCCTCGACAACTCCGCCTGCAACCTCGCCAGCTTCAATCTCATGAAGTTCCTCACCCCCTCCGGAACCTTCGACATTCCTGCCTATCGCCACGCCATCTCCGTCGTCCTCACCGCCATGGAGATTCTCGTCGACAACTCCGGCTATCCCACCGAATCCATTGCCAAAAACTCCCACGACTACCGTCCTCTCGGCCTTGGATACGCCAACCTCGGCGCGCTCCTCATGGCCAGCGGCTTGCCCTACGACTCCGACGCCGGGCGCGATTACGCCGCCTGCCTCACCGCCATCCTCTGCGGACAGGCATATCTCCAGTCCTCCATCATCGCCGCCACCTGTCCGCCGCTTGGCTCGGCCACACCGCTCACCGCTCAGGTCGATCGACAGGGCGGCGCTTGCCCTGGCTTTTATGTCAATCGCGAACCGTTCCTCGACGTCATCCGCATGCACCGCGCCGAGGTCAACAAAATCGGCAAATCCCGCTCCAGCGCCGAGCCTTTCATCACCCCGCAGCTCGATGCCCTGCTTCAGTCCAGCCGCGAGTGCTGGGACATGGCGCTCATCTACGGCGAGCGATACGGCTATCGCAACTCCCAGACCACCGTCCTCGCCCCCACCGGCACCATCGGCTTCATGATGGACTGCGACACCACCGGCATCGAACCGGACCTCGCCCTCGTCAAGTACAAGAAGCTCGTCGGCGGTGGCATGATCAAGATCGTCAACCAGACCGTACCTTCTGCACTCTTCAAACTCGGCTACTCCGACGACGAGGTTAACGCCATCGTCAGCTACATCGACGCCACGGGCACCATCGAAGGCGCTCCCGGCATCAAGCCCGAGCATCTTGCCGTCTTCGACTGCTCCTTCAAACCCTCCAAAGGCACTCGCTCCATCCACTACATGGGCCACATTCAGATGATGGCCGCCACCCAGCCATTCCTCTCCGGAGCCATCTCCAAAACCGTCAACCTGCCCAACCACGCCACCGCCGAAGAGATTGCCGAGGCATACACCGAAAGCTGGCGCCAGGGCCTCAAGGCTGTCGCCATCTACCGCGATGGCTCCAAAGGCGTCCAGCCCCTCAACGTCTCGTCGGAAGCCAAAACTGCTGACTCCACCCTGCTCCAGGCCAGTGACCGCGTTCTTGCGGCTCTCGCCACCGGCTCCGCTCCATCCGCTGCCGATCTCGCCGCACTCGCGGAAAAATCCAGCGAACGCGTCGACATTATGGCCAAACAGATCGTTGCCGCCGCTCAAAGCGTTGAGGCGACTTTGGCCGAGCTTCGCCAGCAGGCCGCCGCGCCTTCAGTCTCCACGCCGGTCGTCGCCGCGAGTCACGTGCCCAGTCACGGAACGAGTTACGCGGCCAGCACCACTCCCATGCCCTCGCCCATGCCGGGCCAGGACCTCAACGCTCCGCCTCGCGCCGTCCGCCATCGACTCCCCGAGGAACGCGCCTCCATCACCCATAAATTCTCCATCGGCGGACACGAAGGCTACATCACCGTCGGCCTCTATCCCACCGGCCAGCCCGGCGAAATCTTCATCCGCATGGCCAAGGAAGGTTCCACCGTCTCCGGCCTCATGGACGCCTTCGCCACAGCCATCTCACTCGCACTCCAGCACGGCGTGCCGCTCAAGATCCTCTGCGAAAAGTTCGCCCACACCCGCTTTGAACCCTCCGGCTGGACCGGCAACGAACAGATCGGCTACGCCAAGAGCCTGATGGACTACATCTTCCGCTGGCTCCAACTGCGCTTCCTCTCCGGCACGCAGCTTTCGCTCTTCGCCGCTGCCGCTCCGCCGCAGTTGCCAGAGCTGGCCGCCACCCACTCAGCCAATTCTCTGCCAGCGGATGCACCCGTTTCCCAGCCGTCGGACTCCGCGCCACTCGTTCCCGAGCCAGCGGATTTTGAATCACCCAATCCCGAAGCCCGCTACAACCTCACCCGCATGGCCGCCGACCTCGCTCGACGACTCAATGAAGTCAGCGCTCACCCCGACGCTCAATCCAGTTCCCAGCCCCAGTCCTTCGCGTCTGCTCCTGCCGCGCCACACGCCACGGCAGACTCTCACCACCCCATGCCGCCCCTGCACGACCGCGGCCTCTACCACGCCGCCGACGCCATGCGATCCATGTACGAGATGGGTGACGCGCCCAGTTGCGGCACCTGCGGAGCCATCATGGTCCGCAACGGAAGCTGCTACCGCTGCATGAGCTGCGGCTCCACCAGCGGATGCAGCTAAAGCAAAATCAGAGTAGCTCGACCCAGCCGACGCGAGGCAGCATCTTCCATCCGGAACGATCCTGCCTCGCCGTTCTTTTAGGGGTGCGCCTGTTCAGATACTGCTTGCAACAATCCCTTCAGGCCCGCACAGGTACCTGTGCGCCCACACCATTTTGCCCGGACGGTCCGAGCCGGTTTCCGTCCACGGCTCCCCGCCTGGAGCGCGCACAAAAAGCCATTTCATGCTTTTGTGCCATACTGCTTCCAGCCGGAATTCCCACGCAGGATTCTGTCGCTGCAGCACGAAAAGAAAGTCCGGTATAGTTGCAACTCAGTAACGATTTCGCTAAATTTTCGTTGGCAAGAAAAATAATATACCCCCCCTGGGGTTGGTAACCATAAGCGCTTGAGCCAACCGCACGGCGATGCGCCAAATATCGCATCAAGTCTTTATTTATCAACAATATATAGCAAAACTCGCCATGCGATCGTCTACTCCGGTTTCATCGGCAAACAAAAAAAGAAGGCAACGTCTCCGTTGCCTTCTCGTATTTCGATCCATCAAACGGCTTATTTCTTCTCTTCCACGTCCACATACTCGGCGTCGATCACGTTGTCGTCTTTCTTCGCCTCGGTGGGCGCTTCCGCCGGTGCCTCGGTTGCCGCCTCCGCGTTGGCTTTGTAGAGCAGTTCGGCCATCTTGTGGCTGGCCGTCGTCAGCTTTTCCTGCGCTGCCTTCAGCTCGGCTGCGGTCGCGGTGCCTTCCAGCGTCTTGCGCGCTTCGGCCAGAGCCGCTTCCACGTCCGTGCGCTCCGTGCCTTGCACCTTGTCGCCGGCTTCCTTCAGCATCTTTTCGATGTTGTAGGCCAGTGAATCGAGGCCATTGCGCGCCTCGATCTGCTCGCGCTGTTCCTTGTCCTCGGCTGCATGTGCTTCGGCTTCCTTGGCCATGCGCTCCACCTCTTCCTTGCTCAGGCCAGAGCTGGAGGTGATGGTGATCCGTGTGTCCTTGCCGGTCGCCTGATCCTTGGCCGTCACGTTCAGGATGCCGTTCGCATCGATGTCAAAGGTGACCTCGATCTGCGGCACGCCGCGTGGCGCTGGAGGAATGCCCGCCAGCTTGAATTTGCCCAGCGTGCGGTTCTGCGCCGCCATCGGACGCTCGCCCTGCAGCACATGCACCTCGACCTCGGTCTGGCTGTCGGCTGCCGTCGAGAACGTCTCCGTCTTCTTCGTCGGAATGGTCGTGTTGCGCGGAATCATCGGCGTCGCCACGCCGCCCAGCGTCTCAATGGCCAGCGTCAGCGGGGTCACGTCGAGCAGCAACAGATCCTTCACGTCGCCCGCCAGTACGCCCGCCTGAACGGCAGCGCCAACCGCAACCACTTCATCCGGATTCACCCCGCGATGCGGTTCCTTGCCAAACAGCTCCTTCACCAGTTGCTGAATGCGCGGCATGCGCGTCTGACCACCGACCAGCACGACCTCATCGATTTGCCCGGCACTGACGCCAGCGTCGGTCAGAGCCTTCCTGGTCGGATCCAGAGAACGCTGCAACAGGTCTTCGACAAGCTGTTCCAGCTTGGAGCGTGTCAGCTTGCGTACCAGATGCTTCGGTCCCGTCGCATCGGCGGTGATAAACGGCAGATTGATCTCCGTCTCCATCGTCGTCGAAAGCTCGATCTTGGCTTTTTCCGCAGCATCCTTCAGCCGCTGCAATGCCATTTCGTTGCCCTTCGACGCAAGGTCCAGACCCTCTTCGCTCTTGAACTCGGCGATCAGCCACTCAACAATCCGCTGGTCGAGGTTGTCGCCGCCCAGATGCGTGTCGCCATTGGTCGACTTTACCTCGATCACGCCTTCGCCCACTTCCAGAATGGAAATGTCAAAGGTGCCGCCGCCAAAGTCGTAGACAGCAATCGTCTCGTCTTTTTTCTTGTCCAGTCCATACGCCAGCGCTGCCGCCGTCGGCTCGTTCACAATGCGCTTCACGTCCAGGCCGGCAATCTTGCCTGCGTCCTTGGTCGCCTGCCGCTGCGCGTCGTTGAAGTAGGCCGGAACCGTGATGACCGCTTCGGTCACTGTCTCGCCCAGATACGCTTCCGCAGCCTTCTTCAGCTTCTGCAGGATCATTGCCGAGATCTCCGGCGCGGTGTACTCCTTGCCCTGCGCCAACACGGCAATGTGGTCACCCTGCTGCTGCACTTTGTACGGAACCATCTTCATCTCGTCGTTCACTTCGTCATAGCGACGACCCATGAAACGCTTGATCGAAAAGATGGTGTTTTCCGGGTTGGTGATCGCCTGACGCTTGGCCACCTGACCGACCAGCCGCTCGCCGCTCTTCGAAAACGCTACAATCGACGGCGTTGTGCGCGCGCCTTCTTCATTCGCGATGACCTTTGGCTCGCCGCCTTCCAGCACCGCGACGCATGAATTCGTAGTACCCAGATCAATTCCAATAATCTTTGCCATGGCTCCGTTCCTCTACCTGTCTTTGAGACTTATCTACCGCTTTCTAGTTTTATAGATGAGTGACTTATTGTCAATGATTCTTTAGTCGGAAAATATAATCCATGCGGCCAGATCTTCTGGGAGCAGACCGGCACGAGCGCTGCAATCCGGTGCAATACAGAGTCCGGCAAAGGAGACGGGGCAGGCTGTGTTTCCACAGTCTGCCCCGGCCAGCAAGCGTACCAGGTTGTTTGCAGGGCTGGATTTATTGGCCCTGCCCAAGCGAGAAACCGGCCTGACCGTCAAAGGTATACAGGTGCTCAGTCTTGATGAAGTCCAGTCCGGCCGATGCCACTGCGCCGAGCAGCGCCACGATCTGCGTGTGGCTGACGGTCTCGGCCTGGAAGCGGCAGCGCCAGTGATCGGTGCACAGCGTTTTGGGATTGCCTTGCGGCCACACCTTGACGCCGCGATTGGTTATCATGACCAGCTTAGGACCGTTGGCAGGAGCCGCCGCCTGGAGCGCTGCGGCAAGCTGATCCGGCGTTCCCTGCTTCCAATCGACAAAGACATCGACGCCGACCAGAACCTTATTGGCCGCCTCGGGAGATTTCTCGTTGAGGTGAGGCAGTTTCATGGGTTCGGCGGGAGCGGAAGCTTCCGCTCCCGTGAAGGACTCGGGTACACGACCCAGCCGCTCGATGACGGCTTCGGAAAATTCACGCGTCCCCACGCGCTTCACGGTCTGGGCGCTGGCGATATCGGCGGTGTGAATTCCGTCTTCGAGCGTCACCAGCCAGGCGTTCATGACTCGAGCGGCTACCGGATGCTGTCCGATGTGGCGCAGCATCTCAACGGCAGCCAGCAGCAGACCGGAGGGATTGGCCACGTTGCGCGGCAGGTCTGGCGCTGAGCCGTGAATCGCCTCGAAGAGCGCTCCGCCGTTGCCGATATTGATCGATCCGCCCATGCCGACCGAGCCGGTCATCTGCGCGGCGACGTCGGAGAGAATATCGCCATACAGGTTCGGCAGCACAATCACGTCATAGCTCTCCGGCCGGTGGACAAAGTTCGCCATGCCAAAGTCGATGATCTGGACGTTGGTTTCGATCTCCGGATACTCGGCTGCAACGGCCTCAAAGACCTGATGAAACAGCCCGTCGGTGATCTTCATGATGTTGTCCTTGACCATGCAGGTGACGCGCTGGCGGCCTTGTGTGCGCGCATACTCGAACGCATAGCGGATGATTCGCTCGGAGCCTTTGCGGGTAATCAGCTTGAGGCATTGCGCCACGTCCTCGGTCTGGCGGTGCTCGATGCCGGCGTATAGGTCTTCTTCGTTTTCGCGGATGATGACCACATCCATATCCGGATGGCGCGAGGAAACGACCGGCTTCCACGACCGGCACGGACGTACGTTCGCGTAGAGGCCCAGAGTCTTGCGCATGGTCACGTTCAGCGATTTGTATCCACCACCCTGCGGGGTGGTGATGGGGCCTTTCAGCAGAACTCCGGTGCGGTCAATGGAGGCCCAGGCTTCGGCGGGAATGCCGGAGGTGTTGCCGGCGCGATAGACCTGCTCGCCGACAGCGACAAACTCCGGTGCAATCGCAGCACCGGCCGCCTGCAGAATGCGCAGGACCGCTTCGGTGATCTCCGGGCCGATGCCATCGCCTGGCGCTACGGTTACCGGGACGGCCGCAGGCGTTGGCTGGAAAGAGTGGGGAGCGAAGGCTGGTTCCAGAATAGAAGACATGAAGAGGACTCCTTGATAGGCGCAGGTTGCGCAGCCGGATTTGGCTTCCTCTTTAATATACGATATTTATTTCGTGTAATCAAGTACGTTTATTCGATTTTTGGCAGCTCCAGAAGTGGCACAAATCTGCCTTCGCTGGCCAGATACTCTTCAATGTTTCCGGTAAGAATGTCGTAGAACCATCCATGTGAGGAAAGATCACCCCGTTCCATGGCGCGAGCCACAGCGGGCTGACGCTTCAGGTTTTCCAGTTGAGCCACCACATTTCCACGAATCAGGGAAGACAGCTCGGCGTGCTCTCCTTCGGCTGGATTGAGTGGCTGTCGATAGCGAAAGGCTTCGTCCACGTGACTGAGCCAGCGGCTGGCAAGTGGCATGAGCGCAGGGTCAGGTCGGTTCAAAGCGGCCTTGAGCGCGCCGCAGTCGGAGTGGCCGCAGACGATGGCGTGGTGCACGTGGAGCACTTCGACGGCATACTCGATGGTTGCAGTAGCGCCATCGTCGACGGTGGCAAGCGGGATGATGTTGCCGGCATTCCGCGTGATGAACAGGTCGCCGGGGCCGGTTTGCAGAATCAGGTCTGGGACGATTCTAGAGTCAGAGCAGGTGACAAACAGCCACCGCGGCGACTGCGACTCCGCTAAGAGGTGAAACTGGTCCTTGCGATTGGGAAAGATATCTTCGTGAAAATGCCGGTGTCCTTCGATTAGCCGTTTCATTCATCCTCGCTTTCTCTCGTAACTGGCGCAAGCGTGCCATCCTCGACCCCTCAGGCTACCGCAGAAAGACGCATTACAGTTCATGAAATGCAGGACAGGGTGAAAAATATGAGTCCGTTGCCCGCGGCGGTGTTTTTCTGGTGGGCGGGAAGAACGCTGCGATAGAGTGGGAGCAATGGATGGCTCGATCGTGTTGCATGGCAGCCTTCGAGGATTTGATGGAGCGTCTCAGCCCAGCTTGGGCGGCTGGCTGGGCAGGGGATATCGCTGGCATTTTGTCATGAATAGAAAGACGCTTGGCTGCCCGGATACTCCTACTGTCCGCAGCCATAATTCCCATCATCCGCTGGATAACCCAACCCTGAGGAGCGAGTGAGCGAAGCCGCCTGGAATCCGCGCGACGTGCCAGCCAGTAGCCACGGATTGCGCCGTGAGCTACGTCTGCGCGACCTAGTGCCGATGCAGATTGTGCTCGTCGTCGGCGTCAACTGGTCGGCCATCGCGGCGCGCGAAGGCTCGACGCATCCACTGATCTGGATCTTTGGGATTCTGCTTTTCTTCCTGCCGCAGGTGTGGGTGGTCACCTGGTGCGCGCGTGTCTGGCCGCTGGAGGGCGGCGTCTACCAGTGGACGCGCGCGGCGATCAGTCCGATGGCTGGTTTTCTGAGCGCGTGGAACTATGCGCTGTACGCCATTTTCACCGTTTCTCAACTGGGCATCCAGACGATCACGAGCCTGAGCTATGCGCTGGGACCGAGAGCTGCGTGGCTGGCGGGCAGCCGGGGATGGACGATTGCGCTGGACCTGATGCTGCTGGGCGCAGTGCTTGGGATCAATGCGGTGGGCTTTCACTATGGCAAGTGGGTTGGCCACTTCGGCACGCTGATGATGGTGCTGCTCACACTCACCTTTGTGGTGCTGCTCTTCTGGCATCCGACGGCCACGCCTGCTCATCCGCATCACAGCCCGCAGGCGCCGTTTGCGTTGGGCTGGCCGGTGTGGAGTCTGCTGACGTTGAATCTTTATACGCGGGTCGCCTTCAATGCCTATAGCGGGATGGAGCAGATTGCCGTCTTTGCCGGGGAGACGCGAAGCGCCGGGCGCGCGATTGTGATCTCCGCATGGGTTGCGGCTCCTGCGATTGCGGCGATCTATTTCCTGATGACCAGCTCGATGCTGAGCTATGTTCCGGCTAGCCAGATTGATCTGGCTGGATCGATTCCGCAGGCGCTGGCTGCGGCCTTTGGGCAGGGAACCGGCGTGTGGCTGGGGCGCGTGATGATCTTCGCTTTGGCTGCGTTCACGTTTTGCTCGTTTACCACGATTACGGCAGAGACCAGCCGGTTGCCGATGGTTGCGGGCTGGGATCGTCTGTTGCCGGAGTGGTTCACCCGGCTGAGTCCGCGCTTTGGCACGCCGGTTCGGAGTTTGTGGGTGATTGTTGCGGTGGCGCTGGTGGCCGCGCTGGCAGCCACGCTCAGCTCGGGCCACGAAGAGGCGTTTCAGGTGTTGATCTCGTCGGGTCAACTGCTCTTTGGCATCTACTATTGCGCAATGTTTGCGGTGCCGCTGCGGAGCGGTCCGAAACGCGGATTGCCGCGCGCCAGCCTTTGGATTCGGCTTTGCGCAGTGTGCGGGCTGACGATCACCACCGTTGCCACGGTGCTGGCGCTGGCGCCCATCATTGACGTGAACAATGGCTGGTTTTTTGCGGCGAAGGTGGGTGGTGCGGCGCTGTCGCTGAATCTGATTGGCGTTGCCATCTATCGCAGTCGCGGGGCGTTGACGCGCGCTTCGCCTGCGTGAAGCAGGTGCAGCAGGTTCGCGATCATAGCGCCTCGATTGATACTCTTTCCACGTTCATATTTTTCGACAGCGAGGATGCTCATGATGCAGAACTCCATTGCAACGGTTTGGTCCCGCAGAGTTTTTCGGCTTGTTTGTTTTGGCGCGTTTCTGCTGATTCTGACCACCGGCGCGAGGGCGCAAACTGATGGAAGCGGCGGCACAGGGGCGATGAGCGTGGATGCGCTGCCGTCCGCTGTGACGACGCGTATCGATGGCGTGGCCCGCGCAGTGATGGCGGAACGGGGATTTCCGTCCGTCTCCATCGCCGTGGTCAAAGACGGCAAGCTCGCCTATACCCATGCTTACGGTATGGCGGAGATTGATCCAGCGCTCCCTGCCACGCCGGAGATGCGCTACTCGATTGGGTCGATCTCGAAGCAGTTCACGGCGGCGGCGATCCTGATCCTGCGCGAAGAGGACAAGCTGCGGCTCAGCGACCCGGTTGGGAAGTATGTTCCAGGTTTGACGGATGGGGACAAGGTGACGATTCGAGAGATTCTGAGCCATACCTCCGGCTACCAGGATTATTGGCCGGAGGACTACCTGATGACCCCGATGGAGCAGCCGACGACGGCGCAGGCCATCCTGGACCGCTGGGCAAAGAAGCCGCTCGACTTTCCGCCCGGAACCCAGTGGCAGTACTCAAACACCAACTACGTCATCGCCGGGCGCATCGTCGAAACCGTCTCCGGTGAGCCGCTGATGCAGTTCCTCGGCCAACATATCTTTCACCCGCTGGGCATGCGCTCGGTGTGGGATTCCGACGAGGCGCGCCTGACCTCGACCGACGCCACGCCCTACGTTCGCGCAGCGCTTGGCCCGCTTCGCGTCGCGCCGAAGGAGGGCCGCGGCTGGATGTTTGCGGCCGGCGAGCTGGCCATGACCCCGCACGACCTGGCCATTTGGGATGAAAGCCTCATCCATCGCTCGCTGCTCCGGCCGGAGAGTTATCAGCAGATGTTCACCGCTGTGCGCCTGAAAAACGGCAAAGACACCGGCTATGGTCTCGGCATCGAGGTCAGCCACCGCGACGGCCATCTCGCGCTGGAGCACTCCGGCGAGGTGACCGGCTTTGTCTCCGACAATCTGGTTCTGCCGGATCAGGGAACCGCTGTTGTCGCCCTCACCAACCACATGGCGGGAGGCGCAGCGGAGGTTGCGCGTCTGGTTGCCGCCGCCGTCAATGGGGAAACCAGCCTTACTCCCGCCCAGCAGCAGACGCTGGCGATCTATCGCGGGTTGCAACATGGCCAGCTTGATCGCTCCCTGCTTGCGCCCAATCTCAACGATTACTTCTCCGCGCAAACCATTCGTGACTTTGCCACCAGTCTGGCTCCGCTCGGCGAGCCGTTGCGCTTCCGCCAGACCAACCAGGAACTGCGCGGGGGCATGACCTTCCGCAGCTTCCTGATCGAGTACCCCACGCGTAAACTGTCTCTCACCACCTACACCTACCCTGACGGCAAACTCGAACAGTTTCTCGTCGATCCATTGCAGTAAGCCTGGCGGCATGACCGCACCGGCTTCGCGATACACTGAAACAAGTCATGTTTGAGAACCTCACAGAGAAATTGCAGCGCGCCTTCAAGCACCTTCGCGGTCAGGGCGTGCTCACCGAAGAAAATATCACGGAAGCTCTTGCCGAGATTCGCGCGGCGCTGCTTGATGCCGACGTCAACCTGAACGTTGTGAACGATCTGATCGAGCAGATTCGCTCCAAGGCTGTGGGGCAGTCGGTGCTGACTTCGCTTTCGCCGACCGAGCAGGTGCTCAAGATTGTTCACGACGAGCTGGTGGAACTGCTGGGCAAGGATACGGCGCGGTTCAAGTTTGCCTCGAAGCCGCCCACGGTCATCCTGATGGCCGGGCTGCAAGGATCGGGCAAGACGACGACCAGCGGCAAGCTGGCGATGTGGCTCAAAAAAGGCGGCCATCGTCCCATGCTCGTCTCGGTCGACGTCTATCGCCCCGCCGCCCGCGAGCAGCTCAAGGTCGTCGCGAAATCCATCGACGCGCGCCTCTACGAAGGCGACTTGCGCGGCGAAGCCCCCGGCTCCGCACTCGTCGAACGGCTGGCCAAAGAGGCACGCCGCGAAGCCATGATTATGGGCTGCGATACGCTCATCGTCGATACTGCCGGACGTCTGGCGCTGGACGACGACCTGATGCGCGAGATGGAGCGGCTGAAGAAGCTGCTCGATCCGCAGGAGATTCTTTTCGTCGCGGACGCCATGACGGGCCAGGACGCCGTCAACTCCGCCAACGAATTTCATCGCCGCCTCAGCATCACCGGCGTGGTGCTGACCAAGATGGACGGCGACTCGCGCGGCGGCGCGGCGCTTTCCATTCGCCACGTCACCGGCCAGCCCATCAAGTTTGTCGGCGTCGGCGAAAAGCCCGATGCCTTCGAGCCGTTTCATCCTGACCGCATGACCGGACGCATTCTCGGCATGGGCGACATGATGACGCTGCTGGAAAAAGCCGAAGGCTCGTTGGATCGTCGCAAGAGCGAGGAGCTGGCCAAGAAAGCACTGCTGGGCGACGGATTTACGCTGGAGGATTTTCGCGAACAGCTTCGCCAGATCAAGAAGCTCGGCTCGATGGAGTCGATCCTCAAGATGCTGCCTTCGGTGGGTCCATTTGCCGGTCTCCAGCAGGCCAGCAAAAGTGTGGATGAGCGGCAGTTTGTGCGCCTGGAGGCGATCATCAATTCGATGACCACCAAAGAGCGCCGCAACGCCGACCTCATCAACGGCTCACGCCGCAAGCGCATCGCCGCCGGCTCCGGAACCACCGTCCAGGATGTCAATCAGCTTCTGCGCCAGCATGCGCAGATGAGCAAGATGTTCAAGCAGATGGGCAAAGGCGGCATGGCCAGACAGATGATGCGCGGCGGCATGGCTGGCCTGATGGGCGGCAAGCAGAAATTCGGGCGATAGCGCTGCCCAGAGAGCAAAGGCCCGCCCGCGATCAACCCGAATACGGCCATCATCCTCTGCATTGTCTTCGTGGCAACGCTCATCCGCTCCACCTTCGGTTTTGGTGAGGCGCTGGTCGCGGTTCCGCTACTGGCGCTCATCATGCCGGTTCAGGAAGCTGCTCCACTAGCCGTGCTGCTTTCCATCACGGTTGCGGCCATCGTGGTCGCGCAGGACTGGCGCAAAATTCACTTCCGCAGCGCAGGCGGACTGCTTCTGGCCACTGCCTTGGGCACGCCCGTTGGTCTGCTTCTAC
>JAJZEA010000104.1 GCA_021851335.1 Acidobacteriota bacterium | reverse complement strand
CGTGGACACACGGCTCGCTCAGATCCTCCCACGCGCGCGCCACGCGCAGCCCCAGCCGATTGCCGTTTTCCAGCCGCGGGGCCATCACCTCATCCGTCGTTCCCGGATATGTCGTGCTCTCCAGCACGATCAGTTGATTCGCCTGCAAATACGGCGCCAGAGCATCCAGCGTTCCTGTCACGTAACTCAGATCCGGCTCATGATACTCGTTCAGCGGCGTCGGCACACACAGGATCATCGCGTCCATCTTCGCCACTTCGGAGTAATCCGTCGTCGCGCGGAATCCCGCCTGCTGCGCGCGCTGGATCGACTCCGCCGAGATCCGCACAATGTACGATTCGCCGCGATTCAGCGCCGCCACCTTCGCTTCCTCAATGTCAAATCCCGTCACCGCGAAACCCTGTTCGCTGAACAGCAACATCAGCGGCAATCCCACATAACCCATGCCGACAATGCCGATTCTGGCTTCGCGCCGACCGATCTTTTCCACCAGCGCGTCCACCGCCATACGCTGCGCCGCATGCTTTGTTTCTTCGTTTGTCATCTCTTCGATTGTAACTTCCGTGGCGTGTCTCTGCCTCCATCCCGGCCTGTCGCCTCCGCGCCGCCGCTGTATCCTGAATCAGGTCATCAGGTCGCTTTCATCCCCCATTCAGGAGACTTCCGTTGCCTCGCTATCTCGTCACCGGCGCTGCCGGTTTCATCGGACGCTCGCTTGCCGCCGCGCTTCTCGCCCGTGGAGACTCCGTTCGCGGCGTCGATAACTTTTCCACCGGCCGACAAGACAATCTCCTCGGTCTCGAAGCGATGGAGTTCATCGAAGGCGACCTCGCCGATCCCGCCCTTGCCGCACGCGCCTGCAAGGGCGTCGAAATCGTCTTTCATCAGGCGGCTCTGCCCTCGGTTCCACGTTCGGTCGCCGATCCGCTCAGTACCAACATCGCCTGCGTCGATGCCACGCTTCAACTGCTCATCGCCGCTCGCGCCGCCCATGTCCGCCGCATCGTCTATGCCGCTTCGTCGTCGGCTTATGGCGACACGCCCACTCTGCCCAAGCATGAGCAGATGCCGCCCAATCCCATCTCTCCCTACGCCGTCGCCAAGCTCACCGGCGAGTACTACATGCGTTCCTTCGCCCGCGTCTACGGCCTCGAAACCGTCTGCCTGCGCTACTTCAACGTCTTCGGCCCATATCAGGATCCCACCTCGCAGTACTCCGGCGTCCTTGCCGTCTTCTGCCGCCGCATGCTCGCCGGCCAGATGCCCGTCATCCACGGCGACGGCGAGCAGAGCCGCGACTTCACCTTCATTCAAAACACCGTGGAGGGCAACCTGTTGGCCGCGCATGCCGATGCCGTCAGCGGCCAGGTCATGAATCTCGCCACCGGCCATCGCATCACCCTCAATCAGGTTGTCGCTCTGCTGCGCGAACTCACCGGCTACGACGGCCCCGTCCAGCATGCCGAGCCGCGCTCCGGCGACATTCGTCACTCGCTTGCCGACATCACCCTCGCCCGCAATCTTCTCGGCTACCAGCCCAGCGTCGATTTCCGCGAAGGCTTGCGTCGCACTGTCGAGTGGTATCGCACGCAGACACCGTGAAGCAGCTCAGCCGAATCCCCCTGTGCTGCCCAGCTTTCTTCCAGTCTGCGCAAATTCCCGTTCCTCCTCGCGCACGATTCCGTCACAGCGATGTATTCTTAGCAGCAAGGTTTTCATTCACCCGCCTGAGGTTCCCCTGCCGTGACGGAGTACTCGTCCGATCCAGCACAGCATCCCGTTCCCGCCACCTCGGCGCCCGTAGATTCCCTGCGCGGCATCTTCGCTTTGCTGCGCCGCCGTCGCCGCTTCTGCGCCCTCACGCTTGGCTCGCTGCTGGCTCTGTGCCTCGTCTACTGCCTGGTCGCGCCCAGCCAGTATGAAGCGCAGGCGTTGGTCTCGCTTGGAATGCAAAGCAGTCCGTCCGTCAGTCTCGCCGCCGTCGAGGCCGTTGCGCCTGCCTCCATCCTCAGCGCCCCGCTTCAGCTTGAAACCATCGTCGATATCCTGCGCAGCCAGCGCCTTGCCTGGCGCGTCATTCGCGAGCTGCACCTCGATCGGAATCCCGCGTTCTGCCCGCACTGCGCCACGCGTTTTCCGCATCTGAATCTCGACGCTCCAGGCAGCGAAGCAGAAAGCTATCTCATCGACCGCTTCCACGCTGACCTGCATGCACGCGCGCTGCCGCGCACGCTGCTCATCCAGATCGGTTTCCGTTGCCGCAGCGCATCGCTCTCCGCTCAGGTCGTCAACCGCCTCATCGCCGACGAGATCGACGCAGAGACAAGCAGCCGCCTGGACACGACAGCGCGCGCGGCCGACTGGCTTCAGACGCAGCTTGACGCGCTCAATCGCGAAGCCGCCGCCAACGAAAAAATCCTCGCCGAGTTCGAGCGGACACACAGCATCCTCACCTCGGAGCAGACGCTGGCCAGCGGCGTCTCCGTCGAAATCGCGCGCGACCCCGCCGTGCAGCAGGTGGATGATCTGGGCCGCCAGCTTGCCATCGCCGAAGGCGACCGCATCGAGCGCCAGGCGCTCTACAATGAGGCGAAACAGGGCGATCCCGAGCAGGTGCTTGCAGCCAATCCCGCCTATCAGGCCGTCATGGCCTCCAGCGGTTCTTCGCTCGCGCTCCAGTTGCAAGCACGGCGCAGCGACCTCGTCACCGAGCTTGCGCAGTGGCGCGCCGAGCACGGACCCAACTTTCCGCAGGTCGTCCAGTTGCAGCGTGCCATTGACGACATTGATCGCCAGCTTGCCGCCACACAGGCCAATCTGCTCTCCGGTTTCCGCCGTCTCGCTCAGGAGTCAGCGGACCGCGAAAAGCTCCTGCGCGCGCAATGGCAGAAGGCCACCGACCAGAGTCTCCAACGCAACAGTCTCACGCTGCAGGACGCCGTTCTTCGCTCCCGCGTGCTCGCCAACCATGAGCTGATCGCGCGGCTCGACGCCAAGATCCGCGAAGCCCGCCTCAACGCCGGCGCGCACTCCGCCTCCATCCTCGTCGTCGATCCGGCTCGCGTTCCCTTCAAGGCAGCAGCGCCCAATCTTCCGCTTTACATGGCCATCACCTTTGTCTGCGGCCTGTGGCTGGCTCTCGGCGGAGCCTATCTGCTCGACCTGCTTGCCCCGTCCGCTCCGCGCGCCCATCCGGTCCTGCTGCTTTGCGTGCTCACCCTTCTCAGCGTGCCGCTCGCTCGCGCTCAGGCTCCGCTGCCCAGCACCTCCGGCGTTCCCACTGGAGTCGTCCCATCCCTCCCGCAATCCGGCCCATCCATCCCGCCGCCCAACCCCAAAACCGCGCCCACCATCTGGACGCCGGGGGCCAGCAGTCCATCCACGCTCAATAACCCGCAGTCGCCTTTATCCTCCGCCACCACCGTCCTCGGCATGCCCATCGCGCTGCCTATCCACGCCGGTGATTTCCTCGACGTCAGCGAATTTCACGATCCTGAATTTCACTCCGTCGTTCGTGTCGTCGCCGATGGCTCCGTCACGCT
>JAJZEA010000103.1 GCA_021851335.1 Acidobacteriota bacterium | reverse complement strand
GAAGAGTCGATTGCGGCGGTGGTCTCGATGGAGCTGGCGCATGTGGCGCTGGGCCATCACATCGATACGCGCTACGCCTTCAACGATCGCCTGCTCTTTCCAGACGAATCCTCGTTCCAGCGCATCAAGATGAACCACAGCGACCAGGACAATACCGACGCGGCGAAGGTGGCCGTGAAGTATCTCCAGGCATCGATGTACAAGGATCGGCTGGGCAACGCGGGCCTCTACATGGAGCAGTTGGCCGAGAGCAGCAAGGCGCTGAAGCAGTTGAATTCGCCGAAGCTGGGCGACTCCCTGCTGCAGGCTGACGGAACGCCATGGATGGCGGCGCTGGAACAGGGCGCGCCAAAGCTGAACCAGGACGATATGACGCAGATTGCGGCGTTTCCGCTGGGAAGCTGGCTGAAGACCGATCCATGGGACGATGTTGAGCACATGCTGAACGCCAAGCGATATGCGCCGATGAATGCGCGCGACAAGATGCCGTTTGAGGTGACGCCGATTTATTATCGACTGCGGCGTTATGAGGCAGCCGCGGCACCGGCCACTCCCGCGCCTGCCGCTCCTGTGCCCGCTCCCGCCAATCCAGCTACGAATCCAGCTACCAATCCAGCGCCTGCCGCGCAGTAGCTGGATTGGCAGGAGAAAATCCCGGATGATACATTGAAAAGAGTCATCCGGGTGAAACGAACGGAGAGGTGGCAGAGCCCGGTTGAATGCAGCTGACTCGAAATCAGCCATAGTCGAAAGGCTATCGGGGGTTCAAATCCCTCCCTCTCCGCCAGTACACCTTCCTGGAATGTCCAAGAACGTCTACCAACGTCTATGGGATCATATATTTACATTTGGATTGCTGAATTTTTTTGTCCACATTTGTCCCTTGACGTCCACTGGAATCCACGTGCCGTTGGCGGTATTTTTGACGGTATGAGGGGATGGAATTGACGGTATAATCCGGCAGTAGCGTTGATTGGGGGCACGATGGCGCTGACGGATATTCAAATCAAGCGATCCAAACCCGGTGACCAGAACTACAAAATCGCCGACGGTCGCGGATTATATATGTTGATCACAACAGGTGGCGGAAAGCTTTGGCGCTGGGACTACCGCTTCGAAGGCAAACGCAAGACGATGGCGCTCGGTAAGTACCCGGATGTCTCCCTTGCAGATGCGCGAGCGAAGCACTCCGAAGCCCGCAAGCTGTTGAACTCTGGCGTGGATCCGATGGCCATGCGACTGGCCGATAAGGCGGTGGAGCAGGCCAGCGCAGAGAACTCCTTTCAGAGCGTTGCCCGCCGTTGGCTGGAGCACTGGCAGGACGGAAAGACCTCGCGCCATGTGGACTCCGTGAGGCGCCGGATGCAGGCCGACATTCTGCCCTGCCTGGGCGCGCGACCTATTCATCAGATTGCAGCGCCGGAACTGGTCGTCATGACCAAAGTGATTGAGCAACGCGGCGCGCGCGACATTGCCAAGCGCGCTCTTGAGACTACTGGACAAGTCTTCCGTTTCGCGATTGCCCACGGATACGCGACGCACAATCCAGCCAGCGAGATTCATCCCAGCGACATTCTGAAGTCGGCGCGCAAGGTGAATTACGCGCGCATCCATGCACGCGAATTGCCGGACCTGCTGCGAGCGATCGAGGTTTATCAGGGAACGCATGTCACGCGGTTGGCGTTGAAGCTGATGGCACTGACGTTTGTGCGCACCAGCGAGTTGATTGGCGCGCGTTGGACGGAGTTTGACGTAGAGACCACGCGCTGGGATATTCCTACCGAGCGCATGAAGATGCGGATGCCACACATCGTCCCTCTCGCGCGACAGACTCTGGATGTGCTGAGCGATCTGCATATGCTGACTGGCAACAGGGAATGGCTGTTTCCCGGCGACCGCGACGCGAAGAAGCCGATGAGCAATAACACGATTCTGAAGGCGCTGGAGCGGATGGGATACAAAGGCCGCATGACCGGCCACGGCTTCCGCGGTATGGCATCCACCATCTTGCATGAGCAGGGCTGGCCGCACGAGCATATCGAACTGCAGCTTGCTCACGCACCACGCAATGCGGTGAGCGCGGCCTATAATCACGCGCTGTACCTGGAACCGCGCGCGAGGATGATGCAGCACTGGGCGGATTTTCTGGAGCAGGCTCAGCGTGGCCGAAAGCCGATCTCGTTCAGGTCCGGCACAGATTGATGAGGGGAAAATTTTAAAAGTTCTCTTCAGAGTGCCTGTGGCGAAACCACAAAAGGTGGTGCATCAAAACCGACCCGACCAGTGGCAGTCGCTCGGCTGTGCAACACAAGGGCCACAGACAGCGCAAGATGACCGCAGCAAGCCAGCGAGCACTTGATCGGAGGCACCTGCGTCGTACTCCGCTGTGAGTCTGAGCGGATAGTCGCTAAAGTTTGATGGCCTCTCATCGCTGTAAGAGCCGCATTTTCGATGGACGAACCGTCGGAAGTATTCGCAGTTGATCACAAGAATGCACCCATTCGTACCAGAAGGAATCTGAAAAGCCGCTCTTCTCTCAAATCAATTGACTCCTCTCGTTCTGACTGGTTGTGGTTTTTCGAGTCTGGCGTACGGGGTCGGCTTAATCTGAGCAGCTTGTCGTGCAAGCCGATCGAATCGCTCCCATTTTGACAGATCTCCACGGGGGTTGAAGTGGAAGGTGAATTCATTCAGGTAATCATTCAAATACTTCGTGGACACCCCGCCCGGATATAGTCGTAACATCCAGCTGTTCAGCTCTTTGATGATCGCCTGCACGTGTTGCAGTTTTTCCTGGCGAGGATTTCGTTCGTCATATGTCTGACACTGGTGCGTGTAGCCACGCAGCTTCTGATACAAATGACTGCCGTCGGTTCGCACCGTGCTCCCGGGTGCAACGGCCGCTGCGATAAAGACATGCAAGGAGGTACGTGTCAGATCCGGGACCGTCTGCACCCAGACACGGCCTGCTTCAGCCCTATCCGCTTCGGCAGCAATGGCAATAACCACGTTTTCAGCGATCCACTGCCCCTTCACAGGTGTCTGTTCCCTTTTGCGGTGTATGACGTCGACTTCCACAACACCCGACAATCGGTCCAGCTCTGTGGGAACCATCGCCTGGCGGAGCTTGTGAAGTAGGATCCACGCTGTTCTATTGCTATTCAATTTCAGTCGTCGCTGAAGAGTTAAGGCGCTCATTCCCTCCTTCCCAACTGTGATTTCCCAAATGGCGCGGAACCAAGTCTCTAAGGCGAGATGGCTGTCCTGAAAGATGGTTCCTGCCGTAACCGATGTCTCATATCGGCAATGTGCGCACAACCAACGGTGACGGCGGACGCGTCTTGCCTTGACAGCCTGGCATCGCGGACATACCCATCCGTTTGGCCAACGCAGCTTAGCAAGGTAGTCGATGTAGCTCTCGTTTCTGGGAAAGTGACTCCTGAACTCAAACGACGTATTGAGATGATTCTCCGCCATGCTTCAGACTCTACAACTTTGCGTGGCGTCAACTGCATAACGAATCTCGATTATGCTATTCGTTGTCGCGGTACCCCTCATGCAAGCTATGCTCAGGCACTCTCCGACTCGCGTTCAAATCGGCGCGCCGAGCCGGACAAGCCATCACTCACCTGGAGGGAAAACTAGA
>JAJZEA010000102.1 GCA_021851335.1 Acidobacteriota bacterium | reverse complement strand
GCGATCTCAGATGGGGCGGATTTCGAGATGCCGGAGATGAGCGGTTTTGTGACGCAGGATGGGCGGATGCGTGAGGCTGCGTTTGGCCTGCATGTGGCGCTGCGGCCTGCGTTGTGGCGACCTGTGATGGAGATGGCTCGCGGCAGTAAACTGGCTGCGGAGAACCTGCGCGCTGCACTGATGCAATGGATGGACGAGTATGAAGGCTGAGATGGCGGAAGAGCAAAGGAATGCAACGAAGAGCCTGTCGGCGACGATGCGCGCGGCGGTCTATCGCGGGGTGAACGATGTGCGCGTGGAGACGGTGCCGGTGCCACGGATTGGCGCGGGCGAAGTGCTGATTCGCGTGGCGTCGTGCGGCATCTGCGGCACGGACCTCAAGAAGATTCACACCGGGTCGCACTCGGCGCCACGCATCTTTGGTCATGAGACGGCGGGAACGATTGCAGCGGTGGGCGAAGGCGTGACGAAGTTTCGCGTGGGCGAGCGCGTGATGGTCTTTCATCATATTCCGTGCCGGACGTGTTTTTATTGCCGGAAGAAGACCTTTGCGCAGTGCGCGACGTATAAGCGCGTGGGAGTGACGGCGGGATTTGAACCGGCGGGTGGCGGGTTTGCCGAGTATGTGCGCGTGATGGACTGGATTGTGCGCGATGGCGGTGTGGTGCGCGTGCCGGATGGTGTTCCGCTGGAGCAGGCGGCGTTTGTGGAGCCTGTGAATACGTGTCTGAAGGGCGTGAAGATGCTGAATCTTGAAGCCGACGATACGACTCTGGTGATGGGCCAGGGACCGATTGGCATCCTGCTGGCCTCGTTGGCGCGGCGCACGGGAGCGACGGTTTTCACTTCGGACCTTTATCCGGAGCGTCATGCGATTGCCGCTGAGTTTGGCTTGCATCATGCGATCCATGCGGGTAAGGAGGATGTGGCGGAGCGCGTGAAGGCGGCGACCGAAGGCCGTGGCGCGGACGCGGTGTTGCTGGCGGTGGGCGGGAATGCGTTGATTGCCACGGCGATGGCGGCGGTGCGGCCCGGCGGCAAGGTGCTGCTGTTTGCGCAGACGCAGCATGGGGAAGCGAGCTTCGATCCGGGAGCGGTGTGCATGGATGAGAAAGCGATGATCGGATCGTATTCGGCTGCGGTGGATATTCAGGACGAAGGATCGGCGCTGGTCTTCGATGGGTATCGCAATGGATTCGATCTGACGAAGCTGGTCTCGCACCGGTTTCCTCTGGAGCAGGCGGTGGAGGCGATCGGCGTGGCGTCGCAGCCAAGCGCGCAGTCGATGAAGATCATGATTGAGCCGGAGGCGCGATGAGTTTGCCGGAGCGAATGACGGCGGCAGTGCTCTATGGCAGAGAAGACGTGCGCATCGAGCAGGTCGCGGTGCCGCGCGCCGCGCCGGGCGAGGTGGTGGTGTGTGTGGATGCGGCGTTGACGTGCGGAACGGATCGCAAGGTCTATCGGCGGGGATATCACGCGAAGATGATCCAGCCACCGGCGCTGTTTGGCCACGAGGTGGCGGGAACGATTGTGGAGATGGGCGCGGGCGTGACCGGATTTGCGCCGGGCGAGCGGGTGGTTGCGCTGAATTCAGCGCCGTGCGGAGCGTGTTTTTTCTGTGAGAGCGAGCAGGAAAATCTGTGCGAAGACCTTTTGTTCAACAACGGCGCGTATGCGGAGTTTATGCGGATTCCTGCGCGGATTGTGGCAAAGAATATGATCCGGATTCCTGCGGGAATGATGGCTTCCCATGCAGCGATGACCGAGCCGCTGGCCTGCGCGCTGCATGGGTGGGAAGACACTGGCGCGCGGGCTGGTGAGACGGTTGCGGTGATTGGCGCTGGACCGCTGGGGCTGATGATGATGCACCTGGCAGCGCTGAGCGAGTGCAGGCTGATCGCCGTGGTGAAGCATGAGGAACAGGCGCGACTGGCGCGTGCGCTGGGCGCGACCGATGTGGTGGAGACGAGCGCGGAGATCGACGTGGTGCAAGCGGTGCGCGAGCGGACGACGGATGGGCGTGGCGTGGATGTGGCGATTGAAGCGGTGGCATTACCAGAGACCTGGGAGCAGGCGGTGGCGATGACCCGGAATGGCGGCGTGGTGAACTTCTTTGGCGGACCGGCAGCGGGCACAAAGGTGAGTCTGGATACGAATCGGCTGCACTATGGGGACATGACGCTCAAGGCGACGTTTCATCACACGCCGGAGATTTGTCGGCGCGCGTTTGATCTGCTGGAGAGCGGCAAATTCAATGCAAATATGCTGCTGACGGGCCGCGCGGCGCTCGAGGATTTGCCGGAAGTTTTTCGCGCGTGGGGCGCGCAGCGCGGTGAGATCAAAACGTTGATTGTGCCCGGGCAGGCGGAGGATAGGATAAAGGCATGAGCGCAGCGGAAACGATGCAGGCGAGGGAAGAGCGCGCGGCGCTGCTGCGAGCCGGATGGGCGGCGCTGCCAGAGAGCTATCGCATGCCGGAGACGACGCCGACGCTGGAGCAAGCGCGTGCATGGTGTCGCCGACTGGCGGAGACGCATTACGAAAATTTTCACGTGGCGTCATGGTTTCTTCCTGAGAAGATGAGGCCGCACTTTCATGCGATCTACGCCTACTGTCGCGTCTCGGACGACCTGGGCGATGAGGTGGGTGGAACGGGGCAGGCGCTGGCGTTGCTGGATTTCTGGCGGCTGGAGTTGGAGGCATGTTATCGCGGCGAAGCGCGGCATCCGGTTTTTGTGGCGTTGAAGGAGACGATTCGCGCCTGCGAGATTCCGATGACGCCGTTTGCGGATTTGCTGACGGCCTTTCGGCAGGACCAGACGGTGACGCGCTACAGGACGATGGAGGATGTGCTGGGATATTGCCGCAATTCTGCGAATCCGGTGGGACATCTGGTGTTGTATGTGTGCGGCTATCGCGATGCGGAGCGCTTCCGGCTTTCGGATTTCACCTGCTCGGCGTTGCAGCTTGCCAACTTCTGGCAGGATGTGCGGTCGGATTATGTGCAGCGAGGACGCATCTATTTGCCGCTGGATGCGATGGAGCGGTTTGGCGTGACGGAGCAGACGATTGCTGACGGAGTGGCGACGGATGAGTTTCGCGCACTGCTGCGGGAGATGACGGCGTATGCGCGGACGATGTTCGAGCAGGGATTGCCGCTGATCGATCAGGTGGATCGTGAGCTGGCGGTGGATCTGGACCTGTTCAGCCGCGGCGGGATGGAGATTTTGCGGGCGATTGAGCGGCGGCAGTATGACGTGCTGAGCGCGCGTCCAGCGATCTCCAAACGGACGAAGCTGGCGCTGGCGATGCGCGCGGTGACGGGAAAGTTTTTGCCTGCGCTGCGACTACGAGGCCGAGCGGCATGATTGCGGATCAGGAGAAAGCTGCGCAGAGATCCGGGTCGCAGGTGGATGCTGCGACGGTGCGCGAGGCATACGCGGTGTGTCGGCAGATTGCGCGGCGCGAGGCGAAGAATTTTTACTACTCGTTTGTGGCGCTGCCTGTCGAGCGCAGAGACGCGATGTGCGCGATCTATGCATTCATGCGGCGGGCCGACGATCTGTCGGACGATGAGTCGCTGAGCCGCGCCGATCGACGTGCACATCTGACTGCGTGGCTGGCGGAGTGGCATCGCGTGCGCGAGGGCGCGGCGAGCGGAGATGCGGTTTTTCTGGCGGTGC
>JAJZEA010000041.1 GCA_021851335.1 Acidobacteriota bacterium | reverse complement strand
CCGCAAGCTCGGCTTCAACCTCCCGCACGGTATTGAAATATACAGCCATTATTTTATTGCTTATACATTATTTTACACTAAATAGATAATATATTATCTTCATAATTCTAATGCAGCCTACTGAAGCACAAGCGACGACGATACACTGCTGCAACAAGGCGGACGCGCCGGAGCCATCTACTCGGCCACACCGGCTGCGATCTGTGCGCAATCCATGCGCAGCGTCCCGTTGTCATTGAAGACCAGTCCATAGAAGCGGAAGACCGATCCGGTGCTCACCGGCGTCAGAACCGCAGTGCTGCTGTCGGCATAGACCTGGACAGTGTTGGGAGCGGTCGGCACCCCCGACTGCCCGGCATTCGCCGCGGCCAGAATGGGAAACAGATCGTAGGGCGCAAGCGTGACCGTGTAGACCGTAAATCCGCCGCTGGCGGAGACGGCCGTCACCGTTCCATTGATCGTCTGCGGCACCAGCTCCACCGTGGTGGCCGGGAATGAGTTCGTGGAAAACTCGGCAGCGGACGAGATGTTGGCCGCTACCAGAAGATTCTGCCCCAGAGTGGCGCTTGCCGCCTGAAAGACCGCAGGGAAGGGCAGGTTTTTCACATTCGGAAACTGGCTTGAGATCTGCGAGGCTGCCTGAGCATATCCGACGGATGCGAAGTTTTCCGATACCGCTCCGGCAGCCAGATTGGAAAGCGCAAGCAGGCTTGACGGACGATCGCCCTGATACAGAACCTCGCCGTTCAGGATGTCCACGTTGGCCGTATTGGTATCGATCACCGCAACGCGCGTAGCCAGCAAACTGCCATCGGGCTGCAAGGAGATATCCATATCCACAGGCAGACCGGCGCTCAGCCCGGAGAGATTGTTCACGCCAGAAAAGACTGTGCTGCCATTGATGGATGCCTGCCAGACGGCCCCCGGACCCGCCGGTTGCCCCAGTCCGTTGGCTGTAAACGTCCCGTTCGCGGCATTCACCGCGGTGATGACCCCATCCATTCCGACAGACCGCCCGTTGGTGCTGTTCGTCGGCTGCGCGGCAATGTCCATCGTCGTCAGCGTAAAGGTGGGATTCAGAGGCGCCGAGACTCCAAGGGTGCAGCCGCCGGCAAACTGGAACGACTGCGAGACATCGAGATCCAGATCGATGGCCATGGCCGTTCCCGTCACCTGAATCGGCTGCGGCAGGTTCACCGTCACAACCGGCGTCGATCCCGAAATCAACGCCGAGTTCACCAGATGCAGCCCAACGCACGTCGGCGAAGCACCGCCGAATACGGCAAAGGCCGAAACGTAGGTATCCTGCGGAATGCTGGTCGTCACCAGCGGCTGGGGATTTCCGTTCAGGTGGATATACTCGGCACCGATCGGCGTGGAGAAGACGGTGACGGTGTTTCCACTCTGACTCTTCAGCGTCAGACTTTGCAACGTCAGCGGAAGCGCCACCAGTGCATCGTTGGCCGTGCTGGATGCCATCACCACCACCGTGGTCGCGCCTGGCTGGACCGTCTGGCTGGAAGAGCCGCCACAGCCGGACAGTACGACGGCTACACAGAAGACGGCGAGCAACGCAAGGAGCGGGCGGGGAACGGGGAGAGAGAAATTGCCTGGCTTGCCAGCGAAGGGGAAGTGGGAGCGCATACGAGTACCTTCCTGCCAATCGTGCGGGCAGACCAACTCTAGCAGCGAATTTCCGATTCCGTCCAGCCCTGGGATTGCCGACATTTTGATCGAAGCAAATCCTGATTCTGAGGTCGTATTCCAACAGCTCAGGACACCTTTCGGAGCACACGGATGGCAGGACGCGGCGGATACCAGTTCTGGATCGCTGCTTCCAGCGTGCGAAACCAGATGCAGCTCGGCTCCGGTCTCGTCCTCCGATTCTGAAACGTCAGAGATTCAGTGTTGCCGTCCAGCTAATACCACTTGATCTCGCTCACTTCGGCAATGCGTTCCTGCGCAGCAGCAGGCCTCAGATAGCGCAAGGTCGTCTCGAGATCCGAGTGTCCTGCGTACTCCATCACCGTGCGCGGGTCAATGCGGTTTCTGAGCCAGGTTGTGATGCAGGTACGGCGGAATTTGTGCAACTCGAACTCCCCACATCCCAACTCACCCTTTGCGCCACGGATGCAGTTCTCACACCAGCCGCATTCGATTCCAGCGCGCCGCGCCATGCGCTTGACCATCACCAGCAGCTTCTTGTTGGGCTTGCCTTTCGCCGTGGGGACAATCAGATTCTGGTCCGGCTGGGTATCCCTCCAGGCTTTCAGCTTCTTGAGAAAATCGAGCGGAATGGGAACATCCCTCTGCTCGTAGTCCTTCACCGTGAAGTTGAATTTTTGTTTGCTGCGGATGCGGAAGACGGATTCATGCCAGCTGATGTCCGTGAATTCAGCGTTCTGTATCTCCTGATCCCGCAGTCCCAGTTTCATCGCCATGTCACAAACCATAGACTCATACGGTGTGGCCACGCGAAACAATCCGGCAAGCTGTTCCGGCGTGTAGATCGTTGGCAGCTTCTTCTCGTACTTCGGCCTCGGAGGAAATATTTTCGGATCGACACCGCTCCAGCGCAACATCGACTGCAGCCGCTGTCGTTTGTTGGCGATGGTGCGGTTGGAGCGACCATGCGCACGCAGCGCCGCATCGTAGGCAAGTATGCGCTCGCGCGTCACCTCGTCGGCAAAGGTGACGGGAACAAGGCGCAGGAACTCCTGCCTGACGAGGATAGCCTGATCCCTGGCTTCCAGCGCGCCTCGTTTGACCGCGTCTTCAATGTAATCGTCGAAAGTGTCGTCCAGACGCAACCGTTTCTTCTCCCTCGACGATGGATCGACGACGACAAGACCGGCTGCTTCGGAGATCGCGCGAGCCTTGAATCTGGCTTCGATCTGCAGGCGTTTTGCTTCAGCAGCGGCAGCGTTTTTGCCGGCAGATTCATACTTTGTGCGACCATCTTCTACACGAATTTCGAACGAGTAGTTCTCTCCGATAGACTCGACCCGAGATTCGCCTGTCTTGATATCTTTGAACAGCGCAAATCCAGACTTCACACGCCCGGTCGAGCCGTACACGGCCGGCTTCCGTATCCAGGCTGTATCGGACAGCCGCTTGAAGCGAACCATAAGCGTGGCCTTGGGCATCTTGAAGTCTCCAATATCTCGACCCCATTATAGCCCCCAAAATCCCGACAATAGGCCGACAACATATATATCTACCTTATTATCAATGACGAGATGGGAATCTCACCCTCTCCGCCAGTTTTCCACGCCAAACGTTCACAATTGACAACATATTTGCGCATCAGCGACTCACGCTTGTCGTGTGGTTGACTAAGGCAATACTAGATGCATCCTCATTCGCATCCATACTGCGTTTCTAGCTGAAATTCCTGATAATCCGACCATGGCTGAGATCGGGGCGGTGTGACGCCCTGCAAAGCGCGTGATCAGACACTAAAGCGTGTTTCATATATACCGCGGTGACTTCGTCGCGGCTCGCCAGCCCCGTTTTGATGGCGTGCATGATTCCGGGTGGTTTCCGACTTTAGCTCATTTATGAAACACGCCCAGTCCTGCCTGCGAGGCTTTCCGTTCGGGCGCGCTGTTGCTGCGCCCGAACGGGCTGCCACCTTCTTCATCGGCGCTGGTTGTCGTCCGAGCCTCCATCCGGTTGATGGCCATCCTGCGGATCGTCATCACGCTGTCCATCGAAGAATCCATCGTGGTGATCCTTATCGTCCGGCCGATAGAACAAAACGCCGGTGTGATAGACGGCTGAACTCCATGGCGCAATTGCTTCAAACCGTGCTTCCGGAGCGCATCCGCTGAAGTTGATAGTGAAGGCCGCAGTTGCCGTGCCGCTGGCGGGAATATCGCCGAGCTGCACAGGATAGCTGCCACCCGGAGGCGTGACGACCGGCGAGCAGCGGCGACCGCGAATCTGGCGCAGCATGAAGCTTTCAATCTGCGTGGTGTAGGCGGGGCCGGCGCTGCCATTGGTCGCCGTCACCGTCCACACCCGCGCGTTGCGTTCGCCGCTGCGTCCGGTGATGGCGAACCGCAGGCCATAGCCGGGCAGTTGTGTAGGATCGACGATGCCCCAGTAGGCCGGCTTTGCCTGCAGGTGCATATCGAACGGAAGCGGATAATCCGTCCGTGTCACCGGGAAGCTGTCCAGCCACGTATCGTCATCAGCCATGCCCCAGAAGGTGACCGCGCTCAGAATGCCGCGAAGCCGCCGGAAGGCATCGAAGTTCTGCTTGTACAGCCATCCCTGCTCAGCCAGCACGGAAGGCGGAATGTTGTTGCCATAGTTGGATTTGGTGTCGCCCGCGTTGTAGACGCTGACATCCATCTCCGTCACCTGCTGGTCGATTCCCGGGAAGTGTTCGGCAACGGTGCGAATGGCATGCACCATCGCCTGGGTCGACGGATAGTTGATGGCGTTGTGTGTCTCATGGCCGATTCCGTCAATGGGCACGCCCCGATCGCGCAATCTATCGACGACCTTGACCAGACAGGCAAGCTTGGCCGGCTCCGAGGTACTGTACTCGTTCAGGAAAAGCTTCGTGCCTGCCGGTGCGTACTTGCGCGCCGCATGAAAGGCGATATCCAGATACTTTGGCCCAAGCACGTTGTAGAAAGGACCGTGCTGGAGACAGTCTGGCTGCGAGGGATCAATTGGCTCGTTCACCACATCCCAGGCATAGACCTGTGTGCCAAAGTGCTGCACCTCATTTTGGATATGCTCTTCGATGTTGGATTGGACGAGCGCCTGATTGGCTGGAGAGCTGGTGCCGTCGCCAAAGGCATAGGTTGGTGTCTGCGCTCCCGTCGACCACACCAGATTCTGACCGCGCACCTTCATGTCGTGGCAGACGGCCAGTCCCACCTCAGCGTCGGCATTGGTGTAGTCGAAGTTGCCGAGCGACGTCTCCACCGAACCCCACTTCATGTCATTGCCGGAAGTGATGCTCTTGAAGTGCATCGTCAGCAGTTGCTCATGTGGACCGATGAGGTCCGACATGTCGATCTCCGCGCCCATCGTGAAGTCGTTCGCATAGGTCTTGTAGATGGATGGAATATCGGTCTGGATTGACGGTGGCGCGACATAGGTCAACTGAAAATCATCGATGTAGAACGAGCTGAGATCGCTGCCAGACGGGGGCACGGTTTGCAGATAAAGATATGCCGCGCCCGGGTCATAGGCGGACGACATCGTGTAGCCCATCACGTTGATCTGGTGCCACTGCCCGTCGGCTGGAACCGTAACTCCCGGATACGCCGTGATGCTTGGGTAGCTTGTCTGTCCGCTCAGCGTCGTTTGCAGGCTCATGTTGATCACATGGCTGGAGCCGTCGGTCTGCGCCATTCGTACCCAGACGCTGAGGTTGTAGACCGACCCGACATACATCTTGTCGCTGACGCTGATCTGCGGTCCGTCGTAGTTCGCCACGCGTCCCGTCGTCAGCAGGCTGTGCGTGCCGCTGTGAGCCGCTGCCGTGCTGTTCTGCACGGTCGATTGGCCCGTGCGCGAACTCCACCCGTCGAGTCCGCCATCTTCAAACGTGCTGGTGATGCCAGAGTTGTCCTGCTGGCTGACGCTCACCGGCGGCGGCGCCAGTTGCGAGATCGACACTCCGCTGATGTAGAACGAATCAGTCGCGCTGCTGGACTGGACGAAGAGCACCAGACTCGAGGGCGCTCCCGGCTGATCGCTGAAGCTGAATGTCCCCTGCACCTTCGTCCAGACCGCGCTCGATAGCGGTGTCGAAGTCGCAGCCGTTCCAAAAATGCCCGATGCACTTGAGCAGTTGATGGTCTTGGTGGAGATGGTCACTGTTGGATTGGTTGCATCCGGGGCGGCCAGCAGAACGTATGCCGTCACCTGATAGGTTGCTCCCGCGACCACTCCGCTCACATTCAGCAGGTTCAGGCTCGGACCCATGTAGGTCGCGGTACGATTGCTCGTCAGCAGCGCATGGGTATCCCCGTTCGGATCGGGCAGCGTCGGCATCGCGTTGCTCAACGACGCCGAACCAAACGGCACCCAGCCATCGACGCCTCCATCGCTGAAGTTGTAGCTGGCCACTGGAGTTCCACCCGGCGGCGGCGCCGTCTCCGTGATGACCACATCGTCGAGATAGATGGTCTCAGCGGTCTTCGCGCCCACCAACTGCGCATAGAGCGTCAGTCCGGTTTCCGTCGCGCTCACGGTGTAGGAGCCGCCGATCTGCACCCAGCTTCCGGAGGTCACTCCAGTCTCATATGCGCCGACCGTGTCGTAGCAGATGCCACCGGAGCAACCGGGATCCGAACGCCGGATTGTGAAGTTGGCATTCGATGCCGTCGAGCCTGACGCCAGCTCCACGTAGCCGGTGATCGTGTACTGCGCCCCTGCCTGCAACACTCCCGAAAGAGAGATCGACGGACCGCCCTGGCCGGATGCGCCTGTTGTGGTCATCAGACTGTACTGGCCTGTGTAGGCCGCCGCCGTGGTCGCGGTTGGAGTAGACGCTCCATTGAATGAAACCCACCCATCCGCCGTTCCGTCATCAAAGTTGTAGGTGGCCACCGTCTGCGCGCGCAAGGTCTGCGCGGACATCAGCGCCATCATTCCGGCAACTACCAGCGCCGCGGCCAAACTGCCGCGCACAGACCGATAGAGTATCTTTGCCATCATCGTAGGTCGTAACATGCTTTCTCCTGAAAATGGCGCAGAGATTCCCTTAAGGAGCTACAGGGGGAGTCATTGCGGCACGAGTTTTAGCCCGTACTAATTCGGTTTAGTAGAGCGGTTGAATCCTAGTACAGATTTTTTTTGAATGTCAACAGATTTTTTCAGAGATAGCTGTTTTTTATTTTTTATCGATAACTTTCTCGCGTACTGATTCATCGATTCAAATAATTCCGGTAGTTATACACTCTGCTTCCGAAGGATCATGCAGTGAAGACGCAAAAGATCGTACGCGTTTCCTGAATGTCGTTGTCCTTTCGGCGGGAGGCTTCAGCCCTGTCTGAGTGGAGCGTGGGATAGGCTATATCTGTGGGTTTTCGTCATGGAAGCAACAGACTCTTCCTCTTGTGCGCAATGGTGACGGCATATTCTCCGGGTCAACAAACGGGGCAGAGTTTTTCATGGGACGGTTGTCTGTTTGTTTTGCCGTGCTCAGCCGATATATCAGATGTAGGTTCTGTTTCGTTCTACTGTTGAGGTGCTGCATGTCTCCCGTGCTTTCGTTTCCCGGCTCCGGTCAACCTGTGTCTCGTTCGGGAGTTCCTCGTCGCCAGATCCTTTCTGCACTCTCCTATGCGCTGGATCTGACCGAAGGCGCGGTTGCCGGACATGCGGAGCGCGTGTGTCTTTACGCATTGCGCATGGCGGACGAGCTTGGCCTGACCGCCTCCGAGCAATCGGAGCTTTATTATGCAGCGCTGCTGAAGGATGTGGGATGCAGCAGCAACTCTCAACGGATGTGCTTGCTGATTGGCGGGGACGACCGGCTGATGAAGCGCGATGTGAAGTTTCTGGACTGGACGCGGCCATCGGTGGCGGCTTTGGTGGCGCTGTGGCGGCGGGCCTTGCCGAATGGCTCGGCGATGGATCGGATGGCGCGCATCGTGCGGCTGGCGATGGACCAGCACACCAACAATCGCGCGATGATTGAGATGCGCTGTGACCGGGGAGCTTCCATTGCGCACCGAATCGGCCTTTCGGCTGTGACAGCGGATGCCATTCACTATCTGGACGAGCACTGGGACGGGAGCGGGTATCCGGATCGTCTGCGCGGGGAAGCGATTCCGATGGGAGCGCGGATTCTCGCCGTGGCGCAGCATCTGGATGTATTTGCCTCGGAGACTGGGCCGGGGATGGGCCTTGAAGAAGCCATACGCGAGATGAATGCGCGAAGCCGTCGCTGGTTCGATCCTGAGCTGGTGCGCATTGCCAACCTGCTGTACCAAAGCGGGGAACTGGCTCGCATCGGGAGAATCGACGATCTGCACCAGGCCGTGCAGGATCGCGAGCCGGAATCGGAAGGTGAGCTTGCGGACTCGGATATCGACTCGATCTGTCATGCGTTTGCCGAGGTGGTGGATGCGAAGTCCTCGTTCACCTTTGCTCACTCAATCGGCGTAACGGACGCCGCAGTGGCGATTGCTCGCGAACTGGGGCTGACGCCGACACGCGTGCAGCGCATCTATCGCGCGGCGCTGTTACATGATCTGGGCAAGCTGAGCATCTCCAACACGATTCTGGACAAACCGGGGCGACTGACGACAGAGGAATTTGCGGTCATCAAAGGGCATTCCCGGCTCTCGGAAGAGATTTTGCGAAGGATTGAGCGCTTTGAGGACATTGCACGGATTGCCGGGCAGCACCATGAAAAGCTGGACGGCAGCGGCTATCCGGATGGACTTGTGGCAGCGCAGCTTTCGCAGGACTCGCGCATTCTGACTGTGGCGGATATCTATGGCGCGCTCTCGGAGACGCGCCCCTATCGTGAAGCGCTGGAGACGTCGCGCGTGATTGAAATCATGCGTCAGGATGTGCCGCACAAACTGGATGCCGAGTGCTTTGAGGCGCTGGTGCGCGTGTTGAACGGCGGCTTGAACAGGCAAGGCTCCCCGACAGCCAGCGCAATCTGACACAATGAGCAAATGACCCTCCAGTCACTCACTCCTGCTGCTGTGCGCGTGCTGGGCGCGCTGATGGAAAAAGAAGCCACCACGCCGGAATACTATCCTCTTTCACTGAACGCGCTGGTGAATGCCTGTAACCAGAAAAACAATCGCGAGCCGGTGATGACGCTCGATGAAGACGCCGTGCGAGCGGCGCTGCATGAGCTGTCCAGGTCGCGTCTGGCGCAGCAGTCGCGCGACTCGGGCCGCGTGGCAAAATATGAGCACACGATCCAGGAGGCGCTGAACCTGACGCGCGCCGAAGCCGCTGTGCTGTGCGTGCTGCTTCTGCGCGGGGCGCAGACTCCAGGCGAGCTGCGCGGACGCACGGAGAGGATTTTTCCGTTTGAAGAGGTCGCCGACGTGCTTGCCGTGCTGCAGCGGCTGATGATGCATGAGCCAACGCTGGCGCGCATTTTGCCACGCCAGCCCGGCACCAAGGAATCGCGCTATACGCATCTGTTTGCCTCCGACCCGGACGAGCCGGAGACCTTGCCGCTGGCACCGGATGATGCAAGCTGGTTTGCGCCGCCGCCGGTGATCGCGGCGCGCGAAGAGAGCTTTGACTTTCAGCGGCCAGCGGTCGAGGACGCGCCCTCAGCGGTGGAAGCTGTAGCTGAGCCTGTGGATCTGAGCGAGCGCGTGGTGCAACTGGAAGCGGAAGTGGCTGTGCTCACGCGTGAACTGCTGGAGTTGCGACGGATGGTGGAGGCGATGCGCAAAGGAACGGGGCGATAGAGGCTCCCAAATGACCGGTGGCTGCGCTCAGTTCTGCTCCTGAAGCTGGAAGCGCTGCACCAAAGAATTGAGCTGGCTGGCGGTGGTGAGCATTTGGTGGCTGGCATCGACGACCTTGCTTGATCCGCTGGCTGCATGCCATCCCGGAGACGGAGGAACTCCTGCGCTTCACTGTGAGCGGCGTGATCGATGGTATCGACGCGGCGATTGACCTCAGTCGCCAGATGAACAATCTTCTCCAGAGCATCCCCGGCTTGCGCGGCCGCCTCAACGCCGTGACTTGCGCGTTGGCGAACACTTTCAATGCCGCTGAGCGTTCCTTCGGCTTCCGTGCTGATTCCCTGCACAATCTCGGCCACTTGCTGGGTTGCCTGGGTGGTGCGCTCGGCCAGGCGACGCACTTCACCGGCGACGATGGCGAATCCACGTCCTTGCTCACCGGCATGCGCAGCTTCGATGGAGGCATTGAGCGCCAGCAGATTGGTGCTTTTGGCGATGTCTCGAATGGCATCGACGATGGAGTGAATCTGCGCTGCCTGCGCGTGAAGTGCCTGCACCCGCTGCTCGCTGATCTTTGTATCGGAGGCGATGGATTCCATTTCGCTCACCACGGCGGCAACCTTCTTGCCGCCTTCGTGGGCTGCCTGAGCCGCCGAGCGAGCCAGTTCTGCTGCCTCGCCGGTGTGCCGGGAGATGCCTTCGATACTTGAAGCCGAAGATACGATGACCGAAACGGAGTCATCCATGCGCTTCTGCTGCTCCAGAATGGACGTGCCGCTGGCCACGGCAATGCTGCGAATTTCGTTTGACTTCTCGTTGGTTGCCGCTGAGCTGCCGCGCACTTCAAAAAGCAGTTGACGCAACTTCAGCACAAACGCGTTGAATCCTTGCGCGAGCAGTCCAATCTCGTCCTGGCGATCCTCTTCGAGCAGCGTATTCAGATTGGCGTCTCTGAGCTTTTCTGCAATATCCAGAAGCGGAGCAACGACCACATGCTTGAGCAGCGAGAACTGCACCGTGAGCGACAGAGCGAGCAAAAATGCGACGACAAGTAGTAGCTTGATGGTGATGCTGGCCACATCCTGCCAGATGTCGGCCATGGGATATGCGGCCAAGAGCGTATATCCCCAGCGCGGATAGACTTTCGATTCCATGACCCAGCCGCGAATCCTGCCTCGCAGAACATCATATATCTGACCATCGGACAAGTTTCCGCCATGAAATATGACTGTTCCATCCGGCTTCAACAGGGCAAGAAATCCGTGATCGAGGATGCGAGCCGAGCGAATGCTTTCGTCAAGCGACGTCAGGCTGTCCAGACGATAGCCGACGTACCAGATGCCGATTACAGTACCGCTGGCGTCCTTCATCGGCTCGTAATCTGTGAGATACGGAAAGTTGAGGATATCGACCACTCCCGTAAAACCCTTACCCTGCTGGATAGCGGCATACGCCTTGCTATCGTGTGCGAGGACTGTACCGACAGCACGTGTTCCATCCGGCTTGGTGACGTTGGTGGAAACGCGGAGATAATCTGAGCCGGTGCGCACAAACAGAGTCGCGGTTCCGCCCGCAAGTCGTCGCACGGAATCGACAAGCTGAAAGTTCATGTTCTGCGAAGCTGATCCCAGGCGCAGATCGGGCACGGTGCGACCGGCCACAACGGTTGTACCGGAGATCTGCGGAGTGCCGGTGCGAAGCCCCTGATCGATCAGCACGTGCATGCCTGTATGCACGGCATCGGTGGTCATCGAGTCAATATTGTCAAGTCCGCGAATCAGCGACTGCTGGTCCGCGGAGATCTGCTGCTGGGCAACGTTCAGGTCGTGTTCCTTGGTAACCATCCACCCGATGGCTCCGAAAAGCAGGCCTACCGCACTCATGGCGGCACCTGTCATCCACAAGAAACGGAATCCGAGCGAACGCGTTTTCATGGGTCAAGCCTCATGGAAATTCAGTGTGAGCCGAGCTACACGTTTCCTATCGACCTGCGGGCGGGGAACATCAATAGAACAAGCGAAAGAATGGAAAATATCCAGATGCTGGAGTCCAATCCTTGCCTCAGCCGAAGCTGCTTTTCTATTCAGCTTGCCGAGCGGAGGGCATTGCTTTTATCGTTCTCTTTCCAGATGTATCAGGAGATTCCTCATGTCCAAGCAGATTCCGTCCACGCCATCCGGGGTATCGGTGGACGCGCAACGAACAACCGCCGCCACGCCAACTGCGGTTGAACCGCTCCTTCAGGACCGACGGAGTTTTCTTCGCACCGCCGGAGTTTTGACCGCAGCAAGTCTTGCCGGTCCGCGTCTCCACGCGCTGGTAGCTCAGCCCCAGTCTGAATCTGCAACCACCTCAGCCAATGACCGGATTCGTCTGGCTCTGGTAGGCGCGGGCGGTCAGGGGCAGTACGACACAAGCGTTGCGTTGCAGGTGCCGGGCGTTGAGCTGGTGGCTGTCGCAGACTGCTATCAGGGCCGGCTCGACCACTGCCGCGAGCGCTGGGGCAACGCGCTGTTCACGACGCGCGATTATCGCGAGATTCTGGCTCGCAGCGACGTGGACGCCGTGCTGGTGGCCACGCCCGACCACTGGCACAAGCAGGCCGCCGTGGACGCCATGCGCGCGGGCAAGGATGTGTACTGTGAGAAGCCGATGATCCACCTCTACTCCGACGGGCCGGAGATGATCGAAGCGGCGCGCTCGACGGGGCGCATTTTACAAATTGGTTCGCAGCGCGTCAGCTCGATGCTTTACGCCAAGGCTCGTGATCTGCTGGCTGCGGGGGCGATTGGCCAACTCAACATGGTGACTGCGCACTGGGATCGCAACTCCGCCATTGGCGCATGGGATTACACCATCCCGCTGGACGCTTCGACTGAAACCTGCGACTGGACGCGCTTCCTGGGCACAGCGCCGCAGATTCCCTTCAGCGCCGAGCAGTTTTTCCAGTGGCGCAAGTGGAAAGCTTACGGCTCCGGGGTGGCAGGCGATCTCTTTGTCCACCTTTTCAGCGGGACGCACTTCATTACCGGCAGCAAAGGACCAACGCGAGCCATGGCCACTGGCGGTTTGCGCTTCTGGAAGGATGGTCGGAACGTTCCAGATGTAATGCTGGCGCTGTTTGACTATCCGGAAGGATTCAACCTGAATCTGCGCGTGAACTTTGTGGACGGCGGACAGGAAAACGAGGGGCTGACCTTCACCGGATCGGAGGGCATTCTGGAGATCGCAGGTAACGCGGTGACCGTGAGCCGCACACCGCGAGAGACCGCGCCAGGACTGACCGTGGGCACTTTTACGGAGGCCATGCAGCGCACGATGCGCAAGCAGTACGCGATGCGCCATCCGGCGCAGCACCCTGTCGGCCCACCGCCGGTGGCGCTCGATCGCTACGCGGCTCCGAATGGGTACAACGACAGCTATGACCACTTCGCGAACTTCTTCCACGCCGTCCGCACACGCACGCCCGTCGTGGAAGACGCCGTCTTTGGCTTTCGCGCAGCGGGCGCAGCGCTGCTGAGCAATCTGAGCTATGAGCGCGACTCGATCGTCCATTGGGATCCGATCGCCATGAAGATTGTTTAAATTTGTGCGCATCGGCCACCCCAGCCGATACCATGAACCTGTGATGCTCAGCTTTGCGCATTACTGTCACTGACTGGAGCCGTCCTCATGGAATTTCACATTGCACGTTCGCTGCGCAACCAGCTCCAGGTGGATGGATTGCTTTTCAGCTTTACGGGCAATGCAATCTTTGCCGACGTGACGGCGTGTCGTCGATTTGCCACGCGGCTGACCCAGTTGCGCCAGGCGCAAAGCGACCCGGAGCGAGTGGTTCACGCAGGCGCGCTTTTTGCCATGGGCATTATCGATGAGCTGAGCCACGCGCTCATCGCCCACTATCGACGGGAGATCGATCCAACACTGCACGCCGACGCGCTGCGCCAGTTCTCGGAGCAGATTGGCGCAGAAAATCTGGATCGGCTGCTGCTGACCTTCGTCGAGCGCTTTCCCAGCGTCGCGGTCTATCAGGGACTGGTGACGGCAACCCAGTGGCTGGCCGGCACATCTGACGGAATCTCGCATCGCGAGGCCGCCCTGGAAGAGCTGATGCTGCTGTGGCTGGCCAATCGGAATCCTGCGTTTGCGAAGTTTCGCGAGATATTCGACGACACGGAGCTGCGCGTGGAGACCGACTATACTGCGGTTTCCGCCGCGCTGCCGGAGTTCCTGAATTCGCGCCCGCCGCTGGACGCCGAGATCGGCACGCTCTATCAGGCGCTGGCCGCGCCGATGCTGGCCGCGCCGGAGTCGATCACGGCGCAGCTTGAGTTCATTCGCGAGCGCTGGACGCCGCTGCTTGGACCCGACACCGGCCAGGAGCTGCGACGGCTTCTGCTGGCCATCAGCACCGTCCGCGAAGAAGAGATCGCGATCTGGATGCAGTTCAACCCGCCGGGACCGGATCGGCATCAGCACGGCGCGCCCGGACGCAGCGACCATGGATTTCGCGGCGATGAGTATGTGGGTTTTGATGAGGACTGGCAGCGCGAATTTGTGATTGGCCCGGATGGTCAACGCACGCGCCGCTATTCGGCGGACTATCAGGCCCCGCTGCACGAGTATGAGGCCTTCAGCGCCGATCAGGCGTGGATGCCGAACGTTGTGCTGCTGGCCAAGAGCACCTATGTCTGGCTGGAGCAGCTTTCGCAGAAATATCTTCGGCACATTCATCGTCTCGATCAGATTCCCGACGAAGAGCTGCAACTGCTGGCCGCGCGCGGCATCAATGCGTTGTGGCTGATCGGCCTGTGGGAGCGCAGCATCGCCTCGCGGACGATCAAGCGGCTGCGTGGGCAGGCCGACGCCGTGGCCTCAGCGTATTCGCTGCGTGACTACTCGATTGCGGAAGACCTGGGCGGAGGCAGCGCCTATGCCAGCCTGCGTGATCGCGCTGCGCGGTTTGGCGTTCGACTGGCGAGCGACATGGTGCCGAATCACATGGGCATCGACTCAAACTGGGTGATTGACCACCCGGATTGGTTTCTGTCGCTGCCGTACAGCCCGTTTCCCGGCTACAGCTTCAACGGGCCGGATATCTCACCGGACAGCCGCGTTGAAATCAAGATCGAGGACCACTACTACGACCAGAGCGACGCCGCCGTGGTCTTTCGGCTGCGCCATCACCACGACGGCCAGACGCGCTTTGTCTTCCACGGCAACGATGGCACCTCGTTTGCGTGGAACGACACGGCACAGCTCGACTACTCCAAACACTGGGTACGCGAGCACGTGATCCGGACCATCCTGCACGTGGCGCATATGTTTCCGATCATCCGCTTTGATGCGGCGATGGTGCTGGCCAAGCGTCATGTGCAGCGGCTGTGGTTTCCACTGCCCGGCACCACCGGCTCCATCCCTTCGCGCGCGGAAAGCGCCATCTCACAGGAGGAGTTTGACGCGCTGATGCCTGCCGAGTTCTGGCGCGAGGTGGTGGATCGCGTGGCCGCGGAAGTGCCCGGCACGCTGCTGCTGGCTGAGGCTTTCTGGCTGCTGGAAGGCTACTTCGTCCGCACGCTCGGCATGCACCGCGTCTACAACAGCGCCTTCATGCATATGCTGCGCGATGAAGAGAACGCCAAATATCGTTCCTATCTGAAGAAGACCATCGAGTTTGATCCGGACATTCTCAAGCGCTATGTCAACTTCATGAGCAATCCCGATGAGCGCACGGCGATCGACCAGTTTGGCGATGGCGACAAGTGTTTTGGCGTGGCCACACTTCTGGCGACACTCCCGGGATTGCCCATGTTTGGCCACGGGCAGATCGAGGGCTACACCGAACGCTACGGGATGGAGTTCAAACAGGCGCGCATGAGCGAGCAGCCGCGCGCAGAGCTGATTGCGCGGCACCAGCGCGAGATTGCACCGCTGCTGGAACGCCGCTGGCTCTTCAGCGAGAGCACGCACTTTGTTCTGTTCGATTTTGTCACCGATCACGGCGCAGTGGACGAGAATGTTTATGCGTACTCGAACCGAGCCGGAGACCAGCGCGCGCTGGTGCTTTATAACAATCGCTTTGGGTCGACGCGCGGCCACCTGTTGATCTCGGCTGCCTACATGGACAAGGAATCGGGACGGATGCGCCAACGCGTGCTGGCCGACGCGCTGGACCTGCCGCATGAACAGGGGCTGATCGTGGCCTGGCGCGATCAGGCGACCGGACTCAAGCATCTGCGCCGCGCCACCGACTTCCACACCTATGGTCTTCAGCTTGAGCTGCACGCCTATCAGCGCGCCGTGCTGCTGGACTGGCATATCCTGCTCCCCACAGAGGATGCTCCCTGGGATGCGCTGTGCGACTCCCTGGCCGGACGCGGCGTCAATGATCTGGACGAGGCGCTTGGCAGGATGCGCCTGCGCCCACTGCATGAGGCGCTGGCCAATGCACTCGCGCGCGAGTCACTCCACAAGCTGGTGCAGCTTGCTTCGGCTCCCCCATCCACCAGTTGCGCAGAGTTGACTTCGCTGCTGCGCTCGGCGAATCAACTGGCTCGGATGGTGGAACAGGAGTTGCCCGAAGCGATGACTGCGGCGGCGACGACGGATGCCTCAGACTCTCTGACAGTTTCTGGCACCCGCAATGCCGCCAAAGCAAGCGCGAGCCTCGATCCACCCGCAGCAATCGTCTCCGGGAAAGCTGCGCATATGGCCGAGCCGAAACTGGGGCTGCCTCTGCTGGCCGCGACTCGCCTGCCTGCTTTGTCGCAGCATTTTTCGGTGGCTTGGCCGACGGCGGTCCGCACGCTGCTACCCACCTCCGCCAGTCAATCCCTGGAACTGACATGGGCGCCGCTGCTGGCCTGGCTGCTGCTTGATTCTCTGTTGCCGCACAGTGCGTCGCATCCTTGGCTGGCGGCACAGTCCGCGGCACAGTTCTTTGACGAGCTGTATCTGCGCCCGGCGCTGGCCGAGCATCTGCGCTCGCTTGGCATGGAAGCGGAGCAGACCTGGCAATCGGCTGCTCGGATTCGGATTCTGCTGCGATGGAGCGGCTCCAATCCGTTGCATGATCCTGCTTACTGGCCTCCATTTTTCAAGGATGGCGACGTCGCCTGGCTGACCGGGGTCCACCCGCACGAGGGCGTCGAATACCTCCGGCAGGAAGGCCTGGAAGCGATGCTTTGCTGGCTCGCACTGCCGGAGCTGGTGCGCATCGCAGCGTTGGCCGGAACGCCCGAATCCACAGAGGAATCCGTGCAGGAATCCAGACTGGCTTTGGCTGCACTGGAGGCAAACCTTGCGCGCGTGACAGAGACGGCCTCGGTTGCCGGCTATCGGCTGCACAAGCTGTTGCGGCTGCTGAACCCGACGGCGGTCGACGCTGAAGAATCGGCCGTTGTCACCCCTGGGCAAAGCGACGAGCGCAAAAGCGATCGGGGCGATCTCGAAACGGTGATCGAAGCTGTCGAGTCCGCGGCTTCCAGCACGCCGGAAGCGCCCTCCCCATGGCTGAGCCAGGATGAGGAACCGTCCTGACGCAGGCCGTCTCTGCTGGTCCGTCTGCATGTTTTTGAACAAAGCAAAAGCCCGGCAGTTTGCCGGGCTTTTGCTTTGTGTTGGGATGGAGTGAACTACTCGGCGGCCATCTCTTCGGCTTCGCCCTCTTGCCGCATCATCTCCAGTTCGCGCTCCTGAGCCTCGATCTCGGCGGTCACTTCGCGCTTGACGCGCTCGGCTGCCTCTTCGAGTTCTGGAGAAAGCTGGACGCTGCGATAGTACTCCAGACCGGTTCCGGCCGGGATGAGCCGTCCGACGATGACGTTCTCCTTGAGACCGCGCAGGCCGTCGATGGCTCCGTTGATGGAAGCCTCGGTGAGCACGCGGGTCGTCTCCTGGAAGCTGGCTGCGGAGATGAAGCTGTCGGTCGAGAGCGATGCCTTGGTGATACCGAGCAGCAGCGGACTGCCGATTGCCGGACGGCCACCCTCAGCCAGAACACGCTCGTTCTCTTCGCGGAAGCGGAAGTGATCCACCTGCTGCTCGAGCAGGAAGTTTGTATCTCCCACATCTTCGATACGCACCCAGCGCAGCATCTGGCGCACGATGACCTCGATGTGCTTGTCGGAGATAGCTACACCCTGCAGGCGATAGACTTCCTGGATCTCGTTCACCAGATATCGCTGCAGTTCCTTCTCGCCAAGGACAGCCAGAATGTCGTGCGGATTCAGCGGACCATCCATGAGTGGATCGCCGGCGCAGAGCCGCTCGTTTTCCTGCACGTTCACATGGACACCGCGCGGCACGGAGTAATCCCGCTCCTCGCCGTTGTCAGCAGTCACGTGAATCTTGCGCTGGCCTTTGGAGACTTCACCGAAGCGAACGACGCCGTCGATCTCCGAGATGATCGCGGTTTCGCGCGGTTTACGCGCCTCAAACAGCTCGACGACGCGCGGCAGACCGCCGGTGATGTCCTTGGTGCGGGTGGATTCGCGCGGAATCTTGGCCAGAATATCGCCCGGTCCCACGGTGTCGCCATCGAGCACCATCAGGTGAGCGCGGCTTGGCATCAGATAACGCTTCTTGTCCTTGGAGCCGTTGACCCAGATCGTCGGCTGACGCTTTTCGTCGGTCGAGTCGGAGACGACCAGGCGCGAAAGCCCGGTGACCTCATCCACTTCCTCGTTGAGCGTGATGCCTTCCTGAAGATCCTTGAACTGCACCGTGCCACCAATCTCCGTGAGCACGACGTAGGTGTAAGGATCCCACTCGGCCAGCGCCTCGCCCAGCGTGACCTTCTGCTTGTCCTGCACGCGCAGGCGCGCGCCATAGACGACCGAATAGCGCTCCTTTTCGCGACCGCGATCATCGACAATGGCGATCGACCCGGAGCGGTTCATGGCTACCAGCATTCCGTCTTTTTCCGACTTGACGGTGTTCAGGTTGATGAAATGCACGGTGCCGTTGTTCTTGGCATCCAGGCGGCTCTTGTCCGAGACGCGCGAAGCGGTGCCGCCGACGTGGAAGGTTCGCATGGTAAGCTGCGTACCCGGCTCGCCGATCGACTGCGCTGCGATGACGCCGCAGGTTTCGCCCATCTCGACCATCCGGCCCGTGCCTAGGTTGCGCCCGTAGCACAGCGCACAGACGCCGCGCCGCGACTGGCAGGTGAGCACGGAACGAATCTTCACCTTTTCAACGCCAGCGCCCTGAATCGCCGAGGCTATCTCTTCGTTGATCTCCTGATTCACATCGACGATGACGCTGCCGTCGTGATCCTTGATGCGCTCGAGCGATACACGTCCGATGATGCGGTCGCGCAGCGGCTCGATGATTTCGCCAGACTCGACGATGGGCTGCACATAGATGCCCTCGCCGGTCTTGCAATCCAGCTCGGTGACAATGACATCCTGCGCCACATCGACCAGACGCCGCGTCAGATAACCAGAGTCGGCTGTCTTCAGCGCCGTATCCGCCAGACCCTTACGCGCGCCGTGCGTCGAGATGAAGTATTCCAGCACGGTCAGACCTTCGCGGAAGTTGGCCGTGATAGGCGTCTCGATGACTTCGCCCGAAGGCTTGGCCATCAGTCCGCGCATGCCGCTCAACTGACGAATCTGCTGCTTGGAACCACGAGCGCCGGAATCCGCCATGATGTAGATCGGATTCATGGCGCCGTCCTTGTCGGCCTGCTTCATGTTGCCAAACATCTCGTCGGCCACCTTGTCCGTGACCGCCGACCAGATCTGAATCACCTTGTTGGAGCGCTCGCCGTTGGTGATGGCGCCGTCCAGATACTGCTGCTGGATTCCGATGACAGCCTTGTCGGCATCGGCAACCGTCGTGTACTTGCTGTCCGGAATGACCATGTCATCCAGACCGACGGAAAGACCGGAGCGCGTCGCATACTGGAAGCCCAGCTCCTTGATGCGATCCAGCATCTTGACCGTGACTTCGAGACCAAACTTCTGGTTGCAATAGCTGACCAGTTGTCCGATACCCTTCTTCTTCAGCAGTCCGTTGACAAAAGGCATACCCTCCGGCAAGGCGTCGTTGAGAATGGCGCGACCGACGGTGGTGGTGAGGAACTGCCGGTTGAAATCGACGGGGTCGGTATGCATCAGATCCTGATCGTCATAGGCCGTGGTCATATCGAGCACCTGGCCGGTATAGCGCAGACGAATCGGGGTGAGCGTCTCGACCTCGCCCAGCGCCAGCGCCATCAGAACCTCTTCGATGGTGGCAAAGGTGCGTCCTTCACCGCGCGCGCCATGCTTGGCTTTGGTCATGTAATAGAGACCCAGCACCATATCCTGCGTTGGCACGGTGATCGGATGACCAGAGGCCGGCGAGAGGATGTTGTGTGCCGCGAGCATAAGCACGCTGGCCTCAATCTGTGCCTCCGGCGAAAGCGGAATGTGCACAGCCATCTGATCGCCGTCGAAGTCGGCGTTGAACGCCGTGCAGACCAGCGGGTGAATCTTGATCGCCTTGCCCTCGACCAGCACCGGCTCAAAAGCCTGGATGCCCAGCCGATGCAGGGTTGGGGCGCGGTTGAGCAGGATCGGATGATCCTTGATCACCTCTTCCAGAATGTCCCAGACAACCGTATCCTGCATCTCAACCATCTCTTTGGCCTGCTTGATGGTGGTGCAATGTCCGGTCTGCTCCAGCCGGTGATAGATGAACGGCTTGAACAATTCGAGCGCCATCTTCTTGGGCAATCCGCACTGGTTCAGCTTCAGCTCAGGGCCGACGACGATCACAGAACGACCCGAGTAATCGACGCGCTTGCCGAGCAGATTCTGGCGGAAACGTCCCTGCTTGCCCTTGAGCGTATCCGAGAGCGACTTCAGCGGACGGTTATTGGCTCCGCGCAGCACACGGCCACGGCGTCCGTTGTCAAACAGAGCGTCGACGGCTTCCTGCAACATGCGCTTCTCGTTGCGCACGATCACTTCCGGCGCATGGAGGTCCATCAGTTTCTTCAAGCGGTTGTTGCGGTTGATGACGCGCCGATACAGATCGTTCAGATCGGAGGTGGCAAAGCGTCCGCCATCGAGCGGCACCAGCGGGCGCAGCTCCGGGGGAATGACCGGCAGAACGTCCAGAATCATCCAGTGCGGCTTGTTTCCGCTTTTGCGGAAAGCCTCGACGACCTTGAGGCGCTTGGAGTACTTGATCTTTTTCTGAACCGAGGTCTCAGCCTTCATCTTCTCGCGCATCTCGACCGAAAGCTCCTCGGTATTCACGCGCTTGAGCAGCTCCTTGATGGCCTCGGCGCCCATCATGGCCTTGAAACCGCTGGGTCGATACTGCTGATCCAGCTCACGGAAGCGGTTTTCGTCCTTGATGACCTCGCGCTCCTTCACCGGAGCATCGCCCGGATCGACCACAACGTAGGACTCAAAGTAAAGAATGCCTTCGAGATCGCGCAGCGAGATATCCAGCAGGTGACCAATGCGCGACGGCAGCCCCTTGAAAAACCAGACGTGCGAGCACGGCGAGGCCAGCTCAATATGCCCCATGCGCTCGCGGCGAACCTTGGAGACAGTGACCTCAACGCCGCACTTGTCGCAGATCACGCCACGATGCTTCATCCTCTTGTACTTGCCGCAGAGACACTCCCAGTCCGTCACCGGGCCAAAGATGCGCGCGCAGAAGAGGCCGTCACGCTCTGGCTTGAAGGTGCGGTAGTTGATCGTCTCCGGCTTGGTCACCTCGCCGTGGGACCAGCTTCGGATCTTTTCTGGCGAGGCCAGCATGATGCGGATCGCATCGAAGTCCTTGATCGGGGATGTCAGCTCAAATGGATTAGAACGGTACACGGTGATCCTCCTTGACGAGCGCTCTGCGCTTCTGTCGCGGCTGCCCCAGGGAATTCTATCGGGAGTTCTGCCCCACCCTGGTTGATGGATAATCTCCACCAGGGCAGTTCCCGCGCTGCGGGCACGATGTCGGCCATGGGCCGACTCCGTGCCTTAATCCGCCACAGCTACATCGATCAGCTCCGGAGCCGGCAGCTTCTTCAAATCCGCGCGCTTGATCAGCTCCACATCCAGGCACAGCGCCTGCAGCTCGCGAATCAGCACGTTAAAGCTCTCCGGAACGCCTGGCTCAATGGCCGCCTCACCCTTGACGATCGCCTCGTAGATCTTGGTTCGACCAAAGACATCGTCCGACTTCGAGGTGAGCAGCTCCTGCAGGATGTAGGCTGCGCCATAGGCTTCAAGCGCCCAGACCTCCATCTCGCCGAAGCGCTGGCCGCCGAACTGCGCCTTGCCGCCCAGCGGCTGCTGAGTGATGAGCGAGTACGGTCCGATCGAACGCGCATGAATCTTGTCGTCGACCAGATGCGAAAGCTTGAGCATGTAGATGTAACCCACCGTCACCGGCTGCTCAAACTGCTCACCGGTCATGCCGTCGAAGAGCGCCGTCTTGCCCGAACTGGGAAGTCCGGCAGCCTCCAGCAAGGCTTTGATCTCCTCTTCGCGCGCGCCGTCAAAGACCGCTGTGCCAAACCAGATGCCGCGCTCCATGCCGCGCGTCACCCGCAACAGCATCTCGTCATCCAGTTCCAGAAGCTGGTTCAGAGCCGCTGTTCCGGCAAAGGATTTCCTGACCAGTTCGCGCACATACTCGGCATCATTGTTCTGCGCCACCAGCTCGGCGATCTTGCGGCCCAGTTCCGCCGCGGCCCAGCCCAGATGCGTCTCCAGAATCTGTCCGACGTTCATACGCGAAGGCACGCCGAGCGGGTTGAGCACAATCTCAACCGGACGACCATCGGGCAGATAGGGCATGTCCTCCTCGGGCAAAATGCGCGCAATCACGCCCTTGTTGCCGTGACGACCCGCCATCTTGTCGCCGACCGAAAGCTTGCGCTTCATGGCGACATACACCTTCACCATCTTGATCACACCCGGAGGCAGCTCATCGCCCTTTTGCAGCTTGGCCATCTTCTCGTTGGTGATCTTCTTGAGCACATCGATCTGACGCGAGGTCATCTCCTCGATCTCGTCGATCTGCTCATTCACGCGCGGGTCCTTGTCCGCGTAGCGGATACGCTTCAGGTTCTTCGTCGAGATGCGCTCGATCGTCTCGCGATCGAGGATCATGCCCTTGGTGAGCAGGCGCTTGTTGGTACGCTCGTCATGCAGATCGGCGAGCACCTCTTTGTTGCCCAGCAACGCTTCCAGACGCTTGAGCCGCTCATCGGTCAGAATGCGGATCTCATCGCCCAGATTCTTTTCCAGTTTGGCCTTGTGCTCGGCTTCAATCAGCTTGGCGCGCTCGTCTTTTTCCTGACCCTTGCGGCTGAAGATGCGCACATCGACCACCGTGCCTTCGATGCCCGGAGGACAGGTGAGCGAAGCATCGCGCACGTCGCCGGCCTTTTCGCCAAAGATCGCGCGCAGCAGCTTCTCTTCCGGTGTCAACTGCGTCTCGCCCTTCGGCGTCACCTTGCCCACCAGAATGTCGTTGTGCTTGATCTGAGCGCCTATACGGATGATTCCGCTCTCGTCCAGATCACGCAGCGCCGACTCCGAGACGTTGGGAATGTCCCGCGTAATCTCTTCCGGTCCCAGCTTCGTGTCGCGCGCTTCAATCTCGAACTCTTCAATATGCACCGAGGTGTAGTAGTCCTCGCGCACCAGCTTTTCGCTGATCAGAATCGCGTCCTCGAAGTTGTATCCGCGCCAAGGCATGAAGGCCACCAGCACATTCCGTCCCAGCGCCAGCTCGCCCTGTTCCGTACAAGGACCATCCGCCAGCACCTGACCCTTCAGCACACGATCCCCTTCGCGCACCACCGGCTTCTGGTTGATGCACGTGTTCTGGTTCGAGCGCTTGAACTTCACAAGCTGATAGATATCCGATCCCACCTCGCGCGACATCTGCGTCGGATGATGCTCACCTTCGACGCGGATGATGATCCGCTCGGAGTCGACCGAATCGACGATGCCGTTGCGCTTGGCCAGAATCACCGCGCCGGAGTCACGCGCCGTCACGCCCTCCATGCAGGTGCCCACCAGCGGCGCCTCGGCCACCAGCAGCGGCACGGACTGCCGTTGCATGTTGGCGCCCATCAACGCGCGGTTGGCGTCGTCATGCTCCAGGAACGGCACCAGCGACGCGGCAACCGAAACAAGCTGCTTCGGGCTGACGTCGATGTAGTCTACTTCCGAGAGATTGACCAGGACAAAGTTGCCCTGACGACGCGCATTCACCAGATCGTCCAGAATCTTGCCATTCTCATCGAAGCGAATGTTCGCCTGCGCGATCGTGTGACGATCCTCTTCCCACGCCGACAGATAAAAGCTGAACGGGATCCAGTCGATCTTGCGCTTGCCCGCCTTGAGCAGTTCTTCATTGCGGCGCAGAGCTTCGCTTTTTTCCAGATGGTCGCCGACGCGCAGACCGCTGTCTCCCGCGTTCGATACCTCGACGAAATCCAGAATGTGTCCGTCCCGCACCTTGCGATAGGGCGACTCGATAAAGCCGTACTCGTTAATGCGCGCAAAGCTGCTCAGCGAGCTGATGAGGCCGATATTCGGGCCTTCCGGCGTCTCAATCGGGCAGATGCGGCCGTAGTGCGTCGGATGGACGTCGCGCACCTCAAAGCCCGCTCGTTCACGCGACAAACCACCGGGTCCAAGCGCCGAGAGTCGCCGCTTGTGGGTGATCTCGGAGAGTGGATTTGTCTGGTCCATGAACTGCGAAAGCTGCGAGGAGCCGAAGAACTCGCGAATCGCCGCCATCACCGGCTTGGCGTTGATCAGGTCGTGCGGCATCGCCGTCGAAAGCTCCTGATAGACGCTCATCTTTTCCTTGATCGCGCGCTCCATGCGCACCAGACCGATGCGGAACTGATTCTCCATCAGCTCGCCGACAGCACGCACGCGGCGGTTGCCCAGGTGATCAATATCATCGACCGAGCCGATGTTGCGGCGCAGCTTCAGCAGATACCGGATCGTCGCGTAGAAATCCTCCGGCGTCAGCGTGCGCTTGTCCAGCTCGCCCGCGCTCTGGTTCTCATAGAGCTTGATGTTGAACTTCAACCGGCCCACGCGGGAGAAATCATACTTGCGCGGGTCGAAGAACATGCCTTCAAAAAGCGCCGTCGCCGTATCGAGCGTCGGCGGATCCCCTGGTCGCAGCTTGCGGTAGATCTCGATCAGCGCCTCTTCCGGCTTGTGAATCGAGTCCCTCCGCAGCGTGTTGGTGATGATATTGCCCACGTCATCGCGCTCGGGGAAAAGCACCTCAATGGCGGTCGCGCTGGAGGCTTGAATCTTGTGCAGGCGATCCGCCGTCAGCTCCGTGTTCGCTTCGACGACCACTTCGCCCGTCTCCAGATCAACCACATCCGCAGCCGTCATGGCGCCATCCAGCTCGGCCGTTTCAATCTCGACTTCGGTGATCCCGTGCTGGCGCAGCGCCTTCAGCGTGTGCGCGGTAATCTTCCGGCCCGAGTGCGCAATCTCTTCGCCCTTGACGACGACCGCATGCGCGGGCTTGGCGCCCTGCAGATGCGTGCCTACGCCAGCTTCCTGAGGAACCGTCCACAGCAGCTTGCCATCCTTCATCGTGATGCGATCCACGGTGTAGAAGGTCTTCAGAATCTCTTCGTTGGAACGCAGGCCCAGCGCGCGCAGAAAGATCGTCCCCAGGAACTTGCGCTTGCGATCGATGCGCACGTACAGCGTGTTCTTCTGGTCGTACTCAAACTCGACCCACGAGCCGCGATAGGGAATGATCTTGCCCAGGAAGTAGGTGCGATTATTGGCCGTCTCGAAAAAGACGCCCGGCGAACGATGCAACTGCGAGACGATCACGCGCTCGGTGCCGTTCACGATGAAGGTGCCATTGGCCGTCATCAGCGGTATATCGCCGAAAAAGACCTCCTGCTCCTTGATGTCGCGCACTGTTTTCGCGCCGGTCTCCGGATCTTTGTCATAGATCGTCAGGCGTACCGTCACCTTCAGCGGAGCCGAGAACGTCATGCCGCGCTCTTCGCACTCCTGCTGGTCATACTTCAACTGCAAACCGACCGGGTCGCCGCACTTGTTACAGAAATCCGGCGTGTTCTTGTTGTACGTGCCGCACTTCTGGCACAGCACATCGCCCGGATGGAACGGATCCGTAATCACCATCGAGCCGCACGTCACGCACGCCG
>JAJZEA010000040.1 GCA_021851335.1 Acidobacteriota bacterium | reverse complement strand
TGGCAATATCTTTCAGCAGATTCTGGAAGTCGTCAGTACGGGCGACAAAATCGCTCTCGCAGTTGATCTCCAGCAGCACGCCAATCTTGCCGCCGGCGTGGATGTAGGTGCCAACAGCGCCTTCGTTGGTGCTGCGCGCGGCCTTCTTTTGCGCGGAAGCCATGCCTCGTTTCCGCAGAACCACAAATGCACCCTCAATGTCTCCATTGGATTCCTGCAGCGCCTTCAAACAGTCGCCCATTGGCGCGCCGGACTTCTCACGCAGATCCTTCACCAGCTTTGCATCAATCTTTACGCTCACGGTCGTCATCCTTCATCCTCTGTTAGATTTCCGGAAGGTCGGCTCAGGCAGACCCTCCCTACACACAAAGAGCGTGGCTCGTTGATTCCGGCGGCCACGCTCTGTTTCTACACGACATGCGTCGTGCCATCGATTACAGCGCAGATTCTGCCGTCTCCGGCTCCTCAGAGATAGCCGAAACCGTTGCGGGAGCCTTGCGAATCCCTCCGCCTAGAACCGCTTCCAGATCGACTTCATCGCCTTCGACCGCGACCAGGTCCGCGGCAACCGGCTCTTCAGCGGCCTCTGCGGCTGTTTCAGCCTCGGCAAACTGCTTGTCACCGACGAGGTTCACACCCTCAACGGCCGACTCGGCAATCTTCGAGGTAAAGAGCCGAATGGCGCGCAGCGCGTCGTCATTGCCAGGAATCACATAATCGACCAGAGAAGGATCACAGTTGGTGTCCACCACGGCCACCACGGTGATGCCCAGCTTCTTCGCTTCCTTGACCGCGATCGCTTCGTTGCTCGAATCGACGACAAAGATGGCGTCGGGCAGCCGCTTCATCGTCTTGATGCCGGCCAGGTTGGCCTGCAAGTGCTTGCGCTCGCGCTCCAGCTTGATAACTTCCTTCTTGGTCAGCAGCTCATAGCGGCCATCGGTGGCCATCTCGTCGAGTTCCTGCAGCCGCTTTACGGACTTCTGTACCGTCACCCAGTTGGTCAGCAGGCCTCCCAGCCACCTCTGGTTGATGTAAGGCATCCCCGCGCGCGTGGCCTCTTCGGCAATTGCTTCCTGAGCCTGGCGCTTGGTGCCCACAAACAGAATTGTCCGCCCATCGCTGCAAAGATCGGTGACGAACTTTGACGCTTCCTTGAACATCTTCAGCGTCTTCTGAAGGTCGATGATGTAAATGCCGTTGCGCTCGCCGAAGATGTATTCCTTCATCCGCGGATCCCAGCGCTTGGTTTGGTGCCCAAAGTGGACTCCCGCTTCGAGCAGTTCTTTCATCGTAATCGTGGCCAATGGAACTCCTTCTTGCATTGCATCCGGGCTGACGTTCGTCTTGCCCGGATTAAGCCCGACAAAGCGGGGATTGAACAACCTGAGCCAACCATTCTGTCGAGCCGCGAGTGGCTCGACAGAATGGCAAACCGACAACTATCGCTTCGAGAACTGGAAGCGAGCGCGAGCGCCGCGCTGACCGTACTTCTTGCGCTCCTTCTGACGCGCGTCGCGCGTGAGAAGACTTTCACTTTTGAGCAGCTTGCGCAGCTCCGGGTTGAAGACCACCAAAGCGCGGGCCGAACCCATCTTCACTGCATCCGCCTGAGCCGCCACGCCGCCACCACGAACTGTGGTGACCACATCAAAGGTGCTCAGAAGCTCCGTAAGGACAAGAGCGCGCTTGGCCGAAACCCGCTGCTGCTCGGTGACAAAATATTCCGCAAACGGCTTGCCGTTCACCTTGAACTCGCCGTTTCCGGGACGCAGAAAAACACGGGCAATCGCCGACTTCCGGCGACCCGTTCCGTAGTATTGCACCAGTTCCGCCATACGCTCTCTTTCGCCCATCCGGGCTTGATTCAACTAGAAAATCACTTTGCAGCGCGCAAGAAAAATCTACGCGCGCACTTCCATTGCCACCGGCATCTGCGCTTCATGCGGATGACGGTCGCCACGATAAACCTTGAGTTTGGTGGCCATCTGCCGCCCCAGCTTGCTCTTGGGCAGCATGCCCTTGATCGCCTCTTCGACAATCTTTTCCGGCTTGCGCTGCAAAAGCCGCACAAACGATTCTTCCCGCAGTCCACCGGGGAAACCGGTGTAGCGGCGATAGACCTTCTGCTGCGACTTCAGGCCGGTGAGCCGGATCTTTTCGGCGTTGATCACGATGACGTGATCGCCCATGTCCATGTAAGGAACATACTTGGGGTTGGTCTTGCCGCTCAGCACGTCGGCAGCCGACGTGGCCAGACGCCCCAGGGTCTTGCCGCTGGCGTCCACCACGAACCACTTCCGGTCAATCTCTTTCCCGCTTGGAATATACGTTGACATCTTGCTCCTGCTCTTCCCGGAAATCCTGAAATTCGTACTACATTTGCGTCGATGTGACGCTCAAAACCCACATTGCCACGCGCATCTTCGCGTAGCTACCCCACATCAAACTACCCGTTTGCGTGAGAACCGTTGCGCGAGAGTCCGTTTTTCCGCAGATGCTTCAATTGGAAAACTGGCGATGGAAGCTGCGCAGCATTACTTGCCACTTAGCCTGCGCCTGTCTCCGGGTGCGTCAGAACTTCCCTGCACAGCCACATAGACCTCAGGCGCAACTCCGCACATGGCCTTCAGAATACCGAAAATCTCCCTTGAAGTCAACGGTTCGACGGCGGATTGGCGGGGCTATTGCGTGCAAAAATGGCCTTCCACCACGGCGGGTGCTGAGGGTCGTCACGGATTACACTGCCGACGAAGGGGCCGGAAGCTGCGATGCCAATGACGCTCATCATGCGGCCGGTCTTTCCATGTTGTCCGCGATGGGAGAAAAAAAGCTCTGGCTGACAGCAGGTGCAGCCGCCGAGCGCGACGATCTGCTCCGGGTTGATCCCGGTCGAGAGCAATTGCCGCCGATTGGCCTCCACGAGATCAAGCGACAAGGCACCCTCGGTCGTGGTGCGGAAGAGTTGAGCGGAATAAGAGAAATGCCCGGCAAATTGCGCGACGAGGTCGTTGCCCACCGCATAGCAGCACGGACCAATACCCGGCCCGATGGCGGCGACCAGGTGCTGCGGTTTCGAGCCAAACTCTGCTTTCATCGTCGCAACTCCCTGCTCGACGATGCGCTGAACCGTGCCGCGCCAGCCAGCATGAAAGGCGGCGGCGACGCGCTGCTCCACGTCAGCGACAAGAACGGGGATGCAGTCGGCGGTTTGCACGGCGAGCAGGATTCCCGGCTGGTCGCTGAGACTGCCGTCGGCCTGGGGAGCTTCACTCCAGAGTGGCTGATCGCGACGCAGGATCACGCTGGCGCCGGAATGTACCTGACGGATGAGGAGCAGTGGCGTCATCCGGCTCCCGCTTGCCTGCTCGGCAAGACGTTGGCGATTCTCCCGCACGCGAACGGGATCATCCTCTGCCGTCATGCCAAGATTCAGATCGCAGGGTCTGACGTGGGAGGAATAGGCTGCGCTCACCCCACCTGTGCGTGTGCTGAATCCGTGCCAGAGCCAGGGAAACTGCTGTCGCCAGGAAGGTACGGTAAGGATGGATGGCTTCGGGGTGTCGGGGTGCATCGTCATGCTCATTGTATGGACCGCGGCGTAAACCTGTATCGTAAACGGCCGCAACAAATGCCAACCCGGGTGTGCAAGATGTAACGGCTGCAACGAGACACGGGTTCGCCTTCCGGCGAACCCACTCGAGAGGCAGATTCAGGTTGGATCATCAGAGGATTTTAGGATGGGAGTCCCTTGCGGGACCAACAACGTAGCAACAACTTAGGGAGGGATGTACTGCTTGTGGTCGCCTCTTCTCGTTATGTTAATAGATGCCAGAGCGTGGAGAAGGTTGTCCTGGGTGTACGATTTTTTTTTGAATTCTTACAGGAGTCTATCCGGGCAAACCCGCGCACGGTATGCTGAAGCTGGAATGCTTTCGTTGGGACTATCGGGAATCTGCCGGCATCCCCAGCCGGATCATCTCGAAATACAATCCCGTTTGCACTCGGAACCGGCATGAAAAAGAGAAGCTATCTCTACATCTTGGTGGTTGTTCTGGCTGCTGCCGGGTACTACATCCACGAGCACTGGGATCAATGGCAGCGGAATAGCTTCACCATTGTCAGTTCTACGCAAACACCTAACCGATCCAATGCAAACAAAGCTGCTTTGAAGTGGCAGGTTGCCAACGAATCTTCCGTCGGGTTTCAGGTGGAAGTCCCTTCTCGTACCGTGGAAACCACGGTGCAGGCAACGAATGAGCATGGCTCGCAGGAGCCGGTGAAGATGCTGATTGCGCACCCGGATGCGAACTCCTCGTTTGCCGTCGCGTGGGAGGATAATCCGCCGGTGGCGCGGGTGAATAGCGATCAGGTGGATGCCATTTTTGAAGAAGCAAAGACCCAGGCAATCAACGCTACGTATACTTCGCAGCTCTCCGACCGGCGCGATACGGATCAGGGTTACCCGGCCCGACAATTTGTGGCGAAAAACGCCAATGGAGGCTATCTGGATGCACGATTCATCTGGGCTTCGCCGCGGCTTTATATGCTGATTGCAACGTATCCAACGGGTGAAGACCGCAGCGAAGCGGATATCACGCATTTCTTTCAGTCGTTCAAAATCGTGGGCGGAAAGAACTCAGCGGCTCAGGCGGCCAGATCGTCGCGATGATTGAACTGCGTCGCAGACGCGCGGAATCGCTCGCTTTGCAGACAATCGACCGTTGACAAAAACTTGTGGCAAAACGCATCAGCCTACTGCCGTGAACGAACCATTCTGGCAACCACAGCCGTGATCCAGCCAGTGGGTAGCAGCCGGACCAGCGTTGCCGTGGCGCGTCCGCTGAGATTCGGAATCAGGGTGCGCTTGCCGCGGGCAAGCGCATGCAGCGCTCGTGATGCCACCTGTTCGGCGCTTTGGACGGCGCGTCCTCGAAACGCCGAAGCACCGGCGACCTCGAAGAACTCACTCTCGGTTGATCCAGGACAAAGCGCGGTCACGCGGATGCCATCCGCAGCTACTTCTTCGGCCAAGCCAAGCGCAAAAAAGCGATCAAAACCCTTGGTCGCAGCATAGGTGCTCAGGTAAGGCACCGGCTGGAAGCTGGCCGTGGAGGCGACCACGAGAATCCATCCCCGCCGGCGCGCTTTCATGGCCGGTAAAAAGAGTCGCGTCAGATGTACAACGGCTTCGCAGTTGACACGAACCTGGCTCAGCTCCTGTTCCAGAGAATTGGTTGCAAACGCTCCGTACTGGCCCAGGCCCGCGTTGTTGACCAGAATATCGACGACGATTCCCGCGCCTTCGGTTGCGTCGAAGATAGCTTGCGGAGCGGTTCGCTGGTTGAGGTCGGCAATGACGACGCGGACATCAGTTCCCTCCTCGCGCAGTTCGGCGGCCAACGCTTCGAGGCGCTCCGCTCGACGAGCCGTGAGAATGAGGTTAGCGCCCTGTCGAGCCAGTTCACGCGCCAGCGCAACACCGATGCCCGCGCTTGCTCCGGTGACCAGCGCCCATTTTCCTTTGAAGACTGTCGCCATGCTCTACACTCCGTTGCCTGTCCCCGACCTGCGATCAGGCAAACTCCTCGTTCAGCCAGCTTCGGAAAGCCTCAAAATCTTCATCGCGGCCCAGAAAATCGCGCACCATCTGGCGACCTCGCCGGGAGCCACCCTGCTCGATCACCAGCTTGCGATAGCGTGTGGCTGCATCGCAACCGAGCAGATTCGTGGCTTCAAACTGAGCGAAAAAGTCCAGCGCGATCACCTTGTCATAGACATAGGTGTAGTAGTTGGACGAGTAACCGGTGAGATGGCCAAAGCTGGCATACATGCGGTTGCCATCGATCCAGCTCCAGGGTTGGAAAGCCTCAAAAAGTTGCCGGGTCATCGCGTCGGGATCGAGCGATGCCGCATCGCTATCGTGGAGATCAAGCGAGAGCGTGGTGTAGTAGAGTTGCGTTCGCATCCAATCGGCGCGACCGAAGGCACCGGCCCGCTTCATCGCCTCAATGGTCTCAGTGGGCAGCACTTCGCCGCTCAGGTAGTGGCGGGCAAAACTTTGCAGCAAGGATGCATCGCGGAAAAATTCTTCGAGCATCTGTGAGGGGACCTCGATGAAATCCCCCTCAGTGGCGAATCCCGACAAGCCGGCCCACTCGGTGTGCCCGCCAAGAATGGCGTGCATGAGATGGCCAAACTCATGGAAGTAGGTGACAACGTCGGAGTACTGCATCAATCCGGGATCACGCTCCCGTCCAGCCGGTTCGCCGCCGGGAAAGTTGCAGATCAATGCCGCCTCGGGCAAAGCGCGCCCGCGCACGCCGGTCACGACCGGGGCTGCGGAGAACCATTTGTCCTTGCCTTCACGCGGGTGCATGTCGAGATAGAATCGGCCCTTGAGCAAGCCACCGTCAAAGACCTCCCAGACGGAGACATCCGGGTGCCAGCCGGTGGCGGCGGCGCGCCGGAACTCGACGCCGAAGAGCTTTTCTGCCGTAGCCAGAACACCCTGCTCGACCTGGGCGTAGGGGAAATAGGGCCGAACCGATTGCGAATCAAACGCATACGCGGTGCGGCGATATTGCTCATACCAGTAGCCTCGACTGGCAGCGTCAAGCCTTACCCCAGGGTCACGCCTGCGGGCAAAATCGCTGACAAGCGCAAATTCGCGCTCGGATCCCTCTCGGCTGGCGGCTTCAAGACGCGCCAGAAATTCGCGCACGTTGGCCGCTGAACCCATCATCTGATCGGCAGTTGCAAGGTCAGCCCAGCTTCGAAATTCCAGCAGAGTTGCAATCTGCTGTCGCGTTGCCAGCAGATCCAGCAAAACCTGGCGGTTCCGGGGATAGCAGCGCGTGTTGTAAGCAAGAAACATTCGTTCTCGCAAGGCGTGGGAGTGCGCAAAGGTCATGACCGGCTGCATCTCCGGCTGATCGGTGGTCAGCTCGAACTGTCCTTCGCAGTTGGGCGTGTGACGCGCGAGAAAATCCTCCGGCAGACCTTCCAGTTCGCTGGCTGATTCAACCCGGATCGTCTTGCCGCCCTCCTGAATGTTCCGGCTGAACTCAAGGGATAGGCGCATTGCCTGCTCCTGTAGCTGCACAAGTTGCTGACGCGTAGCCTCGTCTTTGTCGACACCCGCCAGTCGATAACCAAGCAACGTGCGCTGAAGATAATGGCGTGTGGGTTCGGAGGCAGCCGCCAGTTCGTCGGGATCGATGGCGGAGAGCGCGTCGTAGACGGTTCGATTGAGGCTGAGCGCTGTCGCGACCTGCGCGACACGTTGTGCCTCAACCTGCGCCTGATTGCGTACAGAGCGGTCGGAGGCGACGGAGTTCAGGACGCCGGCCTGTGAGCCAGCAAGGCTGAGCTGCTCGACGGCCTGGTCATAGGGCGCAAGGGTATTGGAGATGGTGCGCCGCCCCTGTACCGCGCTGAGGGTTGCAATTGCAGCCTCAGCGGCAGCGATGCGCTCGGCCACCCACAGGGAGAATCCCTCTCCTGTGAGTTCGCCGGTTGCCGGTCTCCATCCGTGCACCGACTCTGGACTGTTTGCTGCCGGTTGGGCCTGTTCGCTCATCCTGACTCCTCGGGAAAAGTCTGCTGAATCTATAGACTGCCACAGCAGGGCGGGATGGGCACGGAGTCAAAGCGCCGCTGCGCGCTTCCATCGCAGGATGCCATTGATGGAGCGCATGGCCAGCTTGGCCGCGGGAAACAAGACCGGATGCTTGGCTCCGTTCGCCATCTCCATGGCTTTCCGGGAGTCCGCAACCGCAGCAAAAGCGTAGGTACGCATGGAATTCTCGTAGGCTGCAACAGCATCCAGCAAGCTTTTTTGTCCAGACTGGACCTCGGCAAGCTGCGAACTAAGCAAAGCTGCGTCTTTGAGTGCGATATTGCCGCCGATGCCGCGATACGGGGTCATGCTGTGAATGGCGTCTCCGAGAAGCGTGACGCGCGAGCTTTTCCAGGCGGGAATCGGACGTGACGTTCGCACCGGAAAAAGCCCAAACTCAGCTTCGTCTACGCAATCGGCCAGCGCGCAGAGATTTGGATGCCAGCCGGTCATGGCCATGCGCATGGCCTGTCGTAGTGTCTCGGCGGGCAATGCCTGGCTGGATGACTCAAAGCCGAACCGCTCCAGTTTGCCGCCGAGAGAAAAGATGAGATACGGCTCGTCATCCTGGGCAAATTCGCCACCCAGGAGTTTCAGGTGCTCCTGTGCCTCTGGCGCGGGCTTCCAAAGCGCCATAAACAGCGAAAACGGCGACGAGGGCAGAACCATGATCGGCCCGTCGAATACCTGACGGGGCAGCAGTTGCATCGCTCTTCCATTGAGCGGAATTCTGCCGCCGATGCCAACAACCCCGGTCTCGACGGGATCGGCATCGGGAAGATATTGGCGGCGGACACGCGAGTGAATTCCATCGGCGGCAACAAGAAGATCGGCTTCAGCGCTGCTGCCATCCTCAAAAAAGACGGCGATTTTGCCTTGCTGCGTCTCTTCATAGCGGAGAAATCTCTTGTTGAACTGCACAGCATCCTCGATGCCCGCCAGCAGCACGCGACGCAGGTGGATGCGGCTGATGGAGCGATGCTGGGCGATACGATCTATCTTGCGCAAATCAGCTCGAACACTGATCAGCTCCCGCATCTGCTCCGTCATCACGGTGAATCCCTGAGCGAACTGACCGCCGGTTGCGACAAATATCTGCCAAAGCGGCTCCGGCAGCGCTTGATGGAGCGCAAGACTGCCCTGTGGATCGATGTGGATACGGTAACCCTGCGGGCGCGAGCTGGGGGATACGTCGCGCTCGAAAACGGTAAAGCGAATACCCGATTTGCGCAGGCTTTGTGCGAGACAAAGACCACCGAGTCCGCCGCCGATGATGGCAACGTGAAAGCTTTGTCCAGTCATTGCGTAACCTCGCTTTCGCGTTGGATAGAGGAGGCAAGTTTTGCCTTCGCGGAATCGGAAAGAATCCATACTTCGACATTGCCGCGAAGACGCTCAATCTGGTCGTGAGGCATATCCGCCGCTCCGGTGAGCGCAGCCATGACAAGAGCAAGCAGGTCTGAGACAGGAAGGTCGTTGCGGAATGATCCTTCCGCAATGCCCGATCGAATCAGACCCTCCAGCCCGGACCGCCAGTAACCGTTCAACTGGAGGACAATCTTCTGCACCTCCGGGTCGCGCTTGCCGCGCAGGCTGAACTCCTGGATGACAAGCAGAAGCTCCGGGTGCTCGCGCAGATAGAAGCGTCCATCGGAAAACTCCTGGCGAAGCCGGTCAAGAGCCGGAATACCGGAAGGCTGCGGACTGGGACCGTGGAGGGTAACAAAACGCGCTCCCATCCACTCCGCCACACCCTCGATAAGCTTTTGCTTGGTGGGAAAGTAGTAATGGAGAGTGGCGATGTTGACCCCGGCGCGAAGCGCGACGGCGCGAGTGCGCAGACCCTCAAAACCGGCCTCGGCAATCACGTCAAAGGCGGCGCGCAAAAGCGCCACCCGTCGCTTGCCGTGTTCGTCGGCAGGATTGAGAAAGGTGTTTGCACGGTTGACGATCTCGTGAAGATCGATATCCGCCCGGATTTCGGTGTCGGAAGCCATGAAGAAAGGATACTTATCAATCAGTTGATTGTCAATCAACTGATTGATTATTTCTAGCTGGCCACTGTTCTTTGCACCGGCAAAAGGATGCTCACTTCAGCACAGATTCCCGACTGAGCTTCACCGTCTGCACCAGGAAACGGCCTTCTTGTACGCCTGAAAATTCCCTTCCCCAGGCGCAGGACTTGCATTGCGGCTTTCAGGGCTTTAAGATGCCGCAATTGCTACCATGCAGCCAAACTCTGCCATCTCGAATGTCGCATCCCTCCAATCACGCGTGGGCCGCGTTGCCATTGCCCTGCAATCGAAGCGTGTTCCGGAGCTTCTTCAGCAGGCAAAAAGCGCGCTATCTCAAAGCCGTCTGATCGAGCTTCGGCTGGACGCGCTGGACAAACCCGGCTCGGCAATTGCGCCGCTGGGCCGCTTTGTGAGCGAAGCGCGCCAGAATCATGGCGACGTTATCGTGATCGCGACCTGTCGCAGACAAGCGCATGGGGGCAGCTTTCGCGGGACGCTGAAAGAGGAACTGTCGATTCTGACCCATGCCGCCCAGGCGGGGTGCTCGATTGTCGATCTTGAAGTGGAGTCAGCCGAGGAAGCAAGCGCGGCCCAGTTGGAAGCACTGCGCCATGCTGGAGCAGCGCTGATGGTCAGTTTCCACGACTTTCGCGGTTTTTCTGACCCGGGCACCCAGATGGAGCGAATCGAGCGCTTTCATCCGGAGTTCGTCAAGATCATTCCGACCGCGCAGGGGCTGGCGGATAACCTGCGGCTGCTACGCTGGCTGGAAAACGCCTCAGACACGGCGCAGATTGTCTCGTTTGCCATGGGCGAGGCCGGAGTGCTGAGCCGAATCCTGTGCCTGCGCAGCGGAGCCGCTTTCACGTTTGCCTCGGCTTCAGACGATGCCGCTACCGCTCCGGGACAGTTTACGGCGGAGACGATGCACGAGCGCTTTCGCGTGGAAGAGATCAGCCGATCGACACGCATCTTTGGCGTGGCCGGCAATCCGGTTGCACACTCGCTATCTCCGCTGATGCAGAATGCAGCTTTTCAACGAGAACGCTTCGATGCGGTGTATGTGCCGCTGCTGGTTCACTCGATCGAAGACCTGTTGCGCGTGGTGAGCGAGTTGCCGATCAGCGGCATGAGTATCACCATGCCATTCAAGCAGCAGATTCTGCCTCATCTGGCGAATCTGGACCCGCTGACAGCGCGGCTGGGCGCCTGCAATACAGTTCGGCTGGGCGCAGATCGCAGGCTCTACGGATTCAACACGGATGTGGCGGGAGTGGTTCGTCCGCTGGAGCGGCGGTTGCCGTTGCGCGGCGCAAACGTGCTGGTGTTGGGCGCAGGTGGCGCGGCTCGCGCAGCCGTGTTTGGATTGCTGGAGAAAGGCGCGCACGTCTTCCTGTGCGGACGCAACGAATCGGTAGCGGCACAACTGGCCGAGGAAGCCGGAGCTGTATCCATTCCGCGTTCGCTGGTCCCGGACCGATCGTTTGATGTGCTGGTGAACGCAACTCCATGCGGGATGGTGGGCCATCCGCAGTCGATGCCGCTGATGCCGGAGGAGTGGAACGCGCGGGTCGTCTTTGATCTGGTGTATAACCCGCTGGAGACGCCGCTGTTGCAACTTGCCCGACAACGTGGATGCACGGTGATCCAGGGCCTGGAGATGTTTGTGCAGCAGGGTGCGCGGCAGTTTGAGCTGTGGACGGGCAAGCCGGCACCGGAAGCGGAGATGATGCGCACCGTGCTTCAGGCTTTGCAACAGTCCCAGGCTGTGGGTGGATAACTGCGGCGGCGAAGAACACCGGGATGCCGACCTACTCCCCCTCGCCCGGATTGATGAGATGACGCAGTTCCTTGGATGGCTTGAAGTAGGGTATGCGTTTGGCTGGGACTTCAACCTTCGCGCCGGTTTTGGGATTGCGCCCGGTGCGAGCGTTGCGCGAGCGAATTCGGAATGAACCAAATCCGCGAATCTCGATTTTGTCGCCCGACTGCAACGCAGTAATCACGGAGTCGAAGATCGTCTCCACAATTACCTCGCTGTCGCGCCGGGTCAGGTCACCCAGTGCTGTCACCTGCTCTACGAGATCTGCCTTTGTCATACCCGTTAGCCTCCGCGTTCTGAACCTGTTTGACTTCGCGTTCTTAGGATAAATGCAACTCCCTGTCTCCCGGGCACAAAAGATCAAATCCTGCACCAGCCGATACTTTATCCGAAGTTTCCTTCAACTATTTAGCTTCGGATACGTCTCCGGTATGATGACCAGAGAGTGATGCTTCACAATTCTGGAAGCAGGCTTGAGGAATCCAGGCAGTGAGCAACTATCCTGACTACAGTATCGTCATACCAGCCTACAACGAAAGCGCCCGCATAGAACGCGCGATGCAGGAAGTGGTGGCCTGTATTCGAAGCAAGGGCTGGGGGGCTGAGCTGGTAGTGGTCGACGATGGCTCGACAGATGATACTGCCGCGCGGGTCACGCGCTTTTGCGATACGCACCCGGAGGTGCGGCTGCTGCGCAATCCGGGCAACCGAGGCAAAGGCTACAGCGTTCGCAATGGGCTGCTGCATGCCCGCGGCAATATTGTCATGTTTACCGACGCCGATCTCTCCGCACCGATACAGGAGGCGCAGCGGCTTCTGGAAGCCATTCAGGGCGGAGCGGACATCGCCATTGGATCGCGCTGGCTGGAGAGAAGTCGCCAGACGGATCGACAGCCGCTGTATCGTCAGTTCTTCGGCCGATGCTTCAATCTGCTGACAAGGTTGGTGATGGGGCTACCATTTGCCGATACCCAATGCGGATTCAAAGCGTTTACCCGCGCCGCGGCGCAAACCGTGCTTCAGTTGCAGACGATTGAGCGGTGGGGCTTCGATCCGGAGATTCTCTTCATTGCGCTCAAACACGGGCTGCGCGTCAGAGAAGTTCCCGTCACATGGGGGCACGACGAACGCAGTCGGATCAGCTATCTTCGGGATGGCATTCAAATGCTGGCCGAGATTCTGATTATTCGGTGGAATACGCTGCTGGGACGCTATAACAGCTCACCCACTCCCATTGCTCGCACGTGACCCTGAACAAGATGAGCGATTGAACAAGGTGACCTTGCAAAAGCAAACTGGAGACGCAACAACCGTCGTAAGTCTGACGCTCAGTACGCTCCGGTCTTTCGCAGGACGGCAGGAATGGTCTTGAAGAGCAATAGAAAGTCCTTGCGCAGGCTCCAATGAATGCAGTAAATGCTGTCAAGATGGACGCGGCGTGAAAAATCCACGTTGCTTCGTCCGGAAACCTGCCAGAGGCCCGTCATGCCCGGATGGATAAGCGTGTAGTACTGCATATGCGTGCCATAGATGGGGCGCTCCGCATCGACGATCGGACGTGGCCCGACAAGAGACATCTCCCCACGAAAGACATTGAGCAATTGCGGCAGTTCATCCAGACTCCACTTGCGCAGGAATCGGCCAACCGGCGTAACACGCGGATTGCCGACATGCTTGAGAAAGGTGCGCATCTGCAGCAGATGGTCGTGCCCACCGGTCTGGATATTGCAGATGGAGTCCGCCTTGTAGACGTACATGGAGCGGAACTTGAAGATGCGGAAGGGAACGCCGAAGCGACCAATACGCTCTTCCCGATAAAAAACAGGGCCTGGCGAGGTAAACCAAACCAGCGCTGCGAGCAGCAATCCAAGCGGCATCAGCAGGATCAGCAGAAGGCCGGAGACGAACAGATCCACCATGCGCTTACAGAAGCAATATCTGGCAGACATGGCATTTTTGGCGGCACGCCGGAGTTGAGTCGAAGCAAATAACCAGTCTGTCTGCCGAGTCGTCGGCTTCTCTGGCATAAGAACCTGATTGCTTCGAACATCGATTGGAGTAATGGAAGCCATAGGGGGATGCACACCGTTCTCCTTAAAAGTTTTGCTACACACTGAAATACGTGGATGGACAGATCAATCTCAAGCAAAAATCAAATCCATAAAGACACTATGGGGATTTCCATTTGCTCTGGCTCGTCTTTTCATCCACAGAATAGCCTTTGGAAGGCTCCATGTCCTTTCTGTTCGCTGAACTATCCAGTCATCAGTGCTGATATGATTCTTGCATCCTTTTGTGAAATTTCACTCGAATTATTTGCGCCTGCAAAGAGAATTTCACTCATGAAATATGGAGATTCGACGAGTGGTTGTCGAGAGTTCTGATCTCATCCACAGAGTAAGACACCGAAAACTCGCATGGGTTGTAGCTTGTAAATGTTTACTCAATAATTTTCTTTTTCCAACCATAAGTAGCGTAACCACGTTTGTTCTTGAGCGGATACGTTGACTTGCAAAGATAGCCCCATTTGTCTTCGGGAGATTTTGGGGAGAGAGCGAAACAGCCAAGGCAAGCGCAAAGGAATGGTGGACCCGGTGGGAATCGAACCCACAACCTGTCGATTAAGAGTCGAATGCTCTGCCAGTTGAGCTACAGGTCCAAAAACGAGGGCAGCGGCTCAGACCCGATGGGATCGTGCCTGCTACCATCACCAACATAACACAATTGCCGACTAAAAGTTAAACTGCAAGCCGGCGAAGAAGGCGCGCTGTGCCTGCGCAAAAAAGAGTCGCGAACCGTCGGTAGTCAGAAACGGCTGATAGCCCTGAGCCAGCAGATTCTGCACATCGACAAGCACTGCGACACGTCCGTCAACTCCGTCGTGCTGACCCTGGATCGGCTGACGCAAATAAAGGTTCAGGAATGGCTCGGCGGCGTCCACCGCATAGGGAGCGACTTCTGTCACGGTTGCCTCTGGCTGCCAGCGATAGCTGGCTCGCCAATGCGTTCCGGTTCTGTCCACCATGCCAGACAGAGCCAGAGAATACATCTGCACGTGCCGAGCGTGCGCACCGCGCAGGATGGTCACAATATCCATCGGCCCGGCCGCCGCAGGCATGACCACTGCATCACCGCTGGCATAGCTTAGCCGAACGTGATTGCCGGCCGGCATGCTGCTTTCCACCTGAGCCACGACGCCGGTGGTGGAGTAGCCCGCGCTGGAACCACGCAAAATCGCGCTTCCCTGATCCACCAGCATGGACTGGCCCATTCCGCCGTTGCCCGTCAATCGTCCGCCGGCTTCCAGGGTTGGATTGGCAATGCTATCCCCGTAAACCACAAGCATCATGCGTGCCGGGCCGGCAACAGTCTGCCAGCCAAGTTCCTGGTGTACCCCGCGTTCGATCGCTAACCGCCCGTCCGTATCGTTCACTTCGGGCAGCCACGCCTCCGGATCCATCTCGCTTGCGCCATCCTGAGCCGGACGAGCCGTAGCAAGCCTGTACTCCAGAGCACCGGCGCCTCGATGCAGTTGAACGGAGGCAAAGGGCATTGCCTGGACGACCGCGCTACCGTCACCCATGCGCAGAAAAACCTGGTCGGAACCCGCTTCAGCATCGAGACTTTGCAGGAGTTGCATCGTCTCCCAGCCGCGAACGGAGACTTCCTGTAAACCTGCCTGGCCTGCTGTACCGATCATCGGATCGGACAGGATGGAAGCCACGGTGTTGATCGATCGGGAACCCATGGGCGAGGCGGCCATGGGCACTGCGCCCATCTCCTGCCGAAAGCCGAGCATCGTCTCCATCCAACCCGCTTCAGGATTTGCATCCGATGCGCCTGTCTTCTCGCTCATCACCGCCGTGCGACCCGCGCGCATCTGGTCTTCTGCTGCCATGGCAACCTGTCCGCCACTCTGGCCAAAGCGTCCACGGCCCGCACCGGCGGCCAAACGCATACGCAGTCGATGCTGGGCGGCTGCTGAGGTCTCCGCCGATCCGTCACTCACCAATTCGGGGGTTCCGTCATCCTGCCAGCGAAGCATGGGGCGACTCTCAGCCGAACGCAGCGTCCACGCCCAATCATCTTCGCTCGCCGGACGAACGCGTCGTGGAGTGGGCGTCCACTGCATCAGGTCATAGATGGTTCGCACGGTGACGTTGACAAGGATGGCCGATCGCACGCGCAGGTTTTCCTTGAGCGCCGGCAGATAGCTGGAAGCGACCGTCCGCAATGCATAATGGCCCGGCGCAACACGTTCCATGGAGTAAAAGCCGAGGCTGTTTGTGAACGCGCGCGCGACGAGCGTGGCATCTGGTCCCATCAACTCGACAAGCGCGCCCATCTGGGGCTGTCCGTCGGCATTCCTGACCTGTCCGGAGATGGTCACAACCTTATATCGGCCAGACCAAGCCATTGCATCGGTGGATGCAACCAGCAGAGTCGCCAAGGCCAATGAGGCAACAACGAGTTGGGAAAAAGTTCGCTTCACTTCGTCTTGGTTGACGCGTCGTGATGCTCCAAAAAAGTACTGCCACTACATACGGCGACCGGGTACATGGCCCGGTCGTTCCGTGGGGAGCCTGTTACTCGACAACGAAGGGGACGCTTCTCGTGATCTGCTGCTTCGAGATGGCGTCATTCACCAGTATCGTCATCTTATACTTGCCCGGCTGCAAACCGGCAAGAGGAACGGTGCGCTCCATGGTGAGTTGGTCACTGTGAGCGCTCATATCCTTGGATTGCTCGCTGGTGGCAAGCAACACCTTGTCGGTGGCGCCGTCCTGAATCTCGTAGGTCACGGTCGCTTCGTTGCTTTTGGTTTTGTCATTTATGCCCAGATTGTAGACCTGCATCCAGCAGTTGAGCCGCTGATCCCGGGTAAAAGTGACAGGCGCGATCGGGTTTTTGCTCACTCGTGGGCGAATGTAGGTGTTGCCAATGATGAAGTTGCCCGTTCCGATCGTCTGGGTCGGCACCTGCTCCATCTTGTCAGCCAGAATCATGCTGGATGTAGCCAGCTTTTCGTCATCGAACTTGGGCACGACAAGACTGCGCGCGTAGATGCCGATGTGATCCTTGTTGTTCACATCTTTGACGGCGATATCCAGACGATACATTCCCGGCCGTAAGGGCAGGGCCTTCCAGTAGACAGAACTGCGCTGCATCGTGCTGCCAAGCAACTCCTGCGGTTGGGTAATCTCGACGGTATCTTCAAAGGTCTGTATGGCACGGTCGGTGATCGTTGAGACGCGCCCTTCGATCTCCACGACGCCGTGCGAAACACCGTCCTTGGTCGTGAAGGTTACATCCTTATTCTTGATCTGGAGGGTGATGGGCACGAGCATCGTGTCGTCGGTTACACGCACGTAATCGGTACGCACATCGAACGGAAAAACTGGCCCAGTGAGAATCTTGTGCTCCGAGATGAAGGCGTCCAGATCCCGGAACTTGACAGGCGGCGGAGCAAACAGCTTGGCAGCCATCTCGATGCGATCAAACTCCTTGGACTCGTTGCCCTGACCCAGCGGACCGTTGCCCAGGTTCTCAATTCCACCCTTGAATCGGTCAGCTTTCTTGGCTTGGCCCATTTCCTCGTAAAGCGTCAAACCCGCGCCGGGAACATGCAGCAGGGCGTCCTTCTCCGAGCGGTCGAGCGTAAAGTGGAAATCGCCACACTGGCAGGTATCGACAAACTCGATATCAATGTTGTCGCCAACACCTTCCAGATAACGGTAGTGCCAGACTTCAAAGGGGAATGTCTCCGTTTCGCCGCCGCCCTCGCTCATGGGGCGCTGATAGCTGCCTCCGGAGGGGTGAGAGTCGATCGAATCCGGCTTACCCCAGGTGATGTAGATGCGTCCACGATCCGTCTTCCATCCTGGCTTGCCCGCGGCAAAGTGTTCGTTGGCATAGGCGATGCGCCGGTAGTGCTCCTCGCGGAACTCATTGTCGGCCGAATCGGGATTGGGATTACGGCGCTGCCAGAACTGCTCGATGAACGCGTCGCGCTCTTCGTCGTTGCCCAGGCTTTTGAAGGCTTTGGCCTCTTCATCCGTAATGATGTAGGCAACGTCCTGTGTGAGCCACGTCTTGTAGGCTCCGCTCAGCTCATTGCGCTCCTGCCTCAGTTTGCGAAACTTTTCCTTGTCGGAGAGCGGACGATCCCTGGGGTCGACGCGAGGCGTATTCGAGGTGTCCGCGGCATTCGCGACCGGCGGAGTATTTTCCGCTGCCTGCTGCTGGGCCGCACCCTGCATCAGAAGAAGATGCACGCCACCCCAGTGCATTGCCTGCGCCCGGGCTGCGGGAGCAGCCACCATCGCCAGTCCCAGAACTCCGGCTACAACGAGCCGTGGCGCACCAAATCGTACTACGGATTGGCCGACCAACTTAGTTTGATCCATTCCCATGTCGCCTACATCTCCTGCAAACTTTCATTGTATGGCCGCGGGCTTTGCTGGACAAGGACGTTCCACGGTTTTGACACGCCTGAGAGAAAAAGGTTATCGCTTCTCTCTGTGCCGACGGGAACCCCGAGATTGGAAATTGCGTACACTGGAGCAGGAGATTCCACAGCAGTTTCCTGCGCTTATGAAGAAAATCATTGGAATTGTGCTCGCAGTTCTTGCCGTTGCCGGGATTGTCACCTTTATGGTTGTCAAAGCCGAATCCGGCTACACCAAAGTGATGACAGCAAAAGTGGTTCACCAGGATCTGGCTACGGTCATCAGTGGTACCGGCCAAATCAAGCCAAAGACCTATGTGAACGTAGGTGCGACAGCGTTCGGCCGCATTGTCGAGCTGAACGTGAAGGAAGGCGACCACGTAAAGACCGGCCAGGTGCTTGCCCGCGTGGAAAGCGTCCAGCCTGAAGCAAACGTGGATGCGCAGAAGGCTGCCATTGCATCGGCAAAAACCGATGTAGCCTCGTTTGTTGCCGCCGAAAAAACGGCGCAGGCCAACGTGGAACATTCGCAGGCCGATCTGGAACAGAAGACACTGGATTGGAAGCGCGCGCAAGGTCTTTACAAAGATCAGTTGATCGCCAAGCAGGATTTCGACGCCAAGCAGGCAGCCTATGACCTGGCCGTAGCCACGCTCGACCAGAGCAAGGCTGCGCTGGCTCAGGCGAAGGCGCAAACCGACTCGGCCCGCGCAAAGGTGACCAATAATATTGCCACTCTGCGCTACAACCAGGACGCTTTGAACAAGACCGTCTCCGTGGCGCCCTTTGACGGCATCGTCACCAATCTTCCCGTAAGGGTGGGTGAAACGGTCGTCGTCGGCATCCAGAATGCCGAAGGCTCCACGCTCATGACACTGGCAGATATGAGCGTGATTACTGCCGAGGTCAAGGTGGATGAGACGGACATTGTGAATGTGGCGCTGGGTCAACCCGCGCAGATTACCGTCGATGCCCTCCCCAATCGTATTTTCACGGGCAAGGTGACACTGGTTGGCGACCAGGCACTGCTTCGCTCGACCGGTGTGGCCACCTCGCAGAGCACAACCGGAACCGAAGAAGCAAAGGATTTCAAGGTGATTGTTACCCTCGATCCCAACCAGCCAAACCTGAATGAACTGCGGCCAGGTTTCTCCACGACCGCAAAAATTACGACAGCGAAAAAATCGAACATTCTTACGCTGCCCATTCAGGCGCTTGTCAATCGTTCTCCCAGTACACTGGATGCCAACGGAAAGCCGATTCCGGACGCGCCCGGGGCAAAAGCTCCTGCCGCGGTTCAGGGCGTCTTCGTTGTATCCAACTTCCATGGCAAGCTGCGCGCGGTCTTCACTCCGGTCACCACGGGCATCACGGGAGCAACCGATATGGAGGTTGTCAGCGGCCTGACGCAAGGGGAAGAGATTGTCACCGGCCCCTTCACCACGCTGCGCACACTCAAGAATGGAGCCTTGTTGAAACGCGACAATACCAAACCGACAAGCGGTTCCTGATCTAACATCAGAGATACGGCCAGGAACCAGAAGCAAGCCTCGCATCCGCACAAGCCAAGCATCGGAACAATTCGGCCACAGCTTGCGTACCTATCGGCATCCAACATTTGTCATAAGGATTTCAAACAGCATGGAAGACCCGATCGACGACCGCACCAGCACCGCAACTCTCGCACCCGCAGCCGGAGCGGCACGCGACATTATCGTCGTCAAAGACCTGTGGAAGACCTATGACATGGGATCGGAACAGCAGGTGAGCGCTCTGCGCGGCATCTCGCTAAATATTCCCGTCAATGAATATGTCGCGGTCATGGGTCCGTCCGGCTCTGGCAAATCCACCTTCATGAACCTGATTGGGTGTCTCGACACTCCGTCCAAGGGTGAATACTGGCTGAACAGTCAGCTCGTGAGCGAACTGGACGACGACCAGCTTGCGCGCATCCGCAACAAAGAGATTGGATTTGTCTTTCAGACATTTAATCTGCTGGCTCGCGCGTCGGCGCTGCACAATGTTGAGCTGCCGCTGATCTATAACGGCACGCCCGCAGCAGAGCGGATTGAGCGCGCCAAGGACGCCTTGCGCGCGGTCAATCTGGATACGCGCATGAACCATAAGCCGAATGAGCTTTCCGGTGGACAGCGCCAACGCGTGGCTATCGCCCGGGCGCTCATCAATCGCCCGTCGATCATCCTTGCCGATGAACCAACCGGCAATCTGGATTCGAAGACCGGAGTGGAGATTATGGCGCTCTTCGACGAGCTTCATGCGCGTGGCAACACCATCGTACTGGTCACCCATGAGCCGGATATCGCCGAGTATGCTCACCGGGTGGTCCATATCCGCGACGGCGAGATCGCTTCCGACGAACCCTCCAAGCGTTTTCGAGTCTGAATCCACAATTCCATTCAGAATGAAGAGAAAAGCCACCTCCCGGGTGGCTTTTGGGTGTCTGCCGCTTTTGTTTTGCGGCAGGCATCTTGTTTTTGCTCAACTTCCGCGTGATCGCGCCGATAGGCTTCACAGTCGCGTCATGCTCAAATACGCACCCATTTCGTCTGCAATGCCTTCAACTGCGATCCGCTATCGGGTGGACACTGCTGATACCGTGCGCTCAGCCTCCTCATCCACTGCTTCGGCACCTGATTTCATTGCTATTGGATCGACGCTTCGTCGGTTGCTTCAGCAGATGCAGGTAGCCGGTCCCTCCGTCCCATTGGCCAGTTTTGAGGGTGAACCCGGCACGGGGAAACATCTGCTGGCCTTCACAATGCATCAGCATTCGAGCGTCGCGGCTCTTCCCTTTCGGCGCGCGGATGCTGCGCAGTGGCTGGCCTCAGAGCCGGAGCCAACGACCCTCCGCGGAACGCTGTATCTGGAACGCGTGGACCAGCTCTCGCCTTCGGGCCAGTCGCTGCTGATGCAATTTCTTAAATCGCTCGAAGACGCTCCGTTGCCCGACTTTCAGTTGCGGGTTGCTTCACACAGTTCCCTGCGCCAACTAGCAAGCCAGAGCCTTTATCTGGCCGATCTTGCATTTCGCCTGAGCGCGGTTCGTTTTCTGTTGCCTCCCTTGCGGGATCATCGAGAAGATATCGCAGCCCTTGCGCAATCGCTGATTGGACGCATCTGCCTCCGATATCGACGCCCTCCGGCAACGCTGGCTCCTGGCGTTCTGCCGCGCCTCTTGCAGCATCCCTGGGTTGGCAATGTCCGCGAACTGGCCAGCCAGCTTGAAGCTGCCATCCTGGCTTCCCCCGATGGCGTACTGGTTCCGGAATGCTTTGACCTGCCGGTGCGCGCAGCGACTACGACACTGATTACGACCAATGCCGAGCTGGTGGTCGACGACTACTCGACCGACCTGACTCTGGATGCAGTGATCCTGCGCCACCTTCAACGCGTGCTGGAAATCAATCGCGGGAACAAGCTTCGCGCTGCGCGACAGCTTGGCATCAGCCGATCGACGCTCTACCGCCTGCTTGCCGGTCAATCAGCGGTTCAGGACTAACCTGACACCGGCGAAACAGCTTGTGCTCGATTTGCGCTGGTTGTTGATAGCCTGAATCTGTCAGCATTTTTTTCCGCTGAGCCTTGTTGCCTTCTCTTCTCAGACGTACTCTTATCAACAGGCGCTTTTCTTCCCAAGCCATTCGTTCCCGAATTCCGAATAGCTCCGGAGCCGCAAATTTCTTTTCTGAGGTTGCTTCCATGCTGCTGCGTAAACCCAATCCCCTCGATGGCTCGGATATCCCCTCCAGCGAGATCACGCCCCAGGCTGAATACCAACGTTTTCTGAAGGAACGCAAGATTCACGATCGTCGCAGCTTCCTGACAGGCGCGGCCGCCGCTGGGGCCGCTGTACTCGGTGCCGACCGGCTGACATCTCTGCTCAATCCGCAAGTGAGCGTGCTCGCAGCGGGTAAACTCCAGACCGTTCCCAGTCCACTCTCGACGCATGGTGAGCAGCTGACGAGTTATCAGGATGTGACAACTTTCAATAACTTCTACGAATTCGGCGTGGACAAAAGCGCGCCTGCACACAATGCCGGTGGACTGCCGACGCGTCCCTGGTCCATTCGCGTCACGGGCCTGGTGCAAAAGGAAAAGACCATCGACATTGACACCATCCTGAAGTTGCACGCGCTCGAGGATCGGACCTATCGGCATCGGTGCGTCGAAGGATGGAGCATGGTCATTCCCTGGGCTGGCTACTCGTTTTCACAGTTCATCGAGCAGTGCCAGCCGCTCAGCACAGCAAAATATGTTCAGTTCTATAGCTACTTCGACAAGAAGGTGGATAAATGGTGGGCCGAAAGCTCGATTGACTGGCCCTATTCCGAAGGTCTGCGCATGGACGAGGCGATGAATCCGCTGACCTTGCTGACCGTGGGCTTGTATGGCGATGTGCTGCCGAACCAAAACGGAGCGCCGGTCCGCATTGCCGTTCCGTGGAAGTATGGATTCAAATCAGCGAAGTCCATCGTGGAGGTTCGCTTTGTCTCGAAACAGCCGCCGACAACCTGGAACGATATGGCTCCCAATGAATATGGCTTTTACTCGAACGTGAATCCCAACGTCGATCATCCGCGCTGGAGCCAGAAGACAGAGCGTCGCATTGGCCTGCCCTTTTACGCACAGCGCCGCGAAACCCTTATGTTTAACGGCTACGGAGACTTTGTGGCATCCATGTACAAGGGCATGGACCTGCGCCGTAATTTCTGATCCTGCAAGTTCTGCGCCCTATGAACAAATCCACTCTCGTTTTGCTGAAGACGCTGGTCTGGGCTGCCTGTCTGATTCCGGCAGCCCGACTGACCTACGGTGCCATCACCAATCAGCTTGGAGCTGATCCCACACTCACCATCACGTTTATGTCGGGTCTGGCTGCGCTGCGTCTGCTGGTGATCTCGCTGGCGATCACGCCGGCTCGACAGCTTTTTCCTCGTTTGAGCTGGCTGATCAAATTCCGTCGGCTGCTTGGCCTCTTCGCTTTCTTTTACGCTTCGCTGCACCTGTTTGCGTATGTCGGGCTTTACTCGTACTTTGATCCGCATACGATGGTGACAGACATCCTGAAGCGTCGCTTCATCACCGTCGGCATCGCTGCCTGGCTGTTGCTGGTTCCTCTGGCCATCACCTCCACCACGGGCTGGATTCGCAGGCTTGGCGGCAAGCGCTGGAATCAGCTCCACAAGCTGGTCTACGTAAGCGTCTGCCTGGGCCTGCTGCACTACTGGTGGCAGGTGAAGACGGGCGTTCTTTCTCCGCTGGGGATCACGCTGGTTATGGCCGCGCTCTTTGTTGCGCGCCCGCTGCTCGATTGGCGCAAGCGCCGCAAAGTCGCCAACGCACGCGCAGCCTGAGAGACCGCGAAGGCATCAGGAGATAGGCGACGCGCACACCGCGCGAACCGGGGCAAAACTCCGCCGGTGCTCGATCGTCGGTCCGAGCCGACGGAGTGCGTCGAGATGCTCTGGGGTGCCGTAGCCCTTGTGCCGCGCCAGCCCGTAGCCTGGAAACTCCGTGTCCATCTGCCGGAGTCGCGCATCGCGATGAACCTTTGCCACCACGCTTGCGGCTGCAATCGAGACGCTTCGCGCATCGCCGCTGACGATTGTCCGCTGTCGGCAACCAAGCCCCGACACATCCACCTCGCAGTTGCCGTCAACCAAGGCAAAGTCAACGGGCATGGTCGCCCGAAGCTCCGCCAGAGCTTGCCTCATCGCCAGCCTCGTAGCCTGACGAATGTTGATCCGATCAATCGTGGCCACATCCACTTCAGCAACCGCACAAGCCAGAGAGACCGATCGAATTTCCACAGCAAGTCGTTCGCGATCGGCTTCCTTGAGCTGTTTGGAGTCTTTGAGTCCGCAAAGCTGGTCTGGCTGGTCGGCAAACGCAGCGGGAAGAATCACGGCGGCAGCGGTCACGGGTCCAAAAAGCGGTCCGCGACCTACCTCATCCACTCCGGCCAGGAGACGCGCGCCAGAGGCCCATGCTTCTCTCTCCAGCTCCCAACCACACTGCCAACTCGTCTGCCTGGTTTGCGCGCACATTTTTGCCAGTATACGAAGCTTCGGCCTGCAAACGCTTCGCAGACACGAAAAAGCCTCGGCGGCGCCAACTGCTCGCGACCGAGGCCTTTGATTCTGTAGATGCAGCGCTGCTACGCCTGTTCGCGAGCGACTTCGCGCATGCGCGCCGCTTTGCCCCGGAGTCCGCGCATATAGAAGAGCTTGGCGCGGCGCACCCGGTAGCTGCGTATCTTTTCCACCTTGTCCACAACCTTGGAGTTTAACGGAAAGATTCTTTCCACGCCCTGGCCAAAGCTGATCTTGCGCACGGTAAAGCTACCCTGCGGTCCATGGTTCACCGCGATAACCAAGCCCTCAAAAGCCTGCAACCGCTCTTTGTCGCCCTCTTTGATCTTGACCTGCACGCGTACCTGGTCGCCCGCCTTAAACTCGGGCAGATCCGTACGCTTCAACTTTTCTGCCAACCGCTGCATCACTGGATGAATCGACATCGTTCGTTTCCTCGTTCGCCTGTCCGCACGCTTGGCAGAGCAAAGACTCCCGGTCTTTGCCTGCATTCTCTCGGCTCTCAGGCGGAATTTGCGTTGATTCTTCTGCAAACGCTCAGAACCATCAGTTTATCAGAGTTCCGTCTCGGGCGCTACCGGCTTCCTTGTGCAGGCCGAGATGAGCCTGGAAGCCTGCGCCTGAGGCCGTACAACACCGGTTTGCCTTTCGCCTCCGCGGTTTCCCTGGAAAGTCCCGGAAAGCCGAAAATATCCTGTGCCCTGTTTGCGGCTTGTACATTTTGCCTGGCTCTCCTGCTGCTCAGTGCCGGCGAAATTCGGAGACGATCTCCAGATATTTTCGTGCGTTCCCGGTTATGATCTCCGGTTTGCCCTCGCGAATCGCTTTGGCATCGACCAGATCCCCCCCAACGCCGAGAGCAAATGCGCCGGCCCGCAGAAAATCGGGCGCAGTATGCAGAGAAACGCCTCCTGTGGGAATCAATTCAATCTGGGGGAATGGGGCTTTCAGAGCCTTGAGATAGGGCGCGCCGCCCACAGCACTCGCGGGGAAAACCTTGACCGCATCCGATCCTGCCTGCCACGCGGCGAGCACCTCAGTCGGCGTAAGGGCGCCGGCAAAGACAGCCACACTGTATCGGCGACAGATTTCAATCGTTGCGAGGTCCAATGCCGGGCTGACAACAAACCGAGCGCCCGCCATCATCGCGGCACGCGCCGTCTCCGCATCGAGCACAGTGCCTGCTCCAATCAGCATCCGGTCACCGGAGCGATCCGCAAGCTGTTCGATCAGGCGAAGAGCGCCGGGGACCGTCATGGTGATCTCCAGAATCGTGATGCCGCCTGCTTCCAGTGCTCCCGCGATGGCCAGCGCCTGCTCCGTGGAGTCAGCGCGGAGGACCGGCATCAGACCCTCGTTGTGAATGCGGCTGAGAACTTCCTGCTTCTGCATGTGTTCCATCTCCAGAGATACAAATGACCGATCCGTTCGAGCGCCTTCCTGATCTCATTCCACGTTACAAGGCGAACAACTCTTGATTTTTCCTGCAAGGAGATCGATCCAGAGTTTCGACTCCTGTCTCCCATTCCTCGCCATTTGCCCTAGCGCTGCACACGGGCAGACCCTCCCTGCATCACGCGCTCCACTTCACTCAGAGTCACCATAGTGGTGTCGCCGGGTGTCGTCATGGCCAGCGCGCCGTGCGCACAGCCGCAATCGACGGCCCACTGCGGACCTTTTCCAGCAAGGAATCCGTAGATAAGGCCGGAGGCAAAGGAGTCGCCGCCGCCG
>JAJZEA010000003.1:120771-123733 GCA_021851335.1 Acidobacteriota bacterium | reverse complement strand
ACTGCGCAGAGTTAATTCTATGGACAAGCCGAACGGGCGATTAGTACTGGTAAGCTACACACATTGCTGCGCTTCCACATCCAGCCTATCAACCAGGTGGTCTTCCTGGGCCCTTCAGGGAAATCTCATCTTGGAGCGTGCTTCCCGCTTATATGCATTCAGCGGTTATCACAACCGAACTTCGCTACCCAGCCGTGCCCTTGGCAGGACAACTGGAACACAAGAGGTTCGTCCATCCCGGTCCTCTCGTACTAAGGACAGCCCTCCTCAAATTTCCTACGCCCACAGCAGATAGGGACCGAACTGTCTCGCGACGTTCTGAACCCAGCTCACGTACCGCTTTAATAGGCGAACAGCCTAACCCTTGGAACCTTCTACAGCTCCAGGATGCGATGAGCCGACATCGAGGTGCCAAACCGAAGCGTCGATATGAACTCTTGGCTTCGATCAGCCTGTTATCCCCGGCGTACCTTTTATCCGTTGAGCGATGGCCCTTCCATACAGAACCACCGGATCACTAAAGCCTGCTTTCGCACCTGCTCGACTTGTAGGTCTTACAGTTAACCACTCTTATGCTTTTGCACTCGACGACTGATTTCCAAACAGTCTGAGAGTAGCTTCGCGCGCCTCCGTTACATTTTGGGAGGCGACCGCCCCAGTCAAACTACCCGCCTAACTATGTCCCTCTCCCGGATCACGGGAGGAGGTTAGGATCACAACACTCACAGGGTGGTATCTCACCATTGGCTCCATCGAATCCGAAAATCCGATCTCAAAGCCTCCCACCTATCCTGCGCAGTAAGAGTCATAACCCATAGTTAAGGTGTAGTAAAGGTGCACGGGGTCTTTCCGTCTAGCTGCGGGTAACCGGCATCTTCACCGGTACTACAAATTCGCCGAGCAACTCGTTAAGACAGTCGTACGATCGTTACGCCATTCGTGCAGGTCGGAACTTACCCGACAAGGAATTTCGCTACCTTAGGACCGTTATAGTTACGGCCGCCGTTCACCGGGGCTTCAATTCAAAGCTTCGCCTTGCGGCTAACCTCTCCTTTTAACCTTCCGGCACCGGGCAGGCGTCAGCCCCTATACGTCGTTTTCGACTTAGCAGAGACCTGTGTTTTTGTTAAACAGTCGCCGTACGCGCTTCACTGCGGCCCACTTGCGTGGGCGCTCCTTCTCCCGAAGTTACGGAGCCAATTTGCCGAGTTCCTTAACGAGCTTTCACTCGAGCGCCTGTGGATATTCTCCTCGTCTACCTGTGTCGGTTTGGGGTACGGTTCCCTTTGTTCTCCTTAGAGGATTTTCTTGGCAGCGTGGAATCATCGTCTTAGCCCCAAAAGGGACTGCTTTGCACCTCACTGTTAAGACTCGACGGATTTGCCTATCGAATCCAGCTTACGTGCATCGACCGCTATAGCCATAGAGCGGCACGATTATCCTTCTGCGTCACCCCATCGTCAAACGAACATTGGGAGGTCCGGAATATTAACCGGATGTCCATCAGCTACGCCTTTCGGCCTCACCTTAGGGACCGCCTAACCCTGAGCGGATTAACCTTCCTCAGGAAACCTTAGACTTTCGGCGCGAAGGGTTCTCACCTTCGTTATCGCTACTTATGCCGGCAGGGTCTCTTCGCAACGCTCCACCAGTCCTCTCGGTCTGGCTTCGACGCAGTTGAGAATGCTCTCCTACCACGCACACCTCAAAGGTGTGCATTCGCTGCTTCGGTGTACAGTTTTAGCCCCGTTGTATTGTCGGCACCGGACCGCTTGACCAGTGAGCTATTACGCTTTCTTTAAAGGATGGCTGCTTCTAAGCCAACCTCCTGGCTGTCTGAGCGTTCCGACTTCCTTTCCCACTTAACTGTAACTTTGGGACCTTAGCAGGCGATCTGGGCTGTTTCCCTCTCGACAATGAAGCTTAGCCCCCACTGTCTGACTCCCGGACTGGTTGTCACTGGCATTCGCAGTTTGGTTGGATTCAGTAAGCCGGAAAGCCCCCTAGTCCATCCATCTCTCTACCACCAGTGCAAATCATCCGAGGCTAGCCCTAAAGCTATTTCGGAGAGAACGAGCTATCACGGAATTTGATTAGCCTTTCACCCCTACCCACAGCTCATCCGAGCTTTTTTCAACAAACACCGGTTCGGTCCTCCAGTGGGTGTTACCCCACCTTCAACCTGGCCATGGGTAGATCATCCCGCTTCGCGTCTATTCCTGCCAACTGAACGCCCTGTTCAGACTCGCTTTCGCTTCGGCTCGCTTACGCTTAACCTTGCTGACAAGAATAACTAGCCGGCTCATTATGCAATAGGCACGCGGTCAGGCATTCGCTTGCGCGCATAGCCCTCCCACTGCTTGTAGGCACACGGTTTCAGGTACTTTGTACTCCCCTCGACGGGGTGCTTTTCACCTTTCCCTCACGGTACTGGTTCACTATCGGTCAGAGACTAGTATTTAGCCTTACGGGATGGTCCCCGTGGATTCAAGCAGGGTTTCACGTGCCCCGCCTTACTCAGGTATCTGCTTCGAGTCCGGATTGCTTTCGTCTACGCGCCTGTCACGCTCTATGGATCCACTTTCCAGAGGATTCGACTAACAACCGGATTGGTAACTCTACTGTTGCAGACCCTACAACCCCCGAAGCACCGAAATGCTACGGGTTTGGGCTATTCCGATTTCGCTCGCCACTACTTTCGGAATCGAGGTTTCTTTCTTTTCCTCCAGGTACTGAGATGGTTCACTTCCCTGGGTTCGCTCGTACCCGCCTATGAATTCAGCGGGCCGTTCCCGAGGTTTGCTCGGGAGGGTTTCCCCATTCGGAGATCTTCGGATGATAACGCCTGTGTGCGGCTCCCCGAAGCTTATCGCAGCTTGCCACGTCCTTCTTCGCCTGTCTCTGCCAAGGCATCCACCGTGCGCCCTTAGTAGCTTGACCATAGAATTAACTCCAGCGCAGG
>JAJZEA010000003.1:0-120671 GCA_021851335.1 Acidobacteriota bacterium | reverse complement strand
TTCTCTCTTAGAAAGGAGGTGATCCAGCCGCAGGTTCTCCTACGGCTACCTTGTTACGACTTCACCCCAATCATGAATTACACCTTGGACGGCTGCCTCTCTTGCGAGTTAGCCCACCGGCTTCTAGTGCAACCCACTTTCGTGATGTGACGGGCGGTGTGTACAAGGCCCGGGAACGTATTCACCGCGGCATTCTGATCCGCGATTACTAGCGATTCCAGCTTCACGCAGTCGAGTTGCAGACTGCGATCCGAACTGAGGCCGGCTTTTTCCGATTAGCTCCCCCTCGCGGGTTTGCAGCGGTTTGTACCGGCCATTGTAGCACGTGTGTAGCCCTGGACATAAAGGCCATGAGGACTTGACGTCATCCCCACCTTCCTCCCCGTTATCCGAGGCGGTTCCACCAGAGTGCCCAACTTAATGATGGCAACTGGGGGTAAGGGTTGCGCTCGTTGCGGGACTTAACCCAACATCTCACGACACGAGCTGACGACAGCCATGCAGCACCTATATACAGATCCCTTGCGGGACGCCGATGTTTCCACCGGATTCCTGTACATTTCGAGCCCAGGTAAGGTTCTTCGCGTTGCGTCGAATTAAACCACATGCTCCACCGCTTGTGCGGGCCCCCGTCAATTCCTTTGAGTTTCAGCCTTGCGACCGTACTCCCCAGGCGGACTGCTTAACGCGTTAGCTTCGACACGGCAGGATTGGGTACCCGCCACATCAAGCAGTCATCGTTTAGGGCTAGGACTACCAGGGTATCTAATCCTGTTTGCTCCCCTAGCTTTCGAGTCTCAGCGTCAGTTATGGTCCAGTGAGCCGCTTTCGCCACAGGTGTTCCTCCTGATATCTACGCATTTCACCGCTACACCAGGAATTCCACTCACCTCTCCCATACTCAAGCCCGGCAGTTTCTCGTGCAGACTTCAGGTTGAGCCTGAAGATTTCACACGAGACTTACCAAACCGCCTACACTCCCTTTACGCCCAATAATTCCGAACAACGCTTGCCCCCCTCGTATTACCGCGGCTGCTGGCACGAAGTTAGCCGGGGCTTCTTCTTCCGGTACCGTCATAATCGTCCCGATCGAAAGGAGTTTACGTCCCAAGGGACTTCATCCTCCACGCGGCGTTGCTGCGTCAGGGTTTCCCCCATTGCGCAAAATTCCCCACTGCTGCCTCCCGTAGGAGTCTGGACCGTGTTTCAGTTCCAGTGTGTCCGTGCGCCCTCTCAGGCCGGATACCGATCACTGCCTTGGTGGGCCATTACCCCGCCAACTAGCTAATCGGCCGCGACCCCCTCCTCAAGTGGATTACTCCTTTGACCCATAGGTATTATGCGGTATTAGCCAAGGTTTCCCTTGGTTATTCCCCGCTCGAGGGTAGGTTAGTCACGTGTTACTCACCCGTGCGCCACTATACTCAGGGATTGCTCCCCTTTCTCGTTCGACTTGCATGTGTTAGGCACGCCGCCAGCGTTGATTCTGAGCCAGGATCAAACTCTCGTTTGAAACTGTCTGACATTGATATCACCGACGGAGGTCTGTGATATCAACCGCGCCGCCTGCATGCAGGACAGCGACTTATTTTGTGAGAAGAACAAGCTGAGATGCTTGCTTCTTCACGACTGGCATGTTCAACCAATTGTCAAAGATCCTTTCGGCTTGTCACCTGAGTGAGGCCGTTTGGATCGAGGCCCTTACGGGTTGTCCTCGAACTTGAGCGCCGCTGCGTGCTTCCTTGCAGCGTTTTTTGCGCCTTTCCCAGTATCTCAAGCCTGCTTGATCTTGTCAAGCGCTTTATTTACTGAGCCTGTTAACCAGGCGGCGCAGCGCAAATCTCAAAGAATGACCGACAAACGTCTTCGCCCATATGGGCTCACGGGATCGAACCCGGGTCTTGCAATGGTTGCTCTCTGGAGGATTCCCTACAGGGGACCAGTGAATCTTCACTTATCCCAACGAACTTGCTTCCGCGCATATTGTGCTTTGCACTTGGAAGCCTACCACTGTTACTGCAACTTTCTGAGAGTATCAAACAATCCGTTTGATTGCAAATTCGTGAATTTCTTTGTTTCCGAATTGCTTCTCTCATCGCAAGCACTTAGACATTGCCAAGCTGTTTGCGACTTCCTGAGAATAGCAACACCCGGCACAGAAAGCAACCTACCAAGCGACGAGTTTCTGTGGATGGCTGTGGAAAGTGACCAAGGAAGAAGGCTCATGTCCGCGCCAGGCAAGGGGTTTTCTATTTTTTGCTTTTTCTTGCGTGCCGTTAGAATTTCGGCGCGAAAGCTTCTTGCGATGAAGTTTCCGGGGAAATCCCTGTTTCTGGCGGGAAGCCGAGAAGCAAGCGATGGATCTATTCGGCTTTGCTTCGGGCTATTCGTTGTGCATCGTCAGGAGTTGTGGGCGGGGAATTATGGGTTGACAAGCGTCGATCGCGCGATCAGCCCCAGATCGGTGAATCCATTGACGAAGAACTGCATGGCCAGAGCGACGAGGAGAAGTCCCATGATTCGCACGAGAATCCGAATTCCCGTCTCTCCCAGCACGCGCCGCACCTGTTCCGCGCCGGAGAGGACCATGAAGCTGACCCACGCCGTCACGGCGATGCAGCCAAGGATGGCTATCATCTGCCATCCGACGGTCACCTGACCCACAAGCACCATTACGCTGGAGATCGCACCAGGGCCAGCCAGCATGGGTATGCCAAGCGGGACGATGCCGGCATCTTCCTTGTGCGCGGCTTCTTCCGTATCGCCGCTGGCTTCCTGCGTGGCGGAGCGCTTGGCCTCGAGCATGTCGAGGCCGATGAGGAGCAGAATCAATCCGCCTGCAATCTCAAAGGCGGGCAGAGTGATCCCGAACATGCGAAAGATGGCGCGGCCAGCCAGAGCAAACGAAGTGAGCACAATGAAGCACGTAAGTGCTCCTTTGCGCGCGATGCGGGAACGGCGCTGCTTGTCTGCGCCTGCGGTGATGGCAAGAAAGGATGGAATGGCAGCGAAAGGATCAACCAGAAAAAAGATGGAACTGACGGCCAGCACGCTGAAGCGGACGTAAGGAGTCGCCTGAAGTTCATGCAAGACGCCCGCGGCTGGATTGACAAAGATCATTCTTCGAGCCTAAACGAGAGGCAGTTATGCCGCTACTCCAAAGAGCTGCGGCGCGTCACTCTGGGAGCGTGTAGTCCAACTCGTAGGCGTGTTTCCCATTTTCGATATGAATGACAAACATGCCGGCTATTCCCTTCAATTCTCCTGTACCCGAACCAGGGACTACGATCACGGTCATCTGCGGTCCGTTCGCGTCCATCGTCGCCATGTGTTGCAAGGCAAAACTGCCATGCTTACCTGCGAGGGTGCCGGTCACACGCTCAATGGCCACGTAGCCAGCCATGCCCTGCTTTGGATCGCCGCCGGAGAGCATCTCTCCCTGCGTTGTAGCTTCCATATCTCCGTGTATCTGCTTGTTGATGGAGAAGCGAGCCAACCCTTCAGCGGGTGCGGGAGAGATGGGTTTGACATTGACGGTAAATATGCCTTGCGCGTGATGGATCACAGGGTGCTCCTTTGCCTGAGTTGGGAGAAAAGCCAAAAGAACCGCCAGACTCATTGCCGCCATTTTAGGATACTCCTGAAAAAAGCGCCTCTGCTTCGCAGCGGCAGAAGACGCGGCAAGGGAAGAAACTCTACACGACGCCGATTCCAAGGATATTGGGATGCGTATGCGAATCCACGGCGGCATTGCCGGGACGCACCACGAGCCGCGTTGCACAACCAGCCTCACGCGCCGCATCCAGTTCACGCACTACGTCGGAGAAGAAGAGAATCTCCCTGGGGTCGACGGCCATGCTGACAGCGATACTCTGATAGCTGGCTGCACTTGTTTTTGGCCCAACTCGTGTGTCAAAGTGCGCGGAAATGTACGGCGTGAGATCGCCTGCATTGGAATACTGAAACAGCAGCCGCTGCGCCTCCACTGAACCCGAAGAATAAATGGCCACTCGCGCTTGATTGCTCCAGCGCTCGAAAGCCGGTGGCACATCGTCAAAGAGCGTGCCAATCAGCTCTCCCGACTCAAATCCTACGCGCCAGACGCGGCCTTGAAGAGCCTTGAGCGCAGTCGATTTTCGGTCCTGATCCATCAGCCAAAGCAGATACTCGGCAATCTGCGGTACACGCGACTCCCAACTTTCATCCTCTGCTGGAGCAGTCAGCGACGGAGCGCCCGCGGTCAAATCCTCAGCAGCATTCTCCTGCGCCAGAAGCTGCAAATCCGCGGCGAGTTCGGCATCGATCCACGGCTCTCGAACCTGCATACGCAAATACGGTTCGAGGCGCTTTCTGGCATACGGAAAAAGCTGCTCGGTGACCAGCGAAAGCGGCGCAACGGTTCCCTCGACATCCAGCAGATACACGCGCGGCGACTCACTCATAGATCGATCGACACAGTCGCGCGTTGACCCAGAAATGCTGGCCCGAAACAAAGTGGCTCATAGCCTTGATCGACGCCTGAGCCGGTGTATTCCGGCGTCCATCCGGAGGTCTGTTGAAACCAGCGAATAGCTCGGATTTGCCGCTCCGAGCAGAGCGTAAACCAGTGTCGGGTTCCGCGCGGAATCCGTATCCAATCCCCAGCAGTGACCTCGACGGAGACTACTGGATGATCGCCGACGTGAAGAAAGAAGATGCCGCGTCCGCAAAGGATGAAGCGCACCTCGTCTTCGGAGTGTGTGTGCTCCTTGTCAAACCGCGCCAGCATTGCATCCAGCCCCGGAGTATCGGGTGTTACGTCGATTACATCCGCGGTTGTGTATCCGCCCAACTGCTTCATGCAATCAATTTCGTCCTGATAGGCTGCAAGCACATCTTCGGATGGGGCAGTCTCGCTGACGCGCGAGAGATCCCATCGCTCGTAATCGACGCCAACCCTGGCTAGAGCTGTGCGTACTTCCTTGACGGCCGTGAGCGCAGTCGTCTCTGACGCATTTTTATCGAGGACTCGGACTCTTGCCATTTGTGCCCTCCCGGCATTCCCACCCAGCCATCTGTCGCCGCGCTTCCACCTGAAACAAAAACTCAAGCGCCTCTATGTGGCGCCAGACTTCGGCGATCGATTTGCCCCAAGTATAAAGCCCATGGCCGTGCAGCAGTACGCCGTGGGCAGCAGGAAGCTGCACCAGAACCTGGGTCAACTTCTCGGCAAGTGCTGGATAATCCTGTGAGTTTTCGAGGATCGGAATCTGCTCGGAGTGCTCGTGTGTGGCGATGCCATCAAGCGCCTTCAGCAATTCATAGTCGGCGAGTACGACCGTGCCCAGCCTGGGCCAGCGCTGCACATGACGCTGAGAGAGCAGCGTATTCCAGATGGAATGAACGTGGGCGATCGCCCGAGCCTCGGGCCTGTCTCGATAGATGACCGCGTGCAGGCTGGTCTCCGCCGAAGGTCGCAAACCGGCCGCTGCCTGCACCACGCGGTAGCCCGGCGCGGCTGTTTCGAGCGCAATTTCCAGCAGATCTTCCGGCGTCATCGCGCCTTTATCCAGCCCGCTGGCGCTGACAAATATCCTGCCATCCGCATCGGCTTCGACGGATTCGCAGAAGCTGAAGTTTCCCGCTGTCGCCGGCACCCAACCCCGAGCGGCACACCGATGCGCGAGGGAGCATAACTCTTGAGCCAGAAGTTTTTGACTCGACCTGTCGTTCACTTGAGTTCTCCTGAGAGTTTCAATGTACCCTCTGTGCTATCCATCGCAAGAGTGGCTCAATGGCACCAGCGTGATGCTTGGCCACTTTGTCGCTTGGAACCGGTGATTGCTTCTTCTTCAAGCCTACAGCCAGACTCTTACTTTCTTCGTTGCGCTTTCGTACAATCAGTCTTTGCTCACCCCTGACCAATCCGATCGTGTCGAAGTCGTTCTGGTTTCGCCGCGCAATCCGCTCAACATCGGTGCCGCCGCGCGTGCGATGGCCAATTTTGGACTGCGCCGACTGTCCATTGTTTCGCCCTTCGCGGTGAACTGGACCGAAGCCAAATCCGCCGTGGGCGCACCGGAACTACTCCATGAAGCGCGCGTCTTCGACTCGCTGGGTGAAGCTATCGAACACTGTACTCTTGTGGTCGGGACAGGCTCGCTGGACCGCCGACGACCGGAACAACGCGTGCTGACGATGAGCCAGGCCGGAGCTGCATTACGCAGTGCGCTGAGTACGACTGTGTACGGAGGCCAAGAGAATGCCCGTGTTGCGCTGGTCTTTGGCTCAGAGAAACACGGCCTGACGGCGAGCGATCTTGCCTGGTGCCATGCGATTGCCGTCATTGAGACGACCTCACAGCAACCCTCCATGAATCTGGGGCAAGCCGTCGCCGTGGCGTTGTATGAGCTGACACGCATTGAGGATGGTAGTTCACCCGTGATTCTGTTTCCGCAGACCGTGGCCGACAGCGAACATCTGGAACGGTTGGCCGCTCTGGTGGAAGAGACAATGGAAGAGGCTAACTACCTGACGCGCGGACTTCGCTCGGCCAATGGCGAGGCATTGCGCATTCTGCTTCGACGGCTGATGCCCAACGATGCAGACCTGCGTCGCATGATGGGACTGTTTCGCAGGATTCTGTGGCGACTACGTCATCCAGATTGAGGCAGTTCAAGCCGGATGCGAGGAAATGGACATGATTTTTATCGAAGTGAATAAAAGTCCTGCTAAAGTGACTTCGACGGAGACTGATACGTGAACCGGATTCAAAGCCAGAAATTGTCGATGAGAATTGCGGCATATGCACTCTTCGCACTGTCGAGCGCGACATGGATGGCATCTTCCAGTTTTGCGACAGGCCTTCATCAGCAGACGACGACAGCTACATCGGATCAGGCGACGGCTTCCGCACGCACAGTGAAGCAAAACACGGAAACTGATGCGAAAACCGCTAAAGCCGCCATCACAGAAGACGATCTGCGCAAGCGACTCACGGGTAAAACGTGGTACCTGCGGGGAGCATGGCTCAGCGATTCCCTGGAGTTTTCGATGCGCGGCGATGTCTTGGATCACCCGACGACAGGGTCGTTCACGCTGGCGCTCGTGCGCATTGAAAAGGTTCACCTGACACGAAGAAATGTTGAACTGGAGGGCACTCGCTATGCGCTGCACTTTCTGGGTGCTTTGCCCTACGAAAACTCCGAGAAGTCGGTAGAGGAAATTCGCATCACGTCAAGAAAGAAGTTTGTGCGTTTGGTGATCGCGCGCGAGCAGGTGGTGAAACCAAAAAAATCTCAAAAAAAGAAGCAGCGCTCGAAAGCTGCGGCAAGCGAGCAGCTTTCCGACAAGACCGAAGTTATGGCTGGAGGCGGCGTCAAGAATCAAACGACAGGCCAGACCGACCCAAAAGCTGTTACGGCCGAGTCGCCGGCAGAAGCGGAACAAATGCTGGGAAAAGCGTTGGATCGTATCTTTGCCTCAACCATGGATGAAACGATGCTAGCGACCCTGCCTGAATACTGGCAGCGGTACTACAAAGCTCGGCTGGATGGCCACGCGCCAGACATGAATACGGGAGGCGTGCTGACGGCGAGCGTGGTGGATCGCGCAGCGAAGCTATTGAAGGCAGTGGATCCAGCTTCCAACGAGTACGCGCAAGCCAACGGAATTGCAGGAAGAGCACTTTATCGGGTGGTGGTGGGAGCAGATGGCAAACCCGGCAGCATTGCCATTATGCGTCCGATCGGTTTTGGACTGGATGAGAATGCGATTGCGGCGATTCAGGCCGCCACCTTTGCTCCGGCGATGAAGGCGGGGGTTCCGGTTGCGGAAGCCATCGATCTGGCGGTCATGTTTCGCATCTATTCGAATCGCACCAATGGACTCGCCCTGAAAACGGCGGCTACCGTGCCGAAGCAAGCTGGGCCAATCCTGCCTGGGCCATACAGCACCCCGCAGAAGTAAGCATGGGAAGTGGAATTCGCCGGGCGATGAAGTTTATGGACTTTCATTTTCTCGCACGATCTGGCCGAGCGAGGGTTTATGCTTCTCTCCTCGAACGCTTGAGCGATCAACGGATTGCACGATTCGGCCGGGTTTGGGTTGACCGACCCGCTCGCGCGCGATGGACTTGACGGTACTGACTACATTGAGGCGGTCTTTTTTCTTTCTGGCCATGGCCTTGAGTATGGAATACTTTGTTTGAAAGTGGGAAGTATCGCAATGGATGAGCGGGATTTTTTCAACGAAACAACCGAACAGCGAAAACACACGCTGAATTGTCCGCATTGCGGACAGCCCGGCGAATACACCGTCACATGGGTCGTCCGACGGAAACGGGCACAACTGCCGCGTCAGGCCGATGAACGGGACAAGGCGCGATTTGCCAAAGCGCAATCGTACATGGTGCGTCGCGACGACCAGCTTGGATGCATGAATATGCGCTGTCGCAAACGATTTGAGATCAGCTCGCTGCAATCACTGGCATTTATCGACTAAAGGGCGTTTGGGACCGGCCTGAGGGGATATGAAGTGTCGGTAATCATTCCCGAGGTGAAACAACCGCATGAGCTATCTACAAGAAGTGGTTGTCACAGACCGGCGCACTCCGTTTACAATCAGTGAAGAGCCGGTTGGACGCTTCGACCTGACTCATCTTTTCCGGGAGACTTTTGCTCCATGCCGAACATGATGCTGCCCCCTGAAGAACGCAACCTGACGCCAGAGCAGGTTGAACGCCTGGATCGCCGTCGCGACTGGGGTTTGACCTTGCAGGTGATCGCTGGCCAGTTCGCCGTCATCAGCACCCTGCTCTCTTTGTGGGCAGGACAGGATCTGACGTACTCTCCGGGCTGGGCACATCCGATGGCCTATTACATGGGCATTGCGCTGACGATCGTACTTGTGGCTGGTAGCGTCGGCACATATCTGCGGCGCGGAACTGTTCGCATCGACTGACTGACCCGGCTGCCAGTGCTTCAAGGGGCAGCCTGCTGGACGTATGGCGGCCCATTCTCATCTCGCTCCCGAAGTAGGCTCGGATCCACCTGAAGGTGAACTGCGCGACAGTCACGGCAGGCGAATCACGGATCTTCGTGTCTCGATTACGGATCGGTGCAATTACAAATGTGTTTATTGCAGAACCGGCCAGCACGGCGCGCAATATCCCGAACTGAGCGCGGAAGACTATCTCCGTCTGATCCGGATATTTTTAAGCCTTGGAATTGAAAAAGTTCGTCTCACCGGCGGAGAACCTCTGCTGAGGCGTGATCTTCCAGATATCGTCGCCGCAATTCGCGCGATGCACACGCGATCAGACCAGTCTCCTGAAGTGGCAGTGACGACCAATGGCCATCTGATGGAAGATTTGGCGGAACCCCTGAAAAGAGCGGGGCTGAGCCGTGTGACCATCAGCATGGACGCTGTCGATCCGGCGATTTTCGAGCGCATCACGCGTATTGCGGGAAGCTTCGCAGCCGTTGTGCGCGGCATTGAAGCAGCACAGCGGGCAGCTCTCGATCCGGTCAAGATCAACTGTGTTCTCTTGCGCGGATTCAACGACGATCAGGTAGAGTCCTTCGCTACATTCGCACGCGAGCGAAATGTAGTGGTGCGATTCATCGAATTTATGCCGCTCGAAGAGGATCGGCTCTGGACGCCACAGATGGTCGTACCGCTGACAGAGATTGTGGAGCGAATTCATCGAGTGCATCCTCTGGTTCCGCTGCCGGCGACCGTGGCAGGAGAGACAGCCCGAAGGTACGGCTTTACGGATGGCGCAGGCGGAGAGATCGGAATCATTGCTCCCGTCACACAAGCATTCTGCGGAGCGTGCAGCCGTGTCCGACTCACCTCAGACGGAAAGATTCGAACCTGTCTGTTTTCACATCGCGAACATGATCTGGCCGGGCTGGCGCGGGCTGGCGCAAACGATGAAGAACTTCGCGCGTTTATTCTGGGTGTGATCCAAACCAAGGAGGCGCGTCATCATATTGGCGAGCCTGAATTTCTCAAGCCATCCCGATCCATGGTGCACATCGGCGGTTAGATCGCTCGCGCTTGCTGTCGATCAGACATTACGCGAAGATCTGACATTTGTCGGCGAAGTCTCTCGCCGCGACCATCGTCATTGCAAAGATAGAGTGTGATTTCCTTCGCGTGAGTGGCTGAGTATCGCCGCAAGGAGTAACAACCTGGAGCGCCAACAGAATTCTTGTTATCGAACGCGCTAAAATAAAGATCTGTTCACTCGTAATGACCATGGCAGAGGAAAATAGAATGCCGCTGGAAGACCTGATGGTCTTTCATAAGCTGGCCCGCTCGCTCACTTCCAGCCTGGAGCTGGAAAGCATTCTGCGAGCGATTCTGGAACAGATGAACCGCTTCATCTCGGCAGAACTCTGGGCATTGCTGATGCTGGATGAGTCGAGGCAAGAGTTGTACTACGCCCTGACTGGATCAGGCGATGGCTCAGCGCTGAAAGAACTGCGAGTGAGGGTGGGCGAAGGGCTGGCCGGGTGGGTGGCAGAACGCGGGCAGACGCTCATCTTGCCCGAGGCAGAGGATGATCCGCGCATGAAGTCTATGCGCTCCCAGAACGGATTTCATTTTCGCTCTGCGGTGGCGATTCCGATTCGAGGACGGCGCGGCACGCATGGCGTTCTGGAGATATTCAATCCCGATCTGAGTCGAAACTCTGATTACACGATTGCGTTTCTTCACATTCTGGCGGACTACGCAGCAATTGCAATTGAAAATGCCCAGGATGTTTCTCGAGTGCAACAACTCACCATTACGGATGATGTTACGGGGCTGTTCAATGCAAGACATCTGTATACGCTGCTGGAGCGGCAAATTGCTCATCTGAACCAATCTCAGCATGGATTCAGTTTGCTTTTCCTGGACCTTGATCGATTCAAGCAGGTGAATGACAAATACGGCCATCTGGTGGGTAGCGAGTTGTTGGGAGCCTTCGGTCACAAGCTGCAAAGCATGAGTCGCGCGGAGGATATCTGCTTTCGCTATGGTGGCGACGAGTTTGTTGTGCTCATGCCAGAGACAGGTCCCGAGGCTGCGCTGGCAGCATCAGAGCGGTTGCACGCTCGCCTGACCGAAACCGTCTTCCGCATGCGCAATGGACTGGAGATTTCGATCGGCTCAAGTGTAGGAATCGCCAGTTGCCCACAGGATGGCCAAACTGTCCATGCAATTCTGGGCGTGGCGGACAAGCGCATGTACTCGGTGAAGGCAACGGGGCGTGGACGCGTCAGCGATTAATTTCGACAGGCGATAAATTATTGGCTACCTTCACCCGACCTCGCCTGCTGTGCGGCGATGGTTTCCAGTTGACGCCGCCAGTCCAGATGCTCGACGAAGCCTTGCGATTCACGCCAACCCGGCTCAACAATCACGCGCAGTTCCAGGTATACGGCGGTATCCAAAAGAGCCTCGATCTGCTGGCGAGCACTCGCTCCGATAGTTTGGAGACGGCTGCCGCCTTTGCCAATCAAAATGGCTTTCTGTCCATCACGTTCGCAATAAATGGCAGCCGCAATTCGAGTGAGGGGACGTCTCTCGGGCGCGGGGATGCCACCTTTCATCATTCGTGGCTTCCTGGCTTTTCGCGGAGGTAACTGCGGCTCTTCAAACTGTTCGATGACAACAGCTGAAGCATAGGGAACTTCTTCGCCTGTCTCCATAAGAATGCGCTCGCGGATGATCTCTGCCACGAGAAAACGAATCGGCTGGTCCGTATATTGATCGGCGGGGAAAAATCGCTCGCCCGTTGGAAGCAAGTCAGCCAGTCCGGTCAACAGACGGTCGAGTCCATCCTGGCGACGCGCACTGATGGGGAAAACAGCCGCAAAGTCATAAAGCAGGCGTAACTGCTCGATGTGCGGTAGGAGTTCCTGACGACGAACCTGGTCAATCTTGTTGAGGACGAGAACAACCGGGCGGCTGACCTGTTGCAGCAGGCGCAGAAGATGAGCATCCTCGCTTTGCCAATCCGCATGTCGTTGCGTATTTTGCTGATCCGTCTTCTCATCGTCCTGAACGCGCTCCTCAGGCAGGCGCAGTTCGCGTGTTACATCGACAAGCCAGGCAACCACATCACAGGACTCCAGAGCATCCTGCACCTCCTGCATCATGCGGCGATCGAGTTGCGTCTGAGGCTGATGAACACCCGGTGTATCGATAAAGACGATTTGTGCGGCGTCCTGCTGCTTTTCCTCTTCAGCAGAAACTTCGACAACCCCTAGAATGCGGCTGCGCGTGGTTTGCGGCTTGCTGGTTACGATGGCGACACGCTCCCCCACCAGTGCATTGAGAAGCGTACTTTTGCCTGCGTTCGGGCGGCCAATCAGCGCTACAAATCCTGATCTCATGTTTGGATTACTCCTGTTGAGGCGATTCGTGATCTACCTCTGAAATGATGCGAGTGGATATCGGCGTCTCCGGCTTTTCGTCCGAGATCATTCTCAGACGCACCTGTTCAATGCGACGTTCCGTCGCCTGCACGATCTCCAGCCGCAAACTTCCGGATATCAGCACTTCTCCGGCAAGCGGGATGCGGTCTGCAATCTCCGAGACAAGCCCGCCCACCGTCTGCGACTGAGATTCGTCAACTTCCGCAGACGAAAGATCAGGCAACAGTGAAGACAACTGACTGACAGGGTAGCTGCCTGGCAAAAGCCACGAGCCGTCAGGCTGCGGAATGGGGTTTCCCTGCCCTGCCTCAGCATCTTCTTCATGCTCGTCGCGAATAGACCCCACGATCTCTTCCAGCAGATCTTCAATGGTTACGAGTCCGGCGACTTCACCATACTCATCCAGGACCACTCGCATATGCTGTTTCTCGCGTTGCATCTCACGCAGCAGTTCATAACCGCGCTTGGTCTCTGGCACAAGAGCGACTGGCCGCTGAATGCTTCCAACTGTGCGCTGAGCGATGTCAGCATCCGAGACGTAGAGCAAGTCATGCGCAAAGGCGATTCCGGTCACAGAATCAAGTGCATCGCGGTAAACAGGGACGCGGGAGTAGTTATGCTGGCGAAGCGCCTGAAGAAAATCACCCAACAGCATGGAAGCAGGAACGGCAAAGATCGCCGAACGCGGCGTCATAACTTCTTTCACCAGCTTGTCGCCAAACTGGAGTGCGGAACGCACAAGCTGGCGATCTTCTTCTTCCAGGATGCCTTTTTCTTCGCCTGCCTCGAGCAAAGCTTCCACATCTCCGGCTTCATCCTCGTGGGGGCTTTCGACCCCGGAATCAGTGAGCGTGGCAATGGAAAGCAAAAACGTTATGACAAGTGTGACCGGAAGCATGAGCGCCAGCAGAATCCGCACCAGCCAAACGATGGATGCAAGCCAGTCTCCAGGCATACGCTGCAAAATTAAAAAAGGAAATACTTCCCCGCAAAGCATCACGGTGAGCACCATGAGCACAAGCCATTGCAGCGCCGCATCGCCATTCCAGGTGAAGGAATGAAGAAAAAGAATATCTGCGAGAAGGATAGCCTCGATCGCCATGGAAAGATGCATCCACGCAGAGGCAGCGAGCGCGACATGCTCTCGACTCATTCCAAGCCGAGGCTCAACAAGTTGCTCCCACGCTTCGAGGTGCTGCTGAACATCGCGCGCAAGGATGCGCCCAAACTGGCTCTCCAGACGCACGATGTAGCTGCTCAGGCACAGGATAACCGCAAGTAGAAGAGCCGTGAAGACAAGCGCTGGAGTCATCATCGCGCTTTCCCGTTATGCGCATGAGTGGATGTTGTTCGCTCAATGAGACCTTGTGGCAAGCGAAGTTTGCGACGCAGATTGCATTCCAGCCTGGCCATCTGACCGGAATCGGTCTCATGATCGTATCCAGCCAGATGAAGGACGCCGTGGAGAATGAGAATGCGCAACTCAATGCGCAATGGATGTCCTTCCGCTACTGCCTGTCGAGCAGCCGTTTCAACGGAGATGGCGAGATCGCCTGCAATGCCCAATTGAGGATCAGCGGCGGGGAAAGACAATACATCCGTTGGCTTGTTCTTCCCACGAAACGTCCGATTGAGCTTACGAATTCCCTTGTCATCCGTGAGCATGACGGCGACTTCACCCTTGAGTGGAACACACTTTTGCGCGGCCAAAAGGGCACGCTGGAGGGTGGAGCGAACAGGCAACTTCACTGTGTCGCGAAAGAGAGACGCTGCCTGAGGATCGTAGACAATCATCGCGCAATTCCCGATGAGGGCACTGGATTTGGCGTTCGATTCAAGAGGCAGAACATGCTCTCCATGATACGGCAAATTCAGATACTGCTGCGCTTTGCTGATGTGTTTCCATGCCGCAACGCATCTTCCACGATGCACAACCCGCTCCTTGCGGAAGACCCGATTTCGATCGGGTCTTCCGCAAGGATTTGTCGCATCAAGTTAGAGTGAAGTCCGGCATTACTGAGGCTGCGTGTGTCGTCGCGGAGAAAGAGTAGTGGCGACAGCGCCATGCACACCCGTGGCAGAGGAATGAGTCGCATCGACAGAAACTCCGAGATCAAGCGGAAGCTCCTGCTGGAGATTTTTCTGCTCATAGGCGCGAATGATGCGCTGGACCAGCGTGTGACGAACAATGTCCACTTCTTCGAAGTGGCAGAATTCAATGCCCTCAACGCCTTCCAATAAGTTGATAGCCTCGACCAACCCACTCCGTTTGGGATTCGGCAGATCGATCTGAGTAATATCGCCTGTGATGACTGCTTTGGAATTGTTGCCAAGGCGCGTGAGAAACATCTTCATCTGCTCGCTGGTCGTGTTTTGGGCTTCGTCCATAATGATGAACGCATCATTGAGTGTGCGACCTCGCATAAAGGCGAGCGGCGCAACCTCGATGATATTTTTCTCCAGCATCTTGTCCACGCGCTCTGGCTCACACAGGTCATACAGGGCGTCGTAGAGTGGACGCAGATATGGATCCACTTTTTCCTGAAGGCTGCCGGGAAGAAATCCAAGTCGCTCGCCTGCCTCTACAGCCGGTCGTACCAGAATGATACGGCTGGCCTTTTTTACATTCATGGCAGCAACGGCCATGGCGACAGCGAGATAGGTCTTTCCTGTTCCTGCCGGGCCGATCCCGAAGACCATGTCATTCTGCTCGATGGCTTCGAGATATCGCTGCTGGTTGGCACTGCGTGCCTGCACGCTCCGCTTGATGCCGGTAGATCGCTGGCGCGATGAGTCTGCAAGCGACTTCAGCGTAATTTTAGGATCAGCGACTACGACTTTAAGCATGGCGAGCAGGTCGCCATTGTAGGGATGAACGCCAGCTCGGCGGAGCGACTCAAAGTCGGCGAAGATGCGCTCCACTCGCCGCACAGCCTCTTCCGAACCTTGCACATGAATTGCATCGGATCGCAGGTCAATCCGCACGCCGAGAGAGTCTTCCATAAGTTTCAGGTTTTCGTCGCGGGTCCCGAAGAGGGGCTCAAGATTGGGCGTTATCTCCAGTGCGATCTTCAAAGGGAAAATGAACCTCCATCGCCGCTGCAAGCGCAGCCGCAGGGTTGGGTGGGAGTGAGAGATATGGGCAGGGGTTGAGCAGGAAACAGACCGGTTGATGGATGACATGCCGTGCACGATCGTGTGCGAGGCTGACGGAGTGAATCCACCGAATTGGCATGAGTGGCCAAATTCTGTATCTGGCAAGAGAGTACCCCTCAACCAGGCCGCCGTCAATACAGCGAGCAAGATTTTTTTGATGGCGGCATAGGCGCAACGCGCAGTACTCCGCGCAATGCCGAAGCGCGTAAGGCAATCTGCGAGAGGATAATGAAGCAGAAGTCCACTTTTGGCTTATCTGCGAGACTCGCGAGGTAACACGTTGAAACGATTCCTGGTTTTGTTGCCCCTGATCTGCTGCCTGTGCGCCCGCGCGACCACCACGATGAGGCTGAACCGATCTGGCGACCGCTGGGCGCGGCGAACACTACGCCACATGACGCTTGAGGAAAAAATTGGGCAGATGATGCTCGTCTGGGCACACATGGAATTCACAAATCCCGCCAGTCCGGAATATCAACACCTTTTGAAGGAGATGCAAACTTATCACATTGGGAATTTTGGGCTGACGATTCCATCGACGGACGGACATCTGGTGAAGGGGCAGCCGCTTGAGGCAGCCGCGCTGACCAATCAACTGCAACATGACTCCAAGCTGCCGCTGCTCTTCGCCGCCGATTTTGAACGTGGACTTTCGATGCGACTGGATGGAGCGACAGCATTCCCGTCGGCGATGGCTTTCGGTGCAACAGATGATCCGCACCTCGCGGAACAGTTTGGCAGAATCTCAGCGTTGGAATCGCGCGCAATCGGTATTCAGTGGAACTGGTTTCCGGTCGCCGACATTAACTCCAATCCGGCAAATCCGATCATCAATACTCGATCGTTTGGCGCCGACCCGGAGCAGGTGAGCCGCATGGTCGTGGCCTACATTGCCGGAGCGCATGCGGGCGGTTTGCTGGTGACGGCGAAGCATTTTCCGGGTCACGGAGATACAGACACAGACTCTCACCTGTCATTGGCTCGCGTAAACGCTTCCCGCGACGAATTGGATCACGTGGAACTGGTTCCATTTCGTGCGGCGATTGCTGCCGGTGTCGATGCGGTGATGATTGGCCATTTGACGGTACCGGCGCTGGAGCCAGATCCGGATCGTCCGGCAAGTATCTCCTACAGAATTACTACGGACTTATTGCAGAAGCAGCTTGGTTTTCATGGACTGGTGGTAACAGACGCGCTGGATATGGGCGCGCTGATGCAGGCTTTCCACGGGAATGCAGCGCAGGTTTCGGGCGAAGAGGCCGTAGCGGCCGTTCAGGCGGGAAACGATATGGTGATGATTCCGGCGGACGTGGCTGGCGCATACAACGGATTGCTGGATGCAGTGAAGACCGGGGTGATTCCACGCGAACGCATCGATCGCAGCGTGCTGAAGATTCTGCGACTGAAGGCGACTCTGGGGCTGAATCGCAATCGCAGAGTATCACTGGATCGGATAACGGAGGAGCTGTCGCAACCGCAAAATCTTGCCCTCGCGCAGAATATCTCCGAGCGCGCGATCACGCTGGTCCGCGATGAAGGGCGACAGCTTCCGCTGGCGGCCGGAATGCGCACCGTTGCGCTGGTGCTCACCGATGACGCGCATCACACCGAAGGCGGACAGGCATTTCTTCATGCGCTGCGCCAACGCCTTCCCGGCGTCCAATGCTTTCTGGTGGATTCAGGTAACGTCGGCACACTTTCACCGATGGTGCTCGCAGCACTGCCCGCGGCACAACGCATCGTGGTGCTGGCCGAGTCGTTTCCAAGCGCGGGCCGCACCGTTGCAGGAAAAAACACCGGGTCCGCCGGATTGGACCCAGGATCGATGCATTTGCTGAGGGGAGTTCTCGATCTCGCAGGAAAGCGTACGGTTCTGATTGCCTTTGGAAATCCATATATCGGAACAAGTTTTCCGGATGTTTCCACCTATCTATGCACCTTCTCAAATACTGCTGGATCAGGCATTGCCGCTGCGCTCGCTGCAATGGGGGAGATTCCGATTGCTGGCCATCTTCCCGTTGCACTACCAGGGCTGGCAAGGCTCGGAGACGGCATTCAGCGCGCTCCCGCATCAGGCATAAACCCTACTCCACGCTGAAAGACGGCCTTCATCAAAGAAAGTACTTTACAGCTTTTGCTTCCACTGCTACTTTTGCTTCCATTGCTCCGCGGCAGCAGCGAAATCTTGAAATATCGTTCGCGACAAAGCACTGGTAGTAACTGTACGCTCCGGATGCCATTGCACACCCAACAGCCAGTGGCTTTCTGCCAACTCCGGCACCAATTCCACCGCTTCAACCACTGCATCCAGAGGACTGACAGCAGTGACACGCAAACGATCACCAATCTGATGAAGAGCCTGATGATGACTGGAGTTGACCATGATGGGTCTTGCTTCGCCATGCTTCACGGCAGAATTTGCCAGTGCTTCCAGATGCGAATCTGGCACAACCGACAAAGTGTGCGCGGAGGAAATTTCTCGACCGGGAGAGTGGTTGACATGCTCGCCCATCTCTTCCGGAAGGTCCTGAATTAACGTTCCTCCCAGCCACACATTGAGCGTCTGGATGCCCTGGCAAATTGCGAGGATTGGCTTGCGCATCTGAAATGCATCCTGAATCAACAACTCATCCACGGCTGCTCGTTCGGGATCCGATGGAGCGCACAACGGATGACGCGGTTCGCCATATCGAGCCGGATCAACATCTGCACGACTACCCGGCAACAAGACACCCTGTGTCGTCGCTAGAATCTTTGCCACACGGGCCGGCGACTCATGCAGCGGAATAACTACAGGAACGACGCCAGCGCTGTGCAATGCAGCAAGGTACTGCGGCAATGCGCGCTGATTATAGGAGGGCGCATCGCGGTCGTAGTCAGGACTGATCGGCTCAGGAATAGCAATATGAATGGAGTTTCGTGAAAGATTCTGGGGCATACACCACCGGCACAAAGTTGAACACACTCTGGATTCCATCTGTCTATTTAAATCCAGTGTTCTGATTGTACGCGGGAATCACACAGGGACGGCGTGCGCGTAAGATGTGGAGAACAACCTGTCTCCATCATTCTGGCAATTGCGAGGATATTTCTCTCCATGCTTAGGATCTCCTGCTTCGCTCTTTTCGCAATGCTGCTTTCATCCTCCTTGCCAGCACAATCTCCCGCTGCCGGAGACACGCGCACAGCTTCCAAATCCGAGCACACTCGATTTCGAGCCATTGATCAGATTGTCCAGCAGGCTATCAATGAGCATGCGATTCCAGGGGCCGTGGTACTCATCGAACATCATCGGCGGATCGTCTATCGCAAGGCGTTTGGCAATCGATCGCTCGAAGCGGGCACTGTCTCGCATCCAGCAACAGACCGCGAGGCGATGACCGTGGACACGATCTTTGATCTGGCCTCGTTGACCAAATGCGTCGCCACCACCACAGCCATGATGCAGTTGATTGAGACTGGGCGCGTGAAGCTGAACGATCCAGTTGCGATGTATCTGCCTGAATTTGCGCAAAACGGAAAAAGCGAGATTACGGTTCGGGAGCTGATGACACACTACTCGGGGCTGCCGCCTGATCTCGATCTGAGCCAAGCCTGGATGGGACGCGATGCCGCATGGACGCGGGTGATGACCAGTACCCCGATTCATCCGCCAGGAGGCAGCTTTCTGTATAGCGACATCAACTTTGAAGCGCTTGGATTTCTGGTAGAAGCAGTCACCGGGCAGGGGCTTGCAGAGTATGCGCAACAGCATATATTCACTCCGTTGGGCATGGCGCATACACGCTTTCTGCCGCCCGCGGCGTGGCGCAGCAAGATTGCGCCGACGCAGTGGGACACCGACACGGTCGCCGACGGGCCTACCGTGGGTGAAATGCTGCGCGGCATCGTTCACGACCCCACCGCGCGACGGATGGGCGGCGTGGCAGGCCATGCTGGAGTATTTTCAACCGCCGACGATCTGGCAATCTTTGCTGATGATCTGATGCATACGCATCGCATTCTGAGTGCATCCTCCGTGGCGAAGATGTCTACACCCCAACAACCCGCCAATGCCGCCAGTCTGCGCGGTCTGGGTTGGGATATCGACTCTCCGTTTGCCAGCAATCGCGGCGACCTTTTGCCAGTGGGATCGTTTGGGCATACGGGTTTCACCGGCACCTCACTCTGGATGGATCCGGTGACCGATACGGCGATCATTTTGTTGGCCAGTGCAGTACATCCGAACGGCCATCCGCAGCACGCTGGAACCTCGATCGTCTCGCTGCGCACGAGGCTGGCGACGGCAGTGGTTCCTTTGCTCGACCTGACGGTGAACGAGCAGCAGGCGCTGGCGTTGGCGCGCATCACCGGTTACAACGACACGCAGATGGCGGAGCGGCGCATTGCGGATCGCAATGGCCACGTGAAGACAGGCATTGATGTGCTCGAAGCTGATGGCTTCCGCGAGCTGCATCCGAATCCGATGCATCCGGTGCGCATCGGGCTGATTACCAACCAGACGGCGCTCGACGAGCACGGGCATCGCACGGTTGATGTACTGGCGCAGACTCCAGGGCTGAAATTGACGGCAATCTTCAGTCCCGAGCATGGATTTGCTGGAAAGTTTGACACAACAGCAATCAGCAACTCAACAGATGCGGCAACCGGAGTGCCGATCTACAGCGCATATGGAGCAACGGATGCTGCGAGGCGGCCAACAGCGAGCCAGTTGGACACTGTGGACGCGCTGGTCTACGACATACAGGATGCAGGTGTGCGCTACTACACATTTGAGACGACGCTGGGGTATTTCCTGGAGGCTGCGGCGCAGGCACACAAGCCGATCATTGTCCTCGACCGTCCGAATCCGCTGACCGGATCGATCGTGCAAGGCCCAGTCTCAGATCCCGGCTCGGAGTCCTTTGTGAACTACACCTCTCTGCCCGTGCGTCACGGCATGACCGTCGGTGAGTTGGCGCGCTATGACAACGCGATTCGCAGTATTCATGCAGCTCTGACGGTTGTAGCCATGCAAGGATGGATGCGGGGCGACTGGTACGACGCGACCGGGTTGCTGTGGACGAATCCTTCGCCGAATCTACGCTCGCTCGCGGAGGCCACGCTCTATCCGGGTATCGGGCTGATTGAAAGCTCCAATATCTCCGTGGGACGTGGCACCGATTCGCCGTTTGAAGTGCTTGGTGCGCCATGGATCGATCCCATAGAACTGGCAACAGCGCTGAACGCTCGAGCCATCCCGGGGATTCGCTTTCTTCCTCTCCGCTTTACGCCGACCGAAGCGAAGTACAAAGGAGAACTCTGCGGCGGCATACAGTTGATCGTCACAGATCGTGCCAGTCTGGATGCACCCGAGCTTGGCATCGAAATCGCAGCCATGCTCTATCGACTTTATCCGCAGCAATACAAGCTGGCTGCTATTGACACTCTATTGCGCTCGCGAACTACATTGAAGGCGCTTGAGGCTGGGCAGGATCCGCGTCGCATTGCCGAAGACTGGCAGGATGAAGACGCAAACTTTCTTGAGCAAAGAACCCCTTACCTGCTCTATTGACTGAATATTCCGAGTAGTGCGGCGACGCACAAAAAGCCCTCGAAGATCATTCCTTATGAACAATCGTCGAGGGCTGCCGTTTCCGAACCGGTGGTGAATCCCTTGATGGATTCAGTGACGAATTATGCCGATTCTGAGGTTGGGGCCGCGGCTGACGCAGCAGCTGCTGCTTTGACCTCCGGCTTGCGGATGTCGATGCCGCCCTTGAAAAATGCGCCGTCTTCAATACTGATCCGAGCGGCGGAAACATCTCCGGTGAGCGCGCCTTCGCTGCGAATATCTACACGGTCGGTGGCGACTACGTTGCCACGAATCTTGCCCAGAACGACGATCTCACGCGCTGAGATGTTGGCGGCTACTTGTCCGTTGCGACCCACGGTCACGCGGTTTCCAGGCAGGTTGATTGCACCTTCCACTTTGCCGTCAATAAACAGGGATTCCGAACCGGTGATCTCGCCCTTGACCATCAGACCTTTGCCAATTGTGGCCTGATCGCCGCTGGCGGCAGGTGCAGGTGCGGCTGGGCGTGCAACTGGCGGCTCAAAGACTGGCGCTGCGGGACGAACAGGTTCCGGCGTAGGAGGAACGGGCGAATTGCTGGACTGACTCGGTTTCCACATAATGAAAGACTCCCTGAAATGATCGTTCTGCATCGATGCCGCGAAGCCTCAGATCCGCAGCGCCTTCTCCTGCATTGTAATCCGCGAAGAGGCCATGACCGTGCGGGAGGTGTTTTGTTCGATAGGAATGGTTCCCGATCAGGAACGAGGACGGTGCCCATACATGATGTAAATGAAACAGGTTACGGGTTGGTACAGTTTCCTGATCGGATATTATCTGTGGCCGGGGCGTAGCTGCGCCAAGTCACCATCGCGAAGGTCCATCGCGGGTGCTTCGCATGATTGCCGCTTTACACGCCGCGCATGGAAGAAAGACACCGCAGCCCCGTGCGAGTAAACTAACGGGGAAGAGGTGCAATCCGGCACCGGGAGCAGAGTATGGCAAGCACAGTAGTTCTCCATCTGACAGAAAACCTGGAACCAGGGCCGCCCCACACAGCAGGACGATTTGGCGAGTATGGCGGCCGTTATGTGCCGGAGACGCTGATGGCTGCGCTGAACGAACTGGAGCAGGCCTATGCCGCCGCCAGCGCTGATCCGGTCTTCCGGGCAGAGTTGGACGATCTGCTGCACAATTTCGCGGGACGTCCAACGCCGCTGTATTTTGCCTCGCGACTGACCGAGCAACTGGGCGGAGCCAAGATTTATCTGAAGCGCGAAGACCTGCTCCACACAGGCGCACACAAGATCAACAATGCACTCGGTCAGGGGCTGCTTGCGCGGCGCATGGGCAAGCGAAGAATTATTGCCGAAACCGGCGCCGGCCAGCATGGCGTGGCAACGGCCACCGTCTGCGCGCTGCTGGGCATGGATTGCATCGTGTACATGGGCGAGGAGGATATTCGGCGACAAGAGCTGAATGTGCTTCGGATGCGCTTGCTGGGCGCCGAGGTTTGTCCGGTCCGTTCTGGTTCCAGAACGCTGAAGGACGCAGTGAACGAGGCTTTGCGCGACTGGGTGACGAACGTGCGCGACACCTACTACATCCTCGGTTCGGCGCTGGGTCCACATCCTTACCCGACGATGGTGCGAGATTTTCACCGCGTCATTGGCGTTGAGTTGCGCCAGCAGATGCTGGAGCGCGAAGGTCGCCTGCCGGATGCCATCCTGGCCTGTGTTGGCGGCGGCTCGAATGCAATCGGCGCATTTCATGCTTTTCTCGGCGACAAGGATGTCCGGTTGATCGGCGTGGAAGCCGGTGGCCGGGGCAAGTCACTGGGCGACCATGCAGCGCGCTTCGAGGGCGGTGTGCCCGGAGTTTTGCAAGGGACCTACTCCTATGTCCTGCAAGATGAAGATGGACAGGTCGCGCTGACCCACTCAGTCTCTGCCGGGCTGGATTATGCAACGGTCGGCCCGGAACACGCGGCATTGCATGACAGTGGGAGAGCCAGCTATGTTTCGGCGGACGATGCGCATGTTCTGGAAGCGGTTGTGCGGCTGTCGCAGGCGGAGGGAATTTTGCCTGCGCTGGAGAGCGCTCATGCCGTGGCGGAGTGTCTGCGGATTGCGCCGCAGATGCCTCGTCATGCCATACTGGTAGTCAACCTCTCTGGTCGTGGCGATAAAGATATGGGTATTCTGGCCCGAGAGTTAAAGATCGCAGGAGCAGAGCCGCTGAGCGGACGATAGTCCATACCCAGCGCCGTCGAAGGTCATGCCGATACGCTTTCCACAGCATCCAGGTCTGGTGGTTTATCTCACCGCAGGCGACAACGGACTGTTCGCCGACGCCGCGCAGATACGTCCCGGCGACCTTGCAGTAACACGCGAAATTGCTCTGGCCGCCATCGATGCCGGAGCTGATGTGATCGAGCTGGGCGTACCATTCAGCGATCCCATGGCCGACGGCCCGGTGATCCAGCGAGCCAGCGAGCGCGCACTGAGAGCAGGAACGCGGCTCCAGCATGTGCTGCATCTGGCAGCAGAGTTGCGCGCGGCGCGTCCCGCCGCCGGGATCATTCTTTTTTCTTACTTAAACCCAATCCTGCGCTACGGTATGAGTCGCTTTGCCGATGCCGCGGCAGAATCCGGTGCTGATGGAGTTCTGCTCACGGATATGATCGTCGAAGAAGCAGGTGATTATCTGGCGGAGATGCGCCGCACAGGACTGAATTCTGTATTTCTGGCCGCACCCACCAGTCCCGATGCTCGCTTGCAGGCAATTGCCGAGCATTCATCCGGATTTATTTATGCGATTTCACGCACGGGAATCACAGGAAAACAGCAGCAATTAGCCGCCGACGCTGCAGCGCTGGTAGAACGCATTCGGCGATGGACCCGGCTGCCAGTCGCCGTTGGGTTCGGCATCTCAAACGCGGATCATGTGGCCCAGGTCGGCCAGTTTGCAGATGCGGCGGTGATTGGCAGCGCAATTGTGGAGTTGATCGAACGCTCCACCCCGGCTACAGCGCCTGGCGAAGTTTCTCGATTTATCAAGGGTCTGCGACAGCCCTCTGGCGCAGACCCTTGGATGCAACGGGAGCAGTCTGCCCGGAGCTGACGAACCCTTGACCTGTGGCACGCAGCAGATTCTGCGATGCCGCTATCTCTGGCCGATCCATTCTCTGCCGTTCTGGATTCGGGGATCCTCCGAACCCGAGCGGGTAGGATTACAGAAACGCAACCCACACACGAGGTAGACGATGACGTTGGAAGAACTGCGACAACAGATCGATGACCTGGACCGCCAGTTGGTGGAACTGCTCAATCGCCGCGCAGAAACGGCGCTGGATGCAGGACGGCTTAAGGTAGCCACATCACTCCCCATCTATGAGCCGGCACGCGAGAAGAAGATTTACGAAAATATTCGCGCAGCCAATCATGGTCCTTTGCCCGACATCGAGTTGACGCATATCTATGAGCGCATTATCGACGTGATGCGGACCTTGCAGAAGAATGAACTGGCCAGCAAGAGAAACGCTCAGACGAATGGTCCGAGCCACGATGGAGGCGCACAGACGCCCGAGACGGGGAAGAGCAAATGATCGTAGCGATGCAGGAACATGCGACAGAAGAGCAAATCGACAACGTGATCGACAAAATGGTGAATAGCGGTGTGAATGTGCACCGCACCACAGGAACGACACAATCGATTCTGGCTGGAGTTGGCCCGACGGCGAATCTCGATATCGAGGAGTTCAAGCTGCTGCCCGGTGTTTTGTATGTCCACCGGATCAGCTCACCCTACAAGCTGGCGGGGCGCGGCTTTCGACCGGAAGGCACGATCGTTACATTTCGCAACGGAGTGCAGGTTGGTGGCGAACGGGTGGCCATTATGGCCGGACCCTGCTCGATTGAAACCCCGGAGCAGATTCACGAGGTTGCCCGCCAGGTGAAGGCAGCCGGTGCCAGCTTTTTGCGTGGCGGAGCCTTCAAGCCGCGCAGCTCACCCTACGCCTTTCAGGGACTTGGCATCGATGGCCTGAAGCTGATGCGCGAGGCCGCTGATGAACAGGGACTGCTTTCCATCAGCGAGGTGATGGAAATCTCGCAGATTGAGCCAATGCTGCCCTATGTCGACTGCTTCCAGGTCGGCGCGCGCAACATGCAGAACTTCAACCTGCTGCGCGAACTGGGCAAGGTGCGTAAGCCGGTGATGCTGAAGCGTGGCATTGCGGCAACGATTGAGGAGCTGCTGCTGGCCAGCGAATATATTCTTGCCGGTGGCAACTATGATGTCATCCTTTGCGAGCGCGGGATTCGCACCTACGAAACCTATACGCGCAACACGATGGATGTTTCGGCCATTCCGGTCATCAAGAAGCTCTCTCACCTGCCCATCATCGGCGACCCGTCGCACGGCACCGGACGACGCGATATGGTGCCGCCGATGGCGCGAGCCTCGGTCGCTGCCGGAGCCGATGGCATCATCGTCGAGGTGCATCCAAACCCCGACAAGGCTGTTTCCGATGGCGCGCAGACCATGTTCCCGGAAGCCTTCACGGAACTGGTCGGCCAGCTTCGCCTGATTGCTGCCGCCGTGGGGCGCAGCCTGTAAATGGAGGCTCGGCTCGAGCGCGTCCTGATCGTGGGCACCGGTCTTCTCGGTGCCTCCGCAGGACTGGCGCTGCGAGCCGCTGGCTTCTCCGGCCGGATCGACGGTTGGGACAAGGATGCCGGGCAGCTTCAATCCGCTCTGGAGCGCGGCGCTGTCCACAAGGCTGCGTCTGGCACGGAAGACGCACTCCGCAGCGCTTGCGCTTCGGACCTCATCCTGCTCAGCGGACCCGTCTACGCGATTCTCGACTGGATGCAGATGCTTGCTCCTCTGCTTCAGCCACATCAGCTTGTCACAGATGTGGGAAGCACGAAAGCACAGATCACCGCCTCTGCAGAGCGCCTCTTCACAGGCTCGGATCGAGCCGGCTTTCTGCCTGGTCATCCCATGGCAGGCAAGGAGATCAGTGGCGCCGAAGCTGCTGAAGCGACGCTCTTCCGTGACGCTGCATGGATATTCACACCCGCTGGGGCCTTCAGCCAATCAACGGCTGCGCACAGCATCGCCGACCTCTGGCGCGAATGGGTCGCGCGCATCGGCGCTGTTCCCATGGAGATGAACGCTGTCGAACACGACGCACTCCTCGCCTGGACCAGCCACCTGCCGCAATTTGTGGCCACTGCACTGGCGGCTGAGTTGCAGATGCGACTCGGTGACGACGCATCGCGCACCCGGATTGGCGGACGCGCTTTGCGCGAGATGACCCGGCTTGGTGCCAGCCCTTTCAGCATGTGGCGCGACATCGCCTCCACCAATGCCGATGCCATCGCCGCAGCGCTTCTGGCTTTGGAGCAGCGCCTGGCCCACCTGCGTGAAAACCTGCGCACTCCGGAGTTGCGTGAAGAGTTTGAGCGCGCCAATCGTTTCCATCCGTAGCGCTCGTTTCCGTACTTTGCAATTCATCGGGATGAATTTTCGTTCGGTGCACAGCAGTTTGCACTCCGGACGCCTCCGCTGGGCATCGGAAGTTACTCCGGTGATACCCTTGAGGAGACAAGTTTTCTCTGATTTCAGATCAGGGAACGGGAGAAAAAATGGCTGTCGCTACACTTGAAGCTGTTGCATTGGATTCCAAAGTCGCTGACCTTTCGCTGTCCGACTGGGGCCGCAAGGAAATCACCATCGCCGAGCAGGAGATGCCCGGTCTCATGTCCATCCGCCGCAAATATGCGCCGCAGCGTCCGCTGGCCGGCGTACGTATCACCGGCTCGCTCCACATGACCATCCAGACCGCGGTGCTCATTGAAACGCTTACAGCGCTCGGTGCCGATGTCCGCTGGGCCAGTTGCAACATCTTCTCCACGCAGGACCACGCCGCCGCGGCCATTGCCGTCTCCGGCGTACCTGTCTTCGCCTGGAAGGGCGAATCGCTCGAAGAGTACTGGTGGTGCACCTATCAGGCGCTCCGCCACCGCGACGGCCTCGGCCCGCAGCTCGTCGTCGATGACGGCGGCGACGTCACCCTGCTCATCCACAAAGGCTACGAGCTGGAAAACGGCGATCGCTGGATCGACTCACCCTCCGGCTCTCACGAAGAGCAGGTCATCAAGGATCTACTCCGTCGCGTGCATGCCGAAGACCCCGACCACTGGCATCGAGTCGTCACCGAGTGGCGTGGCGTCTCTGAAGAAACCACCACCGGCGTTCATCGTCTTTACAAAATGATGGAGCAGGGCAAACTGCTCGTGCCTGCGATTAACGTCAACGACTCCGTCACCAAATCCAAATTCGATAACCTCTACGGCTGCCGCGAATCCCTCGCCGACGGCATCAAGCGCGCCACGGACGTCATGGTCGCCGGCAAAGTTGCCGTCATCTGCGGATACGGCGATGTCGGCAAAGGTTCAGCACACTCGCTCCGTGGCATGGGCGCACGCGTCATCGTCACCGAAATCGACCCCATCAACGCTTTGCAGGCCGCCATGGAAGGCTTCGAGGTCACCACCGTCGAAGACACCCTCGGCCGCGGGGACATCTACGTCACCTGCACCGGCAATGTGGATATTCTGACGCTGGAACACATGCGTCAGATGAAAGATCAGGCCATTGTCTGCAACATTGGCCACTTCGACAACGAAATCCAGATGGATCGCCTCAACGCCTCCGCTGACGTCACACGCGTCAACATCAAGCCCCAGGTCGATCAGTACACCTTCGTTGACGGCCACAGCATCTTCATCCTTGCCGAAGGCCGACTGGTCAATCTCGGCTGCGCCACCGGCCATCCCAGCTTTGTCATGAGCAACAGCTTCTCAAACCAGACGCTGGCGCAGATCGATCTCTGGGCCAATCGAGACACCTACAAAATCGGCGTCTATACCCTGCCCAAGCGACTCGATGAAGAGGTTGCGCGGCTACATCTGGAAAAGATCGGGGTCAGGCTCACCACCCTCACGCCGCGTCAGGCAGAGTACATCGGCGTCTCCGTGGAAGGTCCGTTCAAGCCCGAAACCTATCGCTACTGAAGCGGCCAGCGTTTGCAGCAGCGGCAACAAGCGGTCTTCCAGTCCGTTAGGGCCTGTTCACACTACCCGGGCGGATGGCGTTGCGAGGGAAAATGGGGCCAGACAAGACGGAGGACGAGGGGTTTGGTAGTTTAAAATTCGAGTCCGACAACGAAGGATGGCCCCATTTTCTCCGCAACCCGAAGGGCCGGGGCCAATTTTCCTCATCTCTTCGTCCTTTGTCGCTTGAATACACCCGGTATTCCACTCTCCTCGATAGGAGAAAACTGACTCCCGGCGCCACCGTCCGGATAGGGTTAACAGGCGCTGGTTGTCGCTGCGTACAATGGTGAAAGATCGTCACTTTTTCGGAGGTTGCAACCGTGCCCCTGTATGAATATCGCTGCAAAGCCTGCGGCTACAGCTTCGAAAAAATTCAAAGCTTTTCCGCAGAACCGGAACGCGTCTGTCCACGCTGCTCCGGCGAGTTGGTTCGCCCCATCTCGGCTCCCGCCCTGCAGTTCAAAGGCTCCGGCTGGTACATCAACGACTACGCGCCCAAAGGAGCATCGGCTTCGTCTGACGGTGGCTCGAGTTCCGCCTCCAGTGCAGCCCCATCCAGTGCTTCCACATCCAGCGATGCAGCCGCTGGCTCCGCTCCCGCTTCCACTCAAGCCTCTGAGTCCGCGCCATCGGCTTCCTGAGCATTCAGCGCGCAGCCGGAATCATCTGGCCGCGCGCTCAGCGGGTTGAACGTTCCAGACGACGACTGAAAAACTCCGCCATCACCGCAAACGCATCCTGCGACTCCGGCACTTCTGCGTTATAGAAAAATCCGTGGAACAGCCCGTCCCACACGTGCAGTTCTGTCGCTACGCCCGCCTTGTGCAGCGCCAGTTCGGTCTCGATCGCGCCGCTCATCGCAAAGTCTCGCGTTCCGGTAATCAGAAGTGTCGGTGGAAACTTCGCCAGCGTCGAAGCCGATCGAATCGGCGCCACCATCGGGTCGTCCGGATTCGTCCCTGCGAAATATCCCAGTTGTCGTGCTCCCGGCGCAGCCGCAGGCGGCATCCGCGCCTCACCCAGAGGAAACGCGATGTACTGCGCATCTCCGCCAAACCCTCCTGCCGAGGCGCAGAAGATGCCATCGGCTCCCGGCATCGGCAGTCCGTGCGCTTCAAACCACGCCAGCGACATCGCCGTCAGCATTCCGCCCGCAGAACATCCATACACCCCGATGCTCTTCGCCGCATACTGCTTCAGCAACTCCCGATAGACGCTTGCCACATCTTCGCTCGCCGCAGGAAACCGATCCTTTGGCCCTTCGCGATAATCCACACTGACCACCTTCACGCCCATCTGCGCCGCCAGTGGAATCGACTCCAGTTCCGCGCAACCCGGCCAGCAGCCCGTAAATCCACCCCCATGCAGGTTCATCAGCACACGCCCGCGATTCGCTGCCTTCACTCCTCCACGCGGCGTGTAGACATACACGTGCACGCCGCCGATCTTCATCTCCTTGCGATCCACTGCAAATCTCTGCCGATCCCATGCCAGATACGGCTTCATAAAGCGTGGCACACCCGCATCCTGCTTCACGATCTCCGGATCCTGCATCTGTTCCAGATGCTCCGTGACATACTGTCGCGCCGCCGCGCTCAGGTTCGACGACTGTGGCACCGTTTCAGCCGGAATCATCACCGCACCATCGGCTTTCACCTGAACTTTTGCGGGTGAACTCTGTGCGGAGACGATCCCGGACGCCAGCAGCCCTGCAACCATCAAAAACGAAACACAGCCAATTCGTAACGATACGGTTTGGTTCATCCTCACACCTCGCCCCTGGAGCAAGCCGAGTCTACCACTCACGCAGAACTCGTGATTGCGATTGAGGAAAAACTTCATCGACCGGGTCGATTTGTGAGCAGCAGGCAAGTGGCTGGAATCGCCCGATACATCCGCAAGAAATCCAATTCCAGACGGACGCCATCGATGGCACAGCATCCACTGAAACCGGTTCACCGCACTGGGAATGGCTTACCGCTCGGGAAAACTCATCTGTACTTCCAACACCGCTTTTGCAGGCAGAATCTCATCCACATCGACCCATTGCGTGGGATAGTTGCCTGTATAGCAGGCCGTGCAGAATCCAGTCCTGCCCGTCTCATCGCAGCAGTGAACCAGGCCATCCAGCGAGAGATAGGCGAGCGAGTCGGCTTCAATAAACTGACGAATTTCTTCGATGGATTTGTTGGCGGCGATAAGGTCGCGTTTGCTGGGAGTATCGACCCCGTAAAAACAGGGCGAGATCGTCGGCGGGCAACTGATGCGCAGATGCACTTCGGTTGCTCCCGCGCCACGCACCATGCGCACGATCTTCCGGCTCGTCGTTCCGCGGATGATGGAGTCGTCGATGAGGATGATGCGCTTGCCCTCCAGCAGGTTCCTTACGGGATTCAGCTTGAGCTTGACGCCAAAATCGCGCACGCGCTGCTCTGGCTCGATGAAGGTCCGCCCAACGTAGTGATTGCGGATCAGCCCCAAACGAAATGGAATTTCAGCCTCGGCGGCATACCCAATCGCCGCCGTCACGCCGGAATCCGGCACCGGCACGACGAGATCGGCAGGGACATGGGACTCACGCGCGAGTTGACGACCCATCTGCTCGCGACTTTCCTGCACCCAGCGCCCATAAATCCGGCTGTCGGGCCGCGCAAAGTAAACATGCTCAAAGATGCAGCTGGACTGCTGAACCCCCTGCGCGTAGTAGCGACTGGTGACTCCGTCCTCGGTCACCATGACGAGTTCACCTGGCTCCACGTCGCGCTCATACTCGGCCCGAAGCAGATCAAAGGCGCACGTCTCCGAAGCGAAGACAATGGTATCCGGCCCATCGTTGTTACGAATACGGCCCATCGAAAGCGGACGAAAACCACGCGGATCGCGCGCGGCAAAGATGCGGTCTCGCGTCATCATCACGATGGAAAACGCGCCTTCGACCTGCTTGAGCGAATCGGCAATGGCATCGACCAGCGTTCCCGCCTGTGAGTGCGCAATCAACTGAACAATGATCTCGGAGTCGGAAGTGGTCTGGAAGTACGCGCCGGCGCGCTCCAGCCTGGTGCGCAGATTGCCCAGGTTGACCAGGTTTCCGTTGTGGGCAATGGCGATAAGCCCCTTCGTGGACTCGACGCGGATCGGCTGGGCATTCAGCAACGCCGAATCTCCGGTGGTCGAATAGCGGGTGTGTCCGATGCTCAGGCTTCCCGGCAGCTTGGCCAGCACATCTTCAGTAAAGATCTCCGACACCAGCCCCATGCCCTTGATATTGCTGAGCGTCTGCCCATTCGCAGTGGCAATCCCCGCCGACTCCTGACCTCGGTGCTGCAAGGCATAAAGCCCCAGATAGACCTGGCGCGCGGCCTCAGGGTGCCCAGAGACCGCCATCACGCCGCACTCTTCGCGCAAGGTGTCGGGATCACGCTCCTCTGCGGCACGGTTCTGCATCTCCACGTTGACTGCTGTATCGGCTATTCCAGGAACCGCTTCGTAGAGCCGCGCGACGTTCATGCCATCACCTCTTCGTGAAGTGCTGTTTCCAGCGCATCGGCCCACTCGCTGCGCAAATCTGGCAACGCTGCGCTGATCACCGTCTCTCCGTAGATGGAAATCTCCAGCCGCTCGCCACCGGTTGTGCCGACGCGCGCCGCGTTGTAGCCAAATTCCTCGGCCAGTTTCTCAATCTCGCTCATGTGTTTGGTGGGCACAGAAACCACCATCGTCGAGGCCGGCTCGGCAAAGATGCCAAAGAGCGGCGCGGCCGCCAGTGCCGGAGCCTGTTCCACAATCGCTCCCACTCCGTGCGCCAGCGACGCCTGGGCCAGGGCGACGGCCAGTCCGCCGTCGGAGATATCTCTTGCTGAAGTCACCAGCCTGCGCTCGGCCAGCCGCACCAGCAACTTGTGCAGGCGCGCCTCAGCCGCCAGATTCAGCTCTGGCGGCGCGCCCCACACGCTGCCCAGCACCACCCGCGCATACTCCGAGGAGCCAAACTGCCGCAGCGCCTCGCGCTGCGACTCTGGGTGCGCCGGATCACCTTCCGGCGCAAGCTCGGCTTCATCGACCGGCACCAGCGAATAGACGATGTAGGGATTGATTCCAACCGGCTCAAACGGCACGGCGAGCTTTGGCTCCGGCATGTCTGGCTCCGCCTTCGGCCACAGAAGCATGACCGCCTCACCCGCCCGCTGAAATCCAGACGGCACAGCGCGTGAGACATCCTCGATGATGCCCACGACACCGACGACCGGCGTGGGATAAATCCCCACGCCACGCGTCTCGTTGTAAAGCGAAACATTGCCGCCGGTGATCGGTGTTCCGAGCGCCACGCACGCCTCGGCCAGTCCATCGATGGCCGCCGAAAACTGCGCCATAATCTCGGGTTTCTCCGGATTTCCAAAGTTCAGACAATTGGTCGCCGCCACCGGCTCTGCGCCTACGGCAGCCACCTTCCGGGCTGCCTCGGCGACGGCGTGCATTGCGCCCAGCCGCGGATTGAGCCAGCACCACCGCCCGTTACCATCGACAGCCATCGCCAGTCCGCGCTCACGTCCGGCTTCGCCTGTACCCGCTTTGTCTGTACCCGCCCTGGCCGTACCTTTGATGCGCATCACCCCGGCTTCGCCCATCCCCGGACCCAGCACCGTATTCGTCTGCACCATCGTGTCGTACTGCTCGTGTACCCAGCGCTTCGAGCAGGCATTGGCGCTTCGCAGCAGCTTCCGCAGGTCCGCGGCATAGTCCCGCTGCATCGTCAACCGATCGAGCGCCTCGGCCGGAATTTCGGCGCTCACCGGCGCGCGCCACTCGCCCACCGGACGACGGTAGACCGGCGCATCATCCGTCAAAGACTGGTTGGGAATATCGGCCATGAGCACGCCGTGGTGCCTGACGCGCATGCGCGGCTCGGCGATCACGCGTCCCACGGTGACTGCGTCCAGCCCCCACTTGGCAAAGACGCGCAGCACTTCATCCTCGCGTCCTCGCTCGGCGACCAGCAGCATCCGCTCCTGGCTTTCGGAGAGCATGATCTCATAGCTCGACATGCCGGTCTCGCGCTGCGGCACCTCATCCAGCTCAATCTCCACACCCACGCCGCCCCGCGCGCCCATCTCACAGGTGGAGCAGGTCAGTCCGGCTGCGCCCATATCCTGTATGCCGACGATAGCGCCTGTCTGCATTGCCTCCAGGCAAGCTTCCATCAACAGCTTTTCCATAAACGGGTCGCCGACCTGCACATTGGGACGTTTTTCTTCCGTTCCTTCGTGGAACTCCTCGGAGGCCATGGTGGCTCCGTGAATCCCGTCGCGTCCTGTCTTGGCGCCCACATAGATCACCGGATTGCCGATGCCGGCGGCCTTGCCATAAAAAATCTCATCCAGGCGCATCAGTCCAAGCGCAAAGGCATTCACCAGGGGATTTCCGCTGTAGCAAGGCTCAAACTTCGTCTCGCCGCTGAGATTGGGCACTCCAAAGCAGTTTCCATACCCGGCGATGCCACTCACCACGCCCTCGACAATTGCGTGGTTCTTCCGCGCCGTCGCCGCGCGCTCAGCACCTTCCAGTTCGTTTGTGTCCAGCGGGCCAAATCGTAGCGAATCCATTACCGCCAGCGGTCGCGCGCCCATCGTGAAGATATCCCGCAGAATGCCACCGACGCCGGTTGCAGCGCCCTGGTGCGGCTCAATGTAACTGGGATGATTGTGACTCTCGATCTTGAATGCGCAGGCCCAGCCATCGCCCACATCGATAATGCCGGCGTTTTCACCTGGCCCCTGCACCACTCGCTCGCTCTTCGTCGGCAGTCGCTTCAGATGCACCCGCGAGGACTTGTAGGAGCAGTGCTCACTCCACATCACCGAGTAGATTCCAAGCTCAGTCAGCGATGGCACACGACCCAGCGCGGCAAGAATCCGCTCATACTCCTCTGCGGTAATGCCATGCCGAGACAGCGCCTCGGCTGTCACCACTGTCGCCTCCGGCGTACCCAGTTCCCTGCTCGCCGACGCTCCCTGCCATGCTGCTTCGCTCATCGCCCCCAGCCCTGTTTTGAGTGTGAATTTCCCATGAAGAACCCCCTTTATTGTCGCATGGTCCATACCCCGCAAGAAGCTGTCCGCCAACAAACGAGAGGCAGAAGGAGCAAGCAGCAACGCTGCAAATCATGCTGCCCTCGGGAAGCGTAGCGCTTGCGCAGGAGTTGCGCGAGAACCGAACAAGAACTGAACGTTGGATCGGCCAGAAGATTCCGTATAGATTCTGCTCTGTTTCACGGAATTGCAGACATTCCGATTCACCTTCGATATGGTCTAATAGAGATATAGGCGGGTTGGCGGAACTGGCAGACGCAGAGGTCTCAAAAACCTCCGAGAGCAATCTCATATCGGTTCGATTCCGATACCCGCCACCATCGGGTGCCTCCAGAACATCAAGACGCAGTATCCCTCCTGCTCATCCCTGAAGCCGATTTCTGCTCTCGACCAAGAACAGAAATCTGAGCATTTCTTGATCTGCGCGGCAGACAATGCCGGGCACCGCGCATATCCGTGGGCCGTGTGTCTTGGCAGGAGTTATGACACCTGGGCCTGCGCACAGCCCCGCAACGATACCCACTCCGCACCGCGAATCAACACGGTATTTCCTTCCGTAAAAGTCCTTGTTACATCCACCCAAGCCAATGGTCGTGATCTCCTGACGCTTCTGTCAGGATGAGCATGGAGCAGGCCCTCGGCTCAATGCTCGTCAGGAACGACAGGCAGATCCACAAACGTTGGATGAGATGGGGTGTGCCAGATGTGCTGCGTGGCGCGCTGGAAGTCCGATGGCTTCGCAAAAAAGATGCTCGGTACGTAGGTTTGCGGGTTGCGATCGTAAAGCGGAAACCAGCTCGATTGAATCTGAACCATAATTCGGTGACCGGGAAGGAAAACGTGGTTGGCTGTAGGCAAGGCAAATTTGTAATCGAGCGGTTGGTTGGGAGTGAGCGGGGAAGGATGGCTGAGGCTGGTACGGTAGCGTCCTCGGAAGATATCCATGGCAATGGGAAGCTGGTAGCCGCCAAGCTGCGGATCGCCGGGAACTTCATCCGGATAAACGTCGATGAGTTTGACTACCCAGTCAGAGTCTGTACCGGAGGTAGAAGCCGAAAGATGAACAACCGGCTCTCCCGAGATGCGGAGTGGCGCGCTGAGCACGGTCGATGTCCAGGTGAGAACATCCGGACGTCCAGAGAACTCACGCTGATCATCGACCAGCCAGCGAACCCAGGAGAGATCCGGCGTATAGCCGACCGGCTGGCTGGGACGAGTACGGTAGGGTACTGGCCTGGAAGGATCAGAGACGTACTCATCGAACTCCGCACTGCTTGCAGCGGGTGCATTGAAGCTAAGCCTGCCGCCAGAGGCGACATAGAGCGGCGTTGCGCGCGGCAAGCACCCGGAAGAGCACGAGGAGGGCCAATCCGACAACTGCTGCCAGCGATTGGCGCCCGTTTCAAAGGCATTCACACGCGCAACAGTCTGCGGCGGCGGATTGTCCTGAAGATAGTGCGCAAGAAACGGGGCGAGAATCTGCGTACGGAAATAAAGCCCGGTGTCGCTGTTGAACGGAATCGCTCCGAGCGAGCTGGCTGGCTCAATCTCCTGGCCATGATGCCACGGCCCCAGAGTGAGAAAAAGATTCTTTCGCGCAGTCTCCGGCTGGGCTGCGTTGACAGCCTTCCAGACAGCGATGGCGCCATAGATATCCTCTTGATCCCACAGGCTGGCAACAAGCATGGTGGGCACAGTGAGCGGCTGGCGAGCTAGTATCTGATCCACTGCCTGGTCGGACCAGAAACTGTCATAGGCAGGATGGGCAACCACTTTTCGCCAAAAGCCAATCTGGTCCATACCGCGCTCTTGGGCTAACTCTCCAGCGGTGCCGGGTCGCATGTACGTGTCGTAATCGTCGAAGGTGCTGGTCAGCCATCGCGCAGTATTGGATCGGGTTGCAGTCTGCTCGTAAATGTAGGGGAGATTCTGCTGGCGGAAAGCACCGTTGTGAAACCAATCATCCCCACGCCAGCCGTCGACCATCGGATTCATGGGAACGGCCACTTTGAGTGCGGGATGGGGGCCAACGAGTGGCATGAGCGAAAGGAATCCGTCGTACGAGATGCCCAGAACGCCGACTTTGCCATTGGATTCGGGGATGTGTTTTACCAGCCAGTCGATGGTGTCCCAGGTATCCGTGGATTCATCGATGGGGGTGGGATTGAGCGGGCCATGAAGCGGGCGATTCATCACGTAATCGCCTTCGGAGCCATATTTGCCGCGAATATCCTGCACCACGCGAATATATCCGCCGGAGAGAATGGTCTCCACCGCGTTGTCATAGCCCCAAAGAGCCGAACCGAGGTGCATACTGGGCGAGTTGGCGGTGAGAACATCGGCGCTGTAGGGCGTGCGGGTGAGCAGAATGCCGGCGCGATGAGCGCCGTTGGGCACGAGGATGACAGTGTGAAGGCGGACGCCATCACGCATGGGAATCATGACCTCGCGTCGCTGATAGTCCATGCCAACCTGCGTCGGTTGAAAATGCGCAGGCGTCTCGCTTGGATAATTGGGATACTGGGGTGCTGACTGTGCAAAAACAGCAGCGGCTGAGACAGCGAGCAAACACACCGGCAGAAGGCTGGAAAAGCGTACCATAAAGTCGACCTCGGGCAGAGCTGGATATGAGCACGCTAGCACGGCGAAGATACTTTGCGGGAAAAATCTCTACCACTCTTCGCCAAGATGCCCATTCCCCTGCGCCAGAGTACAGGGCTGATGGCAGCTCAGGGCTGATCCAATGGCCGAAAAATGCGCAGTACGGGGTGCCCATTCACATCTTGCAATGGGAAGTAGACCAGGTGGGTTGCCGGATCGACAGCGACAGTGTGAGCGTGGGAGAGGGTTAGCGTGCCGATCCTCGTGAGCTTCATGTCCTGGAGCTGAAAGACAGTGACTTCGCCCGATTCCGCAGAAACATAGAGCCGACGCAGGCCGGGATCAAAAGCGAGCACATCCGGATCGTCGCCAACGGACTGCGGTGCTCCGAGCATTCTGAGATCCCGCAATCGAACGACTGCCAACGAATGATTTCCTTCGCCAGCGACGAAAGCGAATCCATCGGCTGGGTCAAGAACGATGCCATGAGGATCATCGATACCCGGCAGTGGAACGCGAGTGAGAATACGGTTTGTAGCAGGATCTATGGCTACAAGCTGGTTGAGGTGATGGACGGCAACGAGGATATGGCCCGTTGTGGGATCAAAAACAGTATTGCCCGCGCCTCCTCCCAGCGGAATGGAAGCAAGCACCTCTGTCCCATCCTGATTCACAACAGCATCTGTCCCACCGTGCTCGTCCGAGACAAAAACCTTGTGCTGCGCCGGTGCATACGCCACGCCATCGGGATAGTTGATCGGGGCGGCATGACCAAGGATGCGCAATGTGTCGCTGTCCATTGCAATGAGCGCATGGTCTCCCGTCGCCGAAGCATAGACGCGGTGAAGCGATGGAACGGCGAGCACGCCGTGTACGCGCTGAAAACCGGGAAGATTGGCCAGGACGCGACGCGCGCGCACATCAAAGACGACGAGATGGTCGTCGTTCATGTGGGCGATAAAGAGTCGCCCGCTCACCGGGTCAAGACTTTGATAATCGAAGCGAACCGCAGCGCCTGGCAGTGGAATCTCGGCAACAGGAATCAGTACGGATTCGCGATGGACTGTCAGGGTTGGGTTAGCGGCGCCCAACGAAACCGCAAGCGGGCAAACACACAAAAGGCTCAGGAATCGACAGCAAAACCAGACAGTCGTGCGATGCATTGTCTTCCCCACAAGGACAGGACGTTACAAGCTTATGCTGGCGGCGCGGTGCGAGATGCCGCTCAGTTCGGCGGCACGTGCTTCGGCATAGGCGGCAGCACCCATGAGCGCAGCGCGACTCTCCATGATGACTCGGACGGGCATGTTAATGAGCAACTGGCTGAGACGCCCCTTGTCGGTAAAGGCTTTGAGGAAAGAGCCGTCCTTAAGCTTCTCCAGAATGCGCGGAGCGATGCCGCCGCCGATGTAAAAACCACCAATCGACAGCACCTTGAGGGCAAGATTGCCGCTTTCGGCACCGTAGGCCGCGACGAACATATCCAGAGCGCGCTCGCAGATCTCGCTTTTAGCGCTGAGGGCCAGTTCCGTGATGACGGCATTGGGGTCTTCGTCGGTGATGCGGTCGTGAAGCCAGGCAGGCTCCTCCATGCCGCGAACGTCGCGTAGGAAATCGTATATGTTAGTCAGGCCCATGCCACTGACAACACGCTCAAAGCTGATCCGCCCCTGGTATTTCTGTTTGAGGTAACGGAGCAGGTCAATCTCGTCTTCGTTGCGCGGAGCGAAGTCGCAGTGCCCGCCCTCGCTGGGCATGGGAACGTGCATTTTGCCATTCCAGGCAAGGATCCCTTCGCCGAGTCCGGTGCCCGCCGCGATCAGCGCGCGGTTGCCGATCTGGCGCGGGTCACCCTCAGCCAGAGTGAAGATCTGTTCGGGAGAAAGCTCCGCAATCCCGTAGCCGTTCGCCTCCAGGTCGTTGATGAGGAAGACATGGTCAATCTTGAGCGCGTGGGAAAGCTCGCGGCTGTCCAGCGTCCACGGCAGATTGGTCAGGCGCAGACGTCCGTCACGCACCGGGCCAGGAACACCAAAACAAGCGCTGGTGACGCTTTCGTGCCCCAGAAAATCGCGAACAATCTCTTCCAAACCTGAGTACTCGCGAGCCGGGTAGCGGGTATCGCGGGTGTGTTGCAGCTTTCCGTTGATAAAGTCGAAGAGCGCCAGGTGTACCTTTGTTCCGCCCACGTCGCCAGCAAGAATCATCGAGTTCGCTCCAGGTGAACGATGCCATTGGCATCGGGCGCGGGCAGGTGAGCTGCCGCAGCCTCATCAAGAATCAAGGTGAGTATACCGCTCGCGGGCCAGATGAGTTGCGAGGGCAGGCGCTCGACATCGCCCGGACCCATGAGAACTTCGCGAAGGACGGCGGCTTTTTCTGCGCCACCGATGAGGAAAAAGACTTCGCGAGCGTGATTGATGACCGGCCAGGTGAGCGTGACGCGCCAGGTGTCCTTTTGCGGAACGTGATTGGCGACGACCAGCCGACCCATCTCATGGATCGCGTCGGTATGCGGAAACAACGAAGCGGTATGGCCGTCGTCGCCCATGCCAAGAGCAAGAATATCGAAGCGCGGCGATTCGGCTCCCTCCAGACGGAAACTCTGGCGTATCTCGAATTCGTAGCGGTCCGCTGCTTCTTGTGGATCGAGTTCCCCCTGTATGCGGTGAACCTGCTCAGGACGTAGCGGAACGTGATCCAGCAAGGCTTCTCGAGTCATGCGATAGTTGCTGTCGGCATGTTCGGGCGGGACCATGCGCTCATCCACCCAGAATATTTCCAGCGCATCCCAGGGAATCTGCTTGCGAAAGTGCCGGGATGGGTCCGCAAGCAGATGAAACATGGCTTTGGGAGTCGAGCCGCCGGAGATGGCGATGCGGACACGGCCCCGAGCATCATTCGCCTCTTCGATCAGTTCGACGAGATGCTCAGCACCAAAACGGGCAAGCGCGGAGGCATCGGGGGCAATTTCACAGGTGATTTTCAGCAAAGAACCCATGCACGCTCCTTACAACAAGTTTGAACGCTCCGCGCAGGAGCGGAATGCACCGTCGCTCGGCTGCGGACAATGCAAGCATGCCTGTCCGCGGCCAGACGGTCTGTGCGCAGGATCACAGTTTGCGCCAGGCGCGATGTTCGCGCTCCAGCAGGAGTTCCGCACAGTCCGGTCCCCAGCTTCCGGCAAAGTAGTTGGGGAATGCATCGGGAACCTTTGCGGCCCAGGCTTGCAGAATCGGCGTATAAAGCGTCCAGGTGGTCTCGACACCATCGCGATGGGCAAACAACGTCTGGTCGCCCAGCATCGCGTCCATGAGCAGCCGCTCGTAACCGTTCGCAGTGGACTTGCCAAAGGCGGAGGCATAATCGAAATCCATGGTTACCGGGCAAACGGAGATGCTTTGCGTCGTCGGCACCTTGGCCCCGAAACGCAGAGAGATACCTTCGTCCGGCTGGATACGGATGGTCAGGACATTTGGCTCGATTTCGCTGCACGCGCCGCCAACTCTGCTGCGATTGAAGAGCATGAGCGGGGGCTGCTTGAACTGAATGCTGATCTCCGTAGCCCGGCGCTTGAGACGCTTGCCGGCGCGCAGATAGAACGGGACTCCGGCCCAGCGCCAGTTGTCGATCTCCAGTCGCATCGCCGCGAAGGTCTCGGTCTGGGATTCAGGATCGACGCGGTCTTCTTCTCGATAGCCTTTGACCATTGTTCCATCGACCTTGCCCGGACCGTACTGACCGCGGACAGCGTTTTTGATGGGAATAGCGGGAATCGCCTGCCAGGCTTTAAGCTTTTCGCGACGCACACTTTCGGCCTCAAACGAGACCGGCGGCTCCATAGCGACAAAGCTCAGCAATTCCATCACATGGTTCTGGACCACATCGCGCAAGGCGCCGGCTTTTTCATAAAATGGCCCGCGGCCCTCGACGCCAAGTGTCTCCGCCGCGGTGATCTGCACGTTGTCAATGTAGTTGCGATTCCAGATTGGCTCGAAGATCCCGTTGCCGAAGCGGAAGACCAAGATGTTCTGGACCGTTTCCTTGCCGAGATAATGGTCGATGCGAAAGACCTGACGCTCATCAAAGACTGCGTTGACGCGGCGATTGAGTTCTTTGGCCGATTCAAGGTCGTGACCAAACGGCTTTTCAATCACAGTGCGGACAGTGCCCTGCTCCGGATTGGCCATGCCGTGCGCGCCAAGACTCTCGATGATCTCCGCAAAATACTCCGGGGCGGTGGCAAGATAGAACAGGCGATTCCCCCCGATGCCGGATTCTTTTGCGATCCGATCCAACTCGGCCTTGAGGCCAATGTAGCCGTTTGGATCGTCAAAGTTCATCGAAAAGTAATGTACCTTCTTCATGAACGATTCCAGTTTCGGATCATCGGCCGTGACATCGCCAAAGTCCAGGACACCCTCGCGCATATCGGCTGCAAACTCATCGCCAAGCGGACGACGAGCAACTCCAACGATCGCGAATTGCTGCGGCAGCAGATTCACCTGCTCCAGATGAAACAGAGCCGGAAGCAGCTTGCGCTTGGTGAGGTCACCCGAAGCGCCAAAGATGATGAGGATCGTTGGCTCCGGGATGCGCTCATGGGGGTCCGGCATCTTGGAGAGGTCTTCAGCGCTGATTTTTACTTGAGTGGTCGCCATATCTTTGTCCTTTCCGGCGTTCTCGCAGTGCGGTTCATCGTTGCAGCAGTAAGAGCTTTCGCGAATTGACGCTCAGTTCTTCTTGATCGCATGACCACCGAAGGCATTGCGCATAATGGAGAGCATACGATCAGTGAAGTTATTCTCTTCACGGGAACGGATGCGACGAATGAGACTTTCCGTGATGACCGGCGCCGAGACGTTCAGGTCAATTGCCTCAAACACGGTCCAACGCCCTTCGCCAGAGTCGGAGACAAACGCTTCAAGCCCGTCGAGGTTGGGATTCTGCTTCAAAGCATCGGCGGTGAGATCGAGCAGCCAGCTTCGCACGACACTCCCGTAGCGCCATATCTCAGCAATCTGAGGCAGATTCAGGTCGAGGGATTCTTTCTTTTCCATGATGGTGAATCCCTCGGCGTAGGCCTGCATCAGACCGTACTCGATGCCATTGTGAACCATCTTGACGAAATGGCCTGCACCAGCAGGGCCAACATGTCCCCAGCCCTGATTGGCGGAAGGAGCAAGCGCCTCAAAGATCGGCCGCAGGCGCTCGACGGGAGCTTTATCTCCGCCAATCATCATGCTGTAGCCCTCTTTGAGTCCCCACACGCCGCCGGACGTGCCCACATCCACAAAGTTGAAGCCCTTGGCCGTGACCTCGGCATGGCGACGGATAGAGTCCTTGTAGTTGGAGTTGCCGCCGTCAATCAGCGTGTCTCCAGGAGCGAGAAATGGTTCGAGCTTGGCGATGGTCTCGTCGACCGGCGCGCCCGAGGGAACCATGATCCAGATTGCGCGGGGGGCGTCGAGCTTCTTCACCAGGTCTTCCAGGCTTGCAGCTCCAACATTCCCCGTGGCCGCCAGTTTTGCGACCGCTTCCTGACTGAAATCAAAACCAACCACCTGATGGCCGCCCAGGCGCAGCCGCTCGGCCATGTTGCCGCCCATCTTGCCAAGACCAATCAATCCAAGTTGCATGTGACTCTCTCCTTCGTGCTGGCTATCATCAGCGTTTCATCCTGAAAGACTGTTTTTTCAGGACAACGAGCGGCCAAAGCCTGCCGCAGCAATACTTCTACAAAATTCCCTGTTCGGTCAAAGCCGCTTGGAGATTCGCTTCCCCCGCAAACCGAATCGCTTGCATGCCGGCCTCACGTGCTGCGCCCACATTCTCTTCGCGGTCATCAATAAACAATACACTCCGTGCGGAAACACCGAGAATATCCAGAGCGCGTCGGTAAATTGCCCTGTCCGGCTTGCGTAAACCAAGGTAGCAGGAGCTGAACTGCAAACGCACCAGAGCGCCAATGCCATATGCAGCCATGCGATGCTCATGCAGATCGCGTGATTCGTTGTTGAGCAGCCCAAGCACCACACGCCCCGTCATCACCTGCTTCGATGCAGCGAGAGCCTCCAGGGTTCGCTGAGCACTATCCTGCAAGGGCCGTGAAACTGCCTGCATCTGCGCGTAAAACTGATCCCGCGTGAAAGAACGCGCAGCAAAAAAGACCACCTGGTCCAGATATTGGCTGGTTGAAATCGCATCTCGCTCCCAGGCGTCGTTTGGCTCTGGGTGACGGGCTTCGATCGCAGACTGCTCTTCAGCGGTAAGACCGAAGTGCGCGTAAACTGCGGCACGTTCGCGGTGATCCCATCCATTTGTGAGCAAGACACCGCCCACGTCAAAGAGAATGACCGTGACACTGGAATCGGCGGGGAAGTCGCTCATGGCTCTCCAGGCAAGTTGATTGGGCCAATGCCCGGTTAGAGTTCCTTTGCGTACTTGGCTTCGATGGCAAGCACCTTGTTATAGCGCCGCACAAAGCGCTCCTCATTCGAGCCAAACTTTGCACCGACATAGGCATCGACAACATCAAACGCGGCAGCCGATCCGATGATGCGCGCGCCCAGCACCAGCACATTCATATCATCGTGCTCCACCCCCTGATGCGCCGAGTAGTGGTCGTGACAAATGCCTGCGCGAATTCCGGGAATCTTGTTGGCCGCTACGCAGACGCCTACGCCCGATCCACAGATGAGGATGCCTCGCGAAGCTATGCCTGCGCGGATCGCCTCCCCGACAGCCTCGGCCGCGTCTGGATAATCCGATGGCTCGGTGCTGTGGACTCCAAGATCAACGACCTCGTGGCCAGATTTGTTCAGATACTCTCTCAACTCTTCCTTGAGCGGAAAGCCGGCATGATCGGAACCGATAACAAGTTTCATCGACTAAGCCTTTCCGAGCAGCTTTTTGGCGGTGGCGGCAACATTGTCCGCCGTGAAGCCAAACTCGGTGAGGATGCGTTTGGCAGGTGCCGATGCGCCGAAGTGATCCAGCCCTATGACCGCACCATCGGTGCCGACATACTTCCACCAGCCCAGCGTGGAGCCGGCTTCAATGGCAACTTTGGGAACTCCAGGCGTCAGAACAGAGGAGCGATACGCTGCCGATTGCTCCTCGAATATCTTCCAGCTTGGCAGCGAGACGACGCGAGCCGCGATGCCTTCAGCAGCCAGCAGCTTCACCGCATCGATTGCCTGCCAAAGCTCAGAGCCGGTACCCATCAAAATTACATCGGGCTTTGGCGCATCTGCAACGACATATCCACCCTTGCTTACACCGCCATAGACATCGATCACAGCCGTGTCAAGAATCGGCAGATCCTGACGGGTGAGCGCCATGAAACAAGGGCTGTTTCGCTCCAGCGCCAGCCTCCAGCAGGCAGCGGTCTCATTTGCGTCGCAGGGGCGAAAATCCGTCATGCCGGGAACAGCACGCAGGGCCATCAAATGCTCGATCGGCTCGTGCGTAGGACCATCCTCGCCAACAGCGATGGAGTCGTGGGTGAAGACGAAAAGCGAGTGAACCCCCATCAAAGCGGAGAGGCGCATGGCTGGCTTGCAGTAGTCGCTGAAGACAAAGAAGGTAGAGCCGAAGGGCAGCAGCCCGCCGTGCGCGGCCATGCCGTTCACCGCTGCCGACATGGCAAACTCGCGAACGCCGAAGAAGACGTTGCGCCCGGCAGGATCGGCGTGGAAGCTGGGACTGTCCTTGAAGATGGTCTTCGTGGAGCTGGTGAGGTCCGCAGCTCCGCCGAAAAGTTCGGGAACCACAGTGGCCAGGGCATTGAGGATGGCTCCGCCGGCATTGCGTGTCGCCTGAGGCTTGTCGGTCGGGAAGACGGGTATCGCTTTCTCCCAGCCCGGTTTACGCTGGTTGGCAAAGACACGCTCAAACTCAGCGGCAAGCTCCGGATGAGCAGCCTTGTAGCGCGAGAAGAGCTCGTCCCATGCTGCCTCACTGGCCTTGCCTCGATCGATAGCCTGGCGCCAGTTGGCCAGTGCTGCATCCGGCAGCACAAAACTTTGATCTTCAGGGAAGCCGAAAAACTTTTTGGTCGCCGCGACGTTTTCCGCTCCAAGAGCCTCGCCGTGGACGTTCTTCGTGCCAGCCTTGGGACTCCCATAACCGATAACCGTGCGAACGCCAATCAGCGTGGGCTTGGTGGTCTCTGCTTGAGCGGCGGCTACGGCGGCGGCGAGTGCATCCAGATCGTTGCCATCGGCAACTCGCAAAACCTGCCATCCGTAGGCCTCAAAGCGCTTGTAGGAGTCTTCCGTAAAACTGAGGCTGGTGGGGCCGTCGAGCGAGATCAAATTGTCGTCATAGAAGAAAATCAGTTTGCCAAGACCCAGCGTTCCGGCCAGCGACGCCGCCTCATGCGAAACGCCTTCCATCAGGTCGCCATCGCCCAACAATCCGTAGGTGTGGTGATCCACGACCTCATAGCCGGGGCGATTATATGTAGCAGCCAGATGCCGCTCAGCCAACGCCATTCCAACCGCCATCGCGAAGCCCTGTCCAAGCGGGCCTGTAGTGACCTCGACGCCATCGGTGTGGCCAAACTCGGGATGACCCGGAGTCTTTGATCCCCATTGGCGGAAACTTTGCATATCTTCCAGCGAGAGCTTGTAGCCGGAAAGGAAAAGCGAGCCGTAAAGCAGCGTGGAGGCGTGACCATTGGAAAGGATAAAGCGGTCGCGATCCGCCCAGCGGGAGTGTGCAGGATTGTGCTTCATCACGCGGCTGTAAAGAAGATACGCAATCGGAGCACAACCAAGCGGCGCGCCGGGATGTCCGCTGTTTGCCTTCTGCACGGCGTCAACGGCCAGCAGGCGCAGCGTATTGATCGAAAGCTGATCAAGATCAGAACCGTGAGAAGACATCATTCCTTAAACCCTTTCCTGTTATGAGGGGAAGTTTCCCGCAAGCGTTTGGGTGGTCTGACCACGACGACGTGTTCCTTGATCGTATTTAAGGACAGGCCGCCGTGGCCAGTAGCAATTCTCTTTTCAGCCTATCGCATCCAACGTTTCTTCTGGTTGCGCGAGCGATATTTTCTCCATTCGAACCGTGTGGTTTCGCCCCAGCCAGGTGTTCGATTCCGGCCAATACAAGGTGAATTCAAGTAGATCGCAGCCTTCCGATGGAACGATATCCACGACAAATCCAAGTTCACTCATATTACGCGCGGTTGAGACATGCCGACTATTCCATTGGTCATCGGTCCAGATCAATTCAAACTCGCGATCATCGAGGACTCGCAAGGTAGTGCCCGGAGGTATTCGCTGGATAGGTCGCCGTAGGCTGAAGAACTCAAGTCGTTTCGCATGGGTCTGGCCGAGAGCATGGTCGTGCTCTCGCAGTCGGCAGCCATAACGCTGATACACCGGATCAATGCGATCATAGACCTGTCCGTCGAGAGCCGAGCGCAGCAGCTTGAGATACTCCGCGTGTGCCCAGACAAGTGGACAAGCGGATCCGGCAGGGCGGCCTTGAATCAGGCCGCGCTCCGGGCGATCCGTTTCGTCCCAGACCTGCTCGGGCATCATCAGACCGGCTGTCGCAAAACCTTCGTAGGTGTGAATGAGATGGTCGATCGGACGTCCTGCTGCCAGTTCATAGTGGGCGCGCTCACCTGTCAGCAACGGCCAGACGCGACCCTTTCCAGTACCGTGATACGCACCACCTGCCTCGGTCTGCCCATAACCATCCCAGTTGTAACGTATCCAGCCAGCTCCTTGCGGCAGTTCACGCCGCAGTGCAGCATCGACCACCTTCAGCGAATCGACGATAAGCGGGTCGTGAGGATTGCGCACACCGTAGCGCACGAGTTCCAAAAATCCAGCGTCGATGATCTCGCGCGCTTCAAACTCGTAACGCGTTCCAGCCGGTCGATTGCTGAGATGGATCGTCTCCGTCCCCGCACCTTCGCAATCATAAGCGTCACCGGTCTCCGGGGGGCGGATGCGCATGTAGTGACGTGGCACCTCGGGCAGTATGACCCCGGAGTTGGTAACGGTCCAGTCTTCCAGATGGCTTTCAATCCAGTCTGCAAACTCTTCCAGAAAATCCGCCTGCTCGTCGGACTGATGAGCACGACAAATCTCTGCCGCACAGATTAGCCCCGCGATGACGGCGGCAAGGGTCGAAGGCGAGTAACCACTGTTCTCTTCCCAGCGCTCCTGATGCGTAATCGGCGCATGACGAACCAGGAAACCAGCCGCGCGCTCAACGAAGGCAAGCACATTCCAGTTGCCGAGACCGTTGAGCTTCCACAGTCGCCACGTGAGAATGAGCGGGAAGGCAACTTCATCGAGTTGCACACCCTTCCAGTAAGGTCGGCCATCAATCCAGAAGTTCTGATAGAAGCCGCCATCGGGTCGCTGGGTGCAGGCCAGGTAAACAAGTGCACGGCGCGCGGTATCGAGGCGTCCACAGGCCAGCAGCGCAGTCGCTGTCTGCACCATGTCACGCGTCCAGACAAGGTGATACCCACCCAGATCGTCGTCTCCCTTCGCCTGTCCCCAGGGGATGGAGGCCGAGGCGACAAAGGCGCCCGAGTAGGTCTTGTCTTCGTGGGCAAGCAGAATATTGTGGCTGGTCTGCATCAGGCGTCCGCGGTCACCGGTGACGGTGGCCAACTTGAACGGACTGGCAGCACGCTGCCACTGCTCCAGAAATCGATCCCGATTACTGGCGAAAGGAGTGGAGAGCGCGCCGAGCGTCTTGGCCAGGGCGGAGTGACGCGTGCTGGCGATACCAATGCCGAGCGTGAAGCTGCGCCGGTTGCGAAGATCGAGTTCAGCCATCAACGCGATGTTGCCGTTGGTGGCCGACCCAAACTCCCAATCCATGCGAAAGTTGCTCATCAGGTCGTGCCAGCCGTCGCTGGCGCCGACAAAGCCACAGCTCGCCTTGGAGAAGCCGCAATCCGAGGAAAGCACAAGCGCCCAGTGACTCTTCCAGGCAAGAAAGACCTTCTGACCTGCCAGATCCATGACCCGCGCTGAGTTCCCTGCTCCACCCCCGTCCAGATGTGGCGCCAACAAAGCATAAATACGCAGCTTTTCCAGGAACTCGTCGCTTCCATTTGGACCAGCCTCGAGCGTCACGTTCATCAGAACGACGCTATGGTGTGGGTCGCAAATAATCTCTTTTACAAGCTGATACCGACCCTGCCGATCTCGATTCGTATATCGAACACCGAGCGCCTCCGAGTGGATGTACTCGAAGTGGGAATCGAGGTCACGCTTTTCTTCATGAACAAAACTCTCGCCATCCGTGACCAAAAGACCCAGGTCACGCGTCTGGGGATGATCGATATTCGGATGGTAAATCTCGTTGAGAATGCCGTGAGAGACCGTAAACCATATCCGACTGGAGGCGGAGTATGCCGTTCCTACAGCGTCTTTGACGCTCGAAGTCCAGCGAGGTTCGGCACCAGGCTGTCCAAAGGCTTCCCCATCCTGCACTAACCATCGATAAAGCGATTCGTCTTCTGTGGCCTGCTTTGAAGCTTCGTTCACAGTGAATCCTTTCGCGTTGCGATCACTCGGGGAGAATACGCACATTCCCCCCTGGAGCACAATGCTTTATTTGATCATCGACGAGCGGCGGAACAAATACCCTACAAAGTGCTTTGATGCTCCATTTGGGTAAGGGTTAGAGACGCAAGGATATTTGTACTCAAATGGAACCAATTCCGCAGGATCTCTTTAGATCCTGTTAACCCTACCAGGACGGATGGCGTTGCGAGGGGCCGGGTAGGATTAACAGGCCCTGGATCACGACTCGGAAACCAGTGGCGGAATGGGAGACCGTGGATTCTTGTGTGACCGGGGAGGATGGACCAGGATGGGCAGCAACATCGAGATCGTCATCATGCCGGCAATGAGGTGCAGGCCACTGCGATAATTTCCGCTGGAATCGTGCAAAGTTGCAGTCAGCATGGGGCCAAAAACACTGGCAGCCCCCCAGGCAGTCAGCATCAATCCGTAAATTGGCCCGACATTTGCTGCTCCATAGTAATCAGCTACAAAGGCTGGCATGGTGCCAAAGCCCCCGCCGTAACACATCAGGATCAGGAAAGCGATGATTGCCACCGTCCAACTTGCGGTGAACAGCGGAAGCATCCAGAAAAGCCCGATCTGGAGAGCAAACATCAAAACAAAAGTCCATCGTCGCGTAATCACATCAGACACTCCGGCCCAGAAAAAGCGCCCGGCAGCATTCCCTACACTGGCAACGCCTACCATAGCAGCAGCAATGATCGCCGAAGCCCCCGTCAACTCCGAAAAGACTGGAGCCTCCTGCGAGATGAGCGAGATGCCCGCAGAGGTATTGAGGAATAGCAAGAGCCAGAGCGCCCACCACTGCCACGATCCAAGCGCATCATGAAGCGTCCACGAATGGGATGTTCGCTGCCGTTCAACGCGTACGGAAGGCTTCCATCCTGCTGGGCGATACCCTGCAGGCGGATCCTGCATGAAGTATCCGCTCACCAGACCCAGGACCATAAATCCAAAACCAAGCCAGGCAAAGGTGTGCAGCACTCCAACCAACTGAATCAGGCGCACGGCCAGCGGTGCAGTCACAAGCGCTCCTGCGCCAAAGCCGCAGACAGCCAATCCGGTAATGAAGCCGCGACGATCCGGAAACCAGCGAACCAGCACCGCAACTGGAACGATATATCCGAATCCGAGTCCCACGCCTCCAATCAGACCAAAGGTCAGGTAGAGCCAGCCCAGTCCGTGACTGGAAAAGCTCGCCAGCATCACGCCTAGCCCATAGAACAATCCGCCCATCATCGCTACTGGCCGAGGGCCGATGCGATTCATCCAAAAGCCACCCGCAAACGCAGCAATGCCCAGCGTGAAAATAGCCACGGTAAAGGCAAAGGTTACATCTGGAGTGGCCCAGTGAAACTGATGCGTGAGCGGAGCCTTGAAAACGCTCCAGGCATACACCGAGCCAAGTGTCATCTGTAGCAGGAAACCTGCCAACGCAATTCCCCAGCGATGAAGTCGTGTCACATAAACTCCTTGTTTCAAACTTGCTTCTTTTTCTGCGACGACTTTTCAAGAGTTATTTGGGTGCTACAGGCGTGTTCGTAGCTTGATTTGATAACCAAGGTTGCGCATGAAACGATTGAGTAATCCAAGACCCCGACGCATATCTCGGCTGAAGAAATTCACAATGAGCGAACGGAAGGATGGAGGATCGGCAGGCGTTGATTGTGCGCTGCCAAACGTATCTGCAACCGCAACACCGATTCCCTCAATGATCGTCGGATCTACGGATGCGAGCATCTTGCCCAGTAAGAGCAGGTTACGAGTTGCTCGAATCGCGGTTTCAGTATTGGCTGCTCCAGCTACGGTTTCAATCAGCGTATCGTGAGAGTCCAGAGCCGCCTTGGCGATTCGAAGCAATCCGCTGACGCGCAAGGCCTCGAGCAGTTCGCAGCTCTCCAGCAAAGCCGCAGCATAGTCGGAAGGGGCTGACTCAATGCGGGCGAGAAGTTCACGCTTGGGGTCCCGCGGTGCAATCTCCAGCGAAATGGGCTGAGCCATGGATTAATCCTCCTCCTGCTGCGATGCGGTTTGCCGGGCCATCCCTGTCGGTTTTTCCTTCCGATGCGCAGATTGAATCTGAACCAGCGAGGATTGGCTTTCCCCGGGCATTCGATAATCTGCGCGCTTCCATTTGCGCTCCACCTCGACTCCGCGTTGCGGAGTCGGGTGACCAAAACGCGAATTCGTGCGTGGCAAAGGAGCAGGTCCGGTTGGCGCGAGAACGCGCATGCGCACGGATGTTTCTTTATATGCCGGAGTATGCGTAGCTGCATCGGTATGACTGCTTGTCAGACGATTCACGGCGGACTCTGTCGAGTTCATCGGCATATACAACTGGTTGCCTTCCACGCGATCGGTGACCAGCGCTGGAGCCTCAACCCGACCATAACGCGAGGTCAGTTCCAGCACAGATCCAGTCTCGATTCCTCGCGCACTGGCCAACGCGGGAGAAACCTCAACAAAAGTACAAGGAGTTCTCTCGCGAATTCCTTCTGTACGGAGGGTCATGTTGCCCTCATGGAAGTGTTCCAGCAGGCGCCCGTTGTTGAGATGCAGATCAAAGTGATCGTCTGGCTGATCGGTTGGCTCAGAAAATGCGACCGGATACAGTCGAGCTTTGCCATCCGGAAAGGCAAATCGCTCGGTATAAAGCAGGGGTTGGTCGGACCCATCCTCGGCAACCGGCCATTGCAGTGTGCGATAGCCTTCAAGACGTTCATAGCTGACACCAGCCATCAGAGGCGTGAGCGCTGCGATTTCGTCATAAATCTGCGAGGGATGCTGGTACTTCCAGTTCGCGCCGAGATGGTTGGCAACATCCTGGATAATCCGCCAGTCCGGACGACTTTCTCCGAGTGGCTCAAAGACTGGATACAGGCGCTGAATACGGCGTTCTGTACTTGTAAATGTTCCCTCTTTTTCCAGGCTTGGCGAGGCAGGCAGGATCACATCGGCGAAGCGGCAGGTGTCTGTGAAGAAAATCTCCTGCACCACAAAAAACTCCAGTTTGGCCAGTGCCGCTGCTACATGATTGGCATTGGAGTCAACCAGACTCATCTCTTCGCCAAAAAGATACATCGACTTCAGATTGCCCGCGTGAATGGCGTCAATCATCTGATGGTTATCCAAACCAGGATTTTCCGGCAGGCTCACGCCCCAGGCGTTTTCAAATTTCAAGCGAACCTCTGGATCGGTGACGCTTTGATAGCCCGGCAAAAAGTTTGGCATGGCGCCGTGATCACTGGCACCCTGCACATTGTTGTGTCCGCGGAGTGGGTAGGCGCCGGCTCCAGGACGCATGTAGTTACCCGTTACCAGCAACAAGTTCGATATTGCAGTAGAAGTGTCCGATCCCATCGAGTGCTGCGTTACGCCCATCGCCCACAGCACGCAAACACCGTCTGCTGTTGCAATGCGCCGTGCAACGTCTTCCAAAGTAGCCACCGGAACACCGCAACGCTCGCTGGCCATCTCCAACGTGTAAGGCGCGAGACTGGCGCGTAACGCCTCCACCCCATTCACCCAGCGATCCAGAAACTCCGTCTTTGCAAGGCCATGGTCCAATATCCAGCGCGTGACAGCAGAAATCCACAACAGATCGGTTCCTGGCCTGGGACGAAAGAAAATATCAGCTCGCGTAGCCATCTCATGCTCACGCAGATCGGCAACAATCAGCTGTTGACCACGCAGTTTATGCGCTCGCTTGACACGCGTGGCCAGCACTGGATGACTCTCTGCGGTATTACTGCCCACAATCAGCACCAGACCAGCCTGCTCAATATCAGAGATGGAGCCTGCATCGCCACCATAGCCAACCGTGCGAAAGAGTCCCACCGTAGCGGGAGCCTGGCAGTAGCGAGAGCAGTTATCCATGTTGTTGGTGCCGACGACGGCGCGCGCCAGCTTCTGCATCAGATAGCTCTCTTCGTTTGTGCATTTGGATGAAGAGATGAAGGCAAGCGCATCTGCACCGTGAGCGCTTCGAATCTCACGGAACCTGCGGGCTACCAGTGCAAGTGCTTCGTCCCATCCTGCTTCGCGGAAGCGATCATTCTCGCGGATGAGGGGTTTCGTGAGTCGATCCGAGCTATTGACATACTCCCAGCCAAACTTGCCTTTGATGCAAGTGGATACCCCATTCGCTGCGCCTTCCGCAGGCTCTACTTTGAGGATGCGTCGAGAAGTTGGTGACTCTTCCGACCAAATGTCAAAGCTGCATCCAACACCGCAATACGTACAGACCGTCTTTGTCCGTCGAATGCGATCTTCGCGCATTGCCGCCTCAACCTCGGAGAGTTGCAGGATCGCGCCGTAACCGATCTCCGGCTCAATGCCTTTGACCACTTCGATCATTGCATTGAGCGCTCCCTGTGGAATCGCGCTCAGATATCCCGCCTGGCCCAACATGCTGCGCTCCATCAGTGCATTGCACGGGCAAACGGTCACACAGTGCCCACAGGAGACACAACTGGATTCACCAATCGAAGCGCCGCCATCCCACAGCACACGCGGACGCTCCATCTCCCAGCCGATGGAAAGCGTCTCATTCACTTGCAGATTCTGGCACGCCTCCACGCAGCGACCACACAGAATACATTGGTCGGGATCATACCGGTAAAAGGGGTTTGAATAATCTGCCTGGTAGGGCTTGGACGCGTAAGGGATGGACTGATGCTCCACCGCAAGGAGTCGCGTCGTATTGTGCACCGTACAGTTGCCGTTGTTGTTGTCGCATACCGTGCAGTACAGCATGTGGTTGCCGAGAATACGATCAAAAGCCTCGCGGCGCGCAGCGTCAGCTCGACGCGATGTCGTCTCAACTCGCATTCCAGGCGCAGCGATCGAGGCACAGGCACGCGTAAGCTTGCCATCCAGCTCCACCATGCATGTGTCGCAAGTCTGAATCGGGCCAAGCTGTGGATGATGGCAAACCTGTGGAAGGTCAATGCCGGCGCGCGCAATGACATTCAGCAGCGGTTCCCCGGAAACGATAGAAACCGGCAGACCATTCATCAGCAAAGTATCCACAGAATTCATCGAAGATAATCCCCCGCTAAGCGAGTGTACGCTCGTCCAACACTATGAAACCATCCTGCGGGAACGGTCAATGTTTGTGCAACGAAAAATATGCACAAATTTCATATTGACCTTCGCTCTTACGCTCCATCCATCACAATTTGCACCGTTGCGAGCCGGAGTAGATCACAAAGCGGCGTTCACGCAAAAAGCCAATCAGCGTCAACCCCAGCTCGCGCGCTAGCTGAACAGCCAGCGTGGAAGGTGCGGAGATGGAGGCAACTACCGGGATACCCGCAGCAATCGCTTTCTGGGTAATCTCAAATCCACATCGTCCACTGACCATGAGAATGTTCTCGTGCAATGGAACAAGACCGCGCTCCATCGCCCAGCCAACAACTTTATCCACAGCATTATGGCGACCGATATCTTCGCGCAGAACAAGCAACTCCCCTGCAAGATCAAAAAGTGCCGCAGCGTGAAGACCTCCCGTATGCGCAAAGATAGTTTGCGCTGCGGTCAGCTTCCTCGGCAGTTCGCAAATCAGCTCCGAGGAGACTGACACGCCCACCGCATCCACACGCAAGCCGCGAAGGCGCATCGCGTCGATGGTAGCCTTTCCACAGATTCCGCAGCTTGAACTCGCAAAGAAATTGCGCTGAACCCGATCCAAAACACTGGTTCCGGAGTCCCTCAATGTCGCACGGATGCGATTTTTCGCCGCACGCGTCGAAACATTTCCTTCCACAGAAACAGCCTGCAACGAAAGCAGATCGCCGCTTTTTTCCAGAATGCCTTCCGTCAGCAGAAATCCCGCAGCCAGCTCGTCATCATGGCCAGGCGTACGCATGGTGACCGCCAAAGAACGGTCACCATGGAGACGATCCGCAATACATATCTCCAGCGGCTCTTCTGCGGCGATTGAATCAAGATGCGCAGTGGTACTGCCCTCATCCCAGACCGTCACCTGAGTCCACTCAAGACTGCGCTGCGGCGGCACTTGCCGTGTCACTGGCTATCACCTGAGAGATGGAAGACCATCCAAACTCGTTGCACGAGCAAATGCATCGATGTCCCTCCTCACAGACCACAGCCTGTTCAGCCACCCGTACAGCAGCAAACGCTTCCTAGCGTCGCGCCTGAATCGTGCGAGGCCCCTTGGCAGCGGCACGTTTGGCCGCCAAAGCATTCAGCTCACGACCGAGTTTCGAGCGATTGATGCCAAGCTGCAACCCAATGTTGAGCAGATTCCCTGTAGCCCAGTAAAGCGCAAGTCCCGAGGCGAATCCCCACATGGAGAAGCCGAAGATTGCTGGCATCATAAAGGCCATCATGCGCCGCTGTGCCGGATCCATACCCGGCGACGGCGTAATGAACTGCACCAGAAACATGCTCGCAATGATCAGGATCGGGAGGATGTGCAACGGATCAGCCGCAGCCAGATTCGGCAACCAACCCCACGAAGCCTGCCGCAGTTCTATCGAGTTCAACAGAACCCGATAGTAAGCAAAGAAGAGCGGCATCTGAACCAGCAAGGGCAGACAACCGCCGTACATGTTGATGCCTTCCTCTTTGTAAAGCTTCATCGTCTCGGCATTCATCTCCGCTTTGCGCGGGTCTGTTGCCTTCAGATTGGCATATTTGCGCTTGATAGCGTCAAGCTTGGGCTGGACACGCTGCATCTTGAGCGACGACTTCATCATCGTGAAGCGCGTTGGCAGCATGAGCAGATTGAAGAAGAGCGTGACCACGATAATCGACCAACCCCAGTTGGGAATGAAATGGTCGTGAACATAACGCAGCAGTAAAAAAAGTGGCTCAGCGATCACTTTGAACCAGCCGTACTGGATCATAGGGCGCAGATTTTCGCCGACAGCTTTGCCGTCCGGCGCCGTGGTGTGGATCGAACCAAGCACATCGTATTGCAGCGGCCCTGCAAACAAGCGCGTATGCGTAGGACCCGATTGATTGCCAACTGCTGTACCCAGCACCGGCTCAGCGAGTTCCGCACCCTTTGGGCTGTTTGCGTCGCGCGGAACTTGCATGGATCCATGCAGGGTTACGACGGAAGCATCAGCAGGCGTCGCAGGAAGGAAAGTCACACCGAAATAAAGATCAATCAGACCCGCATAGTCGAAGGGCTGGTTCAGCGTAGCTCCTCCACTGATCTTCTTCGCAGCTGTCGTGTCGCGCTTGCCGTCCGAGGAGAAGGCAAATTTCGTGTAGTTGTACTGCGCTGCCTCTTCCAGATCGCCAAGCCCACTGGGCCAGGAGACGAGCGCTCGCACATACTGCCCGTTCTGCTGGACCGCAACTTTGACATCGATGACATAACTTTCGTTGAAGAGAAAAGTCTTGGTTACCTCAAGCGGCCCGTCGGCATAGCGAAAGACGATGCCCGTGGGAGCAGTAACATCTCCCGTGACCGAGGGCCTGTAAAGCACATTGTTCAACTGCGCGGTCAACTCCGGCTCATAAGTATAAAGCGACAGTGGCAATCCAAAACGTGACGCCGCCGCCTGATTGACAAGGTCAAGCGGATGTCCGTGAGAGTCCTTATATCTTTTGAGAATCCAGCTTTTGACCTGTGCGCCACGATTGGTGAAGGTAATACGATAAAGATCGTTTTCGACCGTCGTGGTGGACTCCGCGACAGCCTGAATTCTGGCAGCAGATGACGAGGCAGCCGCAGGTGTCACTGGTACTAGCCCTGGCGCATGTGTCGCGGGCGACGAGGCTGCCGGTGCCTGCGGCGGCACGGGCGGCTTGAAATATTGAAAAGCCATGAGCGCGCCAAGGGCAAGCAGCGTAAAGATGAGCATGGAGCGCATATCGCCGCCGCCGGAGCCGGGCGAAGAAGCATTGGGATTGCGAATTTCAGCCAAAGAAGTTTGTCCTGTCGTTGAGCCTGCGCAGCAAGGGGAAAATCCGCGCTACGTTTCTATGGTAATGGGTGATGTTCCCGCGTCATCGCATCCAGGGCCGCAATCGGCAACGGAACGGGGTCAAATCCACCCTGCGTGAATGGATGGCAGCGAGCAAGACGAAAAATGGCTAGTCGCGCCCCATGTGCGGCGCCGTGCACTTGAATGGCCTCGGCTGCATATTCGGAACAAGTGGGATAAAAACGACATCCGCCCGGAAAGACGGAATGAATTGCCGGAGAAATCCAGCGCCAATATAAGGAAAGAAATGCTAACAGCGCGCGACGCATCATCTCTCCGCCTCCGCCAATCGACTGTTCGCAGACGCAGGCAAAGGTCCAAGTGGCTCTCTGCCTTTATCTGCGAGTGTCGGTGAACTCGCCCTCTTCATCAATGCACTCGGGTTACGTTGCACACACTCTGCCGCGCGAGAAAAAATACCCCGCATTTCGGCGAGTAGATCAAGATACTTCATGCTGAGCACAGAGCGACGGGGATGCAGAATCAAGTCAAGCCCCGGAGGCAACAACTCCAGATGAGCACGAATCGCCGCTCGAAGCCTTCGCTTGATGCGGTTGCGATCATGCGCTTTGCCAAGCACTTTTCCCACAGTCAGGCCAACGCGCGCTGGCGCGCTGCAACTCCCCGAGTCGGAACGCACATTAGCAAACCAGGCTATGGACGAAGAATGCTGCTTGCGTGCATGAGCGTAGACAACCTGAAAATCCGCATGATGGCGCAAACGAGATAGTTGCCACTGAGACAACGAATCAAGGGGAAAAGACTCTGCGCTGGGGGCAATAAGAGGGCAAATCTTGGATGAATCAGGATTTTCGGGTGCGGTTTGGATCATCAACGTCATCCCGAAGGTTGCGCGGCGAGCAAAGTCGCCGCACTCTGAATCTGAATTAGTCGCGAAAACCAGCACTGACAGCGACGCGCTTGCGACCCTGTGCTCGCCGACGGCTAAGCACGGCGGCTCCGCTCTTGGTCTTCATACGGGCACGGAAACCGTGCGTCTTTACGCGCTTCCGGCGATTGGGTTGAAACGTGCGCTTGGGCATGATGCACTCCTGGGTAAATGCGAACGATGGTCATTGAGCGTCGATTCGCTTCATTTGCTTTGCACGAAAACTTCTCTTCGAGCAGACAATTTCAGATTATACCGCAAACGCACTTTTTTTTCACTCCTCCGTCTTCAGCGAAAAGAGGCGCCGACAAGAGACCCCATTGGCGCAAGAGGCTTGCAGCTTAAAGCAAGGAATTCCGCCAAAGATTCAACCCGGAATATCGTCGACTTCACCACAGATGGTGCAACCAATTTATCCACGTGAATGGAGTGTTGCAGCGGTCACAATTTGTGCTAGTATCAGACCCGTTCACAACATTTCCGAATGTTGTCTTGATTTGATTTTTTCAAGCCAAATTCTGCTCATTCGACAATCCGTCGGAGAGCTTCCTGGCAGACGGTAGCAACTTCATTTCAGCCCGCGATAGTTCGCTATCGCGTCGCTTGAGTGTTTTCTGTGCGCTATTGGGTTGTCCATGGGTTTTGGCGCTGTTGCATTTCGAATTCATTCCAACCGTTGTGGACTACGAAAGCAAGGAAGTTTTCCATGTCATTTGTTCCCGCCCCAGCCACAGCAGTGAATCCGTGGAATCAGATTTTGGCGGCTCTTGAGAAGAAGATCGTCCGGCAATCTTTTGAAACATGGCTGAAACCCACTCGTTTCAGTCACATTGCTGGTCGCATGCTTTATGTCCGTATTCCCTCTGAGGACTTCCAGCATATTGCAGAGAAATACAGCGATCTCATTCAAGAGGCAATGGATCAGCTTGGTCTTGAAATCGATCAAGTGATCTTTGTCACCGCAGAGGTCGATCCTTCGCTGCCGCAGATGCGCCGAGACGGTGGCTTTGCGCCACAGTCTGAGCGCATGCCGACTCCCATGCAGCAAGGCGCCACCAATCGCCGCAATACGCCCACACAGGCCGAACAGATACGTTTTGACTGGTCGACCGCTGCTCAATTGAACCCACGGTATACTTTCGACAATTTTGTAATTGGCAATGGCAATCAGTTTGCCCGTGCCGCCTCGCTTGCCGCCGCTGAGCGTCCGGGAAAAGCCTACAATCCGCTTTTTCTTTATGGCGGAGTCGGGCTGGGCAAAACGCATCTGATGCACGCCATCGGTCATGAGGTCAAACGTCGGCAGCCCGCCTCAAGCCTCTACTACGTTACGGCTGAAAAGTTCCTCAATGAGATGATTAACTCGATCCGCAACGACCGGATGACCAGTTTTCGTGATCGTTTCCGCAGCGTGGATGTCCTGCTGATCGACGACATTCAGTTCATAGCGCAAAAGGAGCGCGTCCAGGAGGAGTTTTTTCACACCTTCAACGCTTTGCACGAAAGCATGAAGCAGGTTGTGATCGCTTCGGATCGGCCGCCAAAGGAGTTGGCAGAGATCGAGGAACGACTTCGCTCGCGCTTCGAGTGGGGGCTGATCGCCGATATCCAGCCGCCTGACCTGGAGACAAAGGTCGCCATCCTGCAGAAGAAGGCAGAGAGCGAACAGAAGGCCCTACCGACCGATGTCGCAATGTTTATCGCGTCGAATGTGCGGACCAATGTGCGTGAGTTGGAGGGTGCGTTGGTGCGGCTGTTTGCCTGGTCACAGATGAATGGCGTGGAGGTAACGCTGCAGACGACGCAGCAGTGCCTGAAGCAGTTCATCGACACACAGGCCAGACGCATCTCGATCGATGCCATCCAGAAAGCCGTTGCAGAAAACTTTGGCATGCGAGTCAGCGAACTGAAGCAGAAAAACAACTCGCGACAGGTGGTAGTGCCGCGACAGATTGCCATGTTCCTGGCAAAAAATCTGACCGATGCAAGCCTGCCGGAGATTGGGCGCCAGTTTGGCGGCAAACACCACACCACCGTCATGCACTCGATCAGCAAGATCGATGAGTTGCGCCGCAGCGACAAGGAGCTGAACGCGACCATCAACAAGCTTCAGGAGACACTCAACGGATAGTGCTTCGAAAGTTCATAATAATACCGGCCGCGCAGACTCTCTGCGCGGCCGGTATTGCTTACGGAGTACGAAGTCTTGTCGCAGCCAGGCCATCTGACTGCGACGCTCCAGACTATCGGGATGAGATCACCATCACCTCAACCGAATAGCCCGGAATCGAGTGATGAATGACAGATCCCGCGACGGGTACTGTACTCTCCGATGGAACGATGTGGTTGGGTTCGCTGATGGAGTTGGTGTCGGCAGGCGAAGCCGCATGGAGACGCATCAATTTAGCAGTCGGGGCTACGCTCCGCGCGCCATCCAGGCGAATCGTGAGCAACTCGGCTTTGGGCGAAGCATTGACCATCTTCAGAAAGAGCGTGCCGTCGGCTTTGCGCTCCGTGACGGAATAAAAAACACGCTTGCCACCACCGACGAGCTCCGACTGCGGCACCTGATCGCCAAGATGCCCAGCAAACATGGCAAGCGCGTAATAGCTTGGCGAGCCGTAGCTGTGAAGTCCATCGTAGCCGATCAGGTCAGGGTGCCATTGCATTCCGCCAGGATTCACGTTGACAAACATCGGCGCGTAGCTGGACATCACGACAAGATCGCTGTTGCGCTCAAGACCGGTGAGCCAGGCCGCATCGCCGAGTGCCGCGCCAAAGTCCGCCGTCGGTGTGCCTTCCATAGTGGCATATTCGCCGACGAAAATCTTGGGGCCGCTACGATTCGATTTGTCATAGTGATGCGTGTCGGCAAAGAATTCTTCCGCGCTCTTGTAATAGTGATCGTCAAGCACATCAGGCTTGCGGCTTTTGACCGGTGTCGTGGCAATCAACTGGATCGATGGATACTTTGCCTTGAGCGCGTCATAGAACTGCGCAAAACGGCCCTCATAACTTCCAGAGCGATCAAACTCATCTTCGTTTCCAATCTCAACGTAGGGAACCGCAAAGGGTGCTGGATGACCGTCATGTATGCGCTTGGCGCCCCATTGGGTATCAGGGCCGCCGATGGCATATTCGATCTCATCCAGAGCGTCCTGAACAAAGGGTGCAAGATCCTTGCCCGGCGCAATATGATCATGCTCCAAAGCATAACCGGCGTATACCGCAAGAACCGGCTTCATGTGCAGTTCTTCGCACCACTCAAAGAACTCCAGCAGACCAAGCCCATCGGAGGAGTGGTAACCCCACGGGCTTGCGTGTGTGGGCCGGTCGACGAGCGGACCGATCGTCTTCTTCCAGTCGTACCAGTCGGCCAGTCGGTTGCCTTCGAGATAGTTGCCGCCGGGAAACCGCAGAAATGTCGGATGCATCGCAGCCATCTTTTGCATCAGGTCGATGCGATCCCCATTCGGACGATTGTGATACGTGGGCGGAAAGACAGAGACAAGCGTCACCCAAAGCGTACCCGGATGGGTGACAGTGAGTTCGAGATGATTCGCAGCCGAGGCTTCAATAGCTCCTGTCTTCAACGTAAAGGAATACTGCTTCCAGTCTGCGCTAAGATTCGGGACGATCGCGGTGGCTACAGCTTTGCCCGTTGCGTTGTTCACAAGGCGGATGGTGAGCGCACCGAGAGCAGAGGCATCTGCCTTGGCGTAAAGCGAGCCAGTGTAGGTGGTATTGGGCTGCAACGGATAGCCCCAGAAGCCGTTGTTCCGTACGCCCGCAGGATCGGCAGGCGATGCATCCGTGACACTGAGCTTCAGGCTGTTGGTAAGCGCGGCGGATGGGCCGGTGGTCTTATCCATGCTCATGGTTGCGCCTGCTGCGGAGTTCTGCACCAGCAACCAGTCTTGCTGCTCCCATCCGCCATCGCGAAGGCTGCGGTTACGCACCATCTCCGGGTACAAGCCGCCATCGTAGGAGTAGTTGATCTCTTCTGTCATCAGGCCATAGAGCGTGGGACTGACAGAGTGCAGAGGGTGATCGACGTCAATGGTGAGTTGCGCGGGCGACTGCGCAAGCAAAAGCGAAGCGGCGATGAACGGCGCCAAAGCGAATGCGGATCGTAGACAACGGTGCATAAGAGAACTCCACTTGCGAAAGATCTTTATAGGGCGCAAGTCTAGCTGATTCTCCATACAAAGACAAGGCGGGAGAAAATCGATTTCTATCCACTCTTTTCCAGATTGCTCCGGCGAGCACCTTACGAGGCCAAAGAGCATGTTGACCCAAATGCCTGCGCGCAGTTTCAAGTGCCTCGGCTATTCGGTTGCAGTAAGAACTCAGGTCAGGCGCGTCACCTCGACCAGCGTCGAATAAAACGTGGCAGCCGCACCGATATCGGTGAGCCGTTCGCTGGTGAGGGCGTTCACATTCTGGCCGTCTGAGCTGAGTTTGCCCCAGTCCAGCCGCGCGCTGACGACGCCAGAGACAATGCGTGAAGAGATGCTGGCAACAAGCGTGATGGAGCCTCGATCATTCCACACGCACACTCGATCGCCATCGACAATGCCACGCGCTGCGGCGTCTTCGGGATGGATTTCAAGCTTTTGCGCTGTGGCTGATTCCATGCGACGGTGGCCATCGAGATTCGCAAACGTGCTGTTCATGTAGTGGTCAGCTTTGCGAGGCAAAAATTCAAGCGGGAACTTCTCCGCTGCCACACTGTGCCGGGATTCAGTGGGCGCGACAAAAGCGGGCAGCGGATCAAGGCCAGCGGCGGCCAGTTGGTCAGAGTAGAACTCGACTTTGCCACTTGGCGTCTCCAGCGCACCGCTTTCGAACGGCAGCGCATCCGGCTTCGCGTCGAACCGGAGCGCGATGTATCCCTCGCTCGCCAGCGAATCCAACGAAATATGCGCCATGCCAGGATTACGCGAGAGGCCGCTTTCGTCCGGGTCCAGCGCCTGCTGCATCATCTGGCGCGGCGTGTCGCGAAAGCACGGCTCATCGAAGCCCATGCGTGCGGCAAGCTGCGTAAAGAGCCAGACATTCGAGCGCGCCTCACCCAACGCAGTAATAGCCTGAGCAGAGTGCTGGACGAAGTTGTGACCGTAAGCTCCCTGAATCTCCTCGTGCTCCAGAAACGTGGTTGCGGGCAACACATAGTCGGCGAAGTCGGTGGTGTCGGTAAGAAACTGCTCATGAACAACGGTAAAAAGATCGTTGCGCTGAAGGCCACGCCGAACGAGATTTTGATTGGGCGCAACCGCACCGGGGTTGGAGTTGTAGACAATCAAAGCGTGAACTGGCGGACCGTTGCCGGGGTCGTCAGGGTCGCAGCCCAGCGCGGTGAGTGCGTGACCCAGCCGCGACATGTTGACGACACGCGACGTGCGTCCGAGTGGCGAAGCAAGCATCAGATCAGGTCGTTCGAGCGCGGAACGATTCCACTGAAAACCACCGGAAAGCGAAAGTTGTGCGCCGCCACCACGTTCGCGCCAGGAGCCGACGAGCGCCGGCAGCATGGCGATGGCGCGTACGGCTGTGCCGCCATTCTCCGAGCGCTGCACACCGTAATTCAGGCGTATCGCGGCTGGGCTTGTGGATGCATATTCGCGGGCAAGCTGCTCAATTTCAGCAGCGCGCATGCCGGTCCAGGACGCAACGCGCTCAGGCGTGTATTCGCGAACGCGCTCTGCAAGGGCAGCGAAACCGTACGTCATCTCGTCGATGTACGAGCGATCTTCCAGTCCGTCGCGCAGAATGACATGCATCATGCCCAGTGCGAGCGCTGCGTCCGTTCCGGGGCGAATGGCGATGTGCCAATCGGCAAGACCTGCGGTGCGCGTACGATAGGGGTCGATGACGACAAGCCGCGCTCCGCTTCGTCGAGCCTGTTCAACAAACGGCCAGAGATGAATGTTGTTGCCGTGAATATTGGCGCCCCATGCAAGGATCAGCTTTGCATGGGTAAAGTCTTCATTGCGAGTCCCGAGCTTGCGGCCATAGACGAGATTCCATGCCTGCCCACCGGCCTCGGCGCAAATCGTGCGATCAAGCTGCGAGGCTCCGAGACGATGAAAGAATCGGCGGTCCATCGAACCATAACCAAGCAGACCCATGGTGCCGGCATAGCTATAGGGCAGGATCGATTCCGGGCCATAACGCTCAGCCGTAAGACGCAGTCGCTCGGCGATTTCATCCAGCGCCTGATCCCAGGAGACGCGCTCAAACGATGAACTGTCGTGCGCGTTCGATAATTGCTTGGCTGCGCCGGACTTCCGCTTGAGGGGATAGAGAACACGCTGAGGAGAATAGACGCGGTCCAGATATTTGGCTACCTTGCCACATAGAAATCCTTGCGTGACGGGGTGCGATGGATCGCCGACAACCTTGACCGCGCGGCCTGTTTCATTGACCGTAACCAGCACGGCGCACGAATCCGGGCAGTCATGCGAGCAAACCGTGTGTACTACGCGCAGAGATGAGGATTGCGTGGTCGTGGGTAGGGCTGACATAGTGGCATTCTATTCTCAGTTTGGAGGGATTGCCATGCGCGCACGGTGGATTGGCTGGATAGTGGTTTGTGTCGTTCTTTTCGCTTGTATTCCTGCGTTTGCTCAGCAGGCGGCCGCAGACGATGTAAGCGCGATTCGCGCGGTGATGGCGGCCCAGGTGACTGCCTGGAATCGCGGGGATATTCCAGGTTTCCTCAAGGGCTATGAAAACTCTCCACAGACGACCTTTATCGGCAGCACCATCGCGCATGGCTATGCGCCGATCCTGGAGCGCTACCGCAAGGCGTATGCAGACAAAGCTCAGATGGGCACACTCGCCTTCGGCGAGCTTTCGATTCGTCTGCTGCCCAGCTCAACAGGCACGGTCGAGTACGCGGTAGTAACGGGACGTTTTCACCTTGACCGAACCGTAAAGGGCGCGAGTACAAAGGATGACGGAGTCTTCAGCCTTGTTTGGCGCAAAGGTGCTGATGGATGGAAGATTCTGCTCGATCACACAAGCTGAACAACGACGAATCTGAGCACAAACGCACGAACACTTCAAAAACGCGCGCGAACACCGATTTGCAGCTCTCGCGGGCGAAAGTAGTTGCTGCCGTTCACAATCAGCGGCTTGCCAAATTCGACGGAATTCACTTTGAGTCCCGTGAGAAAGTTGAGCGTTGGCAAGCCCCCAGTGGCGCTGCCGCGACTAATGTAGTAGCCCGTAGTTTCAATCCATGTGACGTTCTCATGGTTGAATAAATTAAAGCTTTCTGCAAGGAACTCTAGCTCGCGATCACCTCGGAAGATGAGTCGCTTTCCCAGACGAAAATCCGCAGTATAGGTCTCCGGATAGCGGTAGGTATTGCGACCCACCGAGTAGAGCCGATTGTCGCCGCCGGATCCGTTCAGTCCAGGGCCAACTCCTTCGATCAGCGCCCGTGACTGCGTGTAAAAGCCTGGCAAGTAGCCGCCAACACGCATGGTGTACGGAAGTCCTGATCGAAACTGGCCAACGCCCGAGATGCTCCAGTTCGCAAAGGCGCGGCGTGCCCAGTCCGCTCCGTTCCATCGAGACTCCCAAAGCAGCATGGCCATGGCAGAGTGGCGAATATCCAACCCGGAAGTGCCATACTCCAGGCCAAAATTCGTGGGGTCCAGAACGCCATTCACCTGAACGTAGCCGGTTTCGTTCGGATTCCAATCCGTCGCATGAGCATAAAGATAATGTGCTCGAAGGCTAAGGCCGTTCCGTCCGAAGCGTAGGACGCGAATCATCGCTGCATCGTACTTGGAATTGGAGCGGCTCTCAATAGCGTCAATCTGCTGATAGTTGGGATTGAGGCGTGCAGAAAAGAACGGGACGGTGATCTGCGATGTCTTGATCGGGCCGGCGCCCAGCGCGTCCACGACGCCGTAGGTGATGGTCTGTGAACCCTGTGTCGAATCGATGTTGGTGTCGATCGAGACCGGCAGGCGACGACCAAGGCTGGCCAGAGCACTCAGTTCAATCTGCCAGTTGCCAGGCAGAGATTGACCCAGGCTGACGATGCCCTGATCGACTTCCTGCAATCGGAAGTTGGGGGCAAAAAACACCGCGCCTGGCTTGACCGCGGTTTGGGGCGGAGCAGAAAAAGCATAGGGAAACGGCGGCGCGCCGAGGTCGGTGGACTTGAAGAAGTATTGCAGATCACCGTTTTGCGACCCTGTCTGGGTCAGCGCGCCCAGGGCCGCGGAGTTGTCGATGCGTCCGTAGTAAAGACCAGCCCCAAGGCGCAGCACGGTCGAGTGAAAAGGCGACCAGGCAAGACCAAATCGCGGTTCCCAGTTGTATTCAATCGGCGGAAGCTTGGTGGTCTGGGGAAGGTCTGCGTTCGCGACGGCGGGAATGGGTGGTGGAAGCTGTTCAGCCTCGACGCGTCCTCCAAGCGAAAGCGTGAGCCAGGGTTTGGGCTGCCACTGCTCCGTGAAAAAGCCGGCCAGATCATTGGTGCTCAGCGTCCACGTGGAAGGTCCAAGCTGCTGCTTGAACCATGTATAGCAGGGCAGATAGCCCAGACTCTTGCCCGATGGGTCGCAGTTGTGCTGACTCTGAAAAGGATTCTGGACGCCGTTGATGCCGTACTTTTGAAAGCTCGCCACATCGGAAATGAAATTCAGCAGCGTTGCATAATCGTAAGTGCCGTTCTGGTTGTAGACACCGTTCGTAGTGTCGGCAATGTGATCAAAGCTCGCTCCCAGTTTGACCAGATGCGCGCCATGCACCCAGCTCAGCGTATCGATGCCGAGAAACGATTGTTCATCCGGGTAGCGCGAGCCAACCAGCCGTGCCGGCGAACCGAGAACAAATCCATAGCGCGAGTCGGCCATCATCTCGGGCAGGCGACCCGAGGACGTAGCAATCAATGTCGATTCCAGTGAAGAAGGTGCCGATGGGATGACGCTGAGGATGTGGCGATTCCACTGGCCACCTAACACGTTGAGCAGATTCGAGGTAAAGAATTTTTCGTGCTGGATGATAACCCATCCATCTTTGCGACTCATGTCGCCGAAGCTATGTCCACCATAGGTTTCTATGGTGCTGCCCAGCGCGCCGGAAGGTGAGATAAAGCTGGCAAGGTTGATCTCGGTGTCAATGTGCTGTCGTTCGGTAGGCTGCCAGTCGAGACGGAGAAATCCCTGATATTGGTGAGCGGTGCGTGGCACCTGGCCGAGAAGTCCGGTGAACTGCGTAAGCCAGCCGGAGTATGAAGCAACCTCCTGCTCAAAAAGCGTGGCTCCCCCGATGCCGGTGCGAGCACCGAAGATGGCCAGATTCTCGTTCGTGGGCTGAAGGAAGAAGTTGGCCGGTTCACGAACGGTGGCCATCGCTGGATCATTGCGCCAGAGGCCGTCAAACGAGGCAAAGCCCCACAAGCTGCGACGAATAATCTGGCGCCCAACGCCCACCCCAACGGCTTCCCGGCTCCAGGGCGGACTGAAGTTGACCGGCGTGTACTGGACGATGGTGGTTGGCGTGGCAGGCGCAGTGAGTGCAAGCCGCTGAGTATAAGGATTGAGCGCGCCCCAGGCGCTGTTGCGCGTGTTGAAGAAGAACTGCCCGTGAAGTCCGTTGCGCCCGTGCTGGGTAAAGAGATCGACGCCGCTGCCGTCACCACGCGCCTGATCCGCACCGGCCAGACCGCGGCGCGCGCTGAGCGTCATCACAGCCGACTCGCCGAGCGTCTGCTCCGTACGTCCCTGATTATTTCCTCCGCGCTGAAAGCCAACCGGAGTGCGTACACCGTCGACCGTGGTCGAGGCTTGCCGCGGACTACCTCCAATCGTGACCGTCTGATTGGCAGAATCGGCTTCAAGCGAGCCACCCAGCGAATAGTCCGGGGGCGGCGGATTGCTGGGGTTGGCAGCGGGGGTAGTAGCGGCAATCGCCACCCAGTCGTGCTCACGAGCCGGTAGAGCGGTGAGCTGCTGACCGGTCAGCGTGGAAGTCACGGCAGGCTCGACCGGATCGACTCCCGAGTCTTCCTCTGGAGCTATCGCAATCGAGCGCGGCGCGGAGACAACCAGATTGAGTGCGGCCTGCATCCTCGTTGTGTGACCAGCAATAATCTCAATTCCATCCAGTTCCGCATGGCCCAGCAGATCGACCGTCGCCTCCAGCCTGTACTCGCCTGGGACCAGCCCGGTGAGGTGATAGACGCCTTTGCGATTAGTGGTAGCCGTGGCGGTTACATTGGCTGCGGAGTTTCGTAGTATGACCGTGGCATCGGCGAGCGGCCGACTCCGAGAATCGGTGAGCGTTCCGGCCAGCGCTCCGGTACCGGACTGCGCCGCGCCCGTCAACGGAACAAAGAGGCACACAAGCAGCAACAGCCATCCAGGCCGCCCATTGGCCAGCCAGCGAAGCATCCACGCATGTACGCACCTCAAGGCGCGATAAGGATGTGGCACAGCCCTGCTCCAAAGTCGGTGGTAGCGACGAAGCAGAATCCGGGTAGATGAAAACAAGCGTTTAGCCAGCAGGCCTTGGCTCAAATTGGTACATTACCTGCGAGTATAGGTCGTCTTTCGTTAGACTGAAAGAGGCAGAAAGAAGGTTCGCGGGAAATGTTTATCGATGAGGCACGGATTTATGTGAAGGCTGGAGACGGCGGCAACGGGTGTGTCGCCTTTCGCCGCGAGAAATTTGTGCCTCGCGGCGGACCCTCCGGCGGCGATGGCGGGCGCGGCGGCGATGTGGTGATGGAGGCGACTCAACAGCACAATACGCTGATTCACTTTCGCTATAACCCCGAGCACAAAGCGGGACGAGGCCGACACGGCGAAGGCTCCAATTGCACAGGCAAAGACGGAGATCCCATCATTCTCCAGGTGCCGGTGGGAACAGCACTGTTTGACGAAGAGACCGGCGAGCAAATTCACGACTTTGCGCAGCCCGGTGAGCGGTTCGTTGTTGCCAGAGGCGGACGCGGCGGACGCGGCAATCAGCACTTTGCCACGCCCACGCACCAGGCTCCTCGAGAGTCGGAGCCGGGTAGGCCTGGCGAGGAGCGACACTATCGACTGGAGCTGAAGCTGCTGGCGGACGTGGGTCTGGTGGGCTATCCGAATGCGGGCAAATCCACGCTCATCTCGCGCATCTCTGCGGCGCGGCCCAAGATCGCAAACTATCCCTTTACAACGCTTGAACCCAACCTGGGTGTCGTAACAATCGGCGAAATGCCCTCGCAGGTCAGCTTTGTCGTGGCCGATATGCCAGGCTTGATCGAAGGTGCACACCTGGGTTCGGGATTGGGCATCCAGTTTCTGCGCCACATTGAGCGAACGCGCGTCCTGGCACACCTGATCGATGTCTCGGATGGCTCCGGACGCCCCGATCCCATTGAAGATTTCAAGGTGATCTGCTCCGAGTTGGAGAACTTCGGCCACGGGCTGATGGAGAAGCCGATGATCGTGGTCGCAACCAAGCTGGACGCGGCCAATCCGGAAAAACTGAAGAAGCTGGCCGCCTCTGCCAAACGGCGCAAGCTGCCATTCCATGCCATCTCCGCAGTCACCGGCGAAGGAATTGACGAGCTGAAGTATGCGCTGGCCGAAGCAGTTCGACTGGCCACTCCAGCCCATGCCGGATCTACCCCGGAGTCGCAGGTTCCCGTCTTCTGAACCAGAGTCGCGGCGCATTCCGCTACAATGAGGAAACGCTCGGGCCTTGCGACGATTCTTTTCTCCGCCCAGCGCATCGAAACCTTATGCTGAACTCGCCACTGCCCGAAGCACTTACTTTTGATGACGTTTTGCTTGTGCCTGCTTATTCTGACGTAGTCCCCACGCAGGTGAGCACGCAAACCCGTCTGACATCGGAAATTACCTTGAACACGCCGCTGATCTCGGCGGCCATGGATACGGTGACCGAATCACGCATGGCCATCGCCATGGCGCAGCAGGGCGGCATCGGCATCGTGCATCGCAACCTGACCATCGTGGAACAAGCCGGAGAGATCGACAAGGTGAAGCGATCGGAGAGCGGCATGATCGTCGATCCGGTTACCATCGAGCCGGACGCGCCCATTGCAGCGGCGCTCGAGGTCATGCGTCGATACAAGATTTCAGGCGTTCCAGTAACGCGGGGCAAGCGTCTCGTGGGCATACTCACTAATCGCGATCTGCGCTTCGAAACTCGCTCCGATATTCCAGTCAACGATGTGATGACGCGCGAAAATCTCATCACCGTTCCCGTGGGAACGACGCTCGAAGAGGCGGAGCTGATTCTGCATCGGCATCGGGTGGAAAAATTGCTGGTCGTCAACGACCAGTACGAATTGAAGGGCCTGATCACGGTCAAGGATATTCAGAAGAAGCTGAAATATCCCAACGCGTCAAAGGATTCCAAGGGCCGACTGCGCGTGGGCGGCGCAATCGGGGCAACCGGAGATTTTCTGGAGCGCGCAGCGGAACTGGTTCGCACACGTTGCGATGTGCTTGCCATTGACTCCGCGCACGGTCATTCTTCGCGCGTTCTGGAAGCAGTGACAGCAGTAAAGAAGGCGTTTCCCTCCGTCGCTCTTCTCGCTGGCAATGTGGCCACTTACGAAGGAACCCTGGCCTTGATTGACGCCGGCGCGGATGCCGTCAAAGTTGGCTTTGGGCCTGGTTCCATCTGTACGACCCGCGTTGTCACAGGCGCAGGCATGCCGCAGATTACAGCGATTGCCGAGGCCTTTCGCGCAGCCAATGAACGCGGGATTCCTGTCATTGCCGATGGCGGCATCAAGTACTCGGGCGAGATCACCAAAGCGATTGCCGCCGGTGCGAGTTCCGTGATGATTGGCTCACTCTTTGCCGGGGTCGATGAAAGCCCCGGAGAGACAATTCTCTATCAAGGTCGTTCATTCAAAAGCTATCGCGGAATGGGTTCACTGACGGCGATGGCGCTCGGCTCCAGCGAACGCTACTTCCAGGGTGCCTCAACCGAGGGCCAGAATGGCACAGAGAATGTGGTGCAGCGCGAGCGGTCAAGCGAGAATCGTCTGGCGAAGTTTGTGCCGGAGGGTATCGAAGGCCGAGTTCCCTATCGCGGACCACTGGAAGCAATGGTGCAGCAGCTTGTCGGTGGGTTGCGCTCCGGCATGGGCTATCTGGGTTGTGCATCGATCGACGATCTGCAGCGGAATGCGCGGTTCGTCCGCATCTCCAGCGCAGGCTTGCGTGAAAGTCACGTGCATGATGTGATCATCACGCGCGAAGCTCCCAACTATCACGTCGAGTAGCTGACGCTCACCTCTCTTGGCGCAGCAGCCGCGCTGGATTTCTGCATCCGGCGCGGCTGCTGCGCATCTGTAAGAAAGCAACGATTTCACAATGCGTCCGATAACGGATTTCGGGCTGCTTTCATTTTGTGTTGCTCCGTTGACTCGCTGCGGATAGGTTTTGTGGCAGACTGTCTGTTTTTTTGAGGCGTAAGTATATGGCAACAACGAAAGACGCGATCCAGTTGGATGAATCCGTCGCCGAGCGTACAGTCGAAAATCCATCCATCGATCATCACGCGCAATGGAAGCCACGCGCAAATCCGTGGCTGATTGCTATGACTGTCGCTCTGGCGGCCTTCATGGAGGTGCTGGACACATCCATCGCCAACGTCGCCCTACCGCATATTGCCGGCAATCTCGGCGCGAGTACCGATGAAGGCACATGGGTCCTGACCAGCTATCTGGTCTCGAATGCGATTGTCCTGCCGCTGGGTGGCTGGGCCTCGAATCTGATGGGGCGGCGAAACTTCTTCCTTCTTTGCATCACCATCTTCACCGTCTCCAGTTTTCTGTGCGGCATCGCGCCGACGCTGCCTATCCTACTTTTGTGCCGCGTACTGCAAGGGGCAGGCGGTGGCGGATTGCAGCCCATGGCGCAGGCCATCATGGCAGATTCCTTTGACGAAAAACATCGTGGCCAGGCCTTTGCTCTCTATGGTTTGGTGGCTGTACTGGCGCCGTCGATCGGACCCACACTCGGCGGATGGATCACAGACAGCTACTCCTGGCGATGGATCTTCTACATCAACATTCCCGTCGGCATTCTTGCTTACATCCTCGTCACGCGCATGGTGGACGATCCACCGTGGATCGTTCCGGATCGCAAGCACCTGCTCAACATGGACTACATGGGGCTTGCATTCCTCAGTCTGGCCATGGGAGGAATGCAGATCATGCTTGACAAGGGCGAGGAGAACGACTGGTTTTCCTCCGGCTTCATATGCTTTTTCGCACTGCTCTTTGTGGGGGGATTGATCGGACTGATTGTCTGGGAGTTCCGTAAGAAAAATCCTCTGATTAACCTGCGCTTGTTCAAGTACAAGAATTTCGCCATCAGTTGTTTCCTCATGACGCTGGTCGGTGGTGTGCTCAACGCCAGCACCGTCTTGCAACCCCAGATGCTTCAAGGCCTCCTGGGCTACACGGCCACCAACGCAGGAGAAGCGCTGACAGCCGGCGGATTTGCGCTGATCTTCGTCATGCCCTTCGCCGGCTGGACGACCAGCAAATATCCCGCGCGCTACGTTGCGGCCATCGGCTTTTTCTTCTTTGCGCTCTCCTACTGGTTCACGGCGACGCAGTTGACGCTCGACATGAGTTTTTATAACGCCTCTCTGCTGCGCGTGGTGCAGATGATGCCGATCCCCTTCTGCTTTATCTCGATTACAACGGCGGCCTATGTTGGAATTCCCCGCGAGCAGAGCAACCAGGTGGCCGGCCTGATCAACTTTGTGCGCAACATCGGCGGCAGCATCTTCATCGCCATTACAGGGGCCGCTGTAACCAACCAGTCGATGCACCACCAGGCGCTGTTACAGGAGAAGATGACGAATCTGCGCATACCCTATGCGCAAGTGCTGGGCGGCACCACCGGTTATCTCGATCAGAGCTTTGGCAAGCACAATGGCGTCGGAGCAGCCATGGCGTCGATCTATGGCGAGTTAAATCGCCAGGCAACGATGCAGGCATATGTGGATGTCTTCAAAATGCTCTTCTGGATGTCCATTGGCATGATCTTTCTGGCATTCCTGCTCAGCAAGAACAGTCCGGCCGGCGGTAAAAGCGACATTGCGATGCACTGAGTCTGCTTGAATACCCAAAATCCTTGTTTTCTGCAGCCTGGCAGACAATTCCAGTCTGGTCAAAGACCCGACTGGAATTGAGTGGAATGTTGTTTCTGTACAAATTTGTCCCGCTTCAAGTCGCCTGACGGTACAATAATGTCAGCGTATGGCGCAAAGCCGAAGGAAGCAGGAACACCCAACGATGTCGCAATTTCATTCCAATCTGGCCGCTGAGAGCAGCCTGAACTCCACCGTAACCACCATGAACAAGACCTCAGACGGAAAGGCATCTGCGTCCAGACAAGACGAACTTCGGATGGGCCGCAAGGACAACGAGGGCGGCATTAACTGGGTTACAGCGATTTTTATCGCAATCTTCCATGTGGGCGCCGTGGCTGCGCTGTTCTGCTTTAGCTGGCAGCGGCTGGCAGTTGCAGCGGTTTTGTGGGTACTAGCCATCAACTTTGGCATCGGCGTTTGCTACCATCGGCTGCTGACGCATCGCGGCTTTCAAACCCCGAAGTGGGTCGAGTATCTGCTCACCATCTGTGGCACACTCGCCCTCGAAGGCGGGCCTATTTTCTGGGTTGCGGTGCATCGGGTGCATCACCAGCACAGCGACCATCCTGGTGACCCGCACACGCCCAAAGAAGGTCCGTGGTGGGCACATATCGGCTGGCTCGTTCTGGGCCGCAGCATGCACGCCGAATCCTCGGCTCTCGCTCGTTACGCGCCGGATCTCGCTCGTGATCGCTTCCATGTCTGGATCAGCAAATATCACTACCTCTCGCTGGTCACCTGTGGCCTGCTGCTCTTTGGCGGTGGTGCGCTCGTTGACCACAGCATCATGGGCGGTGTCGATCTGGTGCTTTGGGGCATCTTCCTGCGTGTGACTCTGGGACTTCACGCCACTTGGCTGGTGAACTCGGCAACCCACATGTGGGGCCGCCGACGCTTTGCCACCCGCGATGATTCGCGCAACAACCTGCTCGTTGCACTGATCACCGGCGGCGAGGGTTGGCACAATAACCACCATGCTCATCCCGTCTCAGCGCGTCATGGACTCACCTGGTACGAACTGGATCCCAATTACTGGGTGATCTGGATGCTGAGTCGCATTGGGCTGGCCAAGAAGATTCAGGTTGCGCGCTATGACAAGGCCAACCCACGCCCTGCCGGGGTCTGACCGTCCAACCTCAGATCGTCAAAGAAAAGCGGTTCAGGCCTTGCCCTGAGCCGCTTTTTCTTCATTCAGCGCTTTTTCTTCATTCAGATAGATCAAGGTGTAATCCAGATAATTGCGCGCATACTTCAAGATCATCTCCCGATCCTGGTCGTCGAGCGTGCGCCGCATCCTTGCCGGAACTCCCGCCCAGAGCGTTCGAGGCGGCACCTGCGTACCCTCCGGCACAACGGCGCCAGCGGCGATAATCGATCCTTCGCCGATACGGCAGTTGTTCAGAACACGCGCTCCAATACCAATCAGCACTGCATCCTCGACGGTGCAGCCGTGTACGGTCGCGTTGTGGCCGATCGTCACCATGTCCCCGACAATCACGGCGTAGAGATTGCGCTGTCCATGCAGAACAGCGCAGTCCTGCACGTTCGAGCCATTGCCGATCCGGATCGAATGCACGTCTCCGCGCAGCACGGCGTTCATCCACACGCTGGAGTTACGACCAAGATTGACATCGCCGATCACCTGCGCCGAGGGATCGAGATAACAGCCCTCACCCATCACCGGCCAGCGCCCCTGATAGCTTCGAATCACAGAAATCCTCCTCGCGCTGAAGCGCAATCTCTGAGTATACCGTTACTCGAAAAGTTGCCTCCAGAGCCATTGTTCCGTATTCTGGTAGTAGCCGGTTTGGCAGGTGAGGAGGTGGAAATACTATGGCAGAAGTTCGCATTCAAGAAGGCGAGCCCCTGGAAAATGCCCTGCGTCGCTTCAAGCGCAAGGTGCAGCAGGAGGACATCATCAAGGATGTCAAGCGCCACTCCTATTACCTGAAGCCCGGAGAAAAACGCCGCGTAAAAGAAGCGCTGGCGAGGAAACGGAACCGGAAAAAGGCGCGCAAAGAGCAGGATTGATTCTGCGCGTTACAGGCCAAAAGAAAAACCCCATTCGCTTCTCGCGCATGGGGTTTTTCTTCGCAACTTTCTCCAGAGCTAGGGAACTGGCTCGTGAACAGATTTCGCTTCTGTATTCAGTTTTGCCTCTGCATCTTTGAGATGCCCGCGGTGCGTAGATTTCCGCGCTCGCATAGCATTGGGCAAAGAGACATGGCTCCGTTCCCTGCATAGTCGGCAGCGAACAGGATAGCGCAGTATGAACAGGTGAAATAAATCAGAGAAACGAAGTCGAGACAGCCGAAAGTGGCTGGATCCACAAGAGGGGCATCGCATAGAGAACGCTCCTGAGAATTTGCAGTTGGATAGAAACGAGACAAATATTAGGAATAACGGCTACTGGCGGAAAAATACGGCTTTTGAGCTACCGCGACTATAGCACGAAGTCAAACTCTAACCGATGAATTCTTCGTAGAAAGCCTGGAATCGCGATCCGGCCCAGCTCTTGCGTCGAATCTCGTCGTGCAGAGCTACTCGCCTGGATCGACCTTGAAATCCGGGAAAAGCAGTGCTGGCTCGGTAGGCGCGGGTTGTGTTGTCGTTCGAGGCTTGCGACGCAGAGTGGGTGCTGGATCGTGGATGAGCATCTCCCGCAAATCTCGCAGCTCTGCCTCGATCTGCTTCAGCGGATTGTCAGCGAGCGGCGCAGGGGCCTTTGGCGATGCAACGGGCGGTCCAGCAGAAGCAGCCAAAGCGAGCGAAGCCTCCGCAACAGGCAAGGCCAGCGCCTGCCGCGCGCCTGCAAGGGTAAAACCCTGCACGTGAACAAGCTGATGAATGCGCAGCGCCATCTCCAGCTCGCGACGACGATAGAGCCTTTGCCCTGTGCCGCCTTTCGCAGGCCGAAGCTGCGGAAACTGTGTCTCCCAGAAGCGCAATACCGAGGCTGCTACGCCACAAATCCGCGCGACTTCACCGATCCGGTAGTACAAGCGATCCGGAATTGCAACCGATGCTTGCGACTCCTGTTTCTGGTCGACTTTGCGACCAATTCGGGCCATTTTCTCCGCCTCCATGACGACGACAGACAATACAAGGCTGTGCCATTCAGTTCAGTGCGAGTATAGCCGACAGGCGCGCTCCAAAACAGATTTTTCTTGACCGGTACCTGGTATGAGATTGCTTCGCATCACCATCGTGCAGTAACCTGCAAACGATTCTCCCTCTCGGCAAACTCTTCATAGCAGTCCACGCTGCTGAGTCATCCTTTGCATTTTCAACCTTCCATTCTGGAGTGCGAGTCTCAATGAAGAGTATCCCCGCGGAAACTTTGTCGAAAGATGTGCCGACCAAGCCAATCCCGCGCACGATACGAAACCTGGTGCAGCTTGGCTTCTGGGCGCCCTCGATGGCATTTCTCCGCCGATGTCGCGAGGCAGGTATCGCGGTCCACCTGATGCCACTCGGAGACAGCGCTGCCGCTGGCTTGATACAACATTCACGCTACCCGAGCGCCGCCATCACGTCCCTAGGAGAGAATATCCCCTGGGGAATCGACAAGCCTTCGCAGGCGATTGAAACCGTTCTTGCATTTGTAAAATCAGTTCAAGCCGAAGCGATCAGCAGTGACGATGAAGCAACCCTCATGTGGCTGGCCAATCATCGCAGTGTCTTTGAACCATCCTGTCGCGTCATGACCTCTCCGGCACCCTCGATGGAGCGACTGCTGCAAAAATCCGAACAAGCAGCTCTCGCCACTCAATCCGGGTTTTCCGTCCTTCCCACCTGCTTGATCGAAACCGCAGCGGATGCGGAAATACAGGCTGAAACCAGCTTTCCACTTTGCCTTCGACCGACAAGGATGAGTTCTGTTCTGCCGGCCTTCAAAGCTCGGCGCGTCGATACGCGCACCGCACTGCAAACGTTCCTGAACGAGTTGCAGTGGACCAGCCCGCTGATCGCCCAGCCTTTTTGTCTGGGGCCAAACCTTGTCCTGCACGGCGTGCGCAAAGCCGATGGCCATCTCCTCGCGCTCGAGTGTTTCCGCACCGTTCGCAAGCATCACGGCTTTGCTCTCACCATCGAGCGCTGCCCAACGCCGCCTTCCGTTCATCATGCGGCCATTCGATTCGCTGAGCTGGCCGACCTTCACGGCGCCTTTCACTTCGATTTGTTGCAGTCGGCTGAGACGGGCGAGGTCTACTTCCTGGAAGTCAACTACCGAATGGGTGGAACTACCGCGAAAGTTGTGCGCATGGGCTTCGATGAACCGATGCTGGCGCTTCAAGCCTTTGACCTCTGCCCACCCCAGCAGCCCAAACCTCTATCTCTTCGCAATCGAGCAACCGGCAAGCGCATGCTGGTCGGTTGCATGCTCGATAGTCTGCATCGCTCTCCGAGCGAGTTGGATTATCCGCAAGATTCGGCCTTGAGTCGCTTTTTCAGCAGTGCTTTTCAGCTATTCACCGTTCCCGACGCACTCCTGTCCTGGAGAGACCTGCGCGGAAGCTTCTGGTACCTTCGATACGGCGGCAGAATGTAAGCCGCTTCTTCCAGTCATCCCGAATGCAGGATTCCTGCCCAATTTCTACAGCAGTGTTTCAATATGCTCTTCCAGGTCGGCCGGTGCCGTCTTCGGCGCAAAACGCGCCACTGGATGCCCGCTGCGATCCACCAGAAACTTGGTAAAGTTCCACTTGATCGCCTCAGTACCCAGAAAACCCTTCACCTCGCGGGTCAGATATTTGTAGAGTGGATGCGCTCCAGCGCCATTGACTTCGATCCGAGCAAAGATGGGAAAGCTCACGCCATAGTTCAGCTGGCAGAACTCCGAGATATCCGCAGCGGTTCCCGGCTCTTGTTCACCAAACTGATTGCACGGAAAACCCACGACCACCAGTCCACGATCTTTGTACTTTTGATAGAGCGCCTCCAGTCCTGCATATTGAGGTGTAAACCCACAGCGGGATGCGGTGTTCACAATCAGCAGTACCTTGCCCGCAAAGCTGGAAAAGTCACATTCCGTGCCGTCAAGCAAGGTGGCCGAGAAGGAATAGACTGAAGATGTTGCAACTGTCATGGATTTTGCCTCACCAGTAGGAATCTAGCGCGTCTATTCATAAGTTAATCCAAACGAGCCGGACCGCGGATACAAATCACCAAATCCATCATCCTGTACCCGGATCAACAAATTCTTCCGGGGAACGTGGCGAGGAATCAACCAATGGAAGTGCACGATGGCGGATTTTGCTGCTCGGGATGCGGAGAATGGAACGAAACATTCGTTGACCCATCGGCTGGATTGCGACAATCCTACGTAGAGGACTGTCAGGTATGCTGCAAGCCCAATGTGCTTCAGATTCGCTGGCTGGAAGCTCTGCAAAGTTGGCAAATTGAGTCAGAATTGGAGAGTTGAACCATTTGCAGTCCAACACGGATTTGGGCCGGGGTGGTGCGGTCCAATATAATCAAATTTTCGTCAACCATCATGGATTCCGGGGAAACTCTCTCCGGAGGCATGCGGTCCGGATGCAGGAGTCTCTGGCTCCGGCCACTACGATTTTCGAGCAGTGAGGGTGCGCTTATTTTTCCCGTTCAGTCGATCTATGCACTGTGTTCTTCCAGTGGTTCCCGCGAAGAGGTGACTTCCGCGAGCGCCAAGCGCCCTCGATCACGCAATTCGCTCTTCGGGCGTCTCCCTGTCGCGCTGCGTAGCTGGCGCGCACTGGTCATTGCGCTCGCCGTCTTCAGCATCTTTTCCAGCTTCTCGCTTCCCCTTTCCGCTCAGGAAGGGCCAAACACGATCTATCAGATCCGCGTCATCGGCAACCGGCGAATCCCCAAGGAAACGATCCTGGCTCGCCTGTTCACGCACGTTGGCGATACCTACGATCCAGCTTCGATCGAACGCGACTTCAACTCGCTGTGGAATACGGGGTACTTCGAGGATCTGCGGATTGAGCGCGAAGACTCCGAGAAGGGCATCATTCTCGACATCTTCGTTCTGGAGCGCCCGACGATTCGTGAGATCAACTACAAAGGATTGAATTCCGTCTCGCAATCGGACGTGCTGGATCGCTTCAAAAAAGAAAAAGTCGGCCTTTCGGTTGAAAGCCAGTACGACCCGACGAAGATCAAGCACGCAGAGACCGTGCTCAAACAGTTGCTCGCCGAGCACGGCCATCAGTTCGCCACCATCCGCACGGAAGTCAAGCGCATTCCGCCCGCCTCCGTGCAGGTAAACTTCAATATCAAGGAAGGTCCGACGGTTAAAGTCGGCAACATCAAGTTTGTTGGAAATCAGCACATCAGCAGCCTGATTCTGCGCCGCTCGATGAAAAATCTCCGGCCCATCGGCATCCCCTACTCCATCTTCTTCGAGGATCTTTTCCCAAAGACCTATGACAGCTCCAAGCTGGAAGAAGACTCGGAGCGCGTTCGCCAGGCATATCGCGATCGCGGATATTACAACGCCGCGGTGGAAGACCCCAAGACCCAGATTCGCGACCAGGGCGGACTCAATCTTTTCACCTTCCAACCGAACAAAGGTAAGCGCATCGATATCCTGATGCCCATTGAAGAGGGCCAGCGTTATCGCCTGAGCCACATCACCTTCACCGGCAACAAGGCCGTGAACAATACTCGCGCGCTGCGCAACACCTTCCCGATCAAGGATGGTGCCATCTTCAACGCAACCGCGATCGGCAAGGGTCTTGAGAACCTCAAGAAAGCCTATGGCCAGCTTGGTTACATCAACTTCGGAGCCATTCCCAGCGCAACTGTAGACGACAAGAATCACACCGTCGCGCTCAATGTGGACATCGACGAAGGCAAGCAGTTTTACGTCTCCCGCATCGAGATTCAGGGCAACACGCTCACTCGCGATCGCGTCATTCGCCGCGAGCTGCTATTGCAGGAGGGTCAGGTCTACAACTCTCAACTCTGGGAGTACAGCCTGCTCCGCCTCAACCAGCTGGATTACTTCGATCCGCTCAAAGTCGATCAGGATACCGAAGCCCACCAGAACACCGAAGCCGGAACAGTTGACCTGCTGCTCAAGGTCAAGGAAAAAGGCAAGAACTCCATTGGTTTGAATGGTGGCGTCTCCGGTCTCGAGGGCGCATTCCTCGGGTTGAACTACCAGACCAACAACTTTCTCGGTCTGGGCGAGACATTGAGCCTGCAGGCAAACCTGGGCAACGTGCAGCGGCAGTTCCTCTTCGGCTTCACGCAGCCTTATTTCCACAACCGTCCTTTGAACATCGGCTTTCAGGTCTTCAATACGAAGTCCGACTACAACCCGGCAAAGAACTATGCCGCCTCGGCAGGCATCGGCTATAACCAGCAGCAGGCAAACAACACCCTGGTGCAGAACTACAACAGCGCGCAGACGGGCATGAACTTCTCCATGAGCTACCCGCTGCCACACCACAACTTCCAGCGCGTCGGCTTCACCTACTCGCTGACTCGCGCCACCATCACAGCCTTTAGCTCCGCCTCCCAGGAGCTGTTCAACACCCTGAACTTCCGCTCCGGCATTCAGGGTCAGAACGCTCTGGCCGGCATTGTGAACAGCTCGATCTCCCTCAGCTACTCTCTGAGTACGATCAGCAATCCGATGCGACCACGCACCGGCAAGGAGTTCTCGGCTCTGGTCCAGACCTCCGGCTTGTTCGGCGATGTTCGTTACGTCATGCCTGCTCTCGCCTACAAGCAGTTCACGCCGATGAAAGGACTCTGGCCTTCATCGCAGGGACGCAATGTGCTGGGATGGCGCGCCGAACTCAAATACATCCAGGGTTACGGCGGCGACGTGGCGCCACCGAACAACCGCTTCTACGCTGGCGGCGAGGCCGACCTGCGAGGATTCGATGTTCGCTCGGCCACGCCCTACGCGTATATTCCGAATCGCATCAGCTTCCAGCTTGAGAATCCTGACGGAAGCTGCGTTCCCCGTGACCCCTACAACCCGCAGCTTCGTCAGTGCATCCAGATTCCGCTGCCCGTTTACAGCATCGTCTCCATCGGTGGCGATACAGACTTCACCAACAACCTGGAATATCGCATTCCAATCGTCGGACCGGTTACCTTCGCCATCTTCGATGACTTTGGCCTCGACTCTTCGGTAGACAACAACCAGCTCCAGGAAAGTCCGGAAGGCTATGCCGCTCTGAACTCTCCCCTGTACGGTTGCCCGGTCTATAACAATGGCACCTGCGAAGGTGGCGTGCCAATTCACTTCAGCGACTACATCCGACCGTTGACCGGTACAAACTTCAAGCCGCGCATGTCTACCGGTGGTGAACTCCAGGTGATTATGCCCATCATCAACGCACCGGTTCGCCTCTACTACGCATGGAACCCGATGCGTATTGATCGCCAGAACCCGGGCGAGACGCTCATCACTCGCTCCATGTTCCCGCCGGGCGGCGCAGGCGATTACTCCTACCAGCGGGCCATTGAGCTGTATGGGCCGCAGTATCTGCTTCGCGAGCCGCACGCCACCTTCCGCCTGACGGTATCGACTACCTTCTAAGCTCAAACTCAACCAAAAGAACAAAGCCCTTCCACCCAACGGTGCGAAGGGCTTTTTCATGCGCACATCCGCAGTACAGGAAAAGCCGGAATATGCCGAAACGCCGCTGCTTCCGCATTGACCAAGGCAGGGGGCACTCCTATAATCCAGATAGTTCCTGCTGACGTTTCTGTCCGCATCCTGCCTTGGTTTCGCCTGCTTCAAGTTGGGCAAATCAGAGACAGAGCAGAGAGACACCAAACAGGAGGCAACGTCTTGCTTCCTTGACGGAATGCGGGCAAACCCAAACAGGAAAATGAAGGAGTTTCAGAAGTCCATGAATCGTACCCTAGCCATTGCAGTCCTCGCGGTTTCGAGCATGACCCTCGGAGCCGTCGCGCAAATGCCTGCCACACGGGCTGCGTCCACCGCTCCAGCTGGCCCCGCCAAGATCGCCGTAATCGCTTTTCAGGCCGCCGTTGCGCAGACCAACGAAGGTCAGCGCGATTTTGCCGACCTGCAAAAGAAGTTTGAACCCAAGCGCGCTCAACTCAAGTCTCTCAACGACCAGATCGAGTCCATGAAGAAGCAGCTTCAGGGACAGGCCTCGACCATGACTCCGGCGTCGACCGCGGCCACCACAAAGAGCATCGACGAAAAGACCAAGCAGTTGCAACGCGATGCTCAGGACGCGCAGGCTGACTTTCAGCAGGCCGTGCAGGACATGTACAACTCCCTCGCATCCAAGGTCTACGACGTCCTGAACACCTATGCCAAGCAGCACGACTACACGATGGTGGTCGATGTCAGCCAGCAGCAAAGCCCTGTCCTCTGGGCAGCGGACTCGACGAACATCACCAAGCAGATCGTCGATGCCTACAACGCGAAGTCTGGCGTTCCGGCTCCGGCTCAGTCCGCTGGTCCATCGGGCGGCCTTCCTTCGGCTCCGGCCCCCAAGCCAGCCTCTCACTGAGGCATCTCTCCACGCCTTCCGGCGAAAGAGCCTCAATCAGAAAAGCCCCGGTCACTACCGGGGCTTTTCTGGCTCTTTGAAGCTGCTTTCGCAAGGCATGGCGGATCGTCCTCGGAAAAAACTACCCTATCCCCCTCTGTGGAAAAAAATGTGGAAGAAATCTGCGAAAACTTCGCAAAGCAAGCACGGCTGCTTCTCCAAGCGGAATGCTTCCATTTGGGGAAATGTATAAATCTATTTATTCGTTATACTTACAAGAAACAGGTCGCGGCAGGAATCGAGTTGACAAACAGCCGTCCCGTTATGTTATCGCGTGCAAGCTTTCCACAGTTCGCCATGAAAGTTTCGTGAATCTGGTTCAGTTTCTGCGTCAAAACCATCGATGAAAACGACTTACGCGTACCCTCGAGCACGCGTCAGTTTTGAGCGTCCTCACCCACTCGCAGAACCGCAAGGAAGGCTTCCTGTGGAATATCCACCTTGCCAATGCGCTTCATGCGCTTTTTGCCTTCCTTCTGTTTCTCCAGTAGCTTGCGCTTACGACTGATGTCGCCGCCATAACATTTGGCGATAACATTCTTTCGCAATGCAGCCACCGTCTCGCGAGCAACCACCTTCGAGCCAATTGCCGCCTGAATGGCAACCTCAAACTGCTGGCGTGGAATGAGTTCGCGCATCTTCGACACCAACGCGCGACCTCGCTCATAGGCGTGATCGCGATGCACAATGATGGAGAGCGCATCCACCGGGTCGCCGGAGACGAGAATGTCCATCTTCACCATCGGTGATGCCCACATCCCCGTCGGTTGATAATCCAGCGAAGCATAGCCGCGCGAAACGGACTTCAGTCGGTCATAGAAGTCCAGCACAATCTCATTCAGCGGCAGCTCATAGGTCAGCATCACCCGTGTCGGTGTCACATACTCAAAATTCAACTGCTTTCCGCGCTTGTCTTCCACCAGTTTCAGAATGCCCCCGACGTATTCCTCGTTCGTCAGGATCATGGCGCGAATGATCGGCTCTTCGATCTTCTCGATATTGGTCGTCTCCGGCCAGCGCGAAGGATTGTCCACCTCGATCACTTCCCCGCTCGTCAGCGTGATGCGATATCGGACACCCGGCGCAGTGGTGATCAAATCCAGGTTGTACTCCCGCTCAATCCGTTCCTGAATGATCTCCATGTGCAGCAGGCCCAGAAATCCGCATCGAAAGCCAAAACCAAGCGCCACCGAAGACTCCGGTTCAAAGAAAAAGCTGGAGTCGTTCAGGCGAAGCTTCTCCAGCGCGTCGCGCAGCAGCGTATGCTCGTGGGAGTCCACCGTATACAGGCCCGCAAAGACCATCGGCATCGTTTCCATAAAGCCTGGAAGCGCCCCCTCGGCGGGTCGATCCACTTCTGTTACCGTGTCTCCAATCTGCGTGTCGGCCACGTTCTTGATCGTCGCCGTAAAAAATCCGACTTCGCCCGCAGTCAGCTCCGGAATCTCAACCGGCTTTGGCGTCAGCACGCCCATCGCATCAATCGTGTAGACGCTGTTGTTCGCCATAAAACGGATGCGTTGACCCTTGAACATTCGTCCGTTCATAATTCGCGTCAACACCACCACGCCACGATACGGATCAAACCAGGAATCGAAGATCAGCGCCTGCAGCGGAGCGCTTGCATCTCCCTTGGGCGCGGGCAGCCGATGCACAATCGCCTCCAGCACCTCTTCAATGCCCTGGCCCGTCTTGGCGCTCACAGCAATGGCGTCGGTCGCATCCAGCCCCACGGCCTGCTCAATCGCCTCCTGTGTTCGCGTGATGTCCGCCGACGGCAGATCGATCTTGTTGATGACGGGAATAATCTCTAGGCCACCGTTGATCGCCAGAAATGCGTTGGCCAGCGTCTGCGCCTCCACTCCCTGGCTTGCATCCACCACCAGCAGCGCGCCTTCACAGGAGGCCAGTGATCGCGAAACCTCATAACTGAAATCCACATGGCCCGGCGTGTCAATCAGATTGAGCTGATACGTAACACCATCACGCGCCTGATACATCATGCGCACGGCATGAGCTTTGATGGTGATTCCGCGCTCTCGCTCCAGATCCATCGCATCCAGCACTTGCGCCTGCATCTCTCGCGCCGTCAGCGAGCCGGTCTGCTCCAGCAGCCGATCCGAGAGTGTCGATTTTCCGTGGTCGATATGCGCAATAATTGCGAAATTTCTGAGTAGATGCGATTCCATAGGCGGGTCGACGAGACGCGCTTCGGAGGAAATCCCGAAGGCTGATCTCACTAAGATAGCTTATCATCGGGAGAGTCATAGAAAGTTGCCGCGCAGCGCCTGCATACCAAGCATGAGACCAGCGCAATCGGCATAACCACGGATTCCGGCGATGCAATGGATCGAGGCGCGAAGTGCCTCCATACTTCGCCATCAGGACAGGGAATGAAATCGAAAGACCGGCTTCAGCACCGGATGCTCGCGCATCGGATTGGGATATCTGGGCTGACGATGATCGTCTGGCTTTGCGGCTGCGGTGGAACACATCCGGCACCAGCACCCGCCGCCACGGCACCAGCGATTGCAGCACCCTCTTCGACCGGCAATTCTCAGCGCTCCGGCAGTTCTGAGCAAGCCGCGGCTATCTCGCACACACCTACCCGCGAGAAGGCAATCCAGCAACTGATCGCTCAGGTGGAATCCGACCTCGCACAAGGTCAGGCTAGCTACCACGAAGGTCGATTGACCGAAGCCAAGAAGCATTTTGATGCTGCTGTCGATGCCATGCTGACCGGCGGCATCGATATTCGCAGTAACGTCCAGCTACTGGACGAATATAACCATACGCTCGATGTCGTGAACGGGCTGGAGATGGAGGCGCTCAAGCAGGGCAACGGCTTTGCACCTGTCGAAGAGCCGACCCCGGCCGATGTTGCAAATGATGTAACCTTCGCGGTCGACCCAAATCTTGTGGCCAAAGCGCGCGCCAATCTGGCCACCACGCGCAGCGATCTTCCCCTCGCCATCAATGATTACGTTGCGGCATTTATCAACTTTTTCTCCAATACAAAAATCGGCCACAACACACTCAAGCACTCTCTTGAACGCAGCGGAAAATATCGCGCAATGATTCAACGCGTCATGACCCAGGAGGGTGTTCCGCAAGATCTGATCTATCTGGCCGTCGCCGAATCCGGTTTCCAGCCCCAGGTCGTCAATCGACAATCCGGCGCCGGCGGCATGTGGCAGTTCATGCCTGTCGGAAACTATGGGCTGGTTCGCAACAGCTACGTCGATGAGCGATTCGATCCTGAAAAATCCACCCGAGCCTACGCGCGTTATATGAAGTTCCTCTATGACCAGCTCGGCGACTGGTATCTGGCAATGGCTGCCTATGATTGGGGCGCTGGCAACGTCCAACGCGCTGTGCAGAAGACCGGGTACGCGGACTACTGGGAGCTATACAAACGAAACAACCTTCCAGGAGAAACAAAAAATTATGTCCCGGAAATTCTCGCAGCCATCATCATCGCCAACAATCGCAAGCAATACGGCTTTGACGACATTCAACTCGATACACCTGTCGTCACCGACACGGTCAAGATTGACTACTCACTCGATATTCGGCTCGCCGCGGATATTGTGAATGCCGATCCGCGCGAGTTGATGGCGCTCAACCCATCCTTGCTGCGCATGATCACCCCACCACCTTCCATGCTCCAGGAACCGTTCGAGCTGCATCTGCCGCCCGGCACAGGACCGGCATTTCTGGCAAAGATCAGCCGCATCCCGGTCGAGCATCGCACAGCATGGCGCTACCACACCGTCTCTGCGGAAGACACGCTCGCAAGCGTCGCACGCAACTATCGTGTCTCCGTCGCTGAGCTTGCTCAGGTCAACCACCTCAAAGCCGATGACACGCTGGAGAACGTCGATGCGCTCGTCATTCCCACGGCTCCAGCAGCTCCCGCACGACGACGCGTCACTTTTTATCGCGCGCATCGAGGCGACACTCTGGTCACGATTGCGGATCGTTTCGGCGTCTCGCTCTCCGATCTCCGCCGATGGAACAAGCGCAGCGGAACTCGTGTCATCAGCGGTGAGCGCATCCGCGTCACGGAACCTGCAACCACCGCTCGCAGCCGCTCCAGTCAAGGCTCCAAGGCACACTCATCCCAACGAAGACCCAACACTTCTGACGCATTGCATCATCCCGCCTCACCCGCTCAGGCAAGCAAGAAAGCTGCTCCAAAAACACCTCATTCCGCATCGAAATCAAAACGGCACAGCACTGTCCAACCCAGCACAAAAAAGAAAAAACATAAGAAGTAGTCAATTACGTACTTGTCAGCGCTCGCATTTCGTAGCAAGCTATTGCTAAAATGTGCGCCGATGGCGATTATGGAAAAATCGCGCTGCGTAATTTTGACAGGCATCCATTGTTCGACAGGTTGGAGTACAAAATGATTCAGTTCGCATCGAAATTCGCAGTGCAGTTCAGATTGCAATTCACCTTAAGGACATCCGCATGGAGCGCATGATTCCGAATTACGCACTCAGCGGAAATGGCGAAGACACGATGCAGTCGTTCCCAAATCCCGCGCAGGATATTGAGCTGAACGACGACCCGGCACCGGAGACGACTCGGAGCGAGCACAAAGCCGCGCACGAATCTGCACGCGCTGTGGCTACCACAGCATCCACATCCAGGAAAGCACAGACCGCGATCAAGCATCTGCCCGCTCCTGCCGAGAAACCCATTGCAAAGTCAGCACCACGCAAAGTGGCGCCGGCAATCAAGATTGTGGCGGTTTCCGCCGCTAAAAAGTCTGCCGCAAAAATGCAGAGTAGTTCTGGTGCGAAAAGCGGCGGCAAGGTTGTGGCGAAAGCTGCAACCGGCAAGCGCACCAGCAAATCCACTAAGCGAGGTAAAACTGTGGCAGCTCCCAAAGCAGCTAAGAAAACTGAAGTGAAGAAAGTGGCAGCCAAGAAACCGGCGGCCAAGAAGGCGGCTCCGAAGCCCGCAGCGAAGAAAGCTGCAGCCAAGACTCCGGCAAAAAAGACGGTTGCAAAGAAAGCAGTCGCCAAGAAGCCAATCGCCAAGAAGCCAGTCGCCAAGAAAGCGGCTCCTGCGAAGAAAGCAGTTGCCAAGAAGGCAGCCCCTGCAAAGAAGGCGGCTCCTGCAAAGAAAGCGGTCGCGAAAAAGGCGCCCGCAGCAAAGAAGACTGTTGCCAAGAAGCCCGCAGCGAAGTAACTGCGAGACTCTCCGCATCAGACAAATCAAAGGCAAGCAAAAAGGCCCGTTTGCAGGAAACTGCATTCGGGCCTTTTTGCGTGTTCTCTCCATCCATATTCCGCACTACATGGTGATTTCTGCACTCGATACAGCGAATCCGGCTACTTGCCTCCGTCGCGAATCGCTGCCAGTACCTGCGTGCTGTGATCCTTGATGTCTTTGTCCACGTCGGGCCAGACCTTGACGATCTTACCCTGCGGGTCGATCAAAAACGTCTGACGCATGGAAATGTTCATGATGCCAAACTGACGCACCGGAACACCGTACTCATCGACAACCTTGTGTTTCGGATCGGCCAGCAGTTTGAAGGTCAAGCTCTCCTTGGTGCAGAACGTGGCATGGCTCTGCGGAGTATCGAGGCTTACTCCCAGAATGACCGCATTGGCAGCGGTGAACTTGGAAAGATCGCGCTGAAAATTATGCGCCTCCAGCGTGCAGCCTGGCGTCATGTCCTTAGGATAGAAGTAGAGCACAACCCACTTGCCGTGATACTGCGAGAGGCTGATGGGCGTGTTGCTCTGGGAAGGTAGTGTAAAGTTGGGTGCAGCAGTGCCTGGCTGCAGGTCGCCGGCAAAAGCAGGCACAGCAGCAAGACCCAACATCACAGCAGCAAGAATCACAAACTTTTTCATCATTCAATTCTCCTGTCAGTCTTCATTGAGTGGATACGTAGATTCAATCGCGGGAATCGAGCAAAAAAAGCTATATCGCTGACCCCGCGAAAAACCCCTCAGTCGTACCCATCTTCTGACGCAGGATCATTATATGCCCGAAACAGCCACTATAGCAATCTCTGCCGATTCCGCCATGTCAAGCACTGTGATGAGATCAAAAATCAGCGTCCGGTCAGCCTCGACCGCAAGGCAGGCAGCACCGGCGCGAATCATGGATTCCATCGTCCGCACGCCAATCACGGGCACATCGAAACGCATATCCTGCTTCGGCTTGGCCTGTTTCACCACCGTCAGCGCTCGATCCAGCGTCGAAGCCTCTGCGTCCAGCGAGGCCATCAAAGCGCCGGCGCGTTCAATCGTCGCATCCGTACCCTCCATTGCTTCCACGGCTACGCATGCCTGCGCTGCAATGACCACGGTCTGACCGATATCCCACTCCGCCAGTGATCGCGCTACGCTCAGACCATACTCGATGTTCCGTCGCTCTTCCTCGTTCGGTGCGCGTCTCGTCAGAACGCCTTCACGCGCCAGCAGCGGCTCCAGAAACGCCGTGGAAGAAATCAGTTCGATCCCTTCATCCGCCAGCACCTTGGCCACGGCTCCCAGCAGCATATCCGTTGAGCGCGTGCGCAAATTCAGCAGCAGCTTCGCCAATCTCCAATCCGGTCGAATCGAAGAAAAGATCTGCTTGTGCTTCACCTGACCGGCCATCACAGCACGCCGCACATCTTCTGCATGGAAGGTTTCAATCAGGCGTGAAAGTTCTCCCAGCGAAAGCCAGTGAACCGTGATTCCGCGATCCGCTTCCGCGCGGCGATCCATCTCAGGATCAGTCTCTTCTCGAATCGCCGCGACCACGACGTGCAAACCTTCAGCCCGCGCCGCATCCAGCAGCAAAAACGGAAATCGGCCATTGCCCGCGATCAATCCAAGGCGCTCCGATCCCCCCTCCGTCACTTGATCACTCCACGCTGACTGTGCCGGATGAAATCAATCAGTTCCTTCAGGTCAGAGCGAGTCTCCTCGGAGAGCGATGCATCCTCCGCCATCAACTGCATTCGCTCCAGCGCCTCGCTAGTATTCAGTCGAGCCGCCAGCAGCAGGCGAAACGCAGCACGAAGCAGCTTCAATCGCTCCTCGCTGAATCCCCTGCGCTCCAGGCCAACCTTGTTGATCCCGAATGCCTTGTTTTCTCTCCGCGCGCTGGTCAGCGAATACGGCAACACATCCTGGGTCACAATCGTTCCGCCGCCGATATACGCGTAGCGACCCACTGTGCAGAACTGATGTACCGGGCTGAAGGCCCCAACCGTGGCGAAATCGCCGATCGTCACATGCCCGGCCAGCGTGGCCGCATTGGCCAGAATGCACTGGTTCCCCACCTGGCTGTCATGTCCGATGTGGACATAGGCCATCAGCAGGCAGCCCGAACCGACGCGAGTAACCCCACCGCCTTTTTCCGTACCGCGCGAGATCGTCACCGACTCGCGAATCGTGTTGCCATCGCCAATCTCGGTCAACGTCGGCTCCCCGTGATACTTCAAATCCTGCGGAGCAACCCCGATCGACGTGAACGGATAGATCACATTCTCCTCGCCAAGACGAGTACGTCCATCGAGAACAACGTGAGAGATCAGCCGGTTTCTCTCACCAAGAACAACCTCAGGCCCGATGACGCAAAAGGGTCCGATCTCACACGAATCCGGAACCACGGCTCCGTGTGCGATCACGGCGCTGGGATGTATGCTCATGCCTCCGCACCTGCAGGAGCCGAATCCGGAGCAGGTCGAGCGCCGCGCGGCACAACCGCACAGGTCAGCGTCGCCTCACACGCAAGCTTGTCTCCGATATACGCCTTGCCCGCCATCCGCCCCACCCGCGGGCGAAAGCTCAGCACCTCCACTTCAATCCGCAGTTGATCTCCTGGCGTCACCGGACGACGAAACTTTGCCCCTTCGATACCGGTGAAGACGACAAGCTTGCTTTCGCGATCAGCAATCTCCTGCAATAAAAGAATGCAGCCGGCCTGAGCCATCGCTTCCACGACGAGCACACCGGGCATGATCGGGTGACCCGGAAAATGTCCGTTGAAAAACTCCTCGTTGATCGTTACATTCTTGATCGCTGTAATGCGTTGTGCTCGTTCAAAGCCAACCACGCGATCGATCAGCAGAAACGGGTAGCGATGCGGAAGAAACTCCATTACCTGGCTGATGTCCATCGTCTGCGGCGCGTCGTTCATGCGGGACTCCGGAGTGAGAGATATGCGCTTGTCCGCGCAAAGGCTGATTATAAATTGCGCGACAGATCCCCGTTGCTTTCGGCTCTCACTTCACGATGCGCCGGGCCGTAGCCTGAGGGTCAAACTCGTCGGCTGGCAGCGCCCGGTCATACTCCGCGCCAAGCAGAAACCGCTCGTTCATCATGTCACCATTGTGATAGCGGGTAATGCTGTACGGTGTTTCAATGCCGTCCACAACGCGATAGTTGTCATACTCTTCGACATCCTCATCCTTGTCCTTATAGACAGGATCGCGCCAGCGAAAGATTCGCCGTAACGGCAGGTGTGTTTCTGCATCCAGTTGCAACGTCACAGAGTCATTCGTCGCCGAGATCATCGTCACCTGATCCGCCAGATGGCGCTCGGCAAGCTGCTGTCCGTCATAGGTAAAAATCGTATTCGGATCGGAATACCACGTATGCATGACCGTCTCAATCGAGTGACTGCGCCGACGCAGATAATCTTCCAGCTGATCCTTGGGGAGTGGCTTCATCCCGCGATAAAGAATCTCCCACCCTTCGTGCGCGTTGAAGATCTGCACGTCGTCACGATGTTTCGTAAACTCCCATCGATCGAGATCCGGAGCCTGGTGAAAAAACCAGAAGCGCGTCGTGATTCCATTCGGCTTGCCCTGATAAAACTGCGCCGTCGTACCCCACCACTCGTAGTTCGGCATATCCATCCACAAGCCTCCGCCCAGCGCTTTCACCATCGCCTGCAGCAGCGCTCGCGCATGTGCCGAATTCTTCTCCGTCGCGGCATCTTGCGCGCGCAACCCATGCGAACACAATAAAGCGGCCACCAGCATCCAACCCCGCACGCACCTGGAGGCTCCTCGTCGCATCAACCCACCAGCACCGCGCCACCATTTACGTTGAGCACCTCTCCACTGATGAATCCCGCATGGGGCGAACACAGAAAAACCACCGGCGCGGCAATTTCCTCAGGTCGACCCGCGCGCCCCACCGGAATCACCGACGCGATCTGCGGTCCTCGCACCGGATCCTTCAGTGCCGCTGCCGACATCTCCGTCGCCACCCATCCGGGAGCTACGCAATTCACCAGAATGCCGCGAGGCGCCAACTCCGACGAGAGGCTCTTCGTCAAGCTGATCAGCGCGCCCTTTGTCACTGCGTAGTCGGCATGAAAAGCCTCGCCACGCTGCCCCGCCGTCGAGCTGATGAGCACAATGTGTCCGCGCTGAGCAAAAATCTGAGGCTGTGCATCCAACTGCGCCACCATCGCTCGCACCAACCCGAAAACGGAATCCAGATTGACCCCTGAAGTCCGACTCCACTGCGCATCGCTCATCGTGGCAATCGGAGCATCGTGCGAGGGCCAGATGCCATGATTCACGATCAGACAATCCAGTCGTCCAAAAACACGCGCCGCATCTTCCACCAGAGCGCGCCCGTCCGTCGGCGAGCATAACTCCTGTTTCAAAGCGACACAGTGCTCCGCGCCCCCACACTCCGCCACAAGCGTCTCAGCCTGCGCAGCCGCTTCACGATAATTGAAGACCACACGCGCCCCAGCCGCCCGCAGCAATCGCACCGTTGCCGCGCCTATGCCACGCGAACCACCAGTAACCAGCGCCACGCGACCCGAAAGATTCAAGGAAAAAGCATCCATGGCCAAACGCTATCGCACCCGGGACACGCACTGCAAATCATGCATTACATTGCCGGTTTCCACCTCTCACGTCAAACGTAATCAAAAATTCATTCATCTCGAAGTAGCCACAGCCGATAAAAAGAGTCTAAGCTGGCAACAAGTCAGGATTCATGCTGGTAACTCGTTCCGTCCCGGCGCACAACTGTGGCGCGACTTTTCGCGCTCCATATCCCGACAGGAGTACACGCACGATGCAATCCCCCACCCCCAAAAAACTGAAAATCCTCGCCGTCGCCTCAGCCGTTCTGATGTTTCTCAGCGGCTGCGGTTCGTCTTCCATGAATTCAAATTCCATCACGGGAACCTCGCCCGCAGCCGCGCCAATGGTTGTCACGGTCAGCGACGCTCCGCTTGGCAATATCCTCTCGGCCCGTGTCACACTCTCGGCAGTCTCGCTTGGCTCCAGCGCCACCGGATCGACACCCGTATCCGTGCTCTCCAGCCCGGTCACCGTTGAGCTTTCCGGCCTTGGCGCCGTGCAGGAGCCAATCGAAATCTCCAGCCTCGCCAACGGCACCTACAACTCCGTCACGCTCACCGTCAGCGCTGCCACCGTGGTCTACACCAACTCCAGCGGACAAGTCACCACCGCAACAGCGACCTTGGCCAGCCCGACCGTAACCGTGCCTCTTTCGCCCAGCCTCACCGTCAACTCCAACGCCGAGCTGCAACTCCAGCTAGCCTTCAATCTGGCGCAGTCGTTCAGCATCACCGGCAGCACCGTCACCTTCACGCCGGCCATCAACACAACAGGTGCGCAGGTTGGTTCGGAAAATTCCGGCGATCGCCAGGTTGAGGTCACTGGCAACGTTGTCTCCACCACTTCAAGCTCCATCGTGGTTCAGTCCGGCGATTCCGGAAAGCAGTTCACCTTCACCATCAATAGCTCCACCCAGCTTCCCTCCGGCGTCACTCTCAGTTCCATCGTGCAGGGAGACATCGTGCAGGTCCAGGGTCAGACGCAGACCGACGGTTCCATCCTTGCCACATCCATCACGCTGGAGTCCGGGCAAGCCTCTGCCGGCCAGGACCAGAGCGGGGCCAAAGGCATCATCCTCAGCGTCAACAGCAGCGGCGGCGCCATCACCAGCTTCACCATGCTTCCGCGTGAAGACTTCGGCTCCGCGCTCAGTGGCAGCTCTGGCTCGCTCACCGTCAACCTCGCTTCCACCACGTCGTTTGCGCTTCCGGAAGATGCTCTCAACGCCGGTCTGACCGCTTCCTCTTTCGGCATCGCCGATCTCTTCCCCGGAGAATCGGTGATCGTCAGCGGCAGCCTGTCCGGAACCACCAGCACTCCCGTCATTGCAGCTACGCAAATCATGCTCGCGGCTGAGAGCATTCCCGCCACCCTGAACACCGCTGTCACTGGCACTGCGCCCAATCTGAACTTCACCATTGGCATCAGCGTGCCGTCATTCCTCACAACCTACGGCCAGATGGTCACACTGAACGTCTCCACCAGTTCCGTTACCGAGTATGGAAATGGATTGACGCAAAGCAGCTTCGCCGCTCTGGCAACGGGCGCCAGCATCGAAGTGCATGGCTATCTCCTTCAGACCAGCCCGGGAACCTTCCAGCTTTACGCCACGAAAATCGCTCAGATCGAGACGCCGGAAACACCCGAGGGTGGCGATGGCGGCGGCAGCAGCGGAGGCAATTGATCGAGCTGCTCCTACCGTCCCATACTCTTCGACCCGGAGCGCAAACCGCGCTTCGGGTCGATTCATCTCCACGCCTCTCACTGTCTGCCCAATTCCGCCGATAACAAAATTGAGTCACTTCCTGTCATAATTAGTACAGGGAAAGGATCTATGCCTACGACACAAAACAAGGACTATTACGGCATCCTTGGCATCAAAAAAAGCGCGTCGTCGGAAGAGATTCGCAAAGCCTTCCGGAAACTGGCGCGAAAGTATCATCCGGATGTCAACCCGAACGACAAGCGCGCAGAAGAGAAATTCAAGGAGATCTCCGAAGCCAACGATATTCTCAGCGACGACAAAAAGCGAAAAATCTACGATCAGCTTGGCTTCTACAGCGATCAAATCGATCCCGCTGCAGCCCAGGCCTATGCCCAGCAGGGTGCCGGCCGTGGCACTCCGGTAGATTTCGGAGGCTTCGATTTCTCCGGCTTTCAGCCCGGCAACTCTCAAAATCAGGGTGCAAACTCCTCCTGGGGAAGTTTTCGAGATATCTTCAGCGGCATCTTCGGCGGCAACGGACCGGAACATTCGCAGAGCGGTCCTTCCGCAGGTTCAGACCTGGAGTATCAGGCGCCCGTCGACTTCTGGACTGCCATTCGCGGCGGCAACGCTCGCGTCACTGTCCAGCGACAGGAGACCTGCCCCACCTGCCGCGGACGCGCCTCTTCCGGAGCGCCCACGCAGTGCCCGGAGTGCAACGGCAGTGGCCAGGTCACTCAAATGGGCGGACGCATGAAGTTCAACATCGCCTGCCCCCGCTGTGGCGGCTCAGGACGCATCTCCAGCCTCTGCGGCACCTGCCGCGGAGAGGGTGTCGTCTCGCGCTCAGAGGCCGTCGAGTTTCGCATCAAGCCAGGTACGCGCGACGGACAGCGCATTCGTTTGCAGGGCAAAGGCAACGCTGGCGTCAATGGCGGCGCAACCGGCGATCTTTACGTCATCATCCGCACCGGCACTCATCCACTCTTCCGCCGTGTCGGCGATGATATCCACCTGCACGTGCCGATCACCGTAGCCGAGGCCATGCTCGGAGCCAAGGTGGATGTACCCACCATCGACGGACGAGCGCAACTCCGTATTCCCCCAGGCACCCAAAGCGGCCAGAAGCTGCGCATGCGCGAGCGTGGAGTGGAAAACTCGCAGGCTGCCGGACAACGCGGCGACCAGATCGTCACCGTCGAAATCGTCATTCCGCAACTCAGCGACGAGCGTAGCCGTGAGATCATGCGCGAGTTTGCCAAGCTCAACAACCAGGATCCCCGCATCACGCTCTTCGACAAAGTCGGATAAGATCATTTTTTGATTGCGCAGCATGAAATGAAAGCGCGACAATCATTACGCACACTCTCCAGCGATCAAGCCTGACTTCACGCAGGAGCTAACGGCGGGGATCGGAACGACAGATGGCTGCGAAGCGAAAGTCCAAAGGCGCATATATGATCTCGGCGGTCGCCGAGATGTACGGCATTCATCCGCAAACGCTTCGCCTCTATGAGCGCGAAGGCCTGCTGAAACCCAGCCGCACCGACGGCAACACCCGCCTCTACACCGAAGAAGACATCGAGCGGCTCGAATTCATCCTCAACCTCGCCCGCGACCTCGGCGTCAACATCGCCGGCATCGCCATCATCCTCCAGATGCGCGAACGCATGGAAGAGATGAACCGACAGATGCAAAGCTTCGTTGAATACGTGCGGACAGAGATGCTTTCGCACATCCAGCAGGCCGCTGGCCAGCACTCCTCCGCAGCGATGGTCCCTGCGCGCCGCCCCGTGATTGTGCCGCGCGCTGAGGTTGTCGTGACCACGGAAAAGCCGCGCCGCAACTCTCGGAAAGCGTAAGCGGGTTCTTGTTTTGATCACAATCTCCATCCTCTTTGCGCTTGGTTGCTTTGGCCTGGTCACCTCCACAGTCTTTGCCGGACTTGTACTGGCTGCGGCGCGCCATCATCTTCGTTCACGTCAGCCGCTGCCCGCTGAGTTCACCCCACCGCTCAGCCTGCTCAAACCGTTGCACGGAGCAGAACCGGGACTCGAGGCCAACCTCACCACCTTCTTTCAGCAGGATTATCCAAACTATGAAATCCTCTTCTGCGCGCGCTCCGAAGAGGATGAAGGGTTGGCCATCGCTCGTCGCGTCGCCGCACGTTTTCCCCATATTTCGGCCCGCTTTTTCTCTGCCGGAGAACCGCGCTACATCAATGCCAAAGCGCAGTCGATGGAGGTCATGGCCAACGCTGCGCATTGTTCCATTCTTGTCGTCAGTGACAGCGATGTGCGCGTTACGCCCGATTACGCTCGCGCTGTTGCGGCACCTTTTGCTGACCCCTCCGTTGGCGCAATGACCTGCCTCTATCGCGGCGTCGCCGCGGAAGGTGGCCTCTGGGCAAGCCTTGAAGCTGTCGGCATGTCGATCGAAATGACCGCCGGAGTCCTGGTCGCCAACAAAATGGAGGGGATGCGTTTTGTACTGGGTCCGACCATGGCTTTCCGCGCAGAAACTCTTCGCCAGATCGGAGGCTTCGCCGTGACCGCCGATTACTGCGCCGACGACTTCGTGCTCGGCAACGAGACCTTCCGCCACGGATGGAAAGTTGCGCTCAGCCACCACTCCATCGATCACATCGTCTTGCACTCCAGCTTGGTTGCCTCGCTTCAGCATCAGGTGCGATGGATGAAGTCCACACGCTTTTCGCGGCCCAAAGGTCACTTTGGCACTTCTCTTACCTTCAGTATGCCTTTTGCCTTGCTGGCCGCCGTCAGCGCGCTCGCGCTTCATCTGCCACTCACCGCAGCCGTTCTCTTCCTCTGGGGAGTCTTCACGCGCATCGCCATCGCTCTTGCAGCCGGACGCAGAGTCGTTGGCGAAAGCAATCTCGTCTCACTTTGCATCTTCTATCCGCTTCGAGATCTCATGGGATTCGGCTTCTGGGCTGCCAGCTATCTTTCACGCAACGTTCTCTGGCGCGGTCGCGTCTTTCGCCTGATGCCCGGAGGACGCATGCAGCTTCTGCGCTGAACCCATCTCCAACATTCAGCTTCCATGATGCGCATGGAGCTTGGCCGTCAATTCTCCCATCAACGATGTCTTCGCCGTTCCTGACTTCTGCGCTGGCGTACCTGCCGCTGGCTTGCTCAGCATTGCCTGCTTCGCAGACGCTGCTGGAGCTGGTGCAGCACTTGTGGCTTGCCGTTGTGCTGTCGTCGGCGCCGTCTCAGTCCCTGCTGTATGGATATCCGGCACACCATCTTCGCTGGCCCATTGGACAATCAAAGAGATGCGCCGATTTGACGGATCGTCGGGATTGTTCTTTATGCGCAACATCTGGTCGGCATACCCACGCACCTGCGAAACCTGATCCTGCCTCACTCCATCCTGTTGCAGCAGGCGACGAGCAGAGTTGGCTCGATCCGCAGAAAGCTCCCAGTTTGTATAGTTGCTGTCCTTTGAATACGCTTGTGCGTCCGTATGCCCTTCAATCAACAGATGATTCGGCAAACTCTTCAACTGCCCTGCCAGCAGCGCCAGCAGCACGCGGCCATCCTGACTCAGCACTGCGCTTCCGCTTTGGAAAAACGTGCCATTCTTCGATTCGATCAGCTCAATCCGCAACCCTTCCGGCGTAATCGTGATCTCAATCTGTTTCGCCAGCTTCTCCAGGTCTTTCTGCTTGTGTATTGCTTTCTCGATCTGCGCCTTCAGGTTCTCCACGTTCTTGCGGTCGATGGGAATGCTTTCATCGTCGCCCATCTTGTCGGTACCGGTTTCCTTCATCGAGCTTTTCGGATCCTGAAAGTATCCGGCCACCGCTTTTTTCACCTGCGGCGTGGAATTCAAAAGCCAAAGCACAATGAAGAGCGCCATCATCGCCGTCACAAAGTCGGCATAAGCCACCTTCCATGCGCCACCATGATGGCCGCCATGACCACCCTTCTTTTTGATCACGATGATGGGGCGTTTCTCTGACATGACTCCCTGTTCCTCGGCACTTCATTCGGTTACATCAGGCTGCCGCAGCCATTGTCTCGGCACCGCCACCCTTGCAGGCTTTTTCCATCTCGTCAAAGCTCGGTCGAACATGCGCGGGAATCGCGCGTCGAGCCATCTCCAGCGCAATCATCGGAGCATTCCCTTTCAGAAAAGCCAGCAACAGTACTCGGAGAACATGCAGATATTCCTTGTGCGAATCCGCCGTCTTCGTCATGTTCGCAGCCAGTGGACCCACCACGCCGTAGCACAGCAAAATCCCAAGAAATGTACCCACCAGTGCGGCTGCGACTTTATGCCCTACCTCCGCAGGTGGTCCGCCAATTGCGCCCATCGTAATCACCACGCCCAACACCGCGGCCACGATTCCCAGGCCCGGCAGCGCATCGGCAACAGTCGACAAAGCCGAGATCGGTGCAGCGCTTTCGTGATGATGCACCTCCATATCCAGCTCCATCATCTGATCCATGTCAAACGGCTCCACGCCGCCAGTAATCGCCATGCGCAGCGTGTCGCAGACAAAATCCCTTACGTGGTGATCCTTGATGAAATCCGGATATTTTTTGAAAATCTCGCTCTCTTTCGGCTTCTCGACATCCATTTCCACGGAGAGCAAACCCTCCTTGCGAACCTTGTTCAGAAACTCGAACATCATCTTCAACGTTTCCAGATAGCGTTTCTTTCCAAATGGAGAACCCTTCAAGACTCCCAGCACCTGGCCAACAATCGCCTTGATAATATGCAGAGGATTCGCAATCAGCAGCGTACCCAGCGCCGAGCCGCCAATAATAATCAGCTCCGCCGGCTGCACCAGCACCAGCAAATTCCCGTGCTCCATCAAATATCCGGAAAGGATCGCTCCCAGCACGACGACAATCCCAATAATGGCAAACATAACCTTCCCTCCCCTTCAGTGCTTCAGTTCTGCGATCTGACCTTCGCAGCCGCATAGGCGCGGCTCACTTGATTGCCTCCGGCAAAGACGCTTGCCTGCATGGCATGCTGAGCCTGGCTCAGCAACTCGGCCAGCGTGCATCCCGGATGCCACTGCGCCGCGCCCACACTCAGCGTCAGTCCAATGCGATCGCCCCACCAGCGAAACTCCGTCGTCCGAGCCTCACCGGCCAGTCGATGACCATGCTCCATCAGCAGGTCCATGCTGCGCTCGTGCGAAACCACCAGAAACTCACTCTCACCCCAGCGACCCAGTATCTCCGACGGTCGCAGTCCATGGCTCAGTATGCGCTCCACCGCCTGCATCATCTCTTCGCACGCGTCTCGCCCATGCGTCTTGCGCAATCCCTCACCCTGATCCACCATCATCCACAGCACGCCAAACGGAATCTCCGTCGTCTGTGCCGCGCGGAAGCTTTCTTCCAGCCACTCCTGCATCTCGTCCTGCACTCGGCTCAGTCGCTTCCCTTCCCTGTTCTCACCGTGAGGCAGACGATCAAAATCTTCCGCGGGATAAAAATTCGCGCACATGCCAATGCGCCCTCCCAGTTCATCGCGCAGCACAGACTGGCGAATCATCACCGATACCGAGTGTCCCAGCGCATGATGCAGCTCCGCTTGCACGGCATGGCCTTGCGCACCCGCTTCAAACTCCATTCCATCCACTGCATGACTCTTCAGCCGCTCAACGTCCGTGTAAAAATGTCCGTGTCCAGCAAAATCCGTGGCATCCGCTGCCTCTCCGGGTCGATGGGCAAATTGCACCCATGCCTCAGGCAACGGCTTTCCCAGCCTGTCCGCCCGTCGATACCCCGTCACCTCTTCCGCTGCTTGATTCCACACCGCCACGTGACCGGTCTTGTCCGTCACCACCAGCGCGTCGCTCATCGCATCCAGCGTCGCTTCCATCAGCGACTGCATCGTCGCTTGCTGATTGTCTTCATGGCTCACAGGATCGCCCACCTTCAAGGCCACGCTTGACAACGCGCCTTCAACGTTCCTATCGGCGAAGCTCACCCGAACTTCACTCGCCTGTCTGCGGGAAAATTGCCTGCGGGAAAATTGTCTGCGGAATCAATCAGGCGCTGGCGCGCGGCAGACGAACAAGGAACTCCGTATCTCCGGGATGAGACTCAAACTCGATCGTGCCGCGAAAGTTCTGCGTCACGATACGATGTGCAATCTCCAATCCCAGACCCGTCCCTTTACCCACCGGTTTGGTGGTAAAAAATGGTTCAAAAATATGTTCGCGTATCTCGTCTGGAATACCGGTTCCATGATCCGCAATGCCCACACAAAACGCGTCCGGCTCGTTCCATGTGCGCACTTCGATCACTCCGCCATCCGACGAAGCATCGATCGCATTGTCCAGCAGATTCGTCCACACCTGGCTCAGCGCAACGCCTCCCGTTTCGATCCCCGAATCCGTCGCGTCAAAGCGCTTCACCACTTCAATTCGGCGCTGCCGAAGCTTATGACCCAGAATCGTCAATGTGCTTTGAATATTCTCATGCACATCCATGCGCCGCAGCGAACATCGATCATCATAGGCAAACTTCTTCACGGCCATCACCAGCTCAGACATCCGGGCCACGCTTTGCTCCACCACATCCACCAGAGCAATGCTCGATACAAGCGATTCCAGCCAGTTCAACGCATCCGATAGCCGACCCTCGTGAAACGCCTGACGCGTACATTCCAGTTCCTCGGTGGTCATACCCATCGAAACCAGTTGGGGAGCGATTCTCGAAGCGTTCTGCACACCCGCACGCTCCAGCCAATCCGTCATCGCATCTTCAGCATCCATCTGCTCCATCGAACTCATCGTGGCGCAGCGCGCATGAACAATCGCTTCCTGCTGCAGATCCCTCATGCAGCTCAGCTGCCCTTCGGTCACCGGCTGATCGCAGAATCGCAGGCTCAGTTCCTGCAATCTCAAGATATTCTCACGAAGTTGCGAAGAAGCGCGTCGAGCCGCTGACCCTGGATTGTGCAACTCATGCATCAGCCCCGCAGCTAGAGTTCCAAGCGAAATCAACTTTTCACGGTGCAGCGCTTCTGCCTGATACGCATACTGGCGCTTGGCGCAGTCCGCCAGAACCTCGCGGCGCACCGCCGCGCAACATGCCATCATCTGCCAGAACTGTTCCTCCTGGAAGAGCAGTATTTTGCTGGCAGCGATCGCATAGACGCGGATTGACTTGTGCTTGCCCATCAGCAGAGGCACCTCACCGAAGCAATCTCCGGCTCGCGCAATCCTGATGCGGGCGACGGATCCGTCCGACTCTTCCCGATCCGCTGCAACTTCACCCTCCAGCAGGATGCAGTAGCCTCGAATCACCTGGTCGGGCGAATAAATTGTCCCATCCGCAGGAACCTCAAGCACGTCACACTCGCCCAGAGAGGCCAGTTCGGCATCCGACAGCGAAGCGAAGACACGGACATGGCTCATCTCCTGCTTGAGATCGCTAAGCAATGTCCTTCCCGTGAAGAAAGGCGGTCGGACGTCCGATGTCGACTGCTGGTCCATGCAATTTGCCAAGGCGGCGGCTCGTTTATCGTCCGCGCTATCCAATGGATGAATCCCAAGCGGCAAGGATTCGATTTTCCACCGTTTTTGAATCGATTTTCCGCTTGCCTCCATGAAGGCAAATGCCCTGCCTCAAAAGCTCGCGAGATATTGGTGCGCAAACTGCACCGCGATCGAGCCTTCACCCACCGCCGAAGCAGCGCGCTTCACGGACCCGGAGCGCACATCGCCCGCGACCAGAACCCCGGGAATACTCGTCTCCAGCAGATACGGCTCGCGCAATGACGTCCACCGCTGGCTAAAGCCGCTGGTGGCGCGCAACTCCGGACCCGCCAGCACAAATCCGTGATGGTCCCGCAAAATCTCAGCCGGCAGCCAATCCGTCCTCGGCTCCGCTCCAATAAACACAAACAATGACGACGCATCTCGCTCTCGCTCGCCATCCGGACCCACCGTGCGGATCCGTTCCAACCGGTCTTCACCTTCCACCGCCACCACCTGCGTCCGTGGCTCGACCGTGATACTCGGAATCCGTTCAATCTCGTCGATCAGATACTTGGACATGCTTTCCACCAGGCTCTCGGCTCGCACCAGCATCGTCACTTTCCGCGCGTATCGAGCAAAATGCAGCGCAGCCTGACCTGCCGAGTTTGCCCCACCCACCAGAAAAACCTCTTCGTCGCGGCAGGCTGCCGCTTCCACCAAAGCTGCCCCATAGTAGATCCCTCGCCCCGTCAACGCCCCTGCCCCTGCAATCTCCAGTCGCCGATACTGCACGCCCATCGCCAACAGCACCACATGTGCCGATACCTCGCGTCCATCCACCAATTGCACAAATCGATACTGACCCTCCGCCCGCAATCCGGTTGCCCGTTGCGTCAGAAATTCCGCTCCAAACCGCACTCCCTGCATGTGCGCGCGACGCCCCAGATCACTTCCCGTGATCCCGGTCGGAAATCCAAGATAGTTTTCAATCTTCGACGATGATCCCGCCTGTCCCCCGGGAGCTTCCGGTTCAATCACCAGCGTGCGCAAGCCCTCCGATGCCCCATACACCGCCGCAGCCAATCCCGCCGGCCCCGCACCCACAATCGCCAGATCGTAGAAATCGCTCGCCGCCTGCGTTCGTAATCCCACACGCGCCGCCACCGCGTCCAGTTCCGGACACTCCAGCGCGCTGCCATCCTCGCACAGCAACACGGGCAGCCGGGAGCCATCCAGACCGCGCTCCGCCAGCAGCCGAAGCGCCTCCTCGCTCGTCGCTGCATCCAGCCAGCGATACGGCACATGGTTTCGCGACAGAAAGCTGCGCAGTTCATGGTCCTTCTGCGACCAGCGATGCCCTACCACTCGCAACCCTTCAAACCGTGGCTGATGACCGGCCTTCCAGTCGCTCAACAGGTCATCCAGCACGGGATACAGGCGCTCTTCCGGCGGGTCCCACGGCTTCGTCAGATAGTAGTGGATGCGAGCCGAGTTGATCGCCTGGATCGCAGCCTCCGTGTCCGCATACGCCGTCAACAGCACCCGACGCGCATCCGGATACTCCTGTCGCGCGCGCTCCAGAAATTCGACACCCGTCATTCCCGGCATCCGCTGGTCGCTCACAATCAGCGCCAGAGTCTCCTGTCGTTCCCGCAACTGCCGCATCGTATCCAGCGCAGCCTGACCGCTGGCCGCTCGTGCCACACGATACTCCTCGCCATAACGGCTGCGCAGATCCTGCACCACCGCTTCCAACACACTAACGTCGTCATCTACCGCAAGCAGAATTGGCCTTTTCATAGTCCTTATCGATAGTGTAGCGCTCGCCGTAAATCTCCCCGGCTCGACCGCTTCATTCCGCGGAAAAGCTCGCCGCTCTTTTTCAGCACTACCCTACAGGCTCTGTGCGGAATATGGATCGGTGTGTCACAATTGTGGAAACTGTTGGGCTGGTTGCTGCAAACGTGTTCAATTCTGTACCAAATCGATACACATGCAGAGCCTCGCGTAACTCGCCGATAGATCAAAGTAACGGGTGCTGACTCGGAGACCAGAAAAACCTCCGACTCTGAACAGGAAATCCGGAGAAAGCGGCCTTACAGCATGACAAAGATCATCCTCGCCGACGTTCAGCCCATCTATCGCGCAGGAATCGCCCGAGTGCTCTCCAATGAACCTGACCTGCACATCGTTGCCCAATGCTCCGACATGGAACGAACTCTCCATGCCGTAACCACTTTTCCAGCTTCTCTGGTGCTTTTTTCCTCTGCCTTGCAGCCGGAGTGGCAACGTTTCACCCTTCTGCTGGAGACCATGGGCAGCCGGGGCATTGTCATCGCTGAAAACACCGAAGCCGCATCCACCTTTCTTCAGATGGGCCTCCACGGTGTCCTCTTCCGTGGCTCGTCAGGACAGTTGCTTGTGGGCTGCCTTCGTACCGTAGCATCCGGGCAGGTGTGTCAGCCCGTTCTGCAGGAAAATGCCATGACATCTTCCGAAGACTCTGTAGGCATCCGCGTTCGCGAGCGCCTCACACCCAAGGAGATGCGCATCATCGCCCTCATCGTCCAGGGGTGCAAGAACCGCGAAATTGCCTTCCGCCTCAAAACCACAGAGCAGGTCATCAAGAACTATCTACGCTCGATCTATGACAAGACCGGCGTCGGAGATCGACTCGAGCTTGCCCTTTTCATCCTGCATCATCGCGTGCTCGCGGAAGCTGCCTCGGAGCTTGGCGCCACCATGGAACGCGAAGAAACGGCTCGCGCGAACAGCCTTTCCCAACTCGACGAAAGCGCATAGCTCTTGTCGAGCCTTCACGGCACATCCGGTTCCGCCTCCGCGCGCTCTCACTTCAGCCGCTGCGGCGCCACCCCTTGCGGAAACTTCACCTCAAACTGCTCATCGCTCAACGCTGGATTCATCGTTACCCGCTCCACCGTCACCGCAAGCTGATAATCCTCTTCCGGTCGCTTCAGGAAGATCGTCCCCGGATACATCGATCCGTCAAAACTCTGATACTGCCCATAGATCACCTGCGTCTGCAGATTGCCCAGGTCGTCGTAGATGTCCTGCTCGACCGGCCGCAGCGTCACCCGGTCAAAGCGCACCACGCGCGCGGGAATCAACCCGTGCTGTTCCGCTCCGTGGCGCATGATACTCAGGACATACTCCGGCTTGGCCAGCAGATGGCGTTTGGTCAAATCCTCTTCCGTCAGCGTCTCGGCAATCACCGAGTAGTACTCATCCTGGGCCACGCCGCGCACCACAAAAGCGCGAAACAGAAATCCCGGACGCAGATTCTCATACCAGTTCTTCGATGTCCCTGTTTCGCGGCTTTTCCCCACGTACGCCTTGTTTTTCGGCGGCACCGACAAGCGAAACTCCCGACCATCGCTCCCCAGATCAAACATGACCGTCTGCACCAGGGGTGCTTTGCCCAGGATGCGCAGCATCTCCGGCTTCCGCATCAGCAGATTTGCATGGAAACTTGGATAATCCGTCGCCTCGCCCTGTTTTTCCTTCAGGTGACTGGCCACAATATCCACGCTCGCCGTCATACTCTGAAAGCTTGCCCACTGCTTGTTCAACCGCTCCACCAGTTGATCCGCCGTCACCGTCTGCACCACCGCGGGCGTCTCAGGCACCGGCAGTCGGCGTTTTGACGTAAACAAACTCACGCAGCCCGTCAGCCACGGCAACACCATCCAGACGGCCAATGCCATCGAGCCTGTCACACGTCGTACTCCAATGCTTTGGCTCATTGCGAACCCGCCTGCTTGCTCATCTCGCGTCCCTTGGCTTTGCGATAGATCGCCACGTTCTTCTGATGCTCTTCCAGAGTCGATGCAAACAGCGACCGCCCCTGCGGATCATCCCCCGCCGCTACAAAGTAGATGTAATCCGACTTCGCCGGATGCATCGCAGCGCGCAGAGAATCCAGCCCCGGATTCGAGATCGGCCCGGGCGGCAAGCCCCTATGACGATAGGTGTTATACGGCGTGTCGCGGCTCGCATCACTCAAGTCCGAAGCATAAATCGTACCGCGCCACTCGTTCCGCTCGCGCAGCCCATAGATCACCGCCGGATCCGTCATCAACGGCATCCCCTTTGCCAGTCGATTCACCAGCACACTGGCCACCATCGGACGCTCTTCGCTCACCGCCGTCTCTTTTTCCACAATCGATGCCAGCGTCACCACCTCATGCACATGCTCCGTCAAATCCAGGCTCTTTGCCTCCCGGTGAAACTGCTGCACCATCGCATCCACCATCTCTGCGTCCGTTGCTCGCCGACCAAATCGATACGTACTCGGAAACAGATATCCCTCCAGATTCGCAGCCTCAGGGTCCAGATCATGGATGCGGCTGACCTCGGTTCGTGTCGCCTCCAGAAAACCCTCCTCGGTTCCCAGCCCGGCTCGAGCGAACTTTTCGCCAATCTGCTGTCGATCCATCCCCTCCGGAATCGTTACAGCGATGGTGAAAACATCACCCCGCGCAATGCGGCCATACACTTCACCCAGCGTCGCCAACCGCTCAAACCGATATTCGCCAGCCTTCAGCCGCCTGTGCCGCCACAGGTGCATCGCCACAAACGCCCAGCGGCTGCGCACCACTCCAGCCTCTTCCAGCGCGCCTGCGATCTTCGTCGCAGAGCTGCCCGGAGCAATCTCCACAAAGACAGGTTGCGCCGGTTGCGCCGGAACCACAAAGAACCAGACCGACAACATCGCCAGCAGCGCCACTGCGATCCACCCGACCGCCATCGCACCCAACCTGCGCTGCCTGCGTCTCCTTGCCATCAACCGCTCGTCTCCACCAGTCGACACTCCGCGCCCTTGCGCGCGGATGCGTCCACGACTTTGCCACCCAATGTTTCCGCCAGAATCCTTCCCCATTGTAACGTTTGTGCAACACACCGCAGCCCATGTGCCCGCACCGTATACTGGGTGTGAGTGGACGACACTGCCTCCAATCTCGCGCCCTCCGCTGAATTCAGCCCTCCCCCGCGTCGCAGCTCGGCTCGCTATCTCGCACTCGACGCAGGCACCAAGCGCATCGGCGTCGCCATCTCCGACCCTCTCGGACTCACCGCGCAGCCCCTGCTCACCGTCATGCGCAAAGCCAATCCCCGCGAAGATCTCCGCTCGCTCAGCCGGCTGGCGCGGCAACATGGCTGCACCGAGTTCCTCGTCGGGCTACCCCTTCGACTCTCCGGAGAATCCAGCGCTCAAACCGAACGCGTTCGCCGCTTCGCCGCCCAGCTCGCCGAATACTCCGGCCTCCCGGTGCGCCTGTGGGACGAGCGGCTCACCACGCAGGAGGCTCACGCCATCCTCTACGCCTCCGGCAAGAAGCGTCCGCAGCACGCACGCCTGGTCGATCAAGTCGCCGCAACCCTCATTCTTCAGTCGTTTCTTGACCATCCACAAGCCGTCAATACCCCTCCAGACGCACCGGAGGCTCCAGATTCACTCGATCCTTCAGCCCTTCAGCACTCACTCTTCCAAAGCTGAACTCCCTCGCCTGCCCGCCGTCGTATAATCAAGGTTTCAAGGCTTTACCCAATTCTCCTGCGGGTCTGGCCGTCGCCCTTTGCGGTCATACGTGCTTCGCCGCCGCTTTCGGCAGACGCAATCCAGTTTTACCCGCTCACACGGATCGCAATGACCGAACACATTAAAAAGCAGCTCCTCGAAGAAATTCAAAAGCTAGAGCATGAGCTGGCGCATGAACTCCCCGCAGAAATCAAGAAAGCTGTCGCGCTTGGCGATCTTTCTGAAAACGCCGAGTATCACATGGCCAAGCAGCGTCAGGAGTACGTCAACGCGCGCCTCGGGCAAATGAAGAAACGCATGGCCGAGTTGTCGCTCGTCAATCTGGCCAACATTCCTCACGACCGCGCCGCCTTCGGATCCACGGTCACCGTCTTTGATTCCTCCAAAGAAGAAGAGATCGTCTACAAGCTCGTCACCAGCGAAGAATCCGATGTCGCCAAAGGCTTGATCTCGACGACGTCGCCCATCGGTCGCGGTCTGATCGGGAAACAAGTTGGCGACGTCGCCACCATCGTCACACCCAACGGCAAACGCGAGATGGAAGTGCTCAAACTCATCACCATCCACGATGAAGCCGCAGCCAGCTCTGGCTCGGAGCAGTAATCATGGCCACTACATGGACCAGCGCCTTTGGTCGCGCCTGCGGATGGCTGCTGGATCGCATCGTGCATGGCCTCTCCCTCACGCGCATCTCGCCCAACGCACTCACGTTCATCGGACTCGTCATCAACATCGTCGCCGCTGTCTTCTTCGGCCGCGCAAACTCGTACAACTCCGTGCGCATGTTTCTCTATGCGGGCCTGGTCATCATCGGTGCCGGCATCTTTGACATGGTCGACGGCCGCGTCGCCCGCAAGACCAACCAGGTCACCGTCTTCGGAGCCTTCTTCGACTCCGTCATGGATCGATACTCCGACGTCGTGCTCTTCTTCGGACTCATCATCTACTACGCGCGCATCAACCACCTTCGCTATGTCTTCCTCGTCGCCTTCGTCATGGTCACCTCGCTCATGGTCAGCTACACCCGCGCCCGCGCTGAAGCGCTCATCGGCTCCTGCAAAGTCGGGTTCATGGAGCGTCCGGAGCGCATCGTGCTCATCATTCTCGGCGCGCTCTTCCATCGCTGGGGAGTCATGGCTCCCGTCCTCTGGGTGCTTGCCGTTCTCTCCACCATCACCGTCATCAATCGCATCACCTACACTCACTCCCAGACGCGCATGATGCCGCCCATCGCCTGAATCCTCCTGCATCCGGCGCTCAAGGAACTCCCATGTCCGACCTCGAACTCCACTCCGCTCCCGCTCAACTGCCCAACATCCACGTCGCCGTGCTTGGCACCGGCAAGATGGGCGGCATCCTGCTTCAGGCCTTCCTCAAGCAGAATCTCTTCGCCCCCGACCAGATTCACGCCACCGTCGCCCATCCGGAGCGCGCAGCGGCTCTCTCCACTCAGTGGAGCATCGATGTCTCCACCGACAACCTTGAGGCTGCCCGAAAATCCGATCTCATTCTGCTCGGCGTCAAGCCTTTTCAGGTGCCGGAGATCATCGCGCAGATTCGTCCCGCGCTCACGCCACAGAAGACCATCGTCAGCTTCGCCGCCTCCGTCAAAACCGCTTCCATGGAAGAAGCTGCCGGCATCGAGATTCCTGTCATCCGCGCCATGCCCAACACGCCTTCGGCGCTCGGCGCTGGAGTCGCCGGTCTCTGCCGCGGACGTTTCGTCACCGACACCCACATGGAACTCGCTCGGCGCATCTTTGAGACCGTCGGACGCACCGTCACCGTGGACGAAAAACACATGGACGCCGTCACCGGCCTCTCTGCTTCCGGCCCGGCATTCATCTACATCATCCTGGAATCGCTGGCCGAGGCCGGCGTCAAGGTCGGACTACCCCGTGACACCGCCACCCTCCTGGCTGCGCAAACCACCTTCGGCGCTGCCAAAATGGTGCTCGACACCGGCTATCATCCCGCCCTGCTCAAAGACGCCGTCACCACCCCTGCCGGCTGCACTATCGACGGCATCCTCGAACTCGAAGAAGGTGGCCTCCGCGTCACCCTCATCAAAGCCGTCATGCGCGCCACCCAACGCGCCAAAGAACTCGCCGCAGGCTGAGCGTGAACACCGCTGGCATCTCCAACCTTGCCGGAGCTTCCGCTACGCCCTCTGCAGATTCCCCAGCCACCCGTCCCGCCTGGCTGCCGCGTTATCTGCCGGAGTTGCAGGGACTGCGCGGCATCGCCGTCCTCGCTGTCGTCCTCTACCACTGCCATCCTCTGCTCGTCGGCACGCCGCTCTACAGCGTCTCGCTCTGGGGATGGGCCGGCGTCAACCTCTTCTTCGTTCTCTCCGGATTCCTCATCACCGCCATCCTGCTCGAATCGCGCGAACGCCCGCACTACTTCCGCAACTTTTACGCTCGCCGCGCGCTGCGCATCTGGCCCGTCTATCTGCTGCTGCTCGCTATCTGCTATTCGGTCCCCGTTTGGTTCCTCGGCGACACGCTCGCCCACCAGACCCACTGGCGCACCCTCGCCGCCTACGCGCTCTTCCTTCAGAATCTGCGCCACACTCCGCTGCCCGGCACGCTTGGCCCCACCTGGTCGCTCGCCATCGAGGAGCAGTATTACCTGCTCTGGGCGCCGCTGGTCTGGCTGCTTGGCGCGCGCCGCCTGGTGCTCAGCCTGGTCCTCGGCGCGCTGCTCCTCCTCTCGCCCGCGCTGCGCATCCTCCATCCCCACTGGCTCACCAGCACGCATACGCTCATTCACCTCGATGGCATCGCGCTCGGCAGCCTGCTTGCCGTCGCGCTGCTCACCCTCGGCTGGAGCCGCAAGCGATGGCTCATCCTCGGCATCTCCGCGGCCATTCTGGGTTGGCTGGCCACGGCCACCATCGCCGCCGGAACTGCTTTCCTCGATTCCGCTCTTGCTCTGCTCTTCGCCGGTGTCCTCCTCATCGCCATCGCCGCAGGCGGCGCGCGTCTGCTGGCTCCGCTGCGCCGCGGACCGCTGGCCTTTTACGGCACCATCAGCTACGGCCTTTACATGATCCACATCCTCGTCTTCGTCTATTTCGGCTCCTTCAACGCGCGCTTCACTTCGATGGGCACCACCGGAAACCTGCTCATCACACTGCTGCGCGTAATTGCTTCCACCCTTGCCGCCTCTGCGCTCTGGTATGGCTTCGAGTCGCAGATCCTGAAACTCAAAGCGCGTTTTTAGGGCCATCTTTCTTTGCTTTTCCTCATCTCTTCATCTCTGCTGTACTACCATCACAGTATGCGCCCCACTGTCATCGTGCTCACATTCAACTCCGAGGACACCCTCGGCGCCACCCTCGCACAGGCGCGCAAAGTCGCCGACGAAATCTTCGTCGTGGACTCGTTCAGCAAGGACTCGACGGCATCGGTCGCCGCCTCGTTTGGCGCGCAGGTCGTCTCCCACGCCTTCGAGCACTACGGCGCGCAGCGCAACTGGGCCATCGACAATCTGCCCATCTCCCATCCCTGGCAGCTTCACCTCGACGCCGATGAGGTGATGGACGACACACTCGTCCAGTCCGTTCTCGACCTGCCTGACCAACCGCCTCACAACGGATACTTCGTCCCCCGCTACGTCCGTTTCCTCGGTCGCGTCATGCGCCACGGAGCCATGAGTCCCACTTGGCATTTGCGCCTCTTCCAGAGCGGTGCCGGACGCTGCGAAGACCGCAAATACGACCAGCATTTCATCCTGCTCTCCGGCTCCAGCGGCCAGTTGCGCGGCACCATGATCGACGACATCGCCATGAGCCTCTCCGAGTGGACCGCGCGCCACAACCGCTGGGCCGATGGCGAAGTGCAGGAGCTTTTTGCCGCGCAATCCGCCAATCGCCTCCAACCGGCTCTCTTCGGCACGCCCGCGCAACGCAAGCGCTTCCTGCGGGAGCGTTACAACCGCATGCCGCTTTTTGTGCGGCCGTTCCTCTTCTTCGGCTATCGCTATCTCCTGCGCCTCGGCTTCCTCGACGGCAAGGAAGGCTTCATCTACTGGACGCTCCAGACCTTCTGGTTCCGCTTCCTCATCGACGCCAAAATCTGGGAGCGACGCAACCTCGACCGCATCCGCCGCCCCATCGACGCTGCCCTCATCACAGGAGAAAAATCCAGGCCGTGACCGCTCTGCCCATCCTTGTCCTCAACGCAGGCTCATCCTCCATCAAGTTCGCTATCTATTCTGCCTCTGCCCACCAACAAGCCCTGCTTGCCTCCGGTTCCGTCGAAGGCATCGGAGCCGCCGGACAAGGGCGCTGCTGGCTGCGCAATGCATCCGAATCGACACTCTCCGACCAGCAGATTGAAATCGCCGACGCCGCAGAGGGTTTCTCGCTCATCACCCGCCTGCTTGCCCGCCATCCTGAGCTTCCGCCTCCCGCCGCCATCGGTCATCGCATGGTGTGCAGCAGCCCCGAAATCACAGAAAATCAGCGCGTCACGCCTTCACTGCTCGCGACTCTGGAGCGCTATCTTCACTTCGCCCCGCTCCATACCCCACCGGCGCTTCACATCCTCCGCCACACGCTGGCCGCTTACCCCGATGTACCCAACTTCATTGTGCTGGACAGTTGGTTTCATCGCGACCTTCCGCTCGCATCCCGCTCGCTGCCCATTCCGGAGCGCTTCAGCGCGCTCGGCGTCCATCGCTACGGCGCCCACGGCCTTTCCTACGAATCCATCGTTGACCAGCTCGCTCCGCATATTCCCCAGAGGCTCATCGTCGCCCACCTCGGCAACGGCTCCAGCATCACCGCCATCCACAACGGGCGCTCCGTCGATACCTCCATGGGCCTCACACCCACAGGCGGCCTCATCTCCGCCACACGCACCGGCGACATCGATCCCGGTGTCCTGCTGTTTCTTCTGCGCCAGCTTGCCGACTCCCATCCAGACACTTCCGCTGCCGCCGATGCTCTCGAACAAACAGTCAATCGCGAATCCGGCCTGCTCGGCGTCAGCGGAGTTTCGAGCGATATGCGCGCGCTGCGCAACGCCATCGCCGCCGGAAGCGCAGCCGCACGACTGGCCGTCGATCTCTTCACCACCTCCATCCGCAGATTCATCGGTGCCTACATCGCACAACTCGGCGGACTCGACATGCTCGTCTTCACCGGCGGCATCGGTCAGCACGACAGCGCCACCCGCGCCGAGGTCTGCCGCGGCCTCGATGCGCTCGGCATCAAACTCGATCAGGCACGCAACGCTGCTCACGATCCGCATCGCATCTCCGCAGACGACTCCCGCGTTCTCGTCCGCATGCTGGCTCCCGCCGAGGATCTCATCATCGTCCGCCACGTCCTGCAGATACTTGCCTCACAATGAACTCCCGGCTTCGTCCCGGACCTGCCCGTTCGTGCACTACACTGAAGTTTCCGGAGTCGCCATGTCCTCAGTTGCCGCTCAATCCGTCCACCGCCGTCCCTCCTCGGCTCTGCGCCGCTTTGCCTGGGGCGTACTCGCCTATTTCATCGCCACCATCCTCTGGGGCACAGTCGTCCGCGCTACCGGCTCCGGTGCTGGATGCGGCGACCACTGGCCGCTTTGCAACGGCACTGTCCTCCAGCAAGCGCCCAGCCTCCATACCCTCATCGAGTTCGCCCACCGCATCACCGCCGGCCTCGACGTCATCCTTGTGCTCGCGCTGCTCCTCTGGACATGGCGTAAAACTGCGCCCCGGCATCTGGCGCGCTGGACCGCTGCGCTCAGTGTCTTTTTCACCTTCTCGGAAGCCCTGCTCGGCGCGCTTCTCGTCAAACTGGGACTGACCGCAACCAGCCAGTCCCCGCTCCGTCCGCCGTTCCTCGCGCTCCACCTCAGCAACACGCTGCTGCTGGTGGCCACCCTTGCCATGACCGCTCATCTGCTCGGTCGCAGCGAAGGCTTTCGCTGGCGCGATCTCCACATCACACACCCCGTCGGCACCACCCTTGGCATGATCGCCGTCATGATCGTCGGCGTCACCGGCTCGCTCGCCGCTCTCGGAGACACGCTCTTCCCGGCCACTTCCCTGCGCTCATCTCTGGCTCAGGATTTCTCCGCTCGCAGCACCTGGCTGCTCCGCTGGCGCTGGACCCACCCCACCGTAGCCATCCTCGCCAGCATCTTCCTCATCTGGGTGCTTATCCGCGCCAACCGTCGCGGCGGCCCTTGGGATAATCGCGGTCTTTCCTCGCTCGTCGTCGGCCTGCTCGCCCTGCAATATCTGCTCGGCGCGCTCGACGTCTGGCTGCTGGCCCCGGTCTGGATGCAGGTCATCCACCTGCTCGGTGCCGACGTTCTCTGGTCCGCGCTCGTCGTTCTCACCGCCCGCTTGACGCTGGTTCCCCGCGACAATCCAGACAGAACCTGACTTAAAGCATCAAAACGCCTGCTGACGCATACTCGACGCCGTCACACGTCGCCTTCAGCTCCGGCAACTCCGGCGTCGCGGTCAATGTCTCGATCTTTCCATCCCGCAGCAGCACCGTATCCTCCGCCTTGCCGCCCGCCGCGCTTGGATTCCACGCAAACGCCTGACGATCCGCCACGCGCTCCGTACCCTCAGGCGTTGCCACCCACTCCCGCTCCCAATAGCCCGTCGCTCCGCCTTGATGATGCCTGCGCTCTTCCCCGGCAAAGCCTGCTTCGGCATATGCCTGCGTCGCAGCACGGTACAGCTCCGCCGCCGTCGCCCCCGCGCGCGTATGATGCTGCAGCGCCGCATTCACCTTCGCCGCTGCGTCAAATCCCTTCTTCAAGGCATCCGGCACTGCGCCAACGTGCGCAAAGCGCGTGATGGAAACCGTCAGACCCCATCGCCGCCCACACAGATTCAGCATCGCAAATCGTTCCAGCCGCGCTCCGCGCGCCACCGCATGCTTGTAACGCACAATGCGCTCATCGACCGCCATCAACGAAACCGACGGCTGGATTCCGCGCCGCAGCAGCGCCGCTGCCACACGCGCTTCCATCTCGAACTCGCTTACGCCAGGCTTCAGCTCACGCAAAACCTCCACCGTCGCCGCAGCCGTCGCCGCGCCCAGCCAGCGAAAGCGTCGCACCTCCGTCTCGCTCAGGCTTGCCCGCAACGGATAAAGCTGCGCCGACGCCATTCCCGGCGTCGGCTGATCGCACGCCACATGCGGCCCGGCAATCTCCAGCGCGCGCTCCACCGTCGCATCGGCAAACCACGGAAAGATCACTGGCTCGAAACCCAGTGCGCCAAACTCTTCGTCCGCCAGGCGCGGTGCTTCGTTTTCCGTCGTCAAATAGAAACATCGTCCGTCCGCCGTCACCAGCACGGATCCAACACCGCTCTCTGCCGGCGTCAGAACGCGCAACTCCACCGCGCCGCCCGTCAGCCACGCAATGTTCTCGTTGCGCCGCAGCAGCACTCCATGCAGGTCGCGCTCGCGCATCCACTCCGTCAGACGCGCGCGTTTCGCGTCAATCTCCGCACTCCACTCCGCTGCGGCAATGAGCACCGCGCCATCCACTTTCAGGTCTTTCGCAATGCCCATCCCACGCGCTCCATCGGTATGCGTTTAGTCTTCCAGCTCCGGATGATAGTGGCTTTCAAAGCCCAGATAACGCACCGCAGCCTCATGCACCGCGCGCGAAACATCGCTGAAGTTCGCTGCCACATGATGCTCGAAACCCTCGCGGCAGATGTATTTCAGCAGCTTCTGCAGCTTGGGAATCTCGGCCACACCCGCTCCGCCAAAGGTCGTCAGCGGATCGTCCGTAAACCGACCCGGCCCAACGTACCCGCGAACCACCCCGCGCCTGTCGTCGGTCGAGAACCGCGCATAGCTCATCGCTCCGCTCTTCACGCGCCCCACGCAGGTGCCAAAGGTATTTTCCTTGCCCACCGTGCCCGCAATGATCTCCTGGAAGTCCATCTTCACTTCGTTGAAGAAGTGCTTCGGCAGATTCGAGCAGTGGAAGCAGACGCATTTATCCGGGTCGCTGCCATAGTTGTTGTTCCAGTCCAGCAGCGCCGACGGCGTTCCCGATGCCAGCGCCAGCATATGCATGCTCAGCGTGCCCGGCACATCCACCTCGCAGGCAGAAGGAATCAGATCGTTCGACATCATGCTCATGATCGTGCATGGCACCACGCCAAAGTACTCCTCAAGCGAAGTCCAGCACTGCACCGCGCTCACCGTCACCGCCGTTTGCTTCATCCACGTGTCGATCACCGCGCCCAGCTTGGCCATCTTCATCAACGCCGCTTCGGGAATTCCCGAGGTGCTCACATAGCCTTTGATCGCCGCCAGCTTCGCCTGCGCCAGATCGTCGCCATCCTTCATGCGCTCAATGCGGCCCATGATCTCCGACAGATCGATCGGCTCGACCGAGATCCCGTGCGTCTCCAGAATGCGCTCCGAATACCGCACCGTATTGAACGCCGAAGGCCGCGCGCCAATCGCTCCGATCCGCAGATTCTTCAGTCCGCGCACGATGCGGCAAACCTGCCCAAACCACTCCAGATCCGCCTTGAACTCCGCCGACTGCGGAGCCTCGGTATGCAGCGTCGTCAACGAGTACGGAATCCCGTACTGCATCAGGTTGTTGCATGCGCTCATCTTGCCGCAAAAGCTGTCGCGACGCGTGGCAATCGTCATCGCATCGCTTTTGTCCGGCGTCGCCTGCACCAGCACCGGCACACCCAATCCCGCCAGTCGAATGGCATCGGCCACGCCGCGCTCATCGCCAAAGTTCGGCAGCGTCACAAGGATGCCGTCGATCTCGCTGGCATGCTTTTTGAACAGCTCCGCGCAGCGTTGTGCTTCGGCAAAAGTTTCCACTGCTCCAAACTTCGACTCCTCAGCCGTGAGCACGATCGCCTTCGCGCCCGCTGCTTCCACCGCGCGAATCATCTCTTCGCGCCCCGATTTGGCAAGCTGATCCGGGAAAAACCCTCGATTACCGACTACCACTCCAAACGTCAACTGCTTTTGTGCCGCCATGCGCTTTTCGCTCCACTTTTCTCTTTAGTCTTGTTCGTACTTCTGTACTCAGACGAAACTCAACGATCTGGCCGAAACTTCACCAGATAGAACAGCCCCAGCACCAGCATCAATGCACCCCACCACACCGGCGCATGCAGATGAGCCAGCACTACGTTTGCCAGATGACCCGTCGCAAGCTCCCACAAACCATAGCCGAGGATCATCACCCCATAGACGCTCAACAACACGCCGATAAAAAACCAGATCGGTATCTCTCGCGCTCTCGTCATCTCTTCACTCCTACCAGAACATCACATTGAGGCCCACAAAGACTACTACGGCAATCGCAGCCCAGAAGAGTTCATTCTTATAGAACGCAACTGGATCTTCCTTCGGCAGCACCGTCGCCCCATACACCAGACCCTTCAATTCGCTATCCGGCTTGGCGCTCGTGCACAAACTGACGACCAGCGTGACAATCACCGTAATGCTCAGGCTCCACAGCGCGCGATACATGTTTTCCGCCATATCCCTGGCATCCGGAGACAACGCCACAAACCGCAGCGCAGCCGGATAAAAGTGTACCCACGCCCACAGCCCCACCGACGTCACCGTCCCGACCAGCAGACCCCAGAAGCCGCCCGATTTCGTTGCGCGCTTCCAGAACATTCCCATCAGAATCGCGCCCAGCAGGGGTGCAATAAAGAAGCTGAACAGCGCCTGCACATAGTCCATGATCCCCTGCGCATGCATCACCAGATACGCCGCGCCAATCGACACCACCACGCCCAGCACCGTCGCCCAGCGCCCGATCGTCACGTAGTGCTCATCCGGCTCATTCTTGCGCAGCATCGGCTGATAGATGTCATAGGTCCACACCGCCGCAAAGGCACTCACATTGCCCGCCATCCCGCTCATGAAACCGGCAATCAGCGCCGTAATGCCCAGCCCCAGCAAACCCGGCCCGCAGTACCGCACCAGCATCAGCGGCAGCACTTCGTTATAACTATGCAGACCCATGCCCGGATGCGCGCTCACCACATCCTCACCCACCAGGTGCATCAGGCTTCCGTTGGGATTATGCAACACCACCAGCGCCAGCAAGCCCGGCAGAATCACGATGAACGGCACAGCCATCTTGAAGAACGAGCCAATCACCGGAGCCATTCGCGCCGAGCGCAGGCTGTTGGCCGCCAGCACCCGCTGCACCACCAGAAAGTCCGTCGTCCAATACCCGAAGCTGATCGCAAATCCCAGTCCGAAGATGATTCCGGTCCAGTGAACCCCCATCGGGTTGTCGTGGAAGTGCCCCAGTCCCCGCCACAGATGCAGGTAGTCCTGTCCAGGAAGATCATGCAGAATGCGTGTCTTCAGTCCCATCCAGCCGCCCGCGTCAATCATGCCCAGAATCGGCACCAGCAGCGCACCGCCCCAGATCAGCACAAACTGCAAGACCTCATTGAAGATCGCCGAACGCAACCCGCCCAACGCCACATACGCGGCCACCGCCAGCGACGAAACCACAATGCTGAAGGTGATATTCCACCCCAGCACCACCTTCATCACCAGCGCCATCGAGAACATGTTTACGCCGCTCATCAAAATCGTCATGAACGCAAACGAAACCGCGGCCACCGTGCTCGAACCCTGCCCGTAGCGCAGCTTCAGATAGCCCGGCACAGAGTGCGTCTTCGAGACGTAATAGAACGGCATCATCACAATGCCCAGAAAGAGCATCGCCGGGATTGCGCCGATCCAGTACCAGTGCGCAGCCAGGATGCCGTACTGATACGCCGACCCAGCCCACCCCATCAACTCCAGTGACCCCAGATTCGCCGAAACAAAACTGAGGCCGGCAATCCAGGCCGTCATCTCACGGCCCGCCATAAAGAACTCTTCGCTCGTATTCGCGCGGTTCTTCAGGTAATAACCAATCCAGATCACCATCGCGAAATACACCGCGATCACGGCGATATCCAGACCCGTCAAGTGTGCAATCGACGTTGTCGCCACCATCGCAGCCGTGGCTGTCGGCAAACTCAGGGAAAAAGCAGGTGCAATCAGCATGGCAAGCATCTTACCTCTGTCATGCCCGATCCTGCTTCGCGCAGCGGGCATTCTCGTTGCGTCCTATCAGTAAATTGGTTTAGTTGTGGGGTTGTCAAGCGCCATCGACATAATTTCGCCTCGGAAATGAAATTCTCCCGCTCTTCTCCCATCCCACACATCACTCCCAGCCGCATATCGCCATCCACCCAGCTCACTTTTTTCTTGAAATCTTAACCCTTCGACGCTACGGTGGGACATGGAGCACTTCTTCTCTCTCTTTCATCCTTCCTTCCACGCCAATACTCCTGTGCTCTGCTCCGAAATCCTTCCAACCCAAAGGAGTCTTCCCGATGACATTGCCTTCCTCCACCCTCTCCGGTGGTCTCTCTCGTCGTAACTTCCTTCGCGCTGCCGCCGCATCCTCAGCGCTCGCCGGACTTCCCTTTGTTACCGAGGCGCATCTTGCTCACGCCGCCATCCCCAAATTCGCTCCCTCCGACCAGGGCATCCACATTGACGCCAACGAAAATCCGATGGGGCCATGCGAAAGCGCGCGCAAAGCCATCGCCGCCATCATCCCCAACGGCGGACGCTATCTCTTCGACAAGGAGATCGGCTTCTCCGATCTCTTCGCCAGGCAGCAGGGCCTCGACCCGGAGATGGTCGTCGCCTACGCCGGCTCCAGTGAGCCGCTGCACCTCACCGTCCGCGCCTTCGCCTCGCCCACGCGCCCGCTGGTCGTTGCCGATCCCAGCTACGAGGCTCCCATCTGGGCCGCCCAGTCCATCAACGCTCCCATCCTCAAAGTCCCGCTCTCCGACCCCAAAGGCGCGGCCACCCATGACATTCCCGCCATGCTCGCCGCCTCCTCCACGCCCGGAGTCATCTACATCTGCAATCCCAACAATCCCACCGGAACACTCACCCCATTCGAGCAGATCGAGAAAGCCATCGATAGTGTCCCCAAAGGCTCCGTCGTCCTCGTCGACGAGGCCTACATCCACTTCACCGACGCACCCTCCTGCATCTCGTTGGTGAAACAGGGCAAGAACGTTCTCGTCCTGCGCACCTTCTCCAAGCTCTACGGCATGGCCGGCATCCGCATGGGCTTCATCGTCGGCAGCCCCGATCTGCTGAAGAAAGTCCAGCCCCTCGGCGGACAGAATCCGCTGCCCATCACCGCCGTCGCCGCCGCCAGGGCCAGTCTGCTTGATCCTGAACTCGTCCCCACGCGCAAGAAAGTCATGGCGGGCCTCCGCGAAGAGAACATCGCCTTCCTGCGCAGCCACGGCTATGCCGTCACACCCTCGGTCAGCAACTGCTTCATGGTCAATGTCGGCAAACCTGGCAAACAGGTCCAGGCCGCCATGGCTGCCAAAGAGATCTATATCGGGCGCGTCTGGCCTGCATGGCCGGATTCGGTCCGCATCACCGTCGGAACCCAAAGCGAGATGGCCGCCTTCCAGAACGCCTTCGTCCAGGTCATGCAGACCAACACCGCCGGACTGGAGCCGCCTGCACTGCATCCCCGGCTGCAACAGACCCCTTTCAGCCATCTCTCCTGAACTGCAAGCTCACATCAGCAAAGCGGCCATCGGATCACTCCGATGGCCGCTTCCTTTGGCTCACAACTCCGCTCACTTCCCCGCCGTTCAGAAGATGATCTTCATCGCAAGCTGCGTATTGAACGGCTCACCGGCTCCAATGCCCGGCGCGCCATAGTTGGCTCCAATCGTCGTACTGATCGCACACGCATTCGGATTCGCGCCATTGTTCGTGTCGGTACAGAATCCGTCACCCGGCTGCGCCAGATTCAGACGGTTCAAGAGGTTGAACATCTCCACACGAAACTGCGCATTCACAAATCGCGTGATCTTCGTGTTCTTGAAAACGGAAAAATCCACGTCCGAGAATCCCGGCCCATGCAGGTCGTTGCGATGGCTCGTTCCAAACTGCCCGTTCAGCGACGGAGTGTACGCCGTCGAGGTCCAGTTCACAAAGTAGCCGGATGTGCTGTTGCCCTGCACGCTCTTGCTGATCCCTGTATTGGGATTGATCCCAGGCGTCCGATCCGCGCGCTCGGCAAACTCGTTCGTCCCGCTGCTCCCGCTGTTGCTGGAGTAGATCGTGAACGGCATCCCGCCATGAAAGCTCAGCAGCGCATTGAACTGCCAGCCATTCGTCAGCGCCGATGGCCCATGATGAAACTCCGGCAACGCATACGTCAGATACGAAACCGAAGTATTCCGCACGTCGAAGTCGCTGTTGCCATATTCCCCAGCCAGGTCCAGGCTGTTCTGCGGGTTATACAGATAGATTTCGCTGATCTCATCCAGCGAATGTGCAAACGTAAACGCCGACTGCGCCGTCAGCCGGTGCCAGTTGTTCACCCGCAGCGTCGCCTGCAGCGAGTTGTAGTTCGACGTGGCCTCGGATTGAATCTGGTTGATCACCGCGTAGTTCGGATACTGCCCGTAATACGGTCGTGTCGCGTTCGCTCCACCACTGCCAATCCCCGCCTGGTTGATGTCCACCAGATCGCGCAACCTCCGCCCCGAGCTGCCCACATACCCGATCTGCAGCTCGACATTGCTGCTCAGAGACCGCTGGATATTCACGTTGTAGTTCTCCACATAGCTCGGCCGCAGATTCGGCTGAATGGCAAACACATTCAGACTTGAGCAGTTCGCCTGCACCGCGCTTGGATTCGACAGGCATGTGTTACTCGGGCTGAGTGCATTCGGAAACATCGGCTGCCCATACGTGATGTACCCTGCCGCAGGGGCCGTATCGATCGTCTTCACCGTTCCCGCCGGATTGTCCTCGACGCCAAACGCTCCGCCATTGCTGGAGAATCGCGAGTTCAGGAAGTTGACCACATTCGGATTGTCATACCCCAGCCCAAATCCCGCTCGGATCACCGTCTTCCCGTCGCTGCCCGGTTGCCACGCCACGCCCACGCGCGGTCCAAATCCCAGATAGTACTGCTGGTACA
>JAJZEA010000039.1 GCA_021851335.1 Acidobacteriota bacterium | reverse complement strand
TCTTCCAGTTGCTCACGGTGGTCTATGAACCGCTGGCGCGCCTGCAAAAAGAGGGCGAGCTGGGGCGGCGCAAGATTACCCAGTGGACGCGTTATACCACGGTGGTTCTGGCCGCATTCCAGTCGATCGCCATCGCCTTTGGTCTCACCAGCCAGGGAATGGTGCTGATCTCCGGCCCATCGTTCATCCTGCTGACTGTGCTCACACTGACCACCGGCTCGGCCTTCATTATGTGGCTGGGCGAGCAGATCACCGAGCGCGGCATCGGCAACGGCATGAGCCTGCTGATCTTCGCCGGCATCGTCGTCGGTCTTCCGCGCGGCATCGCCGACTTGGTGGACAAGGTGAGGACAGATGCCTGGGGCGGCTTTACCGGCTTCGCCATGCTGCTGCTGCTGGCTGCGATGGCCGGGTTGGTGGCCTTCATTGTGTATGTGGAAAGCTCTGAGCGACGCATTCCCGTCCAGTCGGCCCGACGCATTGTGGGTCGGCGCATGATGGGCGGTCTCAGCTCGCATCTGCCTCTGAAGGTCAACTCTGGTGGCGTGATGCCGGTCATCTTCGCCAGCTCCATTCTCTCGGTTCCGCTGCTTTTCAGCCAGGTCAGCTTTGTGCAGTCCAGCAAGTGGCTTTCGGGCGTCGTGGCGAACCTGCAACCGGGCGAGCCGTGGTACGAGCTGCTGTACATGGCCGCGATTGTCTTCTTCGCCTACTTTTACATCTCGATTGTCTTCCGTCCGGATGATATTGCTGACAACATGCGCAAGTCCGGGTCGTTTATCCCTGGCATTCGCCCCGGTCGAAGGACATCAGATTACATCAACGACATCCTGACCCGAATCACGCTGGTCGGCGCGGTTTACCTGATCCTGATCTCGCTGGTGCCAACATTCCTGATCTCCGGCTTCCACCTCAACCATCTCTGGCTGGTTGGCAATTTCTTTGAGCGACTTCCGGCCTGGGTGACTAACGGCCTCCACATGAATTTCTACTTCGGTGGAACCTCGCTGCTGATCGTTGTGGGTGTGGCGATGGATACGGCAAACCAGATCGAGTCTCAGCTCATCATGCGACATTACGATGGCTTCAGCGCACGCTCCGGTCGTGTGCGAGGCAGGAAGACCTGGTAATGTCGGGCGTAACTACCAATTCGCCACAACCAGGCATCACGGAGACTTCGGCCGCTGCTTCGGGATCGGCTTCGCACCTGGGCCATGCCTTGACGCCTGGACCAATCCTGCTCCTGGGCGCTCCGGGCGTCGGCAAAGGTACGCAGGCCAAGGAATTGATGCGGCTTTGGAATATTCCGCAGATATCCACCGGCGACCTGTTGCGGGCAAACGTGGCCGAAGGCACCGATCTTGGCTCCGCTGCCAAAGAGATTATGAAGTGCGGGAATCTGGTTCCCGATGACTTGGTGAACCAGATGGTTGCGGTTCGACTCACGGCTCCAGACACTCGCGAAGGCTTCATTCTGGATGGGTTTCCGCGAACCTTGCCTCAGGCCGACTGGCTTGATGGAGAGCTGGCCACGCGTCCCGGCGCGCTGCCGATCGTTGCGGTCAGTCTACAGGTAGACTATAATCAGTTATTGCGCCGCATCACCGGGCGACGCAACTGCCCAGTCTGTCAGCGAATTTACAATGTTTACCTCCAGCCACCGAAGCGAGAAGGCCATTGTGATGTGGATGGCTCGGAGCTGGTGCAGCGCGCTGACGATACAGAGATGTGTTTTCAGGGGCGAATCGGGAATTACCAAGCACTGACTGCTCCGGTGATTGACCATTACCGCGCACTTGGTCGTTTTGCCGAGGTGGGCGGGGAGCAGGAAGTTGCAGCCGTAGCTGCGGAGATTGTTGGTGTCGTAGAGCGGTTGCGCGGTCACGCCTGAGGCGTGGACGGGTCAACCGGAAAAGTCTCGGTAAGGGCAGCCCGCGGGTGGCTTTGTTTGTTTCGGGGCGGGTAAGAGAAGCAGAACGATCAGAAGGAATGGAAGCAGGCACACTTGGCAGTGATTCTCAAGTCGGCACGGGAGATTGAGCAGATGCGGCGCGCGGGCAGCGTGGTGCGTCAGGTGCTCAATGTCGTTCGCGACGCGGTGCGTCCAGGAGCGACGACGCTGGATCTTGAGACCGCGGCCGAGCAGAAGTTGGCCGAGCTTGGTGCCAAGCCCGCCTTCAAGGGCTATCACGGCTATCCCTGTGTGCTGTGCACCTCAGTGAATCATGAGGTGGTGCACGGCATTCCGTCGAAGACGCGCGTGTTGCGCGAAGGCGATATTGTTTCGATCGACTGTGGCGCGATTGTCGATGGGTTTTATGGTGATGCGGCGATTACTGTCCCAGTGGGCAACCGCATTGACGGCAAGACTCAAAAGCTGCTGGAGGCGACGGAGTCTTCTCTTGCGGCGGCGATCCAGGCCGTGCGGCCGGGCGCGACGTTAGGCGACATCGGCGCGGCGGTACAGGAAGTGGTCGAGGCGCAGGGATTCTCCGTGGTGCGGGATTTTGTCGGTCATGGGATCGGTACGCGCATGCACGAGGATCCGCAGGTGCCCAACTATGGTGAACGTGGACGCGGCATGAAGCTGCGCGAAGGCATGGTGCTGGCGATTGAGCCAATGGTCAACGCGGGTACGGCCGCGGTGGAAGTGCTGAAAGATGGTTGGACTGCGGTTACGTGTGACGGTAGCATGAGCGCTCATTTTGAGCATACGGTTGCGGTCACGGCCGATGGAGCGATGATTTTAACCCTTTAGGCGCCAGCGACTGCGTTGGCAATTCACCATCCGAAGCGGGTTGCTTTGGGGAAGCGGAATAAGGTTTGTCGAAGGAAGATGCAATTGAAGTGATGGCGGTGGTGCTGGAGACTCTGCCCAACGCCATGTTTAAGGTGAAGCTGGAAAACGAGCATCAGGTTCTGGCGCATGTCTCAGGACGAATGCGCAAGAACTTCATTCGTATTTTGCCCGGTGACCGGGTCGCGGTCGAGTTGAGTCCTTACGATCTCAATCGTGGACGCATTGTCTATCGTTACCGGTAACCATCAGGCAACTCCGTGCGCAGTTGGCGCGGCCAAAGAAGAGGATAATTATGAAGGTACGGGCATCCGTCAAGAAGATTTGCGACAAGTGCAAGGTGATTCACCGCCGCGGTGTGGTGCGGGTCATCTGCGAAAACGCAAAGCACAAGCAGCGTCAGGGCTAGAACTCTGGCAAATTTGGAATCCTTCCGGCCCGAACGCGCCAATGTTCAGTGGGCCAGGGGCGAGTTAGCCGAAGTCAAGGCTTGCGAAGAACCCCGAAGGACGATCCTCCTAACCCGTGCGAGTCGGCGAGAGGCCGGAGGCACACAACCCAAGCGCAAAGGAACCCCATGGCACGTATTGCTGGCGTCGATCTGCCCCGCCAAAAGCAGGCTCGGATCGCGCTTACTTACATCTACGGCATCGGTAACTCTCGCGCGCTCAAGATTCTGGAGAAGGCGAACGTGGATACCTTCAAGAAGATTCAGGATCTGGGCGAGGACGAGTTGAACCGCATCCGTCAAGTCATCGAAGATGAGGGCAACATCGAAGGCGATCTCCGCAAGGATGTCGCCATGCACATCAAGCGCCTGATGGACATTCAAAGCTATCGCGGAACGCGCCATAAGCGCTCGCTGCCGGTCAACGGCCAGCGTACCCGCACCAACGCTCGCACCCGCAAAGGCCCGCGCAAGGGCACTGTAGCGGGCAAGAAGAAAGCGACCAAGTAATGGCGAAACAGCAGCAGAACGCAGCCGGGAAAGCCGGCAAGAACAAGAAGTTCCGCAAGCGTGAGCGAAAGAATGTGCCTCTCGGTCTGGTGCACATTCAAGCCACGTTCAATAACACCATTGTGACTATCACCGACCCAATGGGCAACACGCTTAGCTGGAAGAGCGCCGGTTCGCTCGGCTTCCGCGGCTCCCGCAAGGGAACTCCGTTTGCCGCGCAGCAGGCCGCTCAGAACGCCGCCAACGCAGCGCGCGACCACGGTCTGCGTTCGGTCGATGTGCGTGTCTCGGGGCCGGGTTCCGGTCGTGAGTCTGCGATTCGCGCCCTGGCCGCGGCTGGCATCGATGTGCGTTCCATCCGGGACGTTACTCCGATTCCGCACAACGGTTGCCGCCCGCCCAAGCGTCGTCGCGTCTGATCGCGTCAGGTTCTGCCGCGCTCGCTGAGTTGCAAGAAAAGCGAGCGCAGCCAAACGCCCTTGTGGGTGTTCACCGCTCACACAGAGCACAAACCAATCGCCCGTAGGGGCTTTGGGCCGGGATGAAACTGCTGCGCCAATGCGCACAGCGTAAACCGGCCGACACCCGAAGTCAGGAGAAGAAATGGCTCGTTATACTGGTCCCGTCTGTCGTCTTTGCCGTCGCGAAGGCACCAAGCTCTTCCTCAAGGGCACCAAATGCCTCAGCGATCGCTGCCCGCTTGAAAAGCGTAACTTTGCTCCCGGCCAGCATGGCCAGAGCCGCAAGGCCAAGGTTGTCGGCTACGGCCTTCAACTGCGCGAAAAGCAGAAGGCCAAGCGCATTTATTTCACGCTCGAAACCCAGTTCCGCGCCTACTATGAAAAGGCCAACCGCGCCACCGGCGTCACCGGCGACCTGCTTATCCAGCAGTTGGAGCGCCGTCTTGACAATGTTGCCTTCCGGCTTGGTTTTGCCATCAGCCGCCGTCAGGCACGCCAGATCGTGCGTCACGGGCATGTCGAGGTCAACGGACGCAAGGTGAACATCCCTTCGTTCCAGGTTTCTGTCGGGGATACGGTGGCCATCCGCGAGAGCGGGCGCAAGCTGGTCGTGGTCGAGGCTGCGCGTGATTATGCCGCATCCAACCCCATACCTTCGTGGCTTCAGCCGGATTTCGCCAATCTCTCCGGCAAGGTGCTTTCGTTGCCCCGCCGCGACGAGGTCAATCTGCCGGTCAATGAGCAGCTCATCGTCGAGTTGTACTCGAAATAAGATCAGGGGCGGAGTTGGCTCCGCCCGAACGTTGTTTTGCAGCAGCCGGGACGCTTGCAGCCTGAGTGTCCCGATCATTTCAACCGAAGGAGAACTTGCGCGGCCGTCGCAAAATGCATCGCGACGCAACTGCCGCGCGGGAAAAGAGAAAGCTTATGTTGTGGAGAGGATTTCAGAAACCGAAGCGTCTTGCCGTTGAATCGGAGACGCTTACCGAGAAGTTTGGCAAGTTCAGCGCACAGCCTTTTGAGCGCGGCTTTGGCACCACAATCGGCAATGCTTTGCGGCGCACGCTGCTTAGCTCGATCGAGGGCGCTGCCGTCACCGCCGTACGCATTGAGGATGTGCTGCACGAGTTCCAGTCCATCACCGGTGTCGTCGAGGACGCGACCGATATCATCCTGAATCTGAAGCAGGTTCCCTTCAAGCTCAACGGCGAAGGCCCAAAGGCGCTTTATCTCCGCGCCGATCAGCCTGGCGTTGTGACCTCGGGCATGATCGAGGCCGACGGCGACGTTGAGATCCTCGATAAGGATGTTTATATCGCGACCGTCTCCGAAGGTGGCCGTCTGGATATGGAGATGCGGCTGAAGCGTGGTCGCGGCTACGTCTCTGCGGACAAGAACTACGACGCCGATCTCGGCATTGGCTTCATCCCGGTGGATTCCGTTCACTCGCCCGTGCGTCGTGTGAACTATCTCGTCGAGGCTGCGCGCCTCGGTCAGATCACCGACTACGACAAGCTCACTCTGGAAATCTGGACCAACGGTGCCGTTGCTCCCGCGGATGCGCTGGGTCTGGCGGCCAAGCTGCTCAAGGATCACATGAGCATCTTCATCAATTTTGAGGAAGATATGGACGCCGAAGGTCACGGCGATGGCAGCGGATTGCAGTTGCGCAATGAAAATCTCAACCGTTCCGTCGAGGAGCTTGAGCTTTCTGTGCGCAGCTACAACTGCCTCAAGAACGCCAACATCCAGACCATCGCGGAACTGATCCAGAAGACTGAAGCCGAGATGCTCAAGACCAAGAACTTTGGTCGCAAGAGCCTGAACGAAATCAAGGAAATCCTGGCGCAGATGGGTCTTTCGCTCGGCATGAAGATTGACGAGCAGGGCAACGCCGTTCCAGGACCGACCAGCATCCTGCCTGCGGCAGCGCTGGCAGCGGGCTTTGGCCGCTTCGACGACGAGGATGATCTGCTGGACTCGGTGGACCTGCAATTGAACACGGAGACGGAGAACTTCTAACTGGGGTTATGGCGGTTGCCGGATGACTCCAGCAGCCGTCATAAGGATTCGGATGTGAGTCTGCCGTCAGCCACGTCCACGAAATTTTCGAAAGAGAGCAACACTATGCGCCATCGGAATTCAGGATTCAAACTGGGACGCAACACCAGCCATCGTCGCGCGCTGCTGCGCAACCTGGTGACCTCGGTCATCATCGAGGATCGCGTTGAAACCACTGTTGCCAAGGCCAAGGCTGTGCGGCCGCTGGTGGAAAAGATGATCACACTCGGCAAGAAGGGCGATCTGCATTCACGTCGTCAGGCGCTTGCCTTTCTTACTACAGACGAGTCAGTGACGCGTCTGTTTGAGACGGTTGCGCCGCGCTACGGCGACCGCCAGGGTGGCTATCTGCGCATCGTCAAGGCTGGATTCCAGAAGGGCGATGGCGCTGAAAAGGCGTTCATTGAACTGCTGGGAGCCGAAAAGCAGCTCGACGAAAAACGGCAGAAGAGCGCTGATCGCAAGGCCAAGAAACGCGCCGAGCTGGAAGCGGAGATGGAAAAGCAGAAGGGCGAGGCAGGCGGCGAAGACGCCGCAGCATAAGCCGACTTCAATCCCGCGCTTTCAACGGAAGCTCTCGCTTGCGTGGCTGTCTCTTCAGCAAATGCGATTCCTGTCGCTGTTCGTTGGAGCGCGCAAAGCCGAAACGCTCTGGTGTCTGCTCGGCAGATCTTCCATAAGGACAGTGAAAGGCCCTGCATCGCGATGCAGGGCCTTTCGTTCAACGATTGGATTTTCCAGCTCCGGACTCGCTTGCGCGCCGGTCTCAGGCAAAGGGTGAAAGCGGCAGAATTGGTACGCCGCCCGCTTCGGTGGCTTCCTTGATCACCGTGTTCAGATGCTCGAGCACCTCTTCGGTACTCATGGTATACATCTCGCGGCTGGGGTCGGCGCCATCCTCCAGGATCGACTTCAGATAATGCCCAGCTGTTTGTGCTGCCAGCGCATCAGTAATCACCTTGCCGGTTCGTCGCTTCTGCTCCACCCACGCATTGCATGGCATGGCGATCCACATCGGCTTGCCGCTGACGTCAAAGCGGATGTCGACAGCGTCGGCGTGGCGCGTGGCGATGGCGACGATGTTAGCCTTCCAGCGGCAGTGCAACTCGACGCCGGTCCAGCGATCAGTTACCTTGAAATCCTCATACATGATCTCAGCCTAACTGTTTGCCGGGATCGGCCGCAAGCGCTTCCGTCAGAAGAAGTCTGGAAGCTGAGGAAGAAGTGGGACGCTCAACTTTTCCCAGACTCTTCCGATGAATTCAGCGGAGGCAGTTTCATGCAGATTTCCGTTGAGGTCTCTTCCCCTGTTCAGCTTGAAGCCGAGCAGCGAGGTATCCCTGTGCAAGTGTTTGTCCAGCAGCTCATCGAACACGCATGGGCTTCGCTGAACCGTTCCACGAATGTCGCTCAAGACGTTCTCTTCGATGCCATGGATCGCATTCGAGCACTTCGCAGCTCGGATTCTGTCACCCCTGTACATTCCGACTGAACTCCCAGTTGAGCAGTACTCCGAGTGCCAGGTCCGCTCCCCACTGCGCCGGATACCGTTCCACCGGATTCGCGAGCTCATGTGTCAAAATCTGGTTCACACGCTTCGTCAAGCCCTCCTTCAATGTATGCACGTCGTCGCGGTTGATTTGGTCGAGGCGCAGTCCGTCGAGCGAGTGATCGATCTGGGGCGGCACCGGGCTGTAGTGAATCGGCCCCAGTTGTGGTCGGCCGTCGGTGCTGGGGCCTGCGTTTAGTTGCGCAATCAGCTTCTGTGCCTGCTCTCGTCCACATTCATAATCATGTCGTCGATACTGTTCGTCAAAGAAGCCGACAAACGCCGCAATCCCTGCTCCTGCCAGCTTGCCAGGATCGACGACCACCCCATAGATCTCCATATAATCCAGCTCGCTGAGGCCAGCCGATTTTTCCAGCAGGTGAATCCCGGAGAGCAGTGTTTGCCCGGCCACAGTTTGTGCGCCGCCCACCTGCGTTAACTCCGTGGCAAACTGACGGCTGAGCCGGTCATGGGTCTGAGCGCGGGACTCCTCGCCGGGATCCGTTCGATATAGCAGGTCCAGCAGGGTTTCATGGCTAGCCTGTCGGCTGGCAAGCTGATCAGGGGCAATCGCTCCCGAAGCGATGGCGTCGGCAAGCTGCTGCGCCTGTGTATCGAGTTGCTGAACGCGCGTATTGATGGTGTCGGCCTCGACCCAGTCCTGGAACATTGCCTGCCCCATATACACCGATCCAATGCGACCCAGCACGCGAACCATATTTACGTTGTTTTCGTTCAGTGAGGGGTCGCTCTGGTCGCTCATCGGATTGGGTGAGATGAAAAGATAGAAGCGATTTTCCGAGTGCTGGTGGCCGTCTGCGTCGTCCATGAGCTGCTTGGCCATGCCCAATGGCTGATTCTGAAGAATGCCTCCGTCAGAGTAGTTGAACCGGCGGCTGCCCTCGGTCCATCCAAGTGGCTTGTTGGCCGCGTAATCGGCCACGCTGCGCGTCAGGTCCTTGGTGCGGAAAGCGACAGGGAAGGCTCCGCTTGCGACGGCTGCTGACGCGACATCCTGCCAGGTCGCCAGCGAGCGGTCGCTGCGTGAGAGCAGCCGCCGAATCGAGTCTTCAAAGCGCGTGTACAGGAACTCGCCCCCACTTATCATCGGCAATCCGTAGTTGACTCCGGTCAGGTTGGTCAACGCCATGCCTAGGCGTATTTCTCCAGACTGCGGATGGACGGCGAGGTGAGGGCCGTGATCGGTAATCTCGCCCGCCGTTACGTCAGTCAGCAGTTTTTCTCGTGCGATGGTCTCAATCAACTGCGAAGAAAGCAGCGAAAGCAGAGCCGGATCGCCGCCATCGGCAATCGGCGCATCAGTCGTATCCAGCAGTCCGGCGAGCGTGATGCGTTGGACCCACGTCTCATAAAGAGGGTTATTCCAAGGCGCTGGATTTCCCAGCGCATCCACAAACGAAGGACCGTCGAAGAGCAGCTTCTGAGCCAGGATCGTCGCTGTCATTCCGCCTGCCGAGGCACCTGTCAGCACGTCAAGATAGATGGGTTGTCCATCCTGCTCCTGCTGCACCTTCAGATTGTGCTGGCGGATAGCCTCCAGCAGCTCGTAGAGCGCCCCGGCTTCGTAGCTGCCGAGCGATACCGCTCCGGCGATCGTGATGGCGAGTCGTTTTGGGGAACCAATAGGCATGGAGCAATCTCCTCCTTTGTTTGCCCTTGAAGTGCAAAAAGGAACAGACTTCCGGGCTGCCGTCCACTGTATCGCAAAGTTGCACAATTGGATGAAGCAGATTCAGCGCCGATGATTCAGCGCGGCCTGGCGCTGACCTGCCGTGCCAGCCGGATAAACTCCCGGATGCGCCCGTGGTTCTTGATTCCGGGCCGAGCCTCCACGCCGCTGGACACATCCAAGCCCCATGGATTCATCAGGTTGACGGCTTCGACCACGTTCTCCGGCTTTAAGCCCCCGGCGGCAATGAGCCGGAGACCCTGACTGCCCGCAAAGATCGTCTTTGCGGCAGTCTGCCAGTCAAAGGGGACGCCGGTTCCGCCCACGAATTGGCCTACTCGGGTATCGATCAGCGCAGCGTCGCTCAAGCCATCCTGGGCAATCGCTTCAAGCTGTGCAGCCGTCTGAGGGCCGAAGTGAACAACCCGAACGATGCGCAGATCGGAGCCAAAGCGCGCTCGCAGAAACTGCGCCGTCGATTCCTCCCCGGAGCGCGGCTTTTTCGCCACCTCGGCAGACGCTGCTTGCTTGCCTCCGCTGCCGCCGTGCAACTGGACTCCGGTCAACCCGCACTGGTCCACAATCCGGGCAATCTCGTCTGCCGACGACTCTACGAAGACACCAATCGACTCCACACGGCCCGCCAGCAACGGCGTAATGACAGCCACCGTCTGCGGCTCTGCTTGGCGCGGGCTGGCGGCCGCAAAGACAAAGCCGACAGCATCCGCACCGGCTTCAGCGGCAGCCACAGCGTCTTCGGAGCGTCGATTCCCGCAGATTTTGATCCACAGGCTCATGGCAACGCGGCTTCTGTCTCTGCCAACAGCGCGGCCAGAGCTGTGCCCGGATCTTCCGCCCGCATCAGGCTCTCGCCAATCAGAAAGGCATCGAAGCCAGCCTGACGAAGCAGGCGAATTTCAGCGCCGCGCGCGATACCGCTCTCTGCCACGCGGACCACGCTCGAAGGAATGCGCTCGACCAGTTCCAGTGAAGTCTCCAGCCGGACCTCAAAGCTGCGCAGGTCCCGGTTATTCACGCCAATCGCATCAGGCGGCTCGGCCATCGCCAGCACGCGCTCCAGTTCCGCTCCGTCGTGGACTTCGGCGAGCACGTCCAGCCCGGCGGCGTGCGCCGTTCGCGCAAGCTCCAGCATCTCCTCGTCGTCGAGTGCGGCGGCAATCAGCAGAATGGCGTCTGCTGCGTGTGCCCGCGCCTCGAGGATCTGGTAAGCGTCGATCATGAAGTCCTTGCGCAGGCAGGGCAGCGCGGTGGTGGCTGATGCAATCTCCAGATTTCGCAGGCTGCCCTGAAAATACGGCTCGTCGGTCAGCACAGAGAGCGCGGCAGCGCCGCCGCCGGCGTAGCGACCGGCCAGCCATGCCACATCGAAATCCTTTCGGATCAATCCCTTGGAAGGCGACGCCTTCTTAATCTCTGCGATGATCGCCGGACCGTTCTCGGCCCTGTGGCGCAAAGCCCGCGCCCAGCCCCGTGGCCTGTGAGCAGCGGCCTGCTGCTCCAACTCAGCCGGGGTCACCGTGGCCTGAGCACGGCTGATCTGCTGCCGTGTTGAGGCCAGAATCTGCCCCAGATGGGTAGTTTCACCGGGGCTGCTCCGTATTTCGCTCTGTGGTTTCGCCATCCTGATCAGTATAGCGGGACATCAATCGAAGCCGAGAGATTGACCGCAACCCCTTTTTCCAATAGCATAAAGATGCGAAGTTGTGCGTCATTCGCCGTCTTATCGGAGCCTCTGCGAGAGCAGGCACCCAAGACAGCAGAGGTCCGCAGTTCAGCCACCGCTTACCGTTGAAACGGTTCGGGGCATCGCACAGAATCTGCCCATGCAGGGCACCCAAGGATGATCCGCAGACTATGGCAAATCATGTTTCTTCGTTGAAGCGCGCACGTCAGACCGTTACACGTACCGAAGTCAATCGCGCCAACCGTTCCCGCGTCCGCTCCGCTCTTCGCGCCATGCGCGAGGCATTGGTCAAGGGTGAGTCCGCAGCGGCGCAGGCTCAATTTCGCCTGACCGCTTCCGCTTTGGACAAGGCGGTGCAGAAGGGTGTTCTGCACAAGAACACTGCTTCCCGCTACAAGAGCCGCTTGAATGCGCGCATCAAGGCTCTGGTCACCGCGTAAGCGAGCTTTCCGGAGTGCAAGCAAGTACGCCGTAGCGCTCAAGACGTACATCCCATCCTGAGAAAAAGATATCAGCAAGCCAGCGTTCCACCGCTGGCTTGCTTTCGTTTGCGTCGCAGAGTGGCCCGCGTCACCAGGGGCATGTGGCAGCGATCCACGCATCCAGAAACACCAGCAACTCCTGTGGCGGACGCAGCCAGATCGAAGCCGCAGTGGCGCGATACTCGGCGCGCACCAGCACGGCAAGTCCATCCGTGCCGATGCTGCGAAAGGCGTCTTCATCTGTAGCGTCATCGCCCAGATATGCTACTCGCGCATCGCAGGGCAATGCTTGCCGAATGGCCTCCACCGCATCTCCCTTGTGCGGGCGGGTTACGCGCAGTTCGAGCCCTCCATCAAAGGATAACAGGCGCAGCGAGGTGCCTGCTATCAGCGGCGTCCAGAGCCGCACGGCGAGCGCTCGCATCTGCTCGGTTGCGTGGGTAGGCTGTTCGCGCCAGTGCAGGGCCAGACCGCCCGTTTTTTCTTCGAGCGCGGTGATCATGCCAAAGCCTTCCAGCTGATTCCGTGCCGTGCGTAGCGCGTCTGCGTCTGCGTCATCCAGCGGCATCTGCTCCAGTTCTCCCTCCGCGGTGCGCAGCTCCAGGCCATGCGCGCCGCGGATTTCGATTCCTGACAGCGGCTGCAACAGCGTGGCAACCTCCGTCGCGGGCCGTCCGGAGATCATTGTGATCCCGCTCGTGGGTGCCTGCTGAATGCGGCCCAGACGCTCGATCACACCGTCGTAAGGACGCGCCTCCATGCGTTGCTGCCGAAACGGAGCCAGCGTGCCGTCGTAGTCCAGCAGCAAACGAGAGTGAGTTGCCGAAGCAAGGTCGGCAAAGAACTCTCGAAGCCTCTGCGGTTGCGTTTGCAGAGTTACCTCAGGCATGGATCACCGTGCCTTCCGCATCTTCATGCCGCTCAGTGCCGCTGGAGTCGGCTTCCACCCACGCATCTTCCAGCCGCAGATCGCAGAGTTCGCTCAACAGTTTGCTGGCCCACCAATAAATGTTGTGGTCGCTGACCCACTTGCGCATTCGCCTCATGCGATCCGTCGCCTCCGCGCTATCCATGGCGAGCGCTCGCGCAATTGCTTCGCCCGTGGAGGCGATGTCATACGGATTCACGATCAAGGCATCGCGCAACTCACGAGCGGCACCTGTGAATCGACTCAGAATCAGCACGCCGCGCTCATCCTGACGCGAAGCAACATACTCCTTCGCCACAAGATTCATTCCGTCGTGCAGCGAAGTGACCATGCAGATTTGCGCTGCGCGGTAGTAGCGTTTCAGCTCTTTGTGATCCTGTTGCTGTTGGATAAGCAGAATCGGTCGCCAGTTTCCGTGGCGGAATCGTGCGTTGATGCGCTCAGCCTCTGCCTCAATCTCGCGTTGCAACTCGGCATAGCGCGGAATGGTGGAGCGCGTTGGCGCGCCGATCTGGATCAGTGAGAACTCGCCCTGATACTGCGGATGCTGCTCCAGCATGCTTTCCACGGCTCGAAAGCGCTCCAGAATGCCCTTGGTGTAGTCCATGCGGTCCACCCCGATGGCCACCACGCTTGCTTCAAAATTCCACTGCTGGCAAATCTCGCGCAGATGTTCTTCACCGCGTTTGTCCAGCGCGGCATATTCTTCGGGAGGCAGATCAACGCTGATGGGAATGGGACGAATGATCGACCAATGATCGTTGCGCTTGACCGAGAAGTGCTCCCAATCCACACGCGCCTCCAGCGCTCGGTCGACCGTGTCTAGAAAATTGTTGCAATGCGCCTGAACGTGGAAGCCGATCAGGTCTGCGCCAAGCAGCCCGTGCACCAGTTCGCGCTGCCACGGACAGATGCCAAACGACTCCGGATTAGGCCAGGGAATATGCCAGAAGATCGCCACGCGGGCATGGGGAATGCGCTCCTTGAGCAGGCGTGGCAGCAACGCAAAGTGATAGTCCTGAATCAGCACGACTGGATGCGCATCATCACCGATTTCTTCGGCCAGCGCGTCGGCAAATTTCTGGTTGACGCGCTCATACTGCTCCCAGTCACTGGCGCGAAAAGTGGGCCGCGTGTGGGCGATGTGGCAGAGCGGCCAGAGTCCTTCGTTTGCAAATCCGTAGTAGTAGCCTTGCTCCTCTTCTTCGCTCAGCCACACGCGGCGCAGCGTGTAACGCGGCTCCTGTGGAGGCGCAGGAAGTCGACCGTGCGGATCGGCGGTCTCTCGATCCGCACTCCCACTGCCATGCGCCACCCACGTTCCGTTGCACGCGCACAGAATCGGCTCCAAAGCCGTCACCAGTCCACTGGCTGGCACCTGGACGGTGATGCCTTGTGGCGTTCGGTTGTGAATGTACGGCTCGCGGTTGGACACCACGTAGAGATGGCTGTCAGCGAGCTTGGTGCGCACATGATCGGCCAGCCGCTGCGCGGTCCAGATCTGCGCTCGCGCGTTGCGCAGGCGTGCTTCCGCCGCCGCTGCGGCGCGCGCCTCATGCACGCTCTCAATCAGCGGGGCCACCTCGCTTGTGAGTGGCGCAAGAAAGTCGAGTGTCTCCATAGGCGGCCCTGCGGCGTTGCCGTCACCCATGCGCAGCGCGCGCATCCACTCCGCAGCGCGCGTGATGGGGCGCGTGAGAGTCCAGCGCACAATCACAAGCGTGATCGCGGCGATGATGAGCACCTGGAATCCAAAGTGAATCAACGCCAGCGCCCACACGCGCAGCGTGGCATTGCGAATGTAACCCGTGTCATAGACGACGACCAGCGCGCCGGCTGGTTTCTGGTCTGCTGTGCGCAGCGGCGTCACCAGTACGTAGACACGACGCAATCGCATTCGGGTGTAGAGGCCAATTGTGCGATTCTCTCTCGCAGACGCAAGTGCCTGCTGCGGCATTTTTCGCAGCAGTGGAGCGATTGCGCGCGGCATCGTCAGCGCCACTCCGTTGCTGTCCAGCACAGAGATGCCAAGCAGTTGTCCACGATTGCTGAACTGTTCGCCGAGGCGCGCAATGGAATCGCGATCTCCGGCATTCAGCATCAATTGTGCGCTGCGGGTCAGCCCGTCGGCTAGAGTGTCAGCTTTGCGCTCCAGGTCGGCATAGAGGCTCAGCTTTTCTTGCCGGACTTCGTACCACGAAGAGATCGTGGAAACAATTGTGATTCCCACGACCAAAGCGGCGATTAGCCGCAATCCAATGCTCTTCATCGTTCTCCTCACGCGCCGGACTGGCGTCATCTTCGTCTTGTGTGGCGACAAGATGGCTCAGTCCGACGGATTCGCTATGCAAGCTCGGCAGTTACGCCGCTCCTCGACAGGAAGCATTGCGAAGTTGGATTCGATCCGGACGATGTTTACAGCTTCCGAATCGGTCGGGCAACGAAAAAGTACAGTGAACGGAACTAACGAGCAGTTCCAGAAGGATCAATTCCCTAAAAAGTCAAATCTATGTTCCGACTCAAGCCGGATATGCCCGAATATTTGTCGATCTACTGTGAGTCAATCTACGAATCCGCATTGCGGATGGAAACCAGTTCCGGAATGGCGCCTGCATGATGGCTGTTACTGCCCGGAGAAACCACTTTGCTTTGCGGTCCACGCCAGTGATCGATATAGCTGATTTGATGCACGCAACTGATGGTGCAGTTGGGCGAGCATGTTTTTGCCGTGCGGTATTCGCGAGTCACATCCTCATGCGTGTAGCTGGCCAGCGGCACGCCTGGAAATCCGCGCTGTTGAGAACAGTAATGCACCAAACCGTTTTCGCAAATATACAGATAACGCGAGCCCGCCCGGCAACGCCAGTCATTCGGCTTGCCCAGCGCAATCGCTTCCTGAAAATGGTTGAAGCGCGAATAATTCCGCTTCTTCATGCCGCGCATCTCAAAGTAGACCTTGGCTTCGTTTTCCTTGAGTGGTTTCAGTTGTCCGCTGCCGTCGTGGATGATGCCGATGGTCGAGGTAAATCCCAGCCCCAGCGCGCGCTTCCCGATCACCAGTGCATCGTTCGGTTCACGAATGCCGCCACCGACCACCGAGTTGATATTCACGTGAAACTCGGCGTATTCGGCCAGCATCTCGAGTTTTTTGTCGAGCACCTTCAGGCTTTTCTTGGACACATCATCCGGCTCGATGTTGTCGATCGAGATCTGCATATGGTCCAGCCCGGCTTGATTCAGCCGCTCTATGCGCTCGGCATTCAGCAGATAACCGTTGGTGATCATGCCCGCCAGTGCGCCCACTTTACGAATGCGACGGATCACTTCATCCAGCTCTGGATGTGTGAGCGGTTCGCCACCAGAGATGGTGATGATACTCGTACCCAGACGCCCCAGATGATCAATTCGGCGCAACATCTCGTCCAGTGGAACCGGCTCCGAGACCTTGTCATACTCATTGCAATAGGCGCAGGAGAGATTGCAGAAGCGCATGGGCACAATCTGCGCCATCACCGGATGACCAGTGGATGCCAGCGCCCTGCCCACGATTGCCAGTTCTCTCAGCTTGCGAAGCGCGGCCAATGTTCTCCCGCGCACGGTCTGTCTGCGTGCATTTCCCACTCTTTTATTGAAACACATCCGCAACCAAAGGGTCCAAGCGTCCCATACTAACTACTTTTCCCTGCGCGGCTTCAATAGGATCGGTGCGCTTCAGTGCCGTCGGGGATTCAGTTGCAGCCACAGCGTCTGTCGTGCGCGGTCGCGTTGGATGGAGACGGGAACCACCTTGCCATTGCTTGCGCGAAGCAGCCGCTCCCAATCGCTTGTGGTCGCAACCGTTTCCGCGCCCACGGCAAGAATGACGTCATGCGCCTGCAATCCGGCTTGTGCGGCAGCGCTGTGCCGAGCCACGCTTTTCACAATCACTCCATTGTCCACGCTCAGGTAATCCTGCATCTCCGGAGTCATCCGCTCCACCAGCGCGCCCACATGAAAGCTGCTGCCCAACCCCCAGAAGTGAAAACCACCTGCCATGGACGGTGCCACATCGCCGCTGGAGAGAAACCCCTGCGCGCCCGGTGGCAGGTTGCTTTGCTCAATCTCCTGCTGCGCTTCCTGCTCCACTTTGCGCCGGTCCGCCATCTGCACCGTAATCGTCTGCATCAGGCCGACGCGATTCACGCTGAGCCGCAGCTTCTTCCCCGGTGCCTGCCGATGCAGTAACTGTCGGAACTGCTCTGCATTCTCAATCGACGCGCCATTTGCGGCAACAATCACATCATGGACATGCAGCCCGGCTTTGCCCGCCGGCGCGTCATGATCCAGAATCGTGATCTCCGCGCCTGACGTGTTGTTCAGGTGCAGTGACTGCGCGCGGCTTTGTGAAAGGTCCGCGACGTCCACACCCAGATAGCCCTGCGAAGGGCTGTGATGCAGCAGACGCATCGGGCTGATCCATTTGCTCGCTTGTGCCTGCGCTGAAGTCTGCCCTTGCGGAACCAGGGCCGCTGCTATCCCAAGCACCAGGATCGATCTGCTGATTTTTTTCACCGGCTCTCCAAAGCAATGCATGAAAGTGCTCCCAATCTCTTTTTCTTCTTCGCTGCTGGCTCGTGCGCCGCAACTCTGGGATCAATCGTTTCGAGTCATTCGTTCTGGCTGTCTCTGTGCCGCCAGTTTGTGAATTACGTTCTCTGCTTTGTGATGGGAATTCAAGCAGCTCACTGAATTTCCGACACGCGCTCCAGCATCAGCCGCGAAGCATTGCGCACGTGCAAATCCTGATCCTGCTCGGCTACCGTGGACAGCACCTGACGCACGCTGGTGTCAGCGTCTACCGGAGTCAGCATTGAGATCGCGCGCGCACGAATCTGCGCATCCGGATCGTTCATCAGTGCCTCCAGCAACGCGTCACGCACCTGCACATCCTCGCCAACATACGGCTGCAACCCTACTAGTGCCTTCAGACGAACCTGCGCACTGCGGTCATAGCGCAGCGCAATCATCAGCGCATCCCTCAAACGACCGCCCGCCGTCTCCGGACCCGCGCACTCTTTGCCATTGCTGCAAGCCGCAGCCAGCAGCGCAATGGAGTGGTCGCGCACCATCGGATTTGGCGCTTCCTGTGAGGCATACATCAGCAGATCGCGTATCTCCGGATCATCGAGCGTTCCCTGCACATGACGCTGCTGCAGGGTGCTGTAGCGAATGTCGATCATTCCCGAGTGGGGAACCTCGGCAATCTGTGCCACATTGGATACGCTTGGCTGCACAGGCCCGTCCTGCTGATTCAAGGCGCTTGACGAGGCCTCGGCTGCAGGTTCCTGCGCAGCCGGTTGCATTGCGGCATTTGCCGCGCGACGCTGGGCCAACTGATAACCCACCAGCGTGCCCGCACCGATGCCGGTGAGCAGCAAAACGCTGGCAGCCAGCGGAGCCGCTGCCATCCCCGCCGCGCTGCGTGTTAGCCACTCCGCCGCTCGGTCATACCATCGCTTCGGGGGCAGTCGGTCAAGCGCTTCTTCCAGACGCATGCGCGACCGCGCCACCAGATTTGCATCCGGCTCTTCAACAGGGAGCGCGGCTGCCAGCGTCTTGAGCGCAAGGAACTGCTCCAATTCTTCCGAACAGTCCACGCATCCCTTCAAGTGTTGTTGCAGCAGGTGCAGGCGGTCGTCGGCAAGCTCGTCATAAACCGCCAGAACCATCGTCGTTCGTGTTTCGTTGCAAGTCATCGTCTACGTCCTGTCTGCCTCAAAGTTTTTCTGGTTCTTCTCGTCGCCTCGGTCTTGTGTGCCGGGCGATCCATTTTCGTCTTGCTTCCGCTTCAGCGGATTCCTGCCAGCTTGCTGCGCAGTTTCTTCGTTGCGCGAAAAAGCGTATTCTTTGCCGTCTCCTCGGTGGTATTCAACATCTCGCCAATCGTTCGCAGCCGCAGTCCCTGGTAATGCTTCAGTTCAAAAACCGTCCGCTCGCGAGGCGTCAGCGTCTCCAAAGCCTCGCGAATTCGCTCGCCCAGCACCTTGCGATTCAACTCTCTCTCCGGATTGGAAAATGAACGATCATCGGAGATCGACGACATCAGGTCCATCTCATCGCCGTGATGATCCGTAATCACCGTTGAATCCTCGCGTCGAGTCTTTCTGCGGCGCAACTGGTCCAGGCAGAGATTAGTCACAATCCGGTAAATCCAGGTGTAAAACGAACACTCGAATCGAAAGTTTCCCAGGTAGCGATAGGCTTTCAGAAAGGCTTCCTGATAAATATCCTCGGCGTCCTGTTCGCTGCCTGTCAGGTGCAGGGCCAGCCGCAGAACCTGATGCTCATATTGACGTACCAGCGCGTCAAATGCCGTTCGCGAACCAGCCTGCGCCTCGCGGATCAGTTCCATCTCCGAGGCTCGCGCTCGCAGCGCGTCCTGCTCGGCTTCCGGCGTCTTGCCGCTGATGCCGCGAATCCTTGCCAGCTCACTTTTTCCGCCGCTGAGCTTGATCTCCATCGCTTGAGTGGATTGTACGCCCGGCTGCCTGGGCCATGTCGTCAACACACTTGCGTCGAGTGGAAACGCTTCACCTGCCATGCCGTAGAGGACTCCTTCGCGAGCGTTTGGAACGCTGTTCAATGGACGTTACGCATCGTCGTTGGTGAGCATTTTCGCGCGCCGCGTCACCCGATACACTGGACTTCTATGCAGGATTCCACGCCAGCTCATCTCACGCCGCAACCCTTCGCCGAAACCCTGGTCATCGCGCACTGCGACGGAGGCTCGCGCGGCAACCCCGGCCCCGCTGGATTTGGCGCTGTTCTGGAGGACGCCAGCGGACGCATCCTAGCGCGCCTCAGCGAATTTCTGGGCAAGCGCACCAACAACTACGCAGAATACTCCGCCCTGCTTGCTGTGCTGGCCTGGACGATTGAAAACGGCTATCGCCGCCTCCGCGTGGTCGCCGATTCCGAACTTATGGTCCGCCAGATGCAAGGCCGTTACAAAGTCAACAGCCCCGATCTGCGCCCGCTTTGGGAAGAAGCGCAGCGCCGTGTGCGGCAATTGGATCACTTCGAGATGCAGCACACGCTGCGCGGCGGCAACAAGCTCGCTGACCAGCTTGCGAATGAGGCAATGGACCGCGGCATGGGCCGCGGTCCGGAACCAGCACAGCTCCGAATCAGGGACCAAGGTCCAGACCCGATTCAAACCCCAAACTCGGCCCGCAGAGGAAGCCCTGAACCTGCCTCCGCTGTTGGATTTGTCAAAAACGGCGTCGTCCACTTCGAGGAGGGATCGTTACCCGAAGGCGTCTTCGTCCGCATCACCCGCCAGTAGCCGTTTTCAGGCGTTCGTCGCCACGTCCAGATATGTCCTGTACGGCTCATCTCCGATGGCAAAAAACGGCTTCAGCCGCACCAGTCCATCGGACGATTCCATCGCCCAGTCGTGCTTGCCGGTGCGACGTGCAGTCAGCATCTGTTTGCGCGTCACAGCAGGCGAGTCGTGCGTCAGCGGAAACAGCACAAGCGGTCCGCGCATCAGCGCCAACGTATTGGACCCTGGCTCAATCTGCACCACTCGCATTGACAGTGGAATCGTCAACTCCACCGAATCGCCTCCGCGCCACTTCCTGCGAATCGTTGCAAATCCGCGTTCGGCGTTCAGCGCCATCGGCGAGCCATTGACGCGTGCGCTCATCGCTTCCCCGCCGCAGGTTGTCCACTGCGGTACGCGCAAACGCAGTGCAAACTCGCTCGAAGAGCTACTGCTCAAACGCAGCGTCACCTGCTCATCCAGCGGATAGTCACCGCTTTGCGACAGCGTCCACTGCGCGCCGTCGCCGCTTATCCAGCGCAGCTCCGACGGCAGATACAGATTCACATACACGCCGTCGTCGCCGCGCAGATACGCCGCAATTCGATAATCCGCCGCCACCTGCGGCAGCGTCCCGGAGCAGCAAGGCCAGGCATCCGGAAAATAAAACTTCCCACCTTCATTGCTATAGTCGGAGTAGTAGAACGCGCGTCCGCTCGGTTGCAGCGTCTTCGCACCCAGCACCGTATTCCAGATCACCTGCTCCATGCTGTCGCCATAGCTGCCACTGCCCGTCACGCGCATCAGATACCGAGTAATTTTCATGTGCGCATAGCTGCCGCAGGGTGTCTCAAAGCTGTGCCGCGTCTTGGTCAGACTGGCCTTCAGAGCGCCTGTGCCCGGCTCCACGAAGCTTTCGTCCGGGCCCCAGCCGCCGGTGGCAAAGCTCTGCGCGCGAATCATCGCAAAACCATTCTGCGCAGCGCAAAGATGCTTCCCGCTTCCCGCGCTCAAATACGCCTGCATCGCCGAACTCAGCGAGTTACAGAAACTGTAAGCGTGATGACCGGCCAATACATTCTCGTTTGCTGCCAGCGGATCGAACCATGTCCGGTCCAGAAGATACCGCCCGGCCATGGTTTGATAGCGCGCGCCTGCGCCGCGTTTTGCCGCCAGATACAGATTCTCCGGCAGCGTATACGGCTCGTCCCAGGTATAGTCGTCTGTCGTCTTGTCCCCCACTGAAGCGCGCCAGTGGCGCTGTACCGCGTCGCGATCGAGCGCCATCGGCTCCAGATGTGGCTGGGCAGCGTCCGTCGTCTTGTTCAGCAGTGCAAACGCGTTCGAGATTCCCGCAAACTCATGTGCGTCAATCATGCCGATCACAAGCTTGTCATAGTCGTAAGCAGGGAAACGGAAATCGGTAAAAAACTTGCCGTTGATCGCCTTCCCGTAGAGATCCAGCAACTTCTGGACACGCGCCCGTTTCGCTGGATCGTGGTCCACCGCATAGCCTCGTGACAACGCCGATATCCACTGCCCAAAAGCATGACCCGGCGCAAATCCGCCTTCGTCATACCATCCACCCAGCCGCGGTCCCGGCGCGGCCAGACCGCCGCGCACGCGAAACGGCGCCAGAAGGGCATCTTCGTTCAATCCCATCAGCACCGTTTGCGTCTCTGTAAACTGGCTTTGGAAACGTCCCGGCATCAGCGTCACGGCACCGTAGCCAAACTCATCCAGTGGTCTGGACAGCGGCTCTTCGCTGGGGGCCTGTGCGGCCATTCCATGCAGCCATCTGTTTCCAAGCACGGCTCCACAGGCCACCGCACTCATCTTCAACGCTTCGCGTCGGGTCGTCATCGCGATTTTCTCCCGCCAACATCCTACTCTGGCAGCGCCCCTCCGTCATCCACGCTTCGCAGCCTACGGACAGGATTTCTTACGCCAGCGCAGTTTTTACCGCTTCGCTCACTATTCGCCCCTCGGCGCGCAAACCGCCCGCTGCCAGCTTCGCCTGCACCGACTTCATCACCAGCCCCATCTCCTTGGGGCCAGGCTTCTGGCCGCTCGCCACGGCCACTTCCGCCACCGCCGCTTCCACCAGCCTGCGCAGATCCTCGGCTCCCATCGCCTGCGGCAGAAACGCCTCAATCAGCCCAATCTCCGCTGCTTCCTTGGCCGCCAGCTCGGGTCGATTCCCCTTCGTAAACTGTTCAATCGAATCGCGCCGCTGCTTGATCATCCCTGCCAGCACCTGCTGCTCTTCGGCCTCGGTCAGAGGCTCCGCGCTTTTCGCCCGCTTTTCGATCGCCTTGTTCTTCAGCGCCGACGAAATCATGCGCAGCGTCGTCGTCCGCTCGCTTTCGTGTGCCTTCATTGCCTCAATCGTCGCCCGTTTCACGCGCTCTTCCACTGTCTCAGCCATCGATCCTCCCTGGACTGCTTCCACCGTCATTGTAGCGGCCCGGCGTACAAATTTCTTTAGCAGCGGCGCTTCGCTATTCACATTTATCACAAGAGTGTGTATTCTGTGATTGCAGCGCGCCCCACAGCCGACGCCCTGACTTTTATCTTTCGTTTGGAGTCCTGCCGTGTTCCGCAAAACCCGCCTCTTTACTCCCGGACCCACCCCGCTTCTGCCTGCCGCTCAATTCGCCATGGCCTCAGCGGATATCCATCACCGCACCGCAGAGTTTCGCGCTCTTTACTCCAAAGTGCTGGCCCAGTTGAAGTTGTTCGTCGGAACGCAGAACGACGTCATCGTCCTTTCCAGCTCCGGCACCGGTGCCATGGAGGCCGCCGTCAGCAATCTTACCTCGCCTGGGGATCGCGTTCTCGTTCTCTCTGCCGGCAAATTCGGTGAGCGCTGGGTGGCCCTGGCCAAGGCTTTTGGCTGCCAGGTCGACCTTGTCTCGGCTCCGTACGGACAGACCTTCGATCCCTCCCAGATTCGTGCCGCTCTCCACGCAGACACGCGCGCCGTCTTCGTCCAGGCGACTGAAACCTCCACTGCCGTCCGCCACTGCATCCAGTCCATTGCGGAGACGGTTCGCACCTCCGCTCCTCAGGCGCTGCTGGTCGTCGATGGCATCACCGGACTTGGAACCACCCACTTTGACGTCGACGCATGGGGCATCGACGTGCTCATCGGCGGCTCGCAAAAAGCCGTCATGATTCCGCCCGGCCTGGCTTATCTGAGCGTCAGCGAGCGCGCATGGGCCGCGATGGAGACCAGCAAAAACCCGCGCTACTATTTTGATCTGCGCAAGGAGCGCAAAGTCGCTCCCAAAGGTGAATCCGCTTACACGCCCGCGGTTGCGCTCATCGCCGGTCTCGGTGCTGCGCTTGACTACATCGCCGGGCAAGCTGACGGTGATCTGGTGGAGGGCCGCAAGCTGCTGATCGAAAACGCCCAGACCTGCGCTGCCATGACGCGAGCCGGACTCACCGCGCTTGGCTTCACGCTCTTTGCTCCGGATGCGCCAGCCGCTGCCGCCACAGCCGTCGCAGTGCCCGAGGGGCTGGATTCCGGTGCGGTGGTCAAGACGCTCAAGGCTCGTTTTGGCGCGGTCATTGCCAACGGTCAGGGAGAGATGCAGGGCAAGATCTTCCGCATCGCGCATCTCGGCTTCTTCGATTACATGGACACGATCGCTTTGCTCGGCGCTTTGGAATTCATTGCTCGCGATCCGCTTCGGCTACCGGTCCAGTTTGGCCAGGCGGTGGCGGCTGCGCAACAGGTGTTTGCCAGCCGACAAGCCGCTCCCGCTGATCCGAACACGTGCCTCTGCGGACGGGATCAATGCTGTCGCAACTGATCCAGACGCGAAGGGGCCAAGCTCTAAGGGTCCAGACTCTAAGGGTCCAGACTCTAAGGTTCCAGCCGGGAGAAGATCATGCCTGAACTCACCTTTGGGGAAAAACTCATCCTCGCACGCAAGCAGCTCGGCCTCTACCAGTACCAGATGGCCGAGCAGCTTGGCGTCCATCCCAACTCCATCTGGAAGTACGAGCGTGGCGAGGGTCGACCGCAGCCTTCCGTTGTCCGCCTCTTTGAAATCTTCTGCGATCAGAACAACATCCGCTTTGACGCTTATACCGCTTCTGCGAAAGGGATTCCCATGAAGATTGTGCTTGCTGAAAAAGTCTCGCCCGCCACGCTCGCCGTTCTGGCTGAAGAGCCGGATTGGCAGGTTTTTACTCACGATCAGGTCGCCGCGCTTGAGGGCGGACTGCCCGCAGCGCTGGCCGATGCCGATGCGCTCATCGTCCGTTCCGCGGTTCAGGCGGATGATACGCTGCTGGCTCAGGCACCGCGTCTGCGCGTCATTGGTCGCGCTGGTGTTGGCGTCGACAACATCGACACCGACGCGGCCACTCGTCGTGGCATTGTCGTCATGAACACACCCGGTGCCAACGCCGTCGCAGTCGCTGAACTCACTCTCGGCATGATGATCGCGCTTGGGCGCAAGCTCGCTATCGCTAACGCTTCCATGCACGCCGGCAAGTGGGAGAAGAAGTCCCTGCAAGGTGTCGAGCTGCGCGGCAAGACGCTGGCCATTCTCGGACTTGGCCGTATTGGCCTTGAGGTTGCTCGTCGTGCGCGCGCCTTTGGCATGGAACTGATCGGCCACGATCCCTTTGTTTCTCCTGCCGTTGCCCGTGAAACCGGCATTCGTCTGGTCACTGTAGAAGAACTGTTCCAAGCCGCCGACTACCTCACGCTCCATGTTGGCCTCACGCCGCAAACGCAAGGCATCATCAACGCTCGAACACTCGCTACCATGAAAAAAGGCGTGCGCATCCTCAACTGCGCGCGTGGTGAACTGATCGATGAAGGCGCTCTCGCGGCTGCTCTTCAATCCGGGCACGTCGCCGGAGCTGCGCTTGATGTTTTCGCATCGGAGCCACTCAAGGATTCGCCATTCTTTGCCATGCCCAACGTTCTGCTTACGCCGCACATCGCCGGCTCCACAAATGAGGCGCAGGAAGCTGTCGGGATCCAGATCGCTCACCAGGTGCGCGAATATCTTCGCCTCGGCGTCGTCCAGAATGCTGTCAACGTAACTTCGCTCACACACGAGGAATATCTCCAGCTCGCGCCTTTCATCGAGCTTGCCGAGCGGCTCGGTCGATTCCTTGCTCAGGCATCGGAACGCAGTATCGAGGGCATCGACCTCATCTGGTCCGGACTGCTTGCCGAGGGCAAGACCGAGTTGCTCCGAAACGCCGCTATCGCTGGCCTGCTGGCTGGTTCTGAAAATGTGAACCGCATCAATGCTGCTGCCATCGCCGCCGAGCGTGGTATCCGTCTGCATGAGGAGTCGCAACCAACCGCGCGTGGAGCGGCCGCGGACGCGCTGCGTATCACTGTGCGCGATTCGCATGGATCCAGCACCGCCGTCGGCACCGTCCTTCACGGCGAGCAGGCGCGTCTCATTGAACTGGACGGTCTCGACATCGAGTCTCCACTCGACGGCACGTTGCTCGTATGCCGCAACCGCGATGTTCCCGGCGTCATCGGAAATATCGGAACCGTGCTCGGTCAGCAAGGCGTCAACATCGCAAATTTCGCTCTTGGGCGCGAGCGCGGCGGGGCTGCTCCCGCAGCCCCACTCAAAGCGATTTCTGTTGTTCAGGTCGATGAGCCGGTTGCGTCCACCCTGCTTGAGGAACTCGGCAAGGTGCCCAATCTCCTTGAGGCTCGTCTGGTGCGCCTCGGATAGAGCGCTTTTCGCTCGCACCGCATCGCGCTGCGCGGTCCTCTTAGAACTTATCCGTAAATAGATGATACAGTATTTTCATGAAATCCTGGACTGTATCGGATGCGTTTTGGGCCAAAGTCGAGCCACTGATTCCTGTGGTGACTCGACCCGCAGGTCGTCAATATCG
>JAJZEA010000038.1 GCA_021851335.1 Acidobacteriota bacterium | reverse complement strand
GCCGAGGTATGCGTTGAGCTCCTCCCAGCTGTTGGAGCGCGGAATCGGAACCAAGAAGTTGCGTCGCGCATACCCGACCAACCCCTCGACCTTGCCCTTACCACCCCTCGGACGAAGACCTGTCCGTAGGGGGCCGGCTTATCGTTGCCCTTGGCCGGTCGTCCGAACTTATCCGCGAACAGATAATAGCTCTGCAGTTCCGAGAAAGCCCGCGTCCGTTGCCGCTCTTCGCCGCCCAGAATCTTCGCTACCGCGATCTTGGTGTTGTCGTAGAGAATCCGAGTGGGAACGCCGCCGAAGTAGGCGAAGGCTTGCACATGGCCTTCGAGGAAAGCCTCCGTGGTCTCGGCAGGAAACGCCACGACGAAGCAATCTTCCGAATGCGGAAGATCCATCGTCAGATAGTGCGCCTTCTGCTCAACGCCAGCAATCACGACTATGGCCTCGCCGAAGTCCGGGGTCCCCAGCAATAGGTCTTCGTTGCTGGGGTGGAAAGTCCGCCTGCGCCTCACCCGACGGATGCGTCAGCGGCACAAACATCTCCTGACCACGCAGCGTCGCCGAGCGCACGTTGTCCTTCACGATGGTGTAGCCGCCGGTGAACTGGTGCTCATCCTTCAGCCGATCGAAGATCCGCTTGGCCGTGTGCCGCTGCTTAGCTGGCCTCTGCTTGTCGCCGCTGAGAATCGCGTCGATTACACCCAGCCACGGCCACAGCTTGGGCCGCTTGATCGGTTGCTGCCGCTGGTAGCCTGGCGGCACCGCGTACTGCAACATCTTTCGTACCGTATCCCGCGATAACCCGAACTCCCTGGCTACCGCTCGCTGACTCCAGCCCTCAACACGAACCGCACGAAGTACACGCCCGTATATCTCCACCTGGAACATCCCTCCGGTGTTCCATGAACCATGCCATCTAGGCAACAGCTCACGAAATCAAGATCCGGCGGGCGGCCTAGTTTTGCACCAGCGCTCATAGCAATATCCATGGCAATCTGACACAGCGGTTTCAGCCTATTAACATGAGTTGCTTCACACAGCCAGCGATTGGTGCTTACGGCAATACCTCGCGAAATTTCGCGCGGCAACCCGGCATCAACGACTGGGATATTGGCTTTGGCAAGGCCTTCCTGATGAGAGGTGGAGCGCAGTTCCAACTCCATGTCGACACCTTCAACACCTTTAACCATCACCAGTACGACGTCAACGTAGGCGGTCTGGCTACGGGCGGTTCCGGTGGAGGCTCGGCGATTGATGGTGGCGTTGGCGATCCACTCCAGGGACTCATTACGTCCTCTTCTCCTGGTCGAATCATTCAGCTAAGCGGCAAGATCACTTTCTGACGCAATCTCATGTGCTTCATTTTCCTATTCCGCCAGGCATACGATCGCCTGGCGGAGATTTCTTTTTGGAGCTACATTCTCGCCATGAAGCATTCCCCGTCATTTCTGCTTTTCTTCCTCCTCGCTTTTCCGCTGCCTTCCATCGCTCAAAGTGACAGTGATTCGGCTGCGGCGGCACTGGCTGAGCAGGAGCAACAAGCTTTGGCGCACGGCGACACAGGGACTGCAAGAATCGATTACGAAAAAATGGCCAAGTTGGAACCAGACGTCACAGAAGTCCACGCAACGCTTGCCGCAATCGACTTTCAACAGCTGCCATCAAACAGATATAACTGGCGCAGAAACTCAAACCGGGGCTGCCTCGGCTGAACAGCCTGCTTGGGCTTTCACAAGCTGCAGTCGGACACTATCGCTCCGCGCTGCCGCTGCTGCAAAAGTGTTTTCAACTCACTTCTCATCGACAGTTGAATCGCCTCTGCGGTCTGCAACTCATGCGCGTGCAGCAGGGACTGGAGAAAGACGATGAGGCAGTGCAGACCGCGCTCACGCTCAACCGAATATATTCAAACGATCCGGATGTGCTTTACCACTCGGGGCGGGTTTTTGGCAGTTATGCCTACGAAGTCATGGAGCGCCTCCATAACGAGGCTCCCAACTCCGTATGGATGCTGTTGGCACAGGGCGAGGCCAACGAGGCTGCGAAGAACTTCAGCGCCGCAATTGTCGCCTACCAACATGTTCTTGAGCTTGATCCAAAGCGAATCGGAATTCATTATCGGCTGGGCAGAATGTATCTGGCTCGATCCCACGAGACGGACAAAGTTGAGAACCGACAATTGGCAATTCAGGAGTTTGAGAAGGAACTGGCGCTGGACCTTACAGATGGCAACGCCCAATACGAAATTGCCAATCTGAATGCGCAGACTGGCAATCTGAAGGAAGCTCGAGAAGAGTATCAATCGCTGGTTGAAATGATTCCCAACTTTGAGCAGGCGCTCGTCGGACTCGGAGGCCTGGAAGTTGAGGCTGGGCAATTCCGACAAGCACTGGATCCTTTGGAACGAGCAACCAAACTAAACCCGGAGGATGAAGTCGCATGGTATCGACTTTTCGTGGCGCGCAGAGACTGCGGCAATGAATCGGGAGCGCGCGCAGCCATGGATACCTATCGCAAGCTGCATTCTGCAGCAGCTTCCGGCACCGGGCTGCAAGGCTCCAAAAGCGGCGTCACTCCACAGACGCTCGACAAAAGTGCGCCACAGTGACGGCAGGATTGAACCGAGTCTGTTTCGCCTCAGGCATGTGCGTGCAGGTCATGCTCAGCAAACGCGCTTGAAACCAAGTCCCGCAAGTGAGGCAAGCTTTTCGAGTGTTCCGGCAATGTGTCCCAAACCAATTGCGCAATGATGTGCCGCGGCCTCCGCGTTCCACCGTTGAACAAACTCGCGCGCGCCGAGAGGAAACCGATAGCGGCTATTTGTGTTGCCAATCTCAAGAATCGGACCAGCAACACTTTCACCTTCGGCCACAACAAGTTTGTAGCCATGCGCGTCATCTTCTGCAACAGAGAGAAGCGTGACGTGCCCATATCGAACAGACATCTCCACCGAGAGACCGCAGCCCACCTTGCCGTGATACACACTCAATGGACGGACTCGCACTGGCCCTGCCGCAATCGCCACGTGCCCTGGACCATCGTGCCCCATCAGCACAATGTCGTTACGCATATCCATCGCGTAGTACTCGGTAAACGATCCACCTGCGCCAAGAATATCCAGAATCTTCATGGCGACAACATTTTTGACCTCATACTCGCCGGCGACTGGAATGTGCTGCGCTGTCAGCAAGCTGGCGCCCAAAATGATGGAGCGCATCGTCTCCTCATTGGCGGCATTGCCACTACCCTTGTAGTAATACGCCAAGGCATCGAGCCGATATTGCGCGACAAAGCAATCCAGCGCTACTGAGGTGCGCGCAGCAAGCGCAATTTCTTCTTCCATGCAATCTTCACGTACATCAAAGACATCTCGGAACTCACGCACACGCGCATCGATTGTCGAGATAGCCACTTCGTTGGCAAGCGCGCTTAACTCATCCACCTCCAAAAACTCCGGATGGACACCCAGGACTGTCGCCAAATGAGTAACGTCCGTGGCAATATCCAACATGCCGCTGTAGGAATGCCCCATCAATCCAATCCTGGAGCGAGCAAGGATCGCCTGAACGCGCACCGCGCAAATCCATTCAGCTATTTCTTCGCGCGTGGAGACATCTGTCAGTGCTCCGTTCACCTGACGAAAGGTCCACCCCGCGCGAGCGAAGAGATTGGCAATCTCCGGCATGGGACAAGCGGAGCACCACGCGAGCCACTCACCCGTCATCGCTGTCCGATCTCCCATCGCATTGACAGTTTCGTAGTCCATCGCAGCACCAGGCTGCAGATTGAGCACAACCACCGGCACACCCGCGCGACGCACCAGCGTCAGCACTGTAGCAGAAAGCGCGTAGGTCGTTACGAAAAGGAAAAGGGCATCCACTTCCTCTCGCCGACATCGTGAAGCTGCCGCAGAAGCGGTTCCATAGTTGTCCACCATACCCAGATTCGTCACTGCCAGGCCTTCGTCAGCGATCCATCCGGCAACCTGATCCACAGACCCACACAGCCGGTCGTGGAGGCCCGTAAACTGTGGCCAATAGGTATCCAGACCTAAACCGCAAATCGCTATTCGCACGCTGGATTGCGCCGTGCTCCCCATCCAACGATCGTCTTCAGGCAAGGTAAAAGACCTCTTCCATCATCGGAAAACGCTCGCCAACTTGCAGATCATTCATCTCTGCGAAGAATGGTTTCATGGCAGCCTGCCAGCGAAGATTGATCGGGTCATTCTCAATTCTCGTCCAGGTCGTTTCAAAGTCATAGCACCGCAGCGTAAGCACGAGTAGGGTACCTCTCCGGAAAATCGAGTACTCCGTGATGCCTGCGTGCTTCAACAGGGCAAGCATCTCAGGCCAGACCGAGCGATGCGCTGCATCGTATGCCTCCTCCGCGCCGGGGCAAAGACGCAGCAGAAACGCGAATCGACGCAACGGAGCTGTCTCTGCATTCTCAGACATGGCTACCATGAAACCACCGTAACCGAAAATGGAGCAAGCTGGATCTGCTTCCCAACTGCCGCAATCGGACGCGCAGGACCATCTCCGGTCTGCTCATCGACCGTGAATGCAGAATGAGGTGCCTCCTCCGGCAACTCAACCGATGCAGCCTGATTCCGCTTGTTAATCAGCAGCAGCTTGTGGCCTGAAGGTGTCACAAAACCCTGTGCTGCTATGTTGTGTGAATCAACGCCTGTGGTGGTCAGGCTGGTCTGCACCAGTTGATCGCCGGAATGGAAGTTGTCATGGATTAGTCGCAGCACCCAGTAACGCGCATTGGGCTTGTTATTTTGCCAGTTCATCATGCTCACGCTGGGAAACTGCGTCGGATATCCAATGAGTTGCGACTCCCCGATGACATCCATCTGCATGCGAGAAAGTTCGATGTAAAGATAAGCATAGAGCGTACCTGCCAGGTTCCAATAGGCTGCCGGTGGCGGTGTGGAGTCCGCAGAAGTATTGTCCGTGGGCAGGATCACACCGAGCTCATCGCAGTCCGTCTTTGTCTCCGGCGAGAGTCGCTTGCGAATCGACTCAATGTAGCGAACCGTAGAGAGAAAGCCATCTGCCTGATCAAAGAAAGAGTATTGCCAGCTATCGATCGTCTGGCCAGCCACCGGCGAAGCATAAAAGTGATACGAAATCATATCCAGCGGAATACCCGCCTTATGATTCCGATGATTCAGAAAATACTCAAAGAACTCTGGTGACTTCCCAGGCATCGCCAGTGCCAGACCCACAAATTTTGTTTGTGGAGAGACGCGATGAATCGCGCTGACAATTGCATCGTAACGCTCCGTATATTGCTTCGGCGTCATCGAATGCTCGAAGTCCACCTCGTTCAGCACCTCCCACCACGGCAGCGCATAATGGTGGCTCGAGTTATGTCGGACGCCGTTTTCATCCGTGAAGCCTCCATTGACATACCAACCGACAAGGCGCGCATAGTAGTCCCCCAACTGAGCGCCTGTCGGGTCTTGAAGCTCTGTTCCCTGCGTGTAGTGCCAGTCCACTTGATTGGCATCTGCGGGATACGTAACAGGCTTGGAGGTCTTGAAGAGCCAGGCAGGAATCGTGCTGAAGTTGACTATGGTGGAGTGGCCAGCCGTTGCGTGCATAAGATCCGCCATCATCGGATCAATCAGCGAAAAATCCCACGATGTCTTCTGCTTCGCAGGCGGTTCCAGTTCTGCCACGCCTAGCCGAGGATAGGGCAGCCAGGGCACATAACGAACGTAATCCGCACCAAGTTCTTGCACTGCCTTATACGCTGCTGCGCTCAGTGGCTGACCGGGCCGAAGCGGAGGGTTCACCACGATCTGGAATGTCGCCGCAGAGCGCGAAGTGACCACTGGATGGCTCCATTCGACAGAAAGCTTCATCGGGGCGGATTCAGCCGCATGAATCGGCTGGATTCCGAGGCTGAGCACTACCAGCAAGGTGGCAAAAAGAGAAGCAAATTTCATGGTAATCTCCTCGCTCCAGAGTCCCTGGACGCAATCCCTTGTGCTCTTCGGATTGAAATTGTCGCAGCAGACTCTGCGAGCGCCTACCTTTGTAGCATCTGCGGAATATTAATTGCAATAGTTTTCTTATTGAAATCATGGGCAAACACGGATCGATCACCGACGCACCGCAAAAGCCGTGCACTGCCATCCAATCTGTCGTAGCCTGAATGGAATGATCGACACCACAAAACCGCTTTGGAGCTTTCGTCTTGCCACTCTACAGGATGCTCCGAATCTTCAGGCTTTGATAGCTTCCTCCGTGCGCGAGTTGAGCCGTGCCGACTATACCAGGGAGCAGATGGATGGGGCGATTGGCTCCGCGCTTGGCCTGGACACGCAACTCATTGTCGACCAGACATATTTTGTTGTGGAATGCGGCGAAGCAGCCACGCCCGGACAGATGATTGGTTGTGGAGGATGGTCAGCTCGCAGAACGCTTTGCTGTGGAGACAACACTCCAGGACGAGACGACACGCTCTTGGACCCAATGTGCGATGCGGCAAAGATTCGCGCCATCTATGTTCATCCCCTGTATGCGCGTCGCGGTCTGGGTTCGGCTATTCTTCACTTTGTCGAGAGTGAAGCGATACGAGCGGGATTTCGCAGGCTGGAGATGGGAGCTACCGTCACCGGCGCGCCATTGTATGAACGCGAGGGATATTGCGAAGTGGAGCGAACACAGATTCCTCTGCACAACGGAGCCAGCTTGCCGGTGATCCGCATGGTCAAGCCAATAACCGATTCCGACGCCTCATCGAGCAGGAAGTATAAGGATCTGACTTCCGGGATGTAACGGCATATTCTGCCCGCCCCATCGCAGCATTCCCGTAACTCCTGTAGGCAAACCCACGGCCGCCGTCCATCCCGATCCGCTGCTTCGATAATGAATCTGGATCATTCCCTTTGGATGCGGCATGGAGACATCCAGTCGATGCAGGCCGTGAAGATGTGGCTCGATTAAAACAGTTGCAAAGCCAGCAGACGCAGGGTGAATGCCGGCAACGACGGTCAGCAAATCATAGTTAGGACTAGCGCTCCAGGCATGACAATCGGAGCGCGTTGGCTCGGGAGTTTCAGCCCAGGTGCTCAGACCAAGATCAAGCATCCGATACCACGGAGCAAGCTGCGAAAGATATTCGTCGCCCATGTCGGCCTCTTCCAAAGCACGACTCAGATAAAAGCGAAAATAGTAGCTCATCGGCGAAAGCGCCGGCACCGAAACACCCTCAACCACAGTGGCAGCATCCGGCCGCGCAGCCAGAATACGCCGCAGGATCGGTGCGCGCTGCGGCTTCGGCGCAACCTCCAGCATCACCGCCAGCACATTCGCCTCCTGACTCCAGGCCGACTTCGCCGGAGTATCCGCATAGAGGCCATGTGAAGCATCCCAGCTTTCGCGATTGAGCGCGTCTATGGCCTCGCGAATCATCGCCTGATACTCTCTGGCGCGTTCAGTGCTACCAAATGCATTCTCCATCTGTGCTGCATCACGCAGCGCAGCAATGAATTGAAGCGTCAGCAGCGTGGAACCTCCATCCGCGTCCTGAGGTGGCTCACCATTGGCATAGTTTGCCGTCCAGTCGGCGAACTCCCACCAGCCAAGTTTGCCCAGCAACCCATCCGGTCGCAAATGATCCGTAAACCAATCCAGAACAGGGCGTGTATGCGGCAATGTTGCGCGCACAAGAGCCGGATCATCCACATACATCCAGTAGTCGTGTAGCATGTTGATCCAGTAAAGCGAGAATGGCGGAATGAACTGCGGCAGGGAAGAAGGATACCGACTCTGCGTAATGCCCTCGGGAACACGTGAGTCGTCGATGTTGGCGATGGCCTGTTGCGCCAGGCGCGAGTCGCCGGAAACCACATACGAAATCAGCGCCTGAATACGCGTATCGCCGACGTACTGTAGCTGCTCCCAGTACGGCGCGTCCATATAGGTTTCGTGTGCGTCCAGCCGAGCAGTCCGCCATCCTGTATCCCATATCTGCTGCAATCTGGGAATGTCGCCGTCGATGCTCGCTCTCGCCTCAAACGGATATGCGGTGAACCATGCGCGCATGGAATCAAGTGTCAGCGCCTGATCCTGCGTGGTGATTTCAAGCTGCAAATAACGCCACGTTCGCCACCACAGCGGTGCTGCCTTCTCGCCGGTCTTCCCCGCAGCTATCCACTCGTCGGTAATGCCTTCGATGTGTCGCCCTGCAATCTCGTTCCGATTTCCCTTCAGTCCCTTCGCATCGTAAAGCGCCTCGGCGTAGGTGATCCGGATGGAAGCATCACGTCCGCCACTGGTCGTCAGCTCCGGATAAGCCGTCTGGAGCACATGATGATCCAGCAGCAGCACAGCATGGGTATGCGGCGGAATGGTGACCGTGCCCGAGGGAAATGTGCCGGCACCCGCGATTCCTGTCAACCGAACTACGTGGCCAACATCCGCAAGCCGGTGCTCCATCGGCGGCAGCGTGTCGGCGGTCAACTCCCACTTGTTGGAAGCATCCCGAGCCTCCCGGGCCGAGGCATGGCCTAGCAACATTGGCGTCTGCCAATCCTCTGCATGGCTCTGCTCCTGATCCCAATCAGAGTCCACAACGCGCTCATCAATCTTTTCCGCCGGTCCGGCAGCGTAATAGCCATTCGCGCCCGTGTGGCCCAGCGCGAAATGACCCACTTCGTGCCTCACCCTCCACTCCGCGCCCGTGTTCACCGCGGCCTCTGCCGCACCATCGCCCTGCAGCAGAAATCCCGTCCGATCACTCATCTGCGCCACCGGAGACAGACCCGAATAATTCCAGACCACTGCCGCAAGCACGTTCTTTCCCGAATGCAGATACGGTGCCAGATCGACCGTCTCAAAGCGCCAGTGAAAAAGGTCTCCGCGCGCCGGACCTTCTGCAACGTACTGACCATTCACGCGGAGAATATAGCGATTGTCCGCAGTGAGATGGACCAGAAAGTGGCTGGGAACCGAAGCAATCTCCACCTCGCGCCGAAACTCGAAGACGCCCTGCACTGTTCCCGGAACAGACGGGCTGGCAATCCAAAATGCAGGCCACTGGGAAGCCATGAGCGCGCGATTCAACATCGGTGCTGGCTCTGCGCGGAGCAACTCCAAGCCCATGCATGCCATTGCACACAGGAACAGGATGATGGGGCCTGAATTACGACTGAATCGAGTGGGTAACTGCATGGCTTTCGGCGTATTTCGCATGACAACCCCCGGCAAACCCTGAATGCGAAAAAGAATGAATTCTTCAGCAGAAACTTTTATGGCGCGCCGCCATGCTATCGAGATACACGCACGGTGTCAAAACCACTCTTGTTCTGTCCAGCATGAGACAAGTTTCCGTGTTGACGAAAAACAGCAGCACAGGTGTATCGTCCATACTATGACGGCATTGACAGAAGGTGGAATCCATACTCCCCGCACACCGGAACCGCTGCCAGAGGCTGAGGAAATTTACCGCCGCTGGCTGGCTCATCTCAACGAAGAATTCACGCGGCATCAGGCGGCCGAGCGCCGCGCAGAAATTGTGCGCGACCAGCTTTATCAGCTTTACCTTGGCCGCCCTCACGGCGGCAAAGCCAATGCCACCCTCACCAGCGAACTACCCCTGAATGTACAGCAGTTTTCTCTTGACCCCAACAACATCACGCTCGAAGCCGAACATCATCCCGACGTCGATCCTGAGCGCTTTGCCCGCAGCAAACCGCTACTCTGGTTCTGGATGATGTTTGACCGTTCCCCTATCGGGCTGAATCACTGGCTCGGCATTCGATTTCGCTGCATGCTGGGCCACCACCTCTTTGCCCACATGGGGCGCGGCGTGCGCATCGATCATGGGGTTGAGCTTACGTATGGATATAACCTGCACTTCGACGATGGAGCCATCGTTCGCCATCGCGCCTTGCTCGATGATCGTGCTGCGATTCACATCGGGGAAAGCGCCGTCATCGGAACCTATGCGCGGATCTACACACACACACACGATGCTCGTAACTATGATCACGTGCTCTTTGCACCCACTGAAATTGGCGCAAGGGCACGCGTTGGCGCGCATACGATTCTGCTGGCTGGCACGCGGTTGGCTGCCGGAGAGATTATCGGTCCTCACGGAACAGCGCAGGGCCAGGTCTAACTGCGCCTTCCGTCATCTGCGGCAGAAAGACCCTGGCAGTCAACCATGCTAAGCTGAGCTTTTATCGAGCTTGGAGATCGCTTGTGCATGTGTCCAGTCTGGATCTGGTGATTGCCGTTTTTGAATTTGTCATTCTATTATTTTCGCTTTCCGTGCATGAGTGCGCGCACGCATGGATGGCGCTACGTTTGGGCGATCAGACAGCCTTTCAGCAGGGACGCGTAACGTTGAACCCAATCCGGCATATTGATGTGCTGGGTACGCTTGTCTTTCCCGCGCTGATGATTTTTGGCCCCCTGCTCGGTCTGGGGCTGGGCGGTTTTCTCGTCGGCTGGGCCAAGCCCACTCCTGTCACCACACGCAACTTCCGCAACGTCAAGCGTGGTGACATGCTCACCACGCTGGCTGGACCATTGAGCAATTTGCTTTTGGTTTGCCTGGCTTTTCTGCTGCTGGCAAGCATCGCATTCATGGGCAGCGAAGGCAGGATTGCAGTCGTGGCGGCGATGAACATGCAGGTTCTACTGCAAGGCGCTTCGAATCTTCAGGCACTCGCCTTGCTTGGCTACCTGACCATCGAAGTCAATCTGGCGCTGCTGTTCTTCAATCTGATGCCCATTCCCCCGCTTGACGGAGGCCACCTTCTGCGCAATGCGCTGCCATACAACGCGGTTCAGGTCTATGATCAGATTGCTCGATTTGGATTTTTCCTCGTGCTGTTTTTGGGCGGCTATTGGATTAGCCTGTTTTTGGTGCCCTGCAACCGGGTCATTGAGAGCGGATTGGCGCTGTTTCTGCATCTGGCTTGAACCGAGCCAGAGGATAAGTGCTCAAAAAACTCTGCAAGGAGGAGCGATGCAGCGGCTGAAAAAACTACTGCGGGAATCGGTCCTTCAGACCATAAAGCAGACCCTGCAACAGGGAATCCAGCATGACGTACTCAACACAGCCAAGGCTGCTGCCTATTCCGGGATACTGATGCTCTTTCCCGCTCTGCTGCTTGGCACCACCGCGCTTGCAGTCATGCCTGAGGGCAACGCTCTTCTGGACCAATTTCGCGTCGGGGCAGAACAGTTTCTGCCTTCCGATACGATGTCGCTGCTGCAATCCTACTTTCAAAGCCGCAGGCTTCACTCCGTCCAGGTACTTGCCTCCGCGGTTGCGCTCAGCGCATATGCCGCGTTGGGTGTGATGCTTTCGCTCATGGAAGGCTTTCGCCGCGCCTATCGTCTTCCGCGCAACGAAGGCGGATTCTGGGCGCTGCACTTCCGGGCACTCATGCTGGGTCCGCTGGCACTCGTCCCACTCTCGGCGGCCACGCTGCTGCTCGTCTTCGGCCATCCCATTGAGCAGTGGATGATCGCCAACTCCACTCACGAACTCCGAGCCATCGTGCTGCTGCTGTGGCGACTGGCGCGATGGATGCTGGCCATGCTGACAACGATGGTGGTTATGGGCACCGTATATCACTTTGGCACCTATCGCCGTGAGCATTGGGCCTGGGTTGCTCCTGGTGCAATCGCGAGCACCTTGATCTGGTTTCCAGAGACACTCTTGTTTGGATGGTATCTGACGCGGCGAGCCGACTACTCCATCATCTATGGCTCGCTCAGCGCTGGCATTGCCACGCTCGTCTGGCTTTACATGACCTCGCTCAGCATTCTGCTCGGTGCCGAGTTGAACGGCGTCCTGTTTCGTGCTCGACTGGAAAAGTGCGCGGCCAAAAATCGCGAGCTTCAGGCACAGCCCCAAAACCCCTCCGGAGCAGCATTCCAAGTCGACTAAATTCTTCTTCCTGCCTGCTCGCTGACGATCCCCATGTGGTCAGTCCTGTACAATGAAGCGGTCTGCCAAAGCGCGACTTGAACGCCTGATCTACGCGTTTCATAGGGCAAACAAGCAGTTGCAGGCTTCACTGTTGTGTAAGCGAGAGGTCTGTGTCCATTCGCCTTTTTCCCGTACCGTCCAACTACTATGGAGTGTCTTGACCAATGTCGATTGCTGGTTTGAAATCCGCGGAGAGTTCTTTTGATCGTCGTGCAAAGATTGTCGCCACGCTGGGACCATCGTCGAACACCGAGCCTGTCTTCCGGCAGCTTGTGCGTGCCGGCATTAACGTTGTGCGGCTGAATTTTTCGCATGGCACCCACGAGGAAAAGCTTGCTCTGATTCACATGATCCGAAAAGTCAGCAAGGAAGAGAATCGACCGCTCTGCCTTTTGGCGGATTTGCAGGGTCCAAAGATTCGCACCTCGAAGCTCAAAGATCACCAGGCCGTCATGCTGGTCGCAGGAAAACGCATCACCATCACCCCGCGCGAGGTGGAGGGCACCGCCGAACTCGTCGGAACTACCTTCAAGACCCTGGCTGAGAATGTTGAGCAGGGGTCCCGTATTCTGCTCTCCGACGGCCTGATTGAACTCCGCGTGGCAGAGATATCTGGCGACGACGTTGTCTGCGAGGTGGTCAATGGTGGCAAACTGGGCGAAAACAAGGGAATCAACCTGCCTGGTATTCCCGTGCGCGTTCCCTCTTTGACGGAAAAGGACGCTATCGATCTCGAGTTTGCGCTCAAAAGCGGCGTGGATGCAGTCGCTGTTTCTTTTGTGCGCACGGCAGAAGACGTCAAGCTGGTTCGCAATCGCGTAGCCGCCTATGGAAGCAGCACCTGGATCATCGCCAAGCTGGAAAAGCCCCAGGCAATCGAGCACCTCGATGAGATTCTGGAAGCCGCCGATGGCATCATGGTGGCCCGAGGCGACCTCGGCGTCGAAGTCCCGCCCGAGAAAGTTCCTGCCATTCAGAAGCACATTATTCGCCGCGCGTCCTACTTCCGAAAGCCCGTGATTACAGCGACGCAGATGCTGGAGTCGATGATTGACAACCCTCGCCCAACGCGTGCGGAGGTCTCGGATGTGGCCAATGCCATCTATGACGGAACCGATGCCGTGATGTTGTCAGGCGAATCCGCGATGGGGGCTTATCCCGTCGCTGCGGTGGAGATGATGGCGCGTATTGTGGCCGAAACCGAGGGAAACATCCTGCAATTGCATTCCGGCGGACACGGACAACATATCCCTCGACATAAGTCCTTGTCTGTAGCCGAGACCATCTGCGAAGCCACGGCCCATGCCGCGCTGGACCTGGAGTTGAAGGGCATTGCCATCTTCACGGAAACTGCGGCAACGGCGATCAAACTCTCCAAATACAAGCCTGTAGCTCCAATCTATGCATTCAGTTCGGTTGATGTGACTATCAGCCGACTCAATCTGCTGTGGGGAGTCGTGCCGGTCTGCTGCGAAAAAGTGCATACCGCCGAGGCGATGGTCGAGCTTGCCGAGACCAAACTGGAGCAACACGGCTTCGCCCACAAAGGCGATATCGTCGCAATTGTCGCTGGAACAGGCACCAAATCCGGGTCAACCAACTTCCTGCGGCTCCACAAACTCGGGGATCGAGCCAACGCCGCGTCCTGACCCTGTAGCGCGGCCCGGGGGGAACTCGAAAAAATAAAACGGCTTCGGCAGCGCTGCCGAAGCCGTTTTGCATGGAGCAAAAATGCTCGGGCATATCCAGTGCGCAGCTCAAATGCGTACGTCTGGGATGACACGCTCAGGCCCCGTTTATTGCACGTTGTACTGGAAGCGGAATTTTAACTGAAGATAGGGACCGTGAAACTCGCGCGGCAGTGGCGGATAATCGGCACCCTGAATGGCACCCCATGCAGCGCGATCCAGCGCCACATCACCCGAACGCCCAGTGAGAATCATGGCATGTGGAGCCAGACGTCCATTGGGCAGGATCGTAAAGACAATTTCGACGATGCCGCGTTTGAGAATGGGCGGATTAACCTCCTCCGGAATCAGAGGATCCCAGGTTCGATAAGTCTCGCGAATCACCCGTTGCATATACGGCCCAAAATCGACACCCTGCGTATCTGAGAGAATCTCCGCTCCCCCGGCGGCTCCAGGATGCTGGTTCAGCCCCTGACCCATCGAAGCGTTGGTCCCGGAGTCGCTTGCGTCCCGCGCAGAGTTTCGCAGAGCTTGCTGAATCAGCGCTTGCGGATCCTTGAACGCCTGCGCAAAATTCGGCTTGGCCGGCACAGCCGCAGGGCTGGGCGGTTCCACCGGGGCCTGCGTCGTTGGCGTCATCGGCTTGGGAACCGGCGGAGCAGGCGCTGTCGCCTGCTCCTGGGGCTGCTGTTGCGCAGGTGCCTGCTGCGGTTGCTTCTTCTCCAGTTCGCGCAGAGCCTTCAGCGTTTTGCTGTCCACATGGGTTTCGCTTGGCTTGACCGGAGTAACTTTCGGCTTTGCCTTTTGAACCTCTTTGAGTGCATCGGGCAACTGATCGAGATAGGTCAGGTCTTTGCGTTGCTTGATCGCGTCAAAAGGATCAATCACCTGCGGCTGATGAAAAACATAGCGGGGAATCCACGTTAAAGCGGAAAACAAAAGGATGTGCAGCAGAATTGATATCCAGATGCCTTCGCGAATCCGTTGCCAGCGCCGCTCATCCTCGTACTCGGCAATGCGCTCCAGCAGTTCGTGCGTATCGTAGTCGAGATATCGCGAGGAAGAATAGCCGGAGGAAGCACGGGAAGTCGCTTCCGCGCCTTCGGTCGCCGCTTTGGACGAGTCTGTCGCCTCGTCCGCAAGCACAACCGTTGCGGTCTCGCGCCGGGAGTCGCTGGATGTCTCGGTCGGGTTGAGGTTTCCGTCATTCAGTGGCATGTGTTCAAAAGCTGGCAATCAGCCCCGCATTCGCTGGGCATCAAATCGCCAGCGCAGGGCTACCCTGCTTTTATTCTCTCATCCCGAAACGCATTTTGCCTGCGCGTGGAGCTCTGTTGCATAAGACGTAACGTCATACAATAAGGTTTGTCGGCTCACGAACGGATGACAAGTTGAAACTTCCCATAGCTCAGTGGATAACCCGGGGCAAGGTCGTTCTGCTGCCTGCTCTCATCAAGTTCGGCGCAGGCGGTCTGGCATTGCTCTCGATGCTGGATGCATCGAGCATTCCCATTCCAATGGACCTGGTGCTTGCCGGTTACGTATGGAGCCATCGCGGACAATTCTGGCTTTACGTTGTCGCCGCGTCGGTCGGCTCCGCCCTCGGCGGACTCGTTCCATACTACCTGGGCCGTGCCGGCGGCGAATTGTTTCTGCTGCGACGCATGGATCGCGCTCGGTTTGACAAGATTCGTCTTCGCTTTGAAAAGCAGGAGTTTTTTGCCGTCCTGGTGCCCAGCATGCTGCCTCCACCTACTCCCTGGAAGGCTTTTGTCTTTGCCGCTGGCGTCTTTGAGATGCGTGTTGTCCCATTCGTGGTCGCCGTCTTCTGCGGCCGAGTCGTACGCTGGCTCCTGCTTTCGGCTCTGGTGCTGCGCTTTGGCCCGGGAGTCGTGGGGTGGATTGGCGTCGCCATTCATCGTCATGGCTGGGTGATGGCTGCCGTTCTTCTTCTGCTGCTCGCCGGACTCGGCATCTGGATTCTACTCCGCATGCAGCGAAAGGATATGCAGCAGGAGAACATGCCGCCCGCAACAGGACAGACCGCGATTTCTGCGGAAAAAATCGCGGAAGAGATCAAATAAGCAGAATCGACACGATGCTGCCGTCATCGATCGAATTGGCCTCTTCGGCGATGGCGACAAAGCAGTTTGAGCGAGCCAGTGCGGCCAGATCCCCGGATCCTTGCCAGGGCACAAGGCGTACCTGTGGCGAAGCGGAAAAATCGCACGCAGCCGGCAAAAAGCGAGTAAGTCCAGGACGACCCTGCCACTTGCCGGTAAACTGAGCCAGCGCAAATCGAGGCAAAACCTCCGTGCAGCCAGCCAGCCCCGCCAGCAGCGGTGCTGCAAAAAGCTGAAACGTGACTGCCGTCGAAATCGGATTGCCGGGAAGCGCAAGAAACGGCAACGGATCCCCTTCACTATCGTCTACCGTTCGAGGAAACTGCCCAAAGGCGACAGGCTTGCCTGGCTGAATCGCGACACGGCCAAAGAAAAATCGCGCACCCGCTCGGGTCAATGCCGCTTCCACCAGATCGAATCGGCCCACAGAGATGCCGCCGCTCAGAAGCAGCAGGTCGGAATCCATAGCCTGACGCAGGCAATCGTCCAGCGCTTCCGAGCTGTCGGCAGCGGTTGGAAGCACAACCGGGTCACCACCCATCGCCGTCACCATAGCGGCAAGCATCGGAGCATTCGAGTTGCGAATCTGCGCTGGACCCGGTTGCTGCGTTAGCGGCACAAGTTCATCGCCGGTGGTCAGGATTGCCACGCGAGGCCGTGGCGAAACCGCCAGATCTCGGTAGCCATGCTGCGCCGCCAGTGCGATCTGGTGTGCCTGAAGCCACGATCCGGGAGGAACCAGTACGTCGCCCATGCGAGCCTCCGCAGCCTGAGGCACAATGTTCTCTCCAGCAGAAATTGTGTATTCCTCTGCCAGGCGCACACAGTTCGATGCCTGTTCACAATGCTCCACCATCAGAACAGCATCGGCGCCCGCTGGCACCGGCGCGCCCGTCATAATCTCGCACGCCTCACCCGGCCTGAGTGCGCCGACAAAATGCTGTCCAGCGCGGATACTCGCGGCCAGCAGCAGAAACTGATGCGTATTCGCCTCGGCAGCGCGACAGGCAAAGCCATCCCGCGTCGCGCGCACAAAAGGTGGCTGATCGCGCTCAGCCCTAATTTCAGAGGCCAGCACACGGCCAGCCACCTGATGAAGTGGCAGCCGAACCGGAGAGCGTCGCCCTGCCCGCAGCGGAACCGTTCCGTTGCCTGTTCCCAGAAAATCTGGCAGAAAGTTCGGGCGCGTCAGCGGTGGACGAAAGCCGCCACCCGATGGAAATCCATACCACGAACGCACCGCGGCAAAAGACGCTGACGAAGGCGAAATCTGGAGAGGCTGGTGAGCCGATGCAACAACTGTACTTTCCGCAGATTCACTGGCCGAAGACGGAATCGGCTGGCCCGCAGCATGAAAAGCAACATAGCGATGAATCTGCTCGATAGCATCCTGAAAGCGAACGAGTGCAGCAGAGGCTGTGGATTCTCGAAACCCCTGCGACGGTGTTTTCCCTGTTGTGGACAAGTGAAAAACCTCAGATCCCAATCAACTGCCGGATCAACCCCAAAAACTGATTGTAAAAGATGCACTGCAAACAAAACGGGCCACTGCAAGCAGTGGCCCGCTCCGGCTCTCGTGTTTTGAAGTTACTTCCGAGCGCGGTAGTGCGTCTGTATCTTTTCACCAGCCGAAGTCAGCACGTCCGTTGCATCTTTGGCAAACATGCCATTCGGGTCGATGGAAAGATACTTCTGATATGCATCGACCGTTCCCGGCGGCAGCACAATCTTCTGCGTCTTGGCATCAAAGGTCGCCTTCTGCGTCAGCGCCTGCGCCTTCAGGTAATACAGAATGGCGTAGGCCGGCGTATTTGACGCGGGAGTAGCCGCAATCGCCTTGTCCGCCGCTGCAATCTGCCCATCTGGATCGCTCATTGCGCCCGTGCTGTTCATGGAATAGAAGAGCTTCACTTCGTTGGCGTAGTAGATTGACGCCTGTGCCGGAGCAGCTTTCGCGGCTGCATCAAATGCGGCCTCTGCATCCGCCGACTTCTTCTCATGAATCAGCGCCGTTCCAATGCCGCTCTGTGCCGCGCCCTGCAGATCCGGATTCGGCTTCTTGGTTGCCGCGTCGGTATCCAACGCCTTCTTGAACGCGGTGATGGCATCGTCGTATTTGCCCAGGCCGTTTTCCGCATTGCCAAGCTCAACAAACAGGATGCTCGCATCCGGCTTGAGCGCGGTGTCCTTCTTCATGAGCGTCTCCGCTTCGCCATACTTTTCCGTCTTGATGGCGGCGATTTTGGCGGCAAGATCGGCCTTGGATGCCGAGGCGCCCAGAGCCTGCGCGGCAGTGGTGGCAGCCTGGTCACCATCATGAATGTCGGCGCGCGCCTTGGCCAGATCAGCGTTCAGCACCTTGATCATCTGGTTCGACTTCATCACTTCGGTGTTTTTTTGCTTGTACTCTTCAACCTGCTTCTGCATCTCAGGGCTGAGCTTGTCAATGTACTCCTTGCGCGACATATCAAAGTCAGCAGCCACATCCTGGTCCGCCTCAACCTTCACATTCGGCACCTCATCCACATACTTCCCCGGCGGCGTGTCCGGCAGCGCGAGCAGAAGCTGATACGTTCCCGGAGCAATGCCCGCGCCGGTGTAGTCCCCAGAAGCATTCACCGGAAAGCTGTACTTGATGGTCTTGCCGCCGTCGGTGGAAAGCACTGCTGTTCCGCTGCCACGAGGCACTCCTGTTGGGTCCGTGACGTGACCGTGAATCTTGCCAGTGGGCGTGGGCTGCTGGGCAAGCAGGGTGGCCCCAAGTGCAAATACTGCAATAAGAAAAAGCAGGAATCTGGATTTCATCGTCGTCTCCTGGCAGTCCGCAGCGGTTGATTTGTGCTCGGATTGCGATTTTTTAAGAATCGTTTCTTTTCGTTCAGGCCTGGATCGTCGCAGCTTCACTGCCCTTTGCCGTGCCTGGCTTCTGATAGGGTATCGGATCGGGCACCTGCGCCGCATCAAAAGCCCTCAGCCGGAGGACGCAGCTCTCGCATACGCCGCAGGCCGACTGCGCATTTCTGTAGCAGGACCACGTTAACTCCAAAGGTGCATTGGATTCAAGGCCAAGGCGAATGATTTCCGTCTTGGAAAGTTGAATGAGTGGCGTAACGACCTGAATCTCGCCGTCTCTGGTCCCGGTTTGAATCAACCGCTGAAATGCTTCGTAGTAAGCCGGTCGGCAGTCGGGATAACCGGAGCTATCCTGTTCGACGGCTCCGATGTAGACGCGGGTTGCCCCGAGAACTTCCGCCCAGCTGACGGCGGCGGAGAGAAAATGCGCGTTGCGAAACGGAACGTAGGTCACGGGAATTTCCGCGCCAATCGTATCTCCGGCGTCGGGCACGGCGATCGCTTCATCGGTGAGCGCCGAGCCGCCGATGATGCGAAAGAGATCAATGCGCAGAGGCAGGAACTGGCGCAGTCCCAGGCGCTCGGCGACGGCGCGAGCGGCGTCAAGTTCGCGCGCTTCTGTGCGCTGGCCATAGCTGAAGTGGATGCCGTAGGCTTCCGTATCGCGCACAGCCAGCGCCGCGGTGACGCAGCTATCCATGCCGCCAGATAGACAGACGACGGAGCGGGGCCGAGCGGTGGATGGAGTGGCCGTCGTGTGCATGGTTTTATGGTATCGCTTTGGGGGGAAGCCATGTTCTCAGCCGGGGCAGATATCAGAAGCGGTAGTAGACGCCGATCATGGGTTCGGCGGAGTGCATGAAGGCGCTGGAGGATGCGAACTCCCGGCTGATATTGGGCAGCTTGTAGAAGTTGCCGCGGTACTGGAAGCGCAGCCCGATCCGTGGCAGCACGCGCCAGTCTGTTCCCACGCCGTAAACGTAGGCCATATTTGCGGAGCCTTGCGTATAGACACTGTTCTGCGGATTCGCGCTAAAAACGCCGCCCAGCCCGGCCAGCGCAAAAGGCCTGAAATGTCCCAGCCGTCTGGAGACGATCCAGTCGCCCGTGATCTGCTGCGTTGCCGTCGAGAAAGGGGCGAGTGTAGGGCAGGGTATCTGCGAACCCGCGGGAGTTCCAGTCAGACATATCAAGGCCGTATCGCTCGGACGGGTGTAGCTGTAGGTCCCTTCAAACCCCACCAGGGAACTGTGAATGATCCGCACTTCCAGCATCGCTCCCACGGAGTCGCCAGGAACCTGCTGCAGGGTGTTGTTATTGGTCACCGTGCCGTTCAGTGCGCCAAACAAGCTGACCGCGATGTCCCCGAAGTCGTCCTCCGTCCGGGTTTGCTTGCCCGTCTGCGCCTGCGCAACTGCGCCGCCGAGCGCAGCCAGCGCTACTATCCCCAGCGTGAACGCCACCCATCGCTTCCTCAGCATGATTTCCTCCCTGCGCATCGCCGTCAAAATCGATAATAGACACCGACCATCGGCTCGGCCGTGTGGATGTAGGAGTTCGGAGTAGGAAACCGTGTATTGATCTGTGGCGCTTTGTGGATATCGCCACGATACTGCGCGCGCAGGCCAAGGTGTCGAAACCGCTGCCAGTCCACGCCCACTCCATAGAGATATGCCGCCGTCCTCGAACTCTGCGTGTTGCTCGCGCCTCCACTCGGCACTGTGATCTGAACACCTGCGCCAACCACGGTAAAGATTTGAACGGACTTCGACTTCGTCAAAGAGTCGGTGAAAACCCAGTCACCTGCGATTTCATGGGAAAGTGCGGAAATCGAAAACTCACCGTTCACTGGTCCAGAGGATACGGGGCTAAAAAAAGAGACATAGCGCTGGTTGGCGCGGTTCAAAGAGTAGGTGGCCTCGAAGCCAATCATGGGACTGTGGATGTGGCGAACTTCCAGCATTCCGCCCATGGCATTGGCTGGGTTCAAATATGCACTGCTGATGTTCGTGGTTTTCCCAAGGCCATTGAAGGCTCCGTACGCACTCAGCCCCACATCAGTCTGAGCACTGGCCAGGTGCGTCATTGCCAAGGCAAAACCTATAAGCACGAACCCAAACAATCGGTTTTTCATCGTATTTCCTCTCATAGTTCAGAGCTTCGCTCAGGCGGCCCATAATTTCAGTGTTCTCGTTCAGCCAGATCGAACTTCAGTTCGCCGTTCTCATGGCATACAGACAGGAAAATTTGACCGCAATATTCTGAAGGCTAAAAAACAATTCCGACGAGTGAACTCGGTACGGATCCCGGCTGAGTAGCGTACATGGTGCCGTGAATTCCATACGTGCACGATTCTCCATTGATCTCGGTATCAAGATAGGAAACCGTAGTACCGGGACTCACTGTCGCACCGCCAAGAGAATCACCACATGAGTCGAAAAGCTGATAGGTGATCGAGGCTCCAGAAGTGCTGTCCTCCAGCGTGGCGCTGTACAGAACGCGTATTTCGCCCTGGATGATCGGGTGTGTGATCATTGTCGCGCTGCCGTTGGCTGAATGGGGATCCGGTCCAATGTTGCTCTCCAAACCGTTTGCGCCGCATGTCGCCGTCGCGCCGGAGGCATTGCTCTCAAGAAACTGAATCGATGGAGAGGCGCCGCCGTAGGGACAGCAGACCGGCGCGGACTGTGGAATCAGACTAAGATTATTGGTTTCGCCTGTTGTGCCTGCTCCTTGAGGGCCAAGGCAGACAGGGGCATTGGTTGTTCCGTTTGTCACGCTCGTCTGAACGAGAAATGTCGAACCACTATTAATGTTAGCTTCACTAAATGATCCGTCACCTAATACATTAAATTCTGCTTCTGCCCAGTTTTGATCCAAGTTTAGGAGGTTTTCCTGCCCAAAAGAGTAAAGCGAATCGTTGGAAGAGTTACCCAACATGACAGTATCTGTGCCGTTAGCAGTACTGCCTGACAGAACTATACCCTGCAGATTCATAGCTTGCAAAGCTGGAACGCTTACTGCGGAACTGCTGATATAGCAATTCATTCCTCCACCTGCAATTGTTGATGATATCCAATTTGGCGGACAGTTTGCTCCATAAGAAAGCAGCCAGTACTGCATAAAAACTTGCGCATTCCCACTGTTTCCTTCAGCGAACACAAACTGCTGCCAGCCCAGACACTGTGACGGGTCAGATGCACCACTACAGAGTGGAGTGTTGGAAAATACGTTGGAATTGAGTTGAAGCGAAAATGAGTTGAGATAAGAAGGTGGTTGATTGCCGATATATCCACTTTCTGTCGTGAGACCGCCTGAATTTAGGAGTGTCCCCTCAGCCGAAGAAATTAATCCTGCCGTAACTTCGGCAACAAAATCATTACCGTTTCCGACACTCTGGGGCACAGCCCCTTGCTTTGGCATGAATGGAATATTTGGCGCTTTTGTGCAGGGCTGCTCCTGCCACTGCGTGCTCGGGTACTTCACGTTGAAGCATCCATGCTTTGGGAGCGGAGTTTTCTTCATGGACCTACGCCATGCTTCCCTGGCTGCGTGATCTGACTGGGCCGTGGATTGTTGCGATTGCTGAGCTTTTGCCGACTGTGTTACGTACGCAAAGGCCAGCAGGCAAAGGATGGCTACAAACTTGCTGGGGGGATCAATCTGGCTTTCACAGGGGAGTGTATCCTTTCGACGAGATTTCCAGGGCAAAGAAAACCGCGAACTGCGGGACTCAGATTTGCCTGAGAAATGGATACCGTGCATCCTCTTGCATCAGCAGGCGGAAAAGAACCGCAAGAGCGAACTGAGATGAACGTAGCGCGGGTTGGGAGCGGGAGTCAAGGGGAAATGTCGGCGAAGAGTGGGTTTGCTTCCGGAATGAGGGCAACAGCAGATTCCCTGAGGGAAGGGCAACAAGAAAGGCAAGGACAAAGGCAAGGACAAATAATGCCATCGGTGGCAAAGGTCACGGCCTACAATAGAGAACGATGATTGAGAGAACGATGCTTTCCCTGCGCAACGCTACTGCTGCGGATGTGCCGCTGATTCTGGAATTCATACGCGCGCTGGCGGCGTTTGAACGGGAGCCGGATGCGGTGACGGCGACCGAAGAGGGGCTGCTGAGGGATGGATTTGGCCCGCGAGCCTACTACCACTGCCTGATCGCGGAGTGGGACGCGAAGCCTGCGGGGTTTGCGCTTTACTTTTACAACTACTCGACGTGGACGGGGCGACCGGGGATTCATCTGGAGGATATTTATGTCCATACGGAGATGCGCGGTCGGGGGATCGGCAAGGCGCTGCTGGCGCAGGTGGCCGCGGTAGCGCGGGAGCAGGGATGTCCGCGATTGCAGTGGCAGGTGCTGGACTGGAATACGCCGGCGGTGGATTTTTATCGATCGCTGGGCGGGCAGTTTCTGGACGAGTGGCGGAATGTGCGGATGGAGCCGGAGGCGATTGGCCGACTGGCTGAGCTTGCACCAGGCGTGAGCCGCGCGGAGGATGAGGCGTGAGCGAGCCGCGCATACGAGTCATTGGCGGCGGACTCGCTGGGCCGGAAGCGGCGCTGACGGCGGCGCGCCTTGGATGCAGCGTCGACCTGTTTGAGATGCGGCGCGAGGTGGACGGAAAAGCAATTCTGACACCAGCGCACCAGACCACGGAGTTTGGCGAGCTGGTCTGCTCGAATTCGCTGAAGAGCGAGTCGCCGAATACGGCACCGTGGCTGCTGAAGCAGGAGATGCGCCGCGCCGGTTCTCGCTTGTTGGATCTGGCCGACGCGACGGCGGTTCCGGCGGGCCACGCGCTGGCCGTGGATCGCGTCGAGTTTTCGCGGCGGATTGCCGAGGCGATTGTGCGGGAGCCGCGGATTCGCGTGGTGCGCGAAGAGGTGACGACGCTGGAGCCAGGCGGTTACGCGCTCACCATCGTCGCGACCGGACCGCTGACCTCCGATGCGCTGAGCATGGAGATTGCGCGGCTGACGGGCAGCGAGCATCTGGCGTTTTACGATTCGATTTCGCCGATTGTGGAGGCGGACTCGATTGATATGAGCCGCGTGTACTTTGCCGCGCGCTGGGACAAGGGCACCGCGGATTACATCAACTGCCCGATGACGCGCGAGGAGTATGAGGCGTTTCTGAACGCGCTGGTGACGGCTGAGTTGGCCGAGGCGCGGGAGTGGGAAAAAGCGGAGTACTTCGAGGGCTGCCTGCCGATCGAGGTGCTGGCGCGGCGCGGGCCGGATACGCTGCGCTTTGGCCCGATGAAGCCGGTCGGCCTGCGCGATCCGCGCACCGGCAAAACGCCGTGGGCGGTGGTGCAGTTGCGACAGGAAAATCTGCGCGCGGACAGCTACAATCTCGTGGGCTTCCAGAATCATCTGAAGTTCGGCGAACAGGCGCGCATTCTGCGCATGATTCCCGGACTGGAGAACGCGAAGTTTCTACGCTTTGGACAGATTCATCGCAACACGTACATCTGCTCGCCGCGGCTGCTGGATGCGTGCCTGCGGCTGCGTACGCGTCCGGACCTGCTCTTCGCCGGACAGATCTCCGGCGTGGAGGGTTATACCGAATCGATGGCCTCGGGATTGCTCGTCGGCATCTATGCCGCAGCGCTGAGGCACGGCGAAGAGCCAACACCGGCGCCGCGTGCGACGGCGCTCGGTTCGCTGACGCACTACATCACGCAGGCTGAGGCAAAACACTTCCAGCCTGCAAATATCACCTTTGACCTGTTGCCGCATCTGGATGAGGAGACGCGCAAACGCATTCGCGACAAGAAGGAGCGGCATAGGCTGGTCTGTGAGCAGGCGCTGGCGGCGTTTGATGCGTGGGGAGCGCTCTGCGGGCTGCGCAAAGCGGAGCCTGCGACGCTGTAAATTCTGAATCTGTTGCGAACGCGTACCTGCTTGACGTCAACTTGTTCTACAATAGAGGCACGAATGATCAAAGGCCGAACGAGACGGTTATTTGTGGCTGCGGCGATGATAGCGGAAGCATTTTGCTGCCTGCCGCAATCGCAGGCGCAATCGCAGACACCGGGTCCGGCGTCGAGCCAGACTGTAACGTCGCCGCAGGCGGAACGAGCAAATACTTCGGATGGACTCGATGCCATTCTGCAGAAGGCACGGCTCCAGCTTGCTCGCTACACTACGCTGCTGCCCAATGTGATCGGGATGGAACAGGGGGATTCGCGGTGGTATGACGGACAGAAGCTTAAACGAGAAGTCCACTTCACTGCGCATATCCGCATGACGCACCGTCCGCTTCCCAAATTCCTCGATCGCGTAACGGAAGAGGCGAAATTCCTGACGGAAAATGGCAAGCCTGTATCCAAGACGCCGAAGAATATTCCACTTTATCTGACAGATGTCTTCACCAACCAGAACCCGTCGATTCTGCCTGTTTCGGTTCATTGTGTTTCTTATAAGCTGCTGCCATCCGGGCCGGGGTCCATTCTGATCGAGCGATGGATTCATCCGCTTACGCTTGCCGACACGCACTTCTGCAAGGACGCCAATCTGGGCGAAATTATGCGCATCACGCTCGATGCGCAGACGATGCAGATGATACATATTGAACGTCCGGTGCAGCCGCGGAAAGACCTGAAACCCGGGATGGAAATCGGTTTTATGTATGACTATGCTCCGCAGAAGATGGGAGAGGAAACTGCGCTGCTGCCGCTGCGGATTCATGCGGAACTGGTTTCTGAAGACCAGAAGTGGCACAAGGTTTTTGATGCCAGTTACAGCGACTATCAGCGATATGGCTCGACGGCGACGATGTTGCCGGCCAGCGCGCCGTAGAGCGTGTTTCATCTATACCTCGGTGGCTTCGTCGCGGTTCGTCAGCCCGCTTTGATCGCGGGGTTGATCCGGGCGGCTTCTGGCTTTCGCTTATGTATGAAACAGGCTCCAGCGATCAGCCAGACAAGGATGAACGAAGCAGCAGCAGCGCAACTGCGATGAGGCCAAGATAAAGAATGCGCTGGAAGGCGTTGCCGCGGATTCTGCTGTTGAGAAATCTGCCCAGCAGCAGAGCCGGAAGCAGTACCGGCAAGCTCAGCAGATAGTTGTGCGTGACGCTGGGCGTCCAGAGTCCGGCAGCGCGATAGCCGATGGCGACCATCAGGCTGGCGGGCAGAAAATAGGCCTGAAGCGTGGCACGGAAGTGCTGCGCGCTCCAGCGGCGCAGCGTGCCATAGACAACCAGCGGCGGACCGTTCATGCCGCAGGCTCCGCCGCAGACACCGGCAAGAAATCCGCAGACAGCAAGCAGAAATCCATGGTCGCGATCGAGATGCCTGGCGTCGGCTCGGCCCGTGAGCGACCACAGGCAATAGAGCAGCAGGAAGACGGCAAGCCCGAGGCGGAGTGCGCTGGCGGGCAAGAGTCGAAGTAGAAGCAGACCAACGGGCGTGCCCAAGGCAGTGGCCAGAAGCAGTCCGCCTGCGCTGCGGAAGTGAATTTTGCGCCAGTCCTGCGCGACCACGATGGCCGCAACCGTGATGGAAAGCAGCACGGC